>JAEYRD010000052.1 GCA_023435725.1 Pseudomonadota bacterium | reverse complement strand
ACAAGTTCACTGCAAAAGCCCCGTCGCGTCGATATTTGGTCTTGGCCGCCATATCGGGAACATGACCACGTCTGGCATCTTCCATGGCACCGATACAAGCCGAACGCATGATCAGGCGCGCAGCGTCGATCTTGGCCGATGCCTCCGCGATCTTGATCTGCGTGCTCTGAAAGTCGCTGAGCTTGGCCCGGTTGTAGGTGGAAATGCGATGACGCGCGACCTCGACATAGTCATTCAGGCACGCCTGGGCATTGCCCAGCGCGACGCCGGACAGCACGTAAGGAAACAGCGAGAACACAGGTAATGCATACAACGGATTGGGATTGATCTTGCTTCCCGGTGCCCGGCCACCGATGAGCTCACCGACGGCGACCGTCAGATGGTCGGCCACGAAAGCGTCGCGCACTTCCACATCGCAGGAACCTGTGCCGCGCAATCCCGCGACATTCCAGGTATCGAGAACCTTGTAATCGCCTTTCGGGAGCAAGAATATCCGATACTCGATGCCGTCGGCTTCATCGTCGGAGGAGACGATGCTTGCAAGCATGTTCCATTCGCAGGACGCGACGCCCGAGGAGAATGGCCAGCTTCCGTGCAGTCGGTATCCGCCGTCAACCTTCGTGGCCCGGCCGGCAGGAAAGATGAATGAGGATGCGATCAGCGTATCCGGATCACGACCCCAGACGAGATCCTGCGCCTTTTGCTCGAACATGCCGAGCATCCAGTGATGGCTTGCCAGATTGGCAAGATTCCAGGCCACCGACGCGTCTGCCTGTCCGAGCAGGTCTGCGCAATCGATCAAGGCGACATAGTCGAGCTCAGCCCCGCCAATACCCCTGGGCTGGAGCATCCGGAACAGGCCGGCATCGTGCAGGTCTCGTTCGGTTTCGGGCGGTAGATGCCGTAGCTCTTCGGTCCGGGCCGCCCGCTCGCGCAGCTGTGGCACGAGCGCCCGGGTCTTCGCGAGCATTGCCGCATAGGCGCGTTCGCTGGATTCCGGCCCGGTGGGCAGGCCCATGCTCGGCTCTTGACCAGGCGCCATTCGTGTCCCTCGCTTTCAGATAGTTATGCGGCGGGAACCTCGCTAAATCAAGCTGGGGAGCGTTGACAGGCCGCAGTTGCCCTGCCCCGAGCCCAAAAGGATGCGACGTCGCAAACGCCGGCATCGCGAAGCAGCGATCCGCAAGCCGCGCGATGCTTGATGCCGCGGAAACAACCTCTTCGATTCAAACCGGCGAAGGCTTGCCTGATCCAAAGACTCCCTTTTGGGCGAGCTCCGTGATCTGACGCTCGTCGTAGCCAAGTGTGTCGCGCAGGACATTCTCCGTATGCTCGCCGAGCAGAGGTGCGGCAACAGGATCAATCGCGCCGGTCAGGCTCATGGTGATCGGCGTCTCGATATTGGGGACCCAGTCCGCCGTGGGATGCGGAATCCTGCTCAGGCGATGGCGCTGACGCGCCTCCGGCGCGTTGAAGCCCTCCTCGACTGTCCGGAGATAACCGACTGGAATATTAGCCAGCTTCATCTTCGCTATCCAATTCTCGAGGGTATCGCTCGCAAAGACCTCCGCGATGGCCGCCCGCAAGAGTTCCTTATTCTCGGAGCGCGCCTTGCGCGTGGCGAACTGCGGATCGGTGATCAGGTGGGGCCGGTTCAGCACCTCGACCACCAGCCGACGATAGAGCCTGTCGTTCGCGCAGGCCATGTAAAGCGGGCCATCCGAGGCCTCATAGACGCCGACGGTGGGAGACCCACTCGGCGAATTGCCGAAGCGGCCGGGGTTCTCGCCGTTGATCAGATAGGCCATGCCAAAGAAGCCGGTCATCCCCATGGCGATGTCGAACAGGGCGACTTCGACATGCTGTCCGCGGCCGAGCCGATCCCGCGCCAATAGCGCCAGCAGGATCGCGTTGCAGGCAGACATCCCTGTCGCCATGTCCACGATGGGTGGGCCGGTACGAACCGCGGGGCCATCGGCAAACCCGTTGAGCGACATGAAGCCGCTTTCCGCCTGCGTAATCGGATCGAAGCCGGGCCGCGAGGCGAACGGGCCGGTCCGTCCATAGGCGGAAATCGAGCAATAGACCAGACGCGGATTGAGCGGCGCGACCGCCTCATAGTCGAGGCCGAATTTCTTCATGACCCCGCTCGAAAAATTCTCCACGACCACGTCCGCCTTGCGGATCAGATCCAGCGCGATCGCGCGGGCCTCCGGCACGGCAAGGTCGAGTGCAATGCCTCGCTTGTTGCGGTTCAGGCTGAGATAGGCCGCGCTTTCGCCGCCGATCTCGGCGTGCTCATAAGCGCGAGTGTCGTCGCCTCCGTCCGGATTTTCGATCTTGATGACGCGCGCGCCAAAGTCGGCAAGTGTCTGCGTGCAGGCTGGCCCCGCCACGACCCGCGTAAAGTCGATGACGAGCAGATCATCGAGTGCGGTTGGGCCTCCCGTCGCCCGGGGCGAACGTTCCGGCAATTGAGGCTTGGTGGACATCGACAGCGCTCCCTTACATCGGCTTATGGTCGCCGAATTTCCTGCAGGAGCAAACTTAAAGCCCGGCGCCGCCGACTTCGCAAGTGCTTCACTAACCTCATCTGAAATGGAAAAACGGCCCGACAGCCATCTAGCTTGCCGGGCTGTCGAGCATTCTGGGGCTACTGAAGCTGCGCCTCGTCTCGCGCGCCGTTCCAGTTTACGAAAGTCACGTTCCGCATCGCGGGAAACCTGCTCGCATTGCTCAGCGAAGCGACCTTCGCCAATAGAGCGTATGGGACCAGGCCCAGGGCACCTCGGGTTCGTAGAGCCGATAGCCCGCCTGGATGAAGTTATTGGCAGACACGGGATTGTCCGTTGTGTCGGAAACAATTTTGTCCCATTTGCTTTGGACTTCGCTCTTTTGATGTTCTGCATGATGCGCGAAAGTCCGGCTCGCCCTGCAAAGGACCCGAGCCCGCCCATGTTCGAAATCCACGTCGACGACCTCACCAGCGAGCTCACCCGCCGCCTCCTCGCCCTCCACCTCGCCGGCATGCACGCGAGCTCGCCGCCGGGCAGCGTCTTCGCGCTCGACCTCTCCGGACTGCAGGCGCCCGGTGTCACGGTCTGGTCGGTGCGCGACGGAAGCGAGGTGGTCGGCATCGGCGCGCTGAAGGAGCTCGGCGACGGCAGCGGCGAGGTGAAGTCGATGCGGACCCATCCCGATCATCTGCGCCGGGGCGTCGCGGCGCTGCTGCTGGACCACATCGTGGATGAAGCGAAGGCGCGCGGGCTAACCGGGCTGAGCCTCGAGACCGGAAGCGGCCCGGCGTTCGAACCGGCGCTGGCGCTGTACCGCAAGCATGGCTTCGTGAACGGCAAGGCCTTCGCCGACTACCTGCCGAGCGCCTTCAATCAGTTCCTGCACCTGAAACTCCCGGACTGATCGCGTCGCATGGCCTCGTGGCCATCGTCCGGCTCAGCGGGCGAGACCGAATGAACAGCGGAGCACCGGCAGATGAACAGCGGCTCGCCGTGCGCGAAAGTCAGTCCAGTGCGACGCCGAGATATGTTGCGTAGATCATCGCGGCCACGAGGGAGAGCAGCAGGCCCGCCCCCGAGAAGATCACCAGCACTTTGAGAGTCTCGACCTCGACGTTGGCCCCCGTTGCGCGGGATATTGCCTTTGCAAGTGCAGTCATCATCGGCAGCTCCGCGTGCGCCTGAAGGGCGCGCGATCCGGTTCTAACCTAGCGGCATGAGCAGGATCGGCATTTGAACTGGATTACAGCCGGGGCGAGAACGCCGGCGTCACTCCTCCGCAAGCTTGCGCACGATGTAGGCGTCCACCGTCTCGGCAAACGAGCGCTGCACGCCGACCGCGGCAATGTGTTGGTCGAGCGCATCACGCTGGAGCACGCGCAGGCCGCGCCCGCGGAGGCCGACCGGCGTGATGTTCAGATATTGATCGATGGCGCCTTCCGCGAGCGGGATCGCTCCCGGATCTCCCCTTGCGATCAGCAGACGCAAGAGGCTCTGGCAATCTGCCAAACCCGGCATCGGCTCTCAACCGCGCGCGGATTTCGGCTTCGGCCGCTTGACCGGCGTAGTGTGCGTGCCGAACAGCGCCAGCAGCAACGCGACTTCTTCCTTCGAACCGACCTGGATCATCACTTGTCTCCTTTTCGCTCCGTTGGTCGGGACCAGCGGGCACGGCGTTCAGGACAATCTGGTTTCAGCAATGTTTCAGGCGTGTTTCGTCGAGGCGGCGACGCGCCACACGTTACCGGTCTTGTCCGTCAGATCAGCCCGCGACGAGGCAGCATTTGCTCGGGACCCATTGTGCTGAAAAAGTTCTCTCAGGCGTTGTGACCAATTTTCCAGGAGCCGCTGGTGCGCATGGCGCTTCGGGACGTGGGGCGACTGCTTCGACTCTGACGCGGCATTCTCGACTTTTCCAACACAATCGGCCGGAGGCGGACGTCACGCCTGTTCTCTGTCATCAGAACGGCAGACAGGCGTTCAAGTCTCGCTCGCAATGGCGGAGATTTGACAGAACCAGTTGCCATGGGCCAAAGTTGCAACTTGCTAACTTGAAAGGCCTCCATGGCAAGTACAATTGCTCGCATACAGCTCTCGTTTATCATCTTGAACTTGATTGGAGCCACCACGGTTTTCGTCGCCACAATCAATGATGCGGCTGCCTTTGAGTACAAATATGTCGGTGACCGCAGCGCCGGTTATAATCGAAGAATGAATGGGGGACCTGGCTGTGTTATGGGCGACTGTAGTCATTCCAAACAGCTACGGAATTACGCTCGAAAACATGGAGCACTCACCTCTCCTAAGCGCTAGATTACAACGGTTGCGAGCACCTCAACGAGTCGTGCTGTTATCTTAGTCACTCCCCGCAGTGTCCGACGGAGAGAACACGTTCGGCGCAGCGCACTGTCGGCTATGGCCCATAAGCGGGCGCTCCATCGGGAGCAGCTTGAGGTTGCAATAAACTTGCATTGAGTGCACTATGCAACCAGCAGCGCCACCCTTGTGCGCGTGCAAGCTGTCTGTCTCGTGGTGAGGTAACGTGTACACATTGGGACGGCGTGTCCGTCCTCGATAGGACATGGTCATGACATTGTCGTCAAGCTTTGCCGCGCCCTCAGCCCTCGCCGTCCTGTCAGTCGCTGTCTTGTCAACTGTCTTGCCGTGCGGCCCGGCAGCGTCGCAAACTACAGCGGGCTCCGGCGCCCAGATTCCCCCTGTCACGGTCGAAGCACCGAAGCAGGTGGCAAGGCCACATCGGCCGAACCCGGCGGCAAACACAGGGATATCTCGCCGGACATCGTCAACCGCACAAACGCCATCGGCAGCCGCTCGAACGCCATCGGCTGCGCCAAATTCAGTATTAGGGAGGCTTGCCACGCTGGAGAAAGCCAGCAGCAGTTGCAACGGTGGTTGCGCAACGAGCTTCAAATCCGGGAACGCCCCTTGGGTTGGATGTAGCGAGTCGGGAGGGTATTTTTCGACCTTCTCGGCAACGTGCACAGACACACTCACCTACAAATCCTACGCGGAGTGCAAGGAGACCAAAGTCTTCCTGGGCTGGGACAACAATAGAGCCTGGTGGTATTGCACCAGCCTGCTCGCCGGCGGGAAGTTTCAGGTCGCCGAACTCAAGCGATCAAGACATCCGCGCTAGCCCAAAACTCCCGCAGGCTCTCTGTTCCGGTTGAACCCAGGCGCTGATGTCGGCAGGATCACAAGCTGACATCGGAAGGACCTATCGGCTGGTAGC
Source organism: Pseudomonadota bacterium (assembly GCA_023435725.1). Lineage (GTDB taxonomy): Bacteria > Pseudomonadota > Alphaproteobacteria > Rhizobiales > Xanthobacteraceae > Bradyrhizobium. The sequence goes on along the minus strand of JAEYRD010000052.1, from coordinate 51,498 downwards.
TGCCCCGACACCGATCGTGAACGCCTCAATGTTGAGCCGGCAGGCTAGACCTCCCGCAGACGCAGCCAGATGTCGCCGCTCGAAAATGTCTGCGATTCAGTCAACATGACGATATCGACCACCCGCAAAGAGTTCGGCGGATCGTAGATGAATTTCAGATGCGAGGGACGCGTGGTGAAATCCGGCGTCATCTCGAAGTCACCCGACTCCAGCGCGGCGGTTATCAGCCGCGCCACGTCACGTTCGCTCACCGGGCCGGACAGCAGTGCACCGATCAGTGCCTCAACGCTTATGCCGTCGCGGAGAAGCAGGCGCGCCTGGTCGTCGCCGTAGGTCCACCGCAACACATCAACGATCGTGCCAACTGCATGTGGATCGCGCATGTTCTGTCAGAACATCACAACGAGGACCGCCATGAGGATCACTGGCAGCGTCCCCAAGACAAGAATAGTCACGCGGCGCTTCGCCGATCGGTTGAACAGTACTCCGCGATCGGGCCGCGGTGATGTGCAGTTTGTGCCAAAATCGAAAAGCGCCGCAATCATGACAACAGCGTGAGGTAATGATTCGTCCCGGTAGCCGGCGTTCGTGGGTTGCCCTGCGATCCCCAAGAACTCACACTCGGGGCAACCGACGATTGGGCGTGCAAGGGCGCTAGGTCCCCATACCTCGCGCCCTTGTGCTGCTTTTGACCGCCGCCCACCGCACATCCACAAGCGAGCCGAAAGCGATAGAATCCGCCCGGCGTTTCGTCCGCTTCCAGAAGCCGACATTCGCAACGGGCAGACACCCTATGCTGCCATCTTGCCGGTGTTTTGCCCGGCGGGTCAAACTTTATCTAAAATGCAGCGAAACGAATTCGGCGAAATGAAATCTCTTCGCGCCATGCTGGGACATGCCCCTTGCCCAGACGCAATCGGGACAATTTCGGAGAGATGACCGATGTACTACGTCGCCGCTGCATTGCTGGTGCTGTCGGGACTGTTCTACTCCGCGAGCCATCACGAGATCGGCTCGTTCGGCGTCACCATGTGCACCTATGGCAGCTCGTTCTGCGAGAACCCGCTGATCGTCTTTTCCGGCGCGACGCTGGCCGCGGCTTGGGGCATGTTCGTCAGCATCAAGTAGGACGAAATCCCCGCCCCGCTCGAGGCCGAGCTGCATCGTTGAAGCTTCCGCCAGGCCTACTGCCGGGTAGCGCCGCTCGATCCCGGAATCTGGCCGCCGAATTTCGACGAGCCGGTACCGCTGACGCTCGTCGGGCCGCTAGCCGTCCCGTTCGGATCGGTTCGCGCAGCGGTGCGGCCGGGACCGCGCATCATGTTCATCGAATTCGACCAGCCATGATGGTGTCGCTTGGCGCTGTGAGCCGAGGCGGTGCCGGCGGGGATGGCCAGCAGGATCGCCAGAACAAGAGCCGTCGCTTTCATCGGTGCTTCCTCCTGTCGACAAAACGTCCCTCCGCCTTTCTCGTTCCTCCGGTGAAGTCCCACGTCTCGTTCTGCTTCTAGCGTTCGCGCACGATACGGGCGGCGACATGGCGCTCGGTGCGGCTGCGGTCGTGGCTACGCAGCATGGGATAGATCAGCGCCGCGAGCACGATGACAGGCCCACAAAGCCCTTCAGCTAAATACGCTGCCCAGCGAGCTCCTTGCGGACGGTGGCGGCCGAATTGCCGACCTTGTCGACGGCCTTTTTCAGCTCCTCCTTCGACACGCCGAGCGCGTGCGTCCAGTACTTGACCTCGAAGGCCTCGTGCATGTTGATCTTGCTGCGGTCCGGCTGCTCGCGCTTCGTCAGACTGTCCATGGCGCTTTCCTCGTGCTGCACGGGACAAACGCCGCGATGAGCCGACCGTTCCCAAGGGCCCCGCTCGCGACCGGCCTTGTCATCGACGAAACCTTCGCGACTCCCCTAACGCAAATCGTCCCGAGCAGGCGGACGCGATCGCTCAGGGGATGAACACCTCGCCGGCGGCTCATGGCACTCCCTTCGATTTCAACGTGCCATACGCAACTGGTTCACGCACCCGCCAAGAACCCGAGACTCGTTGCAAGGTGGAGCGAGGCGACCGCACAAGAAAAGCCCGCGACTGGCGACAGCGCGGGCTCGACGAGTTCTGTGATGATAGAAATCTACTGGTGTTTTGCCCGACGTGTCAAACGCATGAGGGACCGGTCGCTTCAGCAGACCGCGCGACGCTCGCCCGCGATGGAACTTTGCAGCCATGATCGCAATTGACGGGCAAATTCGCAATTCCGGAACATCAGCCCTGTCGAACCGATCGCAACACCGCCCCGCCGAGAACGACCACTCCGCCGCGCCGGCGCAGTCTGGACCGACGCTGTTGCGGCGGCTTGGTCCCGGCCTCGTCACCGGCGCAGCCGACGATGATCCGTCGGGCATCGCCACCTATTCGCAGGCCGGTGCGCAATTCGGCTTCGGGCTGCTGTGGACGGTGTTTCTGACCCTGCCATTCATGATCGCGATTCAACTCGTGAGCGCGCGGATCGGCCGGGTCACCGGCAAGGGCCTCGCGGCCAACGTCATGCGGCTCGGGCCGCGCTGGATCGTGATGGCGCTGGTCTCCCTGCTCGTCATCGCCAACACCTTCAACATCGCCGCCGACATCGCCGCGATGGCGGAATCGCTCTCGCTGGTGATCGGCGGCCTCAACCACGAGCATGCGCTGATCTTCGCGGCCGGCTCGACCCTGCTCCAGGTCTTCCTGCCCTACCGCCGATACGCGCCGGTACTGAAATTCCTGACGCTGACGTTGTTCGCCTATGTCGTGACCGCCTTCACCGTGAAGATTCCCTGGGGCACGGCGCTGCTCGCCGCGGTATGGCCGAAGGCCAATGTCAGCGCCGACTATTTCATGATGGTCGTTGCCGTGCTCGGCACCACCATCAGCCCCTATCTGTTCTTCTGGCAGGCCTCGCAGGAGGTCGAAGAGATGAACCAGGGCAGGCGCGACAAGCCGCTGCGCGATCTTCAGAGCGGCGGCGATCCCGAGATCGCGCGCATCAGGGCCGACACGATCGTCGGTATGCTGTTCTCCAATTGCATCGCCTTCTTCATCATCCTGACCACGGCGGCGGTGCTGAACGCCAATGGCGTCACCAAGATCAGTTCGGCAACGGAAGCCGCCGAAGCGCTGCGGCCGCTCGCCGGCGACTTCACTTTCGCGCTGTTCGCGCTCGGCATCATCGGCACAGGCCTCCTGGCGATCCCGGTGCTGGCGGGCTCGGCAGCATACGGCGTTGCGGAGATTTTCGGCTGGCGCGCCACGCTGGAAGCAAAGCCCGAGAAGGCGGTTGGCTTCTATACCATCATCGCCGCGGCGACGATCATCGGCTTCAGTCTCGGCTTCACCGGGATCGACTCGATCCGGATGCTGGTGTGGAGCGCGGTGCTCAACGGCATTGTCGCCGTTCCCGTCATGGCGATGATGATGCTGATCGTCTCGAGCGCCGCCATCATGGGCCGTTTCAGGGCTCGCTCATGGCTGATCGCGCTGGGCTGGCTAGGCACCGCGCTGATGGCGCTCGCCGTCCTCGCCTTGCTGGGCTCGTCCGTGATCGGCGACTAGACCGGCGACAGCGCCGCCGAGATCTGCGAGGCGATGATGAAGGCCGCAAGAACGGCCGGCACGCTGATGAACCGCAGGAACTGGTCTACCGAAAGCATCGTTGTCTCCCCCAAAGACAAAAAAGCGCCCTCGCCCGCCGCGCTATTCCACCCCTTGCGCGACGTGCTGATCGGCTGTCAGAAACTGATCTGAAATGGCGGCCCCACTCATCGTGAGAAGCGCCAGGATCGAAATCATGGCCAAGAACTGCATGCAGCCAGGATCGGCTCCGATTGTGGCCAAAAACGTCAGGGCCTCGAGCGATTTCGCGACGATCCCGGGAACGATCATGACTATCCCAACAAATTCCACGAGGTTTTCCCGCGCAAAAGACCGGATGGCGCTTCCCGCCGCACCCTGGCGGGCTTCACTGTGTTCGATCGTTAGCCTAACAATTGCGGCTGGGGCCGGGCTTACGTCCGAGCCACAAGAAAAAAACACGCACAGCCGGGCGACAGGGAGCGACATGACCAAATCATCAAAAGCAACAGGCCTCGAAATTCTCGCCTGCGATGCCGGTTGGAGAAACTACCACTTCGTCAAGCTGACGACGGAAGACGGCGTCGTCGGCTGGAGCGAGTTCGACGAGGGCTTCGGCTCGCCCGGCGTTGGCGCCGCGATCCAGCGCCTGTCCGCCCGGGTCATCGGGCAGAACGTCTTCCAGCATGAGCGCATCTACGCCGAGCTGTTCGCGGCGACGCGGCCCGCCGCCGGCGGCGTGGTCGCGCAGGCGCTCGGCGCGATCGAGAATGCGCTGCTCGATGCCAAGGCGAAGTGCCTTGGCGTGCCCTGCTACGAACTCCTCGGCGGTAAGATCCGCGATCGCATCCGGGTCTACTGGTCGCATTGCGCGACGTGGCGGATCAATCACCCGTCCTGGTACAAGCCACCGATCGAAGACCTCGACGGCGTCAAGGCGATGGGGCGCGAGGTGCGCGAGAAGAAGTTCACCGCACTCAAGACCAACATCTTCTCCTATGACGACGGCAAGCCGACCGGCTGGCGCCCAGGCTTCGGTTCTCCTTTCGCGCCCGAGATAAACGTCGATCGCAAGATCCTGCGCGACCTGCGCATGCATCTCGAAGCGATCCGCGATGGCGCTGGGCCCGACGTCGACATCCTGCTCGACTGCAACTTCAACGCCAAGACCGAAGGCTATCTGAAGATCCTGCGAACCATCGCGGATCTCGACATGTTCTGGATCGAGATCGACAGCTTCAATGCGGAAGCGCTCGGCTATATCCGCAGGCAGAGCCCGCATCCCATATCGTCTTGCGAGACGCTATTGGGCCTGCGGGAATTCTTACCCTATTTCCACGAGCAGGCGATGGACGTCGCGATCATCGACACGCCCTGGAACGGCGTCTGGCAATCAATGAAAATCGCAGGCACCGCCGAAGCATTTGAGATCAACGTCGCCCCGCACAATTTTTACGGTCATCTCTGCTCGATGATGAACGCGCATTTCTGCGCCGCGGTGCCGAACCTGCGCATCATGGAGATCGATATCGATCGTCTCGCCTGGGACCGCGAGCTCTTCACGCATGAGCCGGAGATCCAGAACGGCCATCTGGTCATTCCTGACCGGCCCGGCTGGGGCACTGAGCCGAACGAGGAAGCCTTGCGTGCGCATCCGCCAAAAACAAGCGGCGGGCTTCTCAACTACGGCCGCAAGAGCTGATCTGCACTACGGGGTCACGGGATTGACGGTCGGGGACGTCTTCGGCCCCGGCCGCTCCGGCTCGACCGGCGATTTCGGCTCGGTCGGAAGCACCCTGGCACCAACGGCGTGCGCGGCTTCGCCCGTCGTCGCATACATCGCGACGTGAGCCGGCTGCGTCTTGGCGCGGCTCCATGGCCCGTGATCGACGATCAACATCGCAGCAATCGTCAAGCCGGCCACAATCAACGCGATCACGCCAGGATGGCGAAGCGCTGAGGACATTGAGTTTGCGAAGCGACCAGTTGCCATCGAAAGATCCACACTTTTTCCTCTCGCAGATTAATTCAAATGCTTCCCGCGAGTTCCGCGTTTACCCAAGCAAGTTCCGAGCCAGCGTCCGGAACTCGATCGTCTCCGCGCATTCACTTTTTCACGTCGGGGCGTGAATCGCCGACGAACCTGTCGCGGTTCGGCATTTTGACTGCCGCAAGCATACTGCTTGAGACTCTTCGAGATGTTCTTGACGACGCCCTTCTCGAACGGCGATGGCCTGCCGTAGGGCTGGCTTCCCATCGGTTCGCCCGGCGCTTTCATCCACGCAGGACCGTTGGGTGGAAGATTATCCGTCTCCGCGGCGCTTGCCCCCAGAACGGCGCCGCCCGCCACCACAGTGCCCGCCTGCAGAAAGCGACGGCGTGTTGTTCGCGCGGACTTGTCGTCGGCGTCTATCGTGCTGCTCATTGCGGGCCCTCGGCTGAAGCCGGACATGCATGAAACCTTCCGCGAAGCGGATTTGCAATTCGCAGCTATTTCAAAAGCGGGCGATTTCGATCAGGACTGATCTAAATTCGGCGGCCACGACAGCAGTTGCGTTCTTTGGCGATGCACAACCGGCTCGCGCTTCACTCGCCCGGCGCGATGGCATTGCTTGGCGTGGGCCGGTCGGTGATCTGCTGACCGAACAGGCTGCCGATCAGTTCGACCGCGGTGCGGGCGGTGCGGCCGCGCTCGTCGAGGAACGGATTGAGCTCGACGATGTCGACCGATCCCACCACGCCGGAATCGTGCAGCAGCTCCATGATCAAATGCGCCTCGCGATAGGTCGCCCCGCCCGGCACCGTGGTGCCGACACCTGGCGCCACACATGGATCGAGGAAATCGACGTCGAAGCTGACGTGCAGCACGCCGTTGCTCGCCTTGACCCGCTCGATGACACGCCGGATCAAGACGGCGACGCCGAACTCGTCGATCTGGCGCATGTCGACAACCCTGATCCGGCGGGTGCGCATCAACTCCTTCTCGAGCTTGTCGATCGAACGCGCGCCGAACAGATCGAGCCTGTCAGGATCGATCGAGACGCGCGGATCGTCGCCTAGCAAGCCGTCGAGGCCCGGCTCGCCGCAAAGGAAGGCAGCCGACATGCCGTGCATGTTCGCGGTGATCGTCGTCTCCGGCGTATTGTAATCGGCATGCGCATCGAGCCAGAGCACGAACAGCTCACGCCCGCGCTCCTGCCAATGACGCGCCATCGCATTGGCCGAGCCCATGGACAGCGTGTGGTCGCCGCCGAGAAAGATCGGGAGCGCGCCGGTTTTCGCAATCTCATAACCTCTGCGGCTCAGCACGCGCGTCCAGCGCTGAATTTCGCGGTAGTGATTGGCTTTTTCGGGCGGCCTGTCAGCAAGGTCTGCGATCTCGGCCACGGAGAGATCGCCGTAGTCGACGACTTCGAATTCCAGGCTTTCGAGCAGTGTCGTGAGGCCGGCGGTGCGCAGCGCCGCGGGGCCCATCAGGGTGCCGCGCTGTGAAGCTCCCATATCGATGGGCGCGCCCAGCAAGGCGATGCGCCGGGCTCGATCCGTCATGGTACGATCGGTCACGGCTATCTCCCGAGATCAGCAAGGTTCGGCCAGCCTAACAGAGATTCGCATCCATCGTTGCACGGGGATCGTCCGCAGGAACAAAATCCCGCGCGCCGAATTGCACATCCAAGGCCGGCACCCGCCGTAAGACCATGGCGCCTGTCGCGGATAGCCAAAGGTCGTCAGACCGCTGTTCAGCAGCGAGCGCTCGCGCGGTTAGCCAAAGGTGCCGGCCTCATCACATTGTCTGACCTGGAGTTCGCGCGCTTGAGCACGGAGATACCGCAGCCCACTCCCCAACCCGGCATGGCCGAGCGCGCCATCGACGCAGCGACGGATGTGTCCCGCACGATCAGCGAAGTCGCCGGCGGTTTGCATGCAGCCGTCGACCGTCTCACAGCCGCGATCGAGGAAGCGCGAAAGCCCGGCCGACCACTCTCGACAGTTGCGGCGATCACGCGCGAGGCCCCGTTGGCCAGTCTCTTCGTGGCCTTCCTGTTCGGCGTCGTGATGGCGCGCCGGCGCTCGTGACGGGACTACGCGGAAGGCTAGGCGGCGTCCACGACGGCCCGCTCGGCCGCCAGGAACTGCCGCTCGAATGCTTGCGCCTGCATCGGACGGCCGAAGAAATAGCCCTGCCCTTCCTCGCATCCCATGCTGACGAGGAAATCGGCCGTGGCGCGGTTCTCGATTCCTTCGGCGACGACGGTGAGACCGAGCTGTTTGCTGAGGCCGATGGTCGAGCCGACGATCGCGGCATCGTCGGAATCGGCGAGCAGATCGAGCACGAACGACCGGTCGATCTTGAGCCCGTCGAGCGGAAACTTCTTCAGATAGCTCAGGCTCGCATAGCCGGTGCCGAAATCGTCGAACAGGATGCGGACGCCGAGCTCCTGAAGCCGCTTGAACAAGTCGAGCACGCGGTCTTCGTCATGCAGCAGGATGTCCTCGGTGACCTCGAGCTCGAGCAGCGAGGGTGCGAGCCCCGTCGCTTGTAGCAGGGCTCCAACCGAATGCGCGAGATCGCCGGAATGGAGCTGCGACGGCGAGAGATTGATCGCGACGCGCACGCTGTTGCCGGACAATTCCCACGCCCGCGCCTGACGACAGGCGGTCTCCATCACCCAGCTCGCGATCCGATCGGACAGGGCCGAGGTGTTGACGACCGGCATGAACTCTCCGGGCGAAACGTAGCCGCGCACGGGATGCCGCCAACGGATGAGCGCTTCGGCCCCGACCAGCCTGCCGTCGACCAGGCGAACCTGGGGCTGGTAGAACAGCTCGAACTCGCCGCGGTCTGCAGCAAGCGCCAGTTCGCTTTCCAGCGTGAGCCGGCTCTCCAGTTCCTGCCTGATTGCATTCTCGAAGATCACATGACCGCCGCGCCGCGTCGACTTTGCCTTGGTCAGCGCGAGGTGGGCGTTGCTCAGGAGATCGTCAGCGTTATGCCCGCCTTCCGGATAGATGACGACGCCGATGCTGATCCGGACGCGGTGCTGTCGCGTGCCAGTCACAAGTGGCGCCTCGAACGCGCGTGCGATCCGCTCGATGAAGGCGGCGATCGGCGCGCCGGCCTCTGCGCAATCAAGCGCGATCGCGAATTCGTCGCCGCTGAGCCGCGCGACAATCGCTCCGATTCCTGCCTCGGCCTTCAGACGGTCAGCCACGGCCCGCAACACGAGATCACCGGCCGAGTGTCCGAACATGTCGTTGATCTGCTGGAAGCCGTCGAGCCCGAGCACGAGCAGCGCGACCTCGGAAGACCGCCGCTCCGCCGCCGCGATCAAGCTGGCGAGCTCCGCATGCAGCGTGCTGCGATTGGCGAGACCTGTCAGCGCATCATGCTCGGCTAGATATTTGACACGCTCCGCCTCGCGCTTGCGCACCGAGATGTCGCGCAGGGTCGCCCCGTACTGGAAGCCATCCGTTCCCTGCCAACCCGAGAAGCTTGCTTCGACGGGAAACGTTTCACCGTTCTTGCGCCGGCCTTCGAACTCGACAACGACGGCCCCACCTGGAACCAACAAAGCCTGGCGCGCGGCATCGCCCATGGAGAACGGCCTTGCACTGGCACCGGCCGGCGCTGCACACAGCGTTTCGAACGGACGCCCGATGATCTCGGTCGGCATATAGCCGAAGATTGCACTGGCGCCGGGATTCCACACCGTGATCCGGTGATCCTCGTCGGTGCAGACGAGACCATCGCCGAGCGACATCGCAATGCGATGAAAGCGGCTCTCGGCGATTCGTCCCAGCAGACTGCGGAAATCGATCTCGTCGAGCGCAATCGCCGTCAAATAGGCGATGATCGCGATGTGGAATAGCGACGTGTCGATGATGAAGGGCCATCTTGCCTGAACGAGGGCAGCAGCCAGTTCGACGGCCGCCCCGGCTGCGATCAAAATTGCGACGCGGACACCCGGTGCAAATCGGCGCCACGAATACATCATCAGCAGGCAGACCAGGCCCAAGCCAATGATCATGCCGATATCGGAGGTCCAGCGCAGCATCCGGCTTTGGAGAATGGATTCCGCCGCCAGCGCCTGGAGGATAGGCCCAGAGATGATCTTGCCATTTGGAACGCTGAACCGGTCACCCAGTTCGAGCGCTGTAGCCCCCACGATGATCTTCTTGTCTCTCAGCTTGTCAAGAGTTGCAGCATCGCCGCGCAGGACGTCGACATACGAGACACTCGGAATGGAGCTCGCCCAAATACTGAAGTCGATCAGGAAGGGCGGCCGCCGATTGGCATCCTGTCCGGCCAGCACGACGGCCATCGACGGTATCTGGGCGTCGCCGAGCTTCTCACCGACCGGATAGCGACGAACGAGGCCATCAGATTCGACCGCGACATTGACCACAGCCGGCCATGACTGGTTGCTGAACGGCTTCAAGGGGCGATTGACGTGAGCCGCGCCACCATTCGGAGCTGGCTGCTTGAAGGATGGCAGGATCGTCGAACCGCCAACCTCCCGAAGCGCCTTGACGAAGGCCTCGTCCGAGGCCGGATCCGATGGCGTGCTGAAATCGACGTCGAAGGCTACGTCCTGCGCCCCGGCAGCCTCGAGCCTGTGCAATAGCTCCGCGTGGAACCGGCGCGGCCAAGGCCACACCCCGATCTGGTCGATCGAGGGCGCGTCGATGGCCACCACGACGACATGCCCGCTGGCAGCGCGCGACTGCCAGGCGAACCGCAGATCGGTGAGCGCGTTGCGAAGTGCGCCATGCCATCCCGTGGACAGCACGACCGCGAGCGCAATCACGACAAGGATATGCGGTCGATGACGTTTCACTTTGCTTCCCCGCACTGGCGGTACCCGCCGCCAAGTGCTCCCACTATGCTGGCGGCACGGTCCTAGTGATGGCCCCGACCCCAATACCAGCCATAGTGATGGCCATTGTTGCCGTTACCGCTGTTGCCGTTATTCCCATTGCCGTTGTTGCCATTGTTGCCGATGCCGCCGCTTCCATTGCCGGTCGCACCAGTCCCGCTGCTTCCACTCCCCGAGCTTCCGCCGGACACGTCACCGGTTGAACCCGCGGTGTTCGCCACAGTCGTCGTCACCCTTGACGACGTCGATGCGGCGATGGCCGCGGATGCACTGCTGCTCGCGGTGACGGCCGTTACATTGGAGCTATTGGCGGCAGCAGCCGTCGTGCTGGCCTTGGTATCGCTCCAGACCGTCTCGGTCCCGGTGCTGGCGTTCGCGTTGCGCACGCGGCCCGATGCAACGCCGCCGTGAGCGAGCCCATTCGTGACCTTGTGGAAGTTCAGCTTGACCTCGCCGAGCGAACTCGAGATGCGCGCGACGCCGCCCTTCGGCGCCTGACCTCCGGCCGCTTGATGCGATTGCGCCGGCCCGCCGGTCGCCTTGGTCCCCCTGTCGATCGGACCAAGTGCGTGGATCGCATGACCGTTCGCAGCATTGCGCGGTGCGGACAGCCCCGATTTCGGCACGGGGACACGCTCGATCGTCGAGGCGCGCGGCTTGCCGTGCTCGATCGGATTGAATGTCCCGGCACCGGACAGATTGAGGCCGGGCTTGCCGTGCTCAAAGACGGCGGCGGCTTGTCCGGGCATGATCTGGGCGATCTGTCCCGTCCTGAAATCGGAGACTTCAACCTGGCCGCGGAGCACGCCGACCTTGGTGCTGCCCGCAGCCACCGTGACGCTGAACTGCGTTCCCTTGACGACGGCGGCGAGATAGGGCGTCTCGACCTCGAAATGCTTGACGTTGCGCTTCTCGACCTCGAGCAGGATCGAACCCGCCTGCTGGATGATGGTGGTCGAGAGGCCCTCCTTCTTCTCGGCTGGCAGGCCGACCACCGAGTTCGGGGAGATCAGGATCGTTTCCTCGCCGCGGACGAGCAGCACGCGTCCGTTACGCCCGGTGCGAATGGTATCCCCCGGCTTCAGCGTCTCCTCCTGGTTCAGCGACACCTGCTGGGCGCCGTTGGTGGCAAGCCAGACCTCGCCCGAGGACTTGCTGACCGACCAGACGCCGTCATCCGCAGCTGACGCACCGGATGCCGTTCCCAGGATGAGGGCCGCCACGAAGGCGCACCGCATTCCAACTCTGCCCAGCATTCGATCCTCAGTCTGCGTTACAGCGAGACCCGAGGCGTATCCAAAATCACTCAAGAGAGGATTAGCGGGAGCCGGCAAGCCGAGCGGCCGCATTAACCAATCATTGACCATAAAAAACTAAGAAAAATCATGTGGCTAACGACCCCTTACCGGTTTTTGGGAGCTTCCCCGTCGAACTACGGAGGGCGGTTTGCTGCGCGCGTTGAGAAGCGGCACCTTCTTACCGCGCTTGTGCTGGTGGCACCGATTTTTACGGGAGTTTCGCAGGCGTTCGCTCAACAGGCGAACCAGCCGGGTTTTGATCCGCGCCAACCCGAGAAACACTTTGAAAACCAAACCGAGCAGGAATCGCTCAGCCGTCCTCCGGTCAAGCTGCCGACGGTCGGCCAGCACAATACTGGCGGAGATACGAAGCCGCAATTCGTGCTGCGCGGCGTCAATATCAGCGGCGCCCACGCCGTCTCCTCCGATCGCATCGCCGCAGCCTATCAGTCCTATCTCGGCAAGCAGGTCTCGCAGGCTGACCTCGCCGCTATCGCCGGTGCGATCAGCGACCTCTACCGCGCCGCCGGATTCCACCTGAGCCGGGCCCTCGTGCCGCCGCAGGACATTGCCGATGGCCGCGTCCGGATCCAGGTAATCGAGGGCGCCATCGTGCAGGCCGAGCTAAAGGGCGAAGGCGCCGAGCAGTTCGGCGTGCGGCCGATGCTCGAGCCGATCCTGGCTGAGCGGCCGTCGCGCCTGGCAACGCTCGAACGCCAGCTCTTCCTCATCAACGGCAGGCCAGGCGTCCGGATCACCGATACCGCACTGGAGGAGATCGGCGGTCCGACCGGCCGCTTCCGCCTCGTCGTCTATTTGAAGACCTGGCACGTCTTCACATCGTTCGGCCTCGACAATCTCGGCTCGTCGTCGGTCGGTCCGTGGCAAACCTATGCGACCGGCGCGTTCAACTCTTATCTCACGCCTGGCGATACGCTGGCGGTCAACCTCTCGACCATTGCGAACGATCCGCGCGAGCTTGGTTTTGCGCGACTGTCCTATGACGCGCCCGTCGGCGTCGACGGCGTGCGCCTCGGCGCTTCCGTACTGTACAGCGCTGTGCGGCCGGGCGACGCCCGTCGCCTCGACAGCGACATCACCACGACCGAAGCATTCGAGGTGCGGGCGAGCACGGTGCCCTTCATGTCGCAATCGTCAGCACTGACGCTCACCGCGGCTGGGACCTTCAGCAACGTGTCCGAGCATGACCTCTACGGGCCGTGGTACAACGACCACATCAGGACCGCGAGCCTGACTGCCGACTACCGGCTCCAGGATCGCTTCGGCGGCACCAACTTCGCCACTCTGACCTATCGCCAGGGCCTCGATGTCTTCGGCGCCTCGCATTTCGACGACGATCTGTTGTCCCGCGACGGCGCTTCGTCGAACTTCTCGGTGCTGAACCTCTGGTTCACGCGCTACCAGACGCTCGACGACACTTGGTCGCTCAAGCTCTCTGCGGCAAGCCAGACGGCGTCGCGGCCTCTATTCACCTCGCAGCAGTTCTATCTCGGCGGAGCGGCCTTCGGCCGGGGCTACGGCGCAGCCGAGATCAGTGGCGACAACGGTCTTGCCGGCTCGCTCGAACTGCGCTTCGACCAGAAGCTCAATTTCCGCTACTGGACCGGCTACCAGCTCTACGCCTTTGGAGACGCCGGCGCAGTCTGGAACGACGGTTACCCGCTAAGCAACGGCCTGTCGCTGACATCAGCCGGAGCCGGCGCGCGGTTCTTCCTGTGGGATGATCTCCAGGCTGATCTCGGCGTGGCCGTCCCCCTAAGCTACCGGGCGCCGGACAATGAGCGCCGCAGCCCGCGCTTCCTGTTCACACTGTCGAGTGCGTTCCGCCTCTGCCCCGAACGGGGCAAGTCCGGCTGCCTCTGACGCTTGTGCTTCGCCCGACGGCCCGGCATACGGCCGCTTTAGGGCCTTGCTCACAGACTTGCCTAAATTTAATCCCCTAGCCTGCTCACGATCGCTCGATCCGGGAGTTCCCAAGGACCATGTTCAGCCGAAAGTGATCTGGGACGAAACCATGAAGAGGGTGTTTGCAATCCTGGCGTTTCTCTGCGTCCTCGGCGTCGGCGAATATTTCGTCGTCAGCCGGTTCGCGATCCGCCATGAGACTTTGACCCTGCTCGACGCCTCGCGCCAGCGGCCGATCTCGGTCGAGATCGCTGTGCGGCGCGATTACGAGACCAAGGCCAATCTCGGCCTTTGGAAGCTTCCGCTTGCCATCATCAGCAATGGCAACACCGTCAAGGCCACCGAATACTCCTTCCTCGCCAACGTGCTCGCCGCGCGCGGCTATCTCGTTGCCAGCATCCAGCAGGACCTGCCCAGTGATCCACCGCTGATGACCCATGTCGGTCAGCAATATGTCGGCCGGCGCGACGTCTATATCCGCTGCGAGGCCAATATCCTCTTCACATTGGGAGAACTGAGGAGGCGGCAGGAGAACGCCGACTATGACCACATCACCCTTGTTGGTCATTCGAATGGCGGCGATGTATCCATGTATGTTGCCCAACAGCACCCGGAGCTGGTATCGAAAGTAATCACACTCGACAATCTGCGGGTACCCTTCGTGCTCAGCGACAACATGAAGATCCTGTCGTTCCGCTCCAAGGATTCGCATTTTCAGACCGACCCCGGCGTACTTCCCACGCCGGAAGAGGCCAAGGCCCGCGGCATCGACATCGTTCATACCGGCGCGCAGCACACCGAGATGAGCGACCGCGGTCCCGACGCGGTCAAGGAGAAGATCCAAGCGACGCTGGACCGCTTCCTGCGTGACAGTGCCAGCAGCGCGCTCGCGCCGGCCGATACAAAAAGCCCGATGATCATGAATCCCGGAGACTATTAGCCGGGAACCCTTTGCGGCAGATCAAGGCAGCTTCGGGCCGACTTTGATAGGAACGGCCTCCCAAGCTGGGAGAGGTACGTGTCGCACTACATCGAAAGCCTTGATACGAAAAGCCTTGATACGGTAAGCCTTGGCCTGCCCGCCGCGAGGACACCGAGATTCGTGCGGCATCTCTATCGTTCCACCCGAAGGCTGCTGCGGTCGATCATCGCCCGCATCGATCTCTCCCAATTTCCAGGATCGTGTTGCGGATAAGCATGGTGACCGCAAGCGAGCGCAAGAAGGTTGCCTGATGCACCGACATTTGAAGCGAATTTGCCTTCCGCTTGCCGTGGCCTTGAGCTTCGGTACGTCGTGCGCTCTCGGCGCCGACGCCAATCACGGCGCTGACCTCGCCAAGCGCTGGTGTGCAAGCTGCCATGTCGTGACCAGTGGCCAGACCACGGCGAGCGCCGACGTCCCTTCCTTTGCATCGGTTGCGCGCAAGCCGGACTTCAGTCCAGAGAAGCTCGCGTTCTTCCTGCTCGACCCGCATCCGAAGATGCCGAACTTTCCCCTCAGCCGGATCGAAGCCGCTGACATCGCTGCCTATATCGGATCGCTGCGTCCGTAGAGCACCGGCCCATTTCGACACTCGCCACAAAGTGCAAATCCCTGCCGGAGGACCGGCAGGGATCAGCAGAAAGGACGATGGACGGCGAATGGGAACCATTCGGTGGTCCATCATGGATCTGCGCGAGCATCGAAGTGCGGATCGCCGCGCCACGCAAGATCAATTTCCGGGCACGCGGCGCGCATCCCAGGAATCAGGATTTGCCCTTGCCCGGTTGCATGAAACTGCCGGTCATCTGTCGCATGTGGTCCCCGGCACTGGTGAACTGACTGCGTAGGAATTCGGACTGGATTCGCATCGCTTCCTGCAGGTCGGTGGCATGAACAAGCTTGCGTGCATGCTCGAACGCCGACTTCATGTTCTGCTCGGTGAAAGCGAGCGCCTGCTTCGACACGTCCGTGCCGGCGCCTGGAACCGACGACATCGATTTGGTGGCGGCTTCGAAAAACATGCCGAAGGCCTTTTCCGCTTGGTCGATCGTCTTCTCGGCCAGGTCGCGCAGTTCGGCCGGAACTTCGAGCTTCGGTTCGATCATGGTCGCACTCCTCCCTTTTTCCCAACTGGATAGCACACTTGCCGGATCGCGTTCCAGCGGCCAGCGTCGGGCAAACGGCGCCCGGCGTTCCAAGATCCGGCGGGAAGGCGAAGGAGAAGGCGGAGCACCGGCGCGCGGCCAGGCTCAGGACAGGGGGCGCTCGGGAAGCACTTCTTCGGTGGCGAGGTCTTCGACGAGCTTGATCACCTCGAAACGCTGTCGCGGCGCAAGCTTCAGGAACGCGCGGAGCAGGCGCAGGCTTTCGACGGTGCCGCTGGCAGGCGCGCCGAGCTTAAGGTGCAGTTCAGCCGCGAAATTGAGGTTCTTCATCTCGCACCTATGAATCTCGCACGCATGACTAGTATCGACCTTTGTGATCAGTCGTCGAGGCCCCGCTCGAGTCCAGAACGCCATTGTTGACCAGAACTGTTGGCCGGCGCACCCGGAGGGTTAGCGGGCCGAACGACATATCCGGACGGACAGGCTCAACCCAGCAGGTTGCAACTATGACAAGAAACAACCCTTCCGGCAAGCCCAACCAGTGGTGTAGCGCTGCTTCGACTGCATCGCGCCACGGCAATTCCCGATAACAGGAATATGGTCCGCCGTCACCCTCCTGCGTCAAGAAGCGGCATCCATCACGCGCACAGTCGTGATCAATGTCAACCGGCGCGGCGTTTCACCATGTTTCCAATGTGAACGGACATTGGCGGACGCGAATTAGCGCCTCTTCAGCGTATACACGTAATTGTTGAGTCCGACCTCAGCCGTTGTTTCGTCGACGAAATGAACGTCAATCTCACAGCCGGTCTCCAGCGTCTTGATCACGGCACCGGTAAAGCCGAGGGAGGCGGCAATCGCCTTCGGATCAACCTTCTTGTCGGCACGTTGCATCTCGTCGAATGCGCCCTGGAAGATCATGTCGGGACCATAATCCGTCACCTTGTACTGCGGCTTGGCACAGGCAAAGGGACGAGGCCCTGAGATCTCTCTCGCCTTGAAGACGACCGCCCGTCCCATCAGGCGCGCCCGCTCGGTGTCGTCAGGCTTGCGTTGCGGATCGGCCCATGGCGCGACCACGGCGGTCGTGAACGTCCAGCTTCCGATGTAGATCGGATCGGCGGCTAGGGCCCCGCCTGCGATACCCAGTGACACCAGAAGGCAAGCGATGCCGGTCAATTTCATCTGACGAATCCCCTCGATCTCTGGGCGCTTGGACGCAGGTCCTCGCCTTGAGGTTCATCGGCCCCGATATATCTCCGCCCATGAACCGTTGTTGAGGCGCGAGCGACCAAGTGGTTGCGAAACGGCCACGCAGATCACGGGTGCCTTGGCTGATGGACTTCGGGCGCGCGTCAGCACCAAAGGACGACAGCATGCTTTCTCGCTGCGATCTCATCAAGGGCGCCGCGGTCGCGCTTCTCACCCTCTCGATACAAGGCGCATGGGCGCAGGAGACCAAGATGAACCTGTTCAAGATCGTCACCACCAAGGACGAAATCGTTGTCGGCTTTTCGGCGGAGGAGCTTCAAGCGCTCGGCGGCAATGATGCGAGCGCGGTTGCGCATGCACTGGCACAGAAGGGTGATCTCACGGTCTGGCAGTATAACGTGCACCGCGGCCCGAACGGTGAATTGCAGCAGGCGCCGACCGCCAGGATCGGGCTTTTGGCCAACGCCTCGCTTCGTGTAGAGCCCTATACGACGCCTTACCAGATCGTACCGCATCCGTAAGCAGCAGACCGGTACGCCGGCGGCCGAGACCGCCGGCGTACCGTCGTCATCTGCGCCGCTCTGCACGCTGTGTCCGGGTTTCCGTCGCAAAACCGTAGATCAGCGCCAACCGTTCCAGGCATTCACGAAAACGTCGCGCAAAATAGTCGTTCCAGCGCTGGGTGCGGACGGCGCGGCGCTGTCCGATCTGGTCCATTGTCAGCCCCAACACCAGCACGTCATGCACCAGCGCCGCCCCGTCGGTGCCGAGCTCGCGTTCCACTCGATTCAGCCGCAGCACCGCCTGGCGCTGGCTCTCGGTGACAGGCTCGCGCGCGCGCGCACCGTCGACATATTCGCGGGTCGGATCCATCGCTTGAGGGCCCCGTTCCGCCCTCTCCCAATCGTCCTGATAGGCGCGCCCGCCGCGATATTGCGCCTCGTCGATCTGGTGGTGCGAGTGCAACCGGCCGAGCGGATCGCTTCGGATCGAGCGGATGGCGACAATCTTCTCGCCGGGATCGAGGGCCAGGGGATTATCGACCTCGACTTCCACCATCTCGGCACTGAACGGCACATCGCGTGACCGCCGGTCGTGGATATTCGCCAACTTGTAGGACTTGTTGCGTCGGGCACGCGCCATTCGGAGACTCCTTGAGAAATTGACGATTGAATGGGTCGCCGGCTCCGTCAGGCAGCGGAGATCAACCTCAGCACGACGGGACCGGCGACACGGGTTGACGCAGCTCCAGACCGGCGCGTCAGGCGCGCATGCGGCGTGCAATAGCTCGAGTCCGGCTGGCGCGGATGGCCGCAGAAGGTGATCGCCTCCCCGTCCTTGTCGCCGCCATAGGGATAACGGCAGTCGCCGGGCGCAAGTTCGACCAGCGAGATCAGGCGCGGCTGGACGCCGACGCAGCGCAACTTGAGCGGGGCGGCCGGCTTCAGCGCGGATTTCGGCGGCAAGTTCAGGTTCGGTAGCGCGGAGCGATGCTGGGAAATAAGACAGGCTCCAGAGGGCAAAGACGGCACGATCGACGGACTCATCGTCGGTGCCGACGCGATGAGCCCCAGCCGCTTGGCGCGGCCGGCCACCGCATTGCGCGAGTAAGCCGCTCCAAACCTTGCATTAATCTGTCGTCCAATCTCCGCATAAGACATTCCCTTGAGAAAATACTCGCGAAGCGCGTCGGAGTGCTCCGACGGCCAATGCCCCGGTTCCATGCTGCTATCCTGTGATGCGTCTCTGCCGATCGCACGACCGGGCGACGAAACGCACATTCCGGTATTCCGAAGTCAAAGTCAAGCGACATTTCTGATATTCATAATTGCATCAATTCCGAATTTCGGATTACAAGAGGCGGAACGATTGGCAATCGAGGGATATCACCATGTTGGACGTTGCGATGATCGAGCGAGGCCTGGAGAAGACAGGCAAGAGCAAGGGCGGCCTGGCAGCGGCCATGGGCGTACGTCCCGGCGCGGTGTCGGAGATCCTCGGCGGCGAGCGTCTGGTAAAGGCCTCGGAAATTCTGCCGATCATGGAATATCTCGAGCTCAATCTCGCGCCGATCATGGGCCGGGTCGGCGCCGGCGCGGTGATCGAGCCGGATTACGAGCAGGTCCCGCCGGAGGGGCTTGGCGACATTGCTCTGCCCTTCCCGATCATGGAGGAAACGGTCGCATTCGAGATCGTGGGCGATTCGATGTTGCCCAAATACGAGAGCGGCGACGTGATCGTGGTCTACAAGGACCAGCGCCATCCGCTGTCGAGCTTCTACGGCGAGGAGGCCGTGGTCCGGCTCAAGACCGGCGAGCGCTACCTGAAGACCATCGAACGGGGCAAATCCCCCTCCGTCGTCAATCTCACCAGCTTCAACGCCAAGCCGATCGTCGGCGTCAAGCTCGACTGGGTCGGAGAAATCTGCCTCTCCATGCCCAAGGGCCAACTCGAGCGGCTGCGCGCCAAGTCGGCCCGGCCGCGCAAGAAGAGCAAATAGGCGATCTGCCGCCGATTTCCGATTTTTGGAAATCGACCTTGACTTAATTCCGATTTTCGGAAATACTCTGCCGCACTCCGACCACAGGGGCGCGGCAGAGTTGTTTCATGCAGTATTTCGTCGTGATGATCGACTACGGACGTCGAGGCCGCGAAGCAGTCGTCGATCCCGAGATCACAAGGCGCGAGGTCATCTCCCGCGTAGCTTCGGGTGAATACCGGAACATCTCGTTCATCCACGAGATCGTGGAGAGCTCGGTCGAGGACGTGACCGAGGCGATCCTGGCGGAAGCCGCCCTGCCCCAGATCCCGCCCGAGGATGTCGATCTCCAGGCGATTCGCCTCGATCACGCCCGCGACCTGCGCAAGCACGAACGGACGTGACGCAGGCTCAAGCGGCCTGCGCCACCGCCCGGCCGGAGATCACACCGTGAGAACGGTCGATCCCGTGGTCTTGCGCGCGGCGAGATCGGCGTGCGCCCTGGCCGCGTCCTTCAGCGGATAGGTCTGGTGTACCTCGATCTTGACCGCACCGGACTTGACGACGTCGAACAACTCACCTGCCATCGCAACCAGATTCTCGCGCTTGGCGGCGTAAGTGAACAGCGTGGGCCGGGTAACGTAGAGCGACCCCTTCTGCGCGAGCAGTCCGAGATTGAGGGGCTCAACCGCACCGGAGGACTGACCGAACAGCGCGGCGACGCCGAGCGGCGCGAGGCAATCCAGCGATTTCAGGAACGTGTCCTTGCCGACGGAGTCGTAAACCACCGGCACCTTCTTCCCGCCGGTGATCTCATCGACGCGCTTCACGAAATCCTCACGCGTGTAGATGATGACGTGGTCGCAGCCATGCGCCTTGGCGAGCTTCGCCTTGTCGTCGCTGCTGACGGTGCCGATCACGGTTGCGCCGAGATGTTTTGCCCACTGGCTCAGGATCAATCCGACACCGCCCGCCGCCGCATGGAGCAGGATCGTATCGCCGGCTTTGACCCGATAGGTCTGCCGGATCAGATACTGCGTGGTGAGCCCCTTGAGCATCATCGCGGCCGCGGTCTTGTCGTCGACGCCATCGGGGAGCTTCAACAGCCGATCCGCGGGGATGAGCCGCGCCTCGGAATAGGCGCCGAGCGGCGAAGCGCCATAGGCAACGCGATCGCCGGGCTTCAGATCGGTGACGCCGGGACCGACCTCCTCGATCACACCCGCCGCTTCGCTGCCGAGACCGCTCGGCAACGGCGCAGGATACAGGCCGGAGCGATTGTAGATATCGACGAAGTTGAGACCGACTGCAGTGTGGCGGATACGCGCCTCTCCCGGTCCGGGCTTGCCGACCTCGACTTGCTCCCAAACCAGAACCTCCGGGCCACCGGGTTTGTGAAAACGAATGGCATGGGTCATGGGCGTGTTCCCTTAATCGCTGGAATGACGGTCCGAGAAATGCGGATCGGCCCGTGAAATAGGCATTCGATCCGCCCGTAACAGTACAGAGGCGTAACAAGAATGTCACAGCGAAGGACAAACGCCCGCCGTTCCGTCTCTGTTCGAAAGAGTTGATGACGGCCTTGGGCCGGCCGGCGGTAGCTTCTGCGCGGGGTTTGGTGGTCGCCTGCGAAGGAGAGCCGAGATGCCCGCCTATGTACAGCATCATCAGGATATCGAGATCGCGCCTGTGATTTGCCCTACCTGCATGGGGTTCCTGCCAATGTATGTGCGCGAGGTCGAACCGCATTGGAGCCTTGCCAAGATCGACTTCGTCTATGAATGCGCCGATTGCGGCGCCGAGGTCAGACAGACCATCCGCAAGCCGGAGCTGCTGCAGCACTGATCACGCGAACGGCGAACCGCTCAAGTATTTGCGCTAAGCGGAAAAAACGCCGTTCACGCGGATCTGATGTCTCCCAAACGAGGCTTGTTCTTTGCCAGGAACGCAGGCAGAACAAGCCTCAAGCAAGACCTTTGGGAGCGCCCCTTCGTGGCAGAACAGAAGGCCTCGACGTCGATCGAGGCAGTGGAGAGCGGCCTCGCCGCACAGGGCTACATCGCGAGCCGGCAGATCGCGACCGCCGTCTATTTGTCGCAACAGATCGAGAAGCCGATCCTGGTCGAGGGCCCCGCTGGCGTCGGCAAGACCGAGCTTGCCAAGGCCATCGCCGCCTGGCGCGGCATGAAGATGATCCGCCTGCAATGCTATGAGGGCCTGGACGAGGCCAAGGCGCTCTACGAGTGGAAATACGCCAAGCAGCTGCTCTACACCCAGATCCTCAAGGACAAGCTCGGCGAAGTCCTGGGCGGCGCGCAGACGCTGCATGCCGCGCTCGACCAGCTCCATGATTTCGGCGACGTGTTCTTCTCCAAGGAATTCGTCGAGCCGCGGCCGCTGCTTCAGGCGCTGGAACAGCCCGGCGGCTGCGTGCTCCTGATCGACGAGATCGACAAGTCGGACGCCGAATTCGAATCGCTTCTCCTGGAGATCCTCTCGGACTTTCAGGTCACGATCCCCGAGCTCGGCACCGTCGCCGCAATCACGCCGCCGACCGTGATCCTCACCTCCAACAGCGAGCGTGATCTTGGCGACGCCCTGAAGCGGCGCTGCCTGCATCTGCATATCGGCTTCCCCGAGCAGCGGCTCGAAGAGCGTATCGTCGAGAGCCGTGTCCCAGGCATCTCACAGGCGCTACGCCGGCAAATGGTCGGCTTCATCCACGAGATCCGCTCGCTCGATCTGAAGAAGCTGCCCTCCGTCAGCGAGACCATCGACTGGGCACGCGTGCTGGTGCTGCTCCAGGCAGCAGAGCTCGATACCGAGATCGTCAAGGACACGCTGAACGTGCTCTTGAAATACGAAGCCGATATCGAGGCCGCGACGCCGCAAGTCACGACCTTCATTGCCAAGGCGGCGCGGTCCAACGTCTTCGGTTGACGCCGATGCGCGAGAATCTTCATCGTTTCTTTCGGGCGGCGCGCGGGGCAGGCGTGCACGTCTCGCCTGCCGAAAGCATCGATGCGATGCGCGCGGTCAAGCAGGTCGGCTTTTCCGACCGCGCTATCCTTCGCGACGCGCTGCTCCTGACGCTCGCCAAGTCGCAGGACGAGAAGCTCGCGCTCGGCGACTGCTTCGACCTCTTCTTCAGCCAGCCGGAACCGCGGCAGGATCAGCCCGAGACCGATAACGACGAGGCTTCGCAGGACACCGATCAGTCGCCTTCCTCCGGCCCGGCGAGCGAGGCGGGCGAAGGCCAGCCGCCGGAAGGACTCGGTCCGCTCGCACAGATGCTGCTGTCGCAGGATCGCAATGCGATCGCAGCCGCGATCGCCAGCGCTTCCGGTGCAGCCTCCCTGTCCGACATCCGCTATTCCACCCAGCGCGGCATCTTCTCGAGCCGCATCCTCGACGCCATGGGCCTTCAGCGGCTCCGCGACGATCTCGACGAGTTGACCGCGGCCAACCCCGCACTTGCCGAGCGCCTGCGCAACGCGCTCGACGCCTTGCGCGAGGCAGTCCGTGACACGGTCTCGCAGGGGCTTGCGCTCTATGCCCGCGAGGAGGCCGAAAACCTCCGCAACGAGATCCTGCGCAACGCGCCACTTGCCCGCATCGAGCGGCGCCAGGTTGCCGAGATGCGCGCGCTGATCCGCCAAATCGCGCGCCGCTTGCGCGAACGCTACTCGAAGCCGCGCAAGCGCCAGCGCCGTGGCCATCTCGACGTCCGCCGCACGCTACGCCGCAACGCCGCCTGGGGCGGCGTGCCCTTCCTCACCGCATGGAAGCGGAAGCATCGCGATCGGCCGAAGATCGTTGCGCTGTGCGATGTCTCCGGCTCGGTCGCGCAGGTCTCGGATTTCTTCCTGCTCCTGATCCACTCCTTGCATGAAGTGGTCGACGATGTCCGCTCCTTCGCCTTCTCCTCGCACCTGATCGAGGTCAGCGAGATCCTGGAGAAGAAGTCGCCGGAAGAAGCGATGGCCGAGATCATGTCCAAGGTCGGCTTCGGCTCTTCCGACTATGGCTCTTCGCTGGTCGATTTCGAGAAGCAGTGGATGAGCACGCTGACGCCACAGACCACAGTCATCGTGCTCGGCGACGCCCGCAGCAACAATCTCGACCCGCGCGCCGATATCTTGCGACGCGTCTCCGAACGCTCGAAGCGGCTGGTCTGGCTCAATCCCGAAGGACGGCTGGCCTGGGGCTTTGGCGATTCCGAGATGCCGCGCTATGCGACCTTTTGCAGTGTCGTACGCCAATGCGCCACCGCGCAGCAGCTTGAGCGCGCGGTGTCAGACATCGTGGCGACTTATCAATAAGCGCAATC
The DNA here is from genome assembly GCA_023435725.1 of Pseudomonadota bacterium. Classification (GTDB taxonomy): domain Bacteria; phylum Pseudomonadota; class Alphaproteobacteria; order Rhizobiales; family Xanthobacteraceae; genus Bradyrhizobium. Next base: position 27,677 of record JAEYRD010000052.1, on the reverse strand, counting down.
GGCTCTTGCGTCAGACGGCGTTCAGCTCAGCCTGCGCAAGGTTACACTCCCGGAAGTGATACGCGATTTCGTCGAGCGCCCGCTGTTCCCATTCCTGGGCACGTGCGAGCCAGAACGCACGCCGCTCCGAATCGAGCGCGGCGCGTTCACGACACAAAGATTCTTGACTGCGAATCTCCGCCAGTCTGTTCATGCACTCCACTCCGTGGAAGCCGTTCCTTAGAATTAGCCTAACAGAGCGATGATTGGCTCGTCTCAACATTTCTGTGCATATCGCGACGCAGAATGGGACAGCAACACTTCCCGTGCGCCGCCGCGAATTGCGGCGCAACATCAACCCGGGATCATCAATAAGTGATCGGAGTCCGGGACGATAACCGTGCGCGAGCAATCTTAACCCTTGTGACGCAACAGAGTGCGGCAATTTGTGAAGAGACGTTCCAAACGGCTCACCGAATTCCGGACTCATTGTCGTCGCATGGTCTTCATGCAGCGCCGCTAACAGGGGCGCGCGAACAGTGCTATCGCTTGAGGCAACATGAACGACGACGTCGACTTCGATCTTTCGCACGATCAATGGGAAGCGCTGAAAGCGCTTCGCAACCCGTTGCCGAACGGTCGCCTCTCGAAGGCCTATCTCGTCGAAAGCCTCGTCAAGCTCGGCCTCGTTGTCATTGACAACGGCGTGCCTGCAATGACGCTGACGGGACGGAAGGTGCTGGTACGCGGATCATGCCGGTTACTGGATCTCGTCGCGTGAGGGCTCTGCCCGTGTGCAGCAAGCGCGTTCGACCGCCTGAAAAATAATCTTTTGCCGCCTGCCGAAATCGGATTTGCTCCTCGCGACACGATCTGGCGCGCAACGACGCAGCGCTGGAACAGCAAGGGAGCTGCTTATGAACGGGCTTGGCGGATTGAACAAATCGCCTGCGGGCGTTGTCATCGGGCTCGTGCAGTTGCAACTGCCGAATGTGGTGACCCGGACCGATCTGGCCAGACAGACCGAGCGTATCGTCTGGATGGTCGGCAAGGCGCGCCGCAATCTTTCCACCATGGATCTGGTGGTTTTCCCCGAATATTCGCTGCACGGCCTCTCGATGGACACCAATCCCGAGATCATGTGCCGGCTCGACGGACCGGAGGTCGCGGCTTTCAAGAAGGCCTGCATCGACAACAGGATCTGGGGCTGCTTCTCCATCATGGAGTTCAACCCGCACGGCAATCCCTATAATTCCGGCCTGATCATCGACGACCATGGCGGGATCAAGCTCTATTATCGAAAACTCCATCCCTGGATTCCTGTCGAGCCCTGGGAGCCCGGCGACATCGGCATTCCCGTGATCGAGGGGCCGAAGGGCGCGAAGATCGCGCTGATCATCTGCCATGACGGCATGTTCCCGGAGATGGCTCGGGAGTGCGCCTACAAGGGCGCGGAGATCATGATCCGCACCGCCGGCTACACTGCGCCAATCCGCGAAGCCTGGCGCTTCACCAACCAGGCCAATTCATTCCAAAACCTGATGGTCACCGCGAACGTCTGCATGTGCGGTTCCGACGGCTCCTTCGATTCCATGGGCGAAGGCATGATCGTCAATTTTGACGGCACCGTGCTGGCGCACGGCACCACCGGCCGCGCCGACGAGATCATCACGGCCGAGGTCCGTCCCGACCTGGTGCGCGAGGCGCGCATCAATTGGGGCGTCGAGAACAACATCTACCAGCTCTGGCACCGCGGCTATGTCGCGGTGACGGGCGGCGCGATGGACTGCCCCTACACCTTCATGCAGGACATGGTCGCGGGCACCTATCGCCTGCCATGGGAAGACCAGGTCAAGGTCACCGACGGCACGTCATGCGGCTTCCCAGCGCCGACGCGGATGTTCGGCAGGACGACGAAAGCGGCCGAATAGACCGCCTCCAACGGAGGCCGCGACAATCTGGCACGGTAGTTGCTCCTTTCTGGCGATCAGGACGCCGCCAGAAACGGGGAGCTATCATGTCGACCATCGCCGCGGCGCCCGCCGCCGAGCCGAAGCCGCTTTATACCTCGCTGTTCGTTCAGGTTCTCGCCGCGCTCATCCTCGGCATCATTCTCGGCATGGTCGTCCCCGACTTTGCCATCGGGCTCAAGATCCTCAGCGACGCCTTCCTCAAGCTGATCTCGATGATCGTGGCACCGATCGTGTTCTGTGTGGTGGTGCACGGGATTGCCGGCGCCGGCGACCTCAAGAAGGTCGGCCGCGTCGGCGTCAAGGCGCTGGTCTACTTCGAGGCGATGACGACAGTGGCGCTCGTGGTCGGGCTCATCCTGGCCTACATCTTCGGCCCCGGCCATGGCATGAACATCGATCCCTCGACGCTCGACGCCAAGGCGCTCAACACCTACGCCGACAACGCCCACAAGCTGCAAGGTGCAGGCATCGGCGCTTTCCTGCTCAACGTGATTCCGACCACCTCTTTCGACGCATTGTCGCGCAACGACGTGCTCCAGGTGCTGTTCTTCGCGGTGCTGTTCGGCGTCGGCCTCGCGCTCGTCGGCGGCGAAAAAGGTGCGCTCGTCACCTCCATCATCGACGCGGCCTCGACAGTGCTGTTCCGCGTCATGGGCCTGATCGTGCGCGTGGCACCGCTCGGCGTGCTCGGCGCGGTCGCCTACACCGTCGGCAAATACGGCGTCGGCTCGCTGAAGCAGCTCGTCTCGCTGGTAATGCTGTTTTACGTTTCGGTCGGCATCTTCGTGCTGGGCGTGCTCGGCGGCGTGATGGCGCTCGCCGGAATCAACATCCTCAAGTTCCTCGCCTACCTCCGCGAAGAGCTGACCATCGTGCTCGCAACCGCTTCTTCCGACGCGGTGCTGCCGCAGATCATGAAGAAGCTGGAGCGGATGGGCGTCAAGGACTCCGTCGTCGGACTCGTCATTCCGACCGGCTATTCCTTCAACCTCGACGCCTTCTCGATCTACCTGACGCTTGCCGTCGTGTTCATCGCGCAGGCGACCAATACCGCGCTGTCTTTCGGAGACCTCCTGCTGGTGCTCGGCGTCTCCCTGATCACCTCGAAAGGCGCGCACGGCGTGCCGGGCTCGGCGATCGTGATCCTCGCCGCGACGCTGAACGCGGTGCCGAGCATTCCCGCGATCGGCCTCGTGCTGGTGCTATCGGTCGATTGGTTCATCGGCATGGCCCGCGCGCTCGGCAACCTCGTCGGCAATTGCGTTGCCACGGTCGTCGTCGCCGCCTGGGAAGGCGACCTCGACCGCGCCAAGGCGGCCAAGGTTCTCGAAGGCGGCGAGCTGGTGGACGTGTCGGCGGGATAGCGCCCGCGGATCAGTCGTTCCACTGGAGAAGCGGCGTTCCATATGCTCTCCGCCAGACCGACAGGAAGCGCGGAAACCAGGAATGAGCCACGGCGCCCTTGTAGGCCCAGGTGCGATATTTCAGCCCCTGCTCCGATATCAGTTCCTGATATCCGCCATGGACCTCGGTCGCGGTGCGAATGTCTTTCAGTATTCCCTGCGCGCAGGTCCGGTAGGTGTCGCGTCCCGAGAACTCATCAAAATCCAGCATGCGATCTGCGAACTCGACGTTGAACGTCGGCCAGGAGGAGCGTCCCTGATAGGCCGGAGCCGCAATCTTGTGGATCATCTTGTTCCGCGGATTATCCGCGGACACCAGGAAGTGGAACGTGCTCGGTATGCGAAACCGCGGCTCCGCAATAATCAGATCCGTCGTGGCGGCAAACAGCGCGCGCTCGCTTGCATCGCTCAGATCCCAAAATCCACGATGCACGCTGACGAAATCCAGCGCAACCGACGACACCGGCGAGCCCGCCGGACCATCGAGCGAATGCCTGATGTAGCCATCCTTGCCGAACAGGCGGAGCAGGTCTCTCTTGTACTGTGCGAGGTCGCGCCCCATCAGCCGCTTCAGCTCATTCTCGTCGACGACCCCGAGCTGCACGCCCCACACGAAAGTCGTGTAGACGCAGGCATTGGTCACGAAACGCCTGCGTTCGGCGCGGGTGTCCGTCGCAGCGGAGCGAGGCGCGTTGACATCGCACAACAAATGCCTCGTCTCGTCAGTGTCGAAGGGCTCCAGCTCGCTTGCGAGTTGCAGGATCGCGCACTTCAGGTCGACGCCATATTCCGCCAACAACAGCCGGCCGGCATGCGCGCATTGTGCCGTCGCTAGATAGGATGACGACCGCTCCTCGGCAGAAATCATCTGCTGGAGACCGGCAAGAATACCGAGCAGCGTATCCGAGGGCTTCGAGAAATAGTTCACGCCAAGATATCGACCGCGCCCTGCCGGGACGATGGTCGTCGTGACGACGTCAGCGCGAACGGCCTCCAGCAACAGCCGAACGCTCTTTTCGAGCAGGCGCACCCGCCGCACTGCGTCCTGCGCATCCATGATGGTTTCAGGGTCGAGAACGTCGGGATAGAACCAGGCGAAGTCGCGCGGGTAATAGGCGGAAGCGTGCGGAGCCCCTGTGACAAGAAACGCCTCGGTCACCGAAAAGGCGCTGTCCATCGCGTGCCGGTAAAGGTCTTCGATGACCGTCGACGAATGATGCGATTTCCTCAGGAATCGATCGCCGAGAAAATTGACTGCCTGGATGGCGTTCGCGACCAAGGTCGCGGCTATCCCCTGGTAAAATCGGTTCCTGCGATGTGGTGGAAAAGAGATGTCGCTGTTCATTTGCGCCTGATATCTCGTGATCCCGGCAGCGGCCGGTCACCAATCCAAGGATGGCTGATTCGTGTCTCGTCCCGATGACGTGCGGGCTCCGACAGTTCAGTTGCCGCCGACGCTGTCCTACCGCGGTTTGAAATTCTCGATCACCCGCAGCAGCACCCGCGCGCCAGCATCGGCGTCGGCGAGGTCCACGTGCTCGTCCGGATGATGGCTGATGCCGCCACGGCAACGAACGAAGATCATGCCGACATCGGCAATATCGATCATTGCCATGCCGTCATGTCCCGCCCCGCTCGGCAGTTCGAATACGGGAAAACCCTCCGCTCCGATCGCCTGCGCGATCTGGTCCTTCAGCCAGGGCGCGCAAGGCGCGGTACGGCTCTCATGGGTGACGTCGAGCTGGAGCGCCAGTTGCCGGCGTCTTGCGATCGCCTCGATCTGCCTGACGACATCGGCCACCGCACGCTTGCGGTGCATGTCGGTCGGCGCGCGCATGTCGATGGTGAACGACACTTCGCCGGGAATGACATTGGTCGCGCCGGGCCTTGCCTGGATGTAGCCGACGGTGCCGACCAACCCATCCTCGTCGGTGCGGCAAAACTGCTCGATCACGCCGATGCATTCGGCCGCCCCCGCCAGCGCATCACGCCGGAGTGCCATCGGCACGGTGCCGGCGTGGCCGGCCATGCCGGTCAGCCGCGCAGCGAGCCGTGTGGCGCCCGCAATCGCGGTGACCACGCCGACGGGCAGGTTCTTCGCTTCCAGCACCGGCCCCTGCTCGATGTGCAATTCGAGATAGGCCAGCAATTCGCGCCGGGCCCGCGCCGCCGCGCCGATATGGTCGGGATCGAGGCCAAACGTGACGAGCGCATCGCGCATCGACACGCCGTCGCGGTCCCGCGTGTTCAGGACGCTCTCGTCGAAAGTGCCGGCCACCGCACGGCTGCCGAGGAGGGTCGAGGCGAAGCGCACGCCTTCCTCGTCGGCAAAGCCGACGACCTCGATCGCAAACGGCAAGCGCTTGCCGCGGCGGTTGAGGTCCGCGACGCAGGCGATCGCCGTGATCACGCCCAGCGGCCCGTCCCATTTGCCGGCGTCGCGCACCGTATCGTAGTGCGAGCCGAGCATCAGGCAGGGCGCGCCCGGCCGCTCGCCCCCGTAGCGCCCGCAGACATTGCCAATCGCGTCGAGATGCGCGCTCATGCCGGCCTCACGCATCCAGTTCAGGATAAGATCCGCGGCCTCGCGCAACTCCTTGCTGAGATAGATGCGGGTGAGCTTGCCGGCCTCTTCCGAGATCGCAGCGAGCTTGTTGATCCGCTGCACGATCTCTTCGCCGAGCGATGCATCCTGAACGGCGTTACCAGCACCCATCGCGGCGAGCTTTCCATCCTGAGGGGACTGCGCCCCGTCCTTACGACCATCGATACAAGTTCGGTGCCAGCGAAAATCACCCGGAGCCGGCGCCCGTCTCAATCAGCGCGTGGTTAGCATGAATGCGAGAAGCCGACGGCCGTCCAGCGCACGTCATGCACACCCGCGACCGGTAAAGGCTGCTCAACTCAATTGCATACAACAAACATATAATGCTTATTATTTAATCAGATATCTTTCTGATCAAGATTCTATCAATTAATATAAGTTATATATTTCAATACCTTACATGGAAATGCTCACTTCATAATCTTTGGCACGAAGCTTGCGACATCTCATCCAGGCTCCGCCAGACCGGCGCAGCCGCGAGATCAAGGCGGTGCATCCGCCAAGGGGAGCAAGCGATGGATTTTGGCAGGATTTCACGACGTCATTTGTTGCAGGGCGGCGCAGCCCTCACCCTCGGTGCCGCAGCGGGTATCCGCCCCGCCTTCGCGGCCGAAACCACCATCGGCTTCATCTATGTCGGCTCGCGCGATGACTACGGCTACAACCAGGCGCACGCGCAGGGCGCGGCGGCACTGAAGAAGATTCCCGGCCTCAAGGTCATCGAGGAAGAGAAGGTGCCGGAGACCGACGCGGTCGAGAAGACGATCGAGTCCATGATCAATCTCGACGGCGCCAGCCTGCTCTTCCCGACCTCGTTCGGCTACTACAATCCCCACATGATCAAGATGGCCAACAAGTACCCGAAGCTGCACTTCGAGCACTGCGGCGGCCTGTGGACTGACAAGGACCCGAAGAACGCCGGCAGCTACTTCGGCTACATCGACGAAGCCCAGTACATCTCCGGCATCGTCGCCGGTTACACCTCCAAGAGCGGCAAGCTCGGCTTCGTGGCAGCAAAGCCGATCCCGCAAGTGCTGCGCAACATCAACGCCTTCACGCTCGGTGCCAAGCTCGCCAATCCCAAGGCGACCACGCAGGTGATCTTCACCGGCGACTGGTCGATGCCGGTCAAGGAAGCCGAAGCCACCAACAGCCTGATCGACCAGGGTGTCGACGTCCTCACCTGCCACGTCGACGGCCCGAAGACCATGGTCGAGAACGCCGCGCGCCGCGGCGCCTTCGTCTGCGGTTACCACACCAACCAGTCACCGCTTGCGCCGAAGGCGTATCTCACCGGCGCCGAATGGAACTGGGAAGCGCTCTACCCGAAGTTCGTGAAGATGATCGCCGCGGGCGAAAGCATCCCGAACTTCTATCGCGGCGGCCTCAAGGAGGAGATCGTCAAGACCTCGCCCTATGGCGAGGCGGTCTCCGCCGAGGCGCGCAAGCACGCTGACGACGTCAAGGCAAAATTCCTGTCGGCGGAAGGCTACGCCATCTTCAAGGGAGGGCTGGTCGACAACAAGGGCAAGACGGTGATCGCAGCCGGCACCGATCGCGGCCAGAAGGATCCCGAGCTGGAGAAAATGGACTATCTCGTCGAAGGTGTGATCGGAGCGACTTCGTGACGACGGAAGCAGCGGATTCCGCCGAGGCGGTCGGGGCAATTGCCCCGGCCGCCGACCCGGGATTCCTCCAGCGCCACGGCGGCACGATCGAATATGTCCTGATCCCGGGCGCGGCGCTCGCCGGCGCGCTCGTGGTCTTCGGCATCTTTGTCGCGATGTTCGGCAAGAACCCGCTCGACCTTTATTTCTATATGTACCAGGGCGCGTTCGGCACCTGGTTCTCCTGGCAGAACACGCTGACGCGCGCTGCCCCCCTGATCCTCACCGCGCTCTGCACCGCACTGCCCGCGCAACTCGGCATGGTCATCATCGGCGGCGAAGGCGCGCTCCTGATCGGCGCGCTGTCGGCAACCAGCGCGGCACTCGCGCTTCAAGGCCTGCCGCCGCTCGTCGTGCAGATCGCCATGGTCATCGCCGGGGTGATCGGCGGCGGCTTGTGGATCATGCTGTCGGGTGCTCTTCGCCAGTACCGCGGCGTCAACGAGACGATCTCGAGCCTGCTGCTGGTCTACATCGCGCTGGCAATCCTCAATCATCTCGTTGAAGGCGTGATGCGCGATCCTGCCAGCCTCAACAAGCCCTCGACCCGCGAGATCGGCGCCGCCAACATGATCGGCACCATTCCGGGCACCGACGTGCATTGGGGCCTCGTCTTCGGCCTGATCGCCGCGATCGCCGCCTATGTCCTGATCTATCACACCGTGTTCGGCTTCGCCGCGCGGGTCGCCGGCGGAAACATCCGCGCCGCGAAGATCGTCGGCCTCGGCGTCAGCAAGCTCATTTTGACCATTTGTTTCCTCGCCGGTGGTGCCGCAGGCCTTGCCGGCATGGTCGAGGTTGCTGCTGTGCAGGGCCGCACCAACGCCAACCTCGCCGCGGGCTATGGCTTCACCGGCATTCTGGTCGCCTTCCTGGCGCGACAAAACCCGCTCGCCATCATCCCCGTTGCGATCCTGCTCGGTGGCATCAGCGCCAGCGGCGGCCTGCTGCAGCGGCGCCTTGGATTGCCCGACGCATCCGTTCCGGTGCTCCAGGGCATCATCTTCGTCTTCGTTCTGGCCAGCGACGCGCTCTACGGCCGCATCGGATTCCTGAAGGGAAAATCCTGAGATGGCAGACGGATTGATCGGACTTTGGACTGTCCCGCTCGCCGTGCTCGGCGGCGCCATTCGCGTCTCGACGCCGTTCCTGTTCGTGAGCCTGGGCGAATGCATCACCGAGCGCTCGGGCCGCATCAATCTCGGCCTCGAAGGCACGTTGGTGATGGGCGCGATGAGCGCCTACGGCATTTCCTATCTCACGGGCTCGCCCTGGTTGGGGGTGCTCGCCGCTGGCATCACTGGTGCGTTGCTCGGGGCGCTGCACGCCGGTATCTGCTCGCTGCCGCGCGTCAATGACGTTGCGGTCGGCATCGCGCTGATGCTGTTCGGCACCGGCCTTGCCTTCTATCTCGGCAAGCCACTGATCGAGCCCACCGCGCCGCGCCTGCCCGCGATCGATTTCGGCTGGTGGAGCGACATTCCACAGGTGCGCGCCGCGCTGCGCGTCAACGTCCTGTTCCTGATCGGCGTCGCGCTCGCGCCGATCCTCTATTGGGCTTTCCGCACCACGCGCTGGGGCCTTTTGATCCGTACCGCCGGCGAGAGCTCGGATGCCGCACGCGCGATGGGACACTCCGTGCTGTTGATCCGCCTGCGCGCCACCATGGTCGGAGGCTTTCTTGCCGGCATCGGAGGCTCGTTCCTGTCGCTGTTCTATCCCGGCAGCTGGAACGAGGGCCTCTCCTCCGGCCAGGGCATCACCGCCGTGGCGCTCGTGATCTTTGCGCGCTGGGATCCTCTGCTCTGCCTGTGGGCCTCGCTCGCCTTCGGCGGAGCCGCGGCGCTGGGGCCGGCACTGCAATCGGTCGGCGTCACCTCCGGCTATCACCTCTTCAACGCCGCGCCCTACATCCTGACGCTGGCGATCATGATCATCACCTGCTCGCCGAAACGCACGCTGACCGGTGCCCCGGCCGAATTATCGATCACCCGCTAGAGAGCCAAACCATGCCCGAGCGCACCATCAAATCCGAGCCCTATGCCTGGCCCTATAACGGCGATCTCCGCCCCGAGAACACAGCGCTCGTCATCATCGACATGCAGACCGATTTCTGCGGCGTCGGCGGTTATGTCGACAAGATGGGCTACGACCTTTCGCTGACGCGGGCGCCGATCGAGCCGATCAAGAGGCTGCTCGCGGCGATGCGCAAGCAGGGCTTCCACATCATCCATACCCGCGAAGGCCACCGCCCCGATCTCTCCGACCTGCCCGCCAACAAGCGCTGGCGCTCACGCCAGATTGGTGCCGGCATCGGCGATCCCGGCCCGTGCGGCCGTATCCTGGTCCGCGGCGAGCCCGGCTGGGACATCATTCCGGAGCTGGCACCGCTGCCGGGCGAGCCCATCATCGACAAGCCCGGCAAGGGTTCGTTCTGCGCCACCGATCTCGAATTGATCCTGCGCGTGCGCGGCATCGAGAACATCGTCCTCACAGGCATCACCACCGACGTCTGCGTCCACACCACCATGCGCGAGGCCAATGACCGCGGCTTCGAATGCGTGCTGCTGCACGATTGCTGCGGCGCGACCGACAAGAGCAATCACGACCACGCGCTGAAGATGATCAAGATGCAGGGCGGCGTGTTCGGCGCGGTCTCGACCTCCGATGCCTTCATCGGAGCGATTTCGTGATCATCGGTGAGCCGGCTCCGCCCTCGGGCGCGTTCGGCGTCGACGCCGTCGCCATGACCATGCGCTTCGGTGATTTCCTGGCGCTCGACAATGTCGAGCTGAAGGTGCGGCCGGCTTCTTTCCATGCGCTGCTCGGCGAGAACGGCGCCGGCAAGTCGACCCTCGTCAAATGCATCATGGGCTATTACCACGCGACCGAAGGCGACATCATTGTCGGCGGCCGCGAGCAGGCCATTGCCAATCCGAAGGATGCCCACGCGCTCGGCCTCGGCATGGTCTACCAGCATTTTACGCTGGTGCCAGCCATGACGGTTGCCGAAAACCTCGTGCTGGCACGCGACGATGTGCCGGCCGTCGTGAACTGGCCGAAGGAGATGAAGGAGCTAGAGGCGTTCCTGGCGCGGATGCCGTTCAAGGTGCCGCTCGGCGCAAAGGTCTCCGACATCTCGGCCGGCGAACGGCAGAAATGCGAGATCCTGAAGCAGCTCTATCTGAAGCGGCGCTTCCTGATCCTGGACGAACCGACCTCGGTGCTGACGCCGGCGGAAGCGGACGAAGTGCTTGGCATGCTCCGCGGCATGGTCGTCAAGGGCGAGCTGACCATTCTGATGATCACTCACAAGTTTCGCGAGGTCATGGCCTTCGCCGACGACGTCACGATCCTGCGCCGCGGCAAGCTTGCCGGTGCCGGCAAGGTTTCCGAACTGACGCCAGATGCCATGGCGCGCACCATGATCGGTGCCGAGGAGTTGACGATGCAGCCCGCGCGCACCGGCGAAGCAGGGCAGCCCCGGCTCGAACTGGAAAAGGTCCGCGCCCTGGACGATGCCGGTGCCGTCGCCGTGCATGACGTCTCGCTCGCGGTTCGTGCCGGCGAGATCGTCGGCATCGCCGGCGTCTCAGGCAACGGCCAGCGCCAGCTCGTCGAGGTACTGGCCGGCCAGCGCGAGGCCGAAAGCGGTGAGGTCCGCGTCGCGGGCGATCTCTATCACGCGAGCCGCGAGGAGATGCGACGTCACAAGATGTCGCTTCTGCCCGAGGAACCGCTGAAGAACGCCTGTGTCGGCGGCATGAGCGTTGCCGACAACATTGCCTTCCGCGAGTTCGACCGTACGCCCTTCGCCAGCGGCGGCTGGTGGCTCAATCGCGGCGCCTTCCGCGACGACGCCAGGAAGAAGATCGCACAGTACAAGATCAAGACCCGCACGCCGGAGACGCCGATCTCGGCTCTGTCGGGCGGGAACGTGCAGCGCGCCGTACTCGCCCGCGAGCTCGCCGGCGACGTCGAGGTGCTGATCGCCGCCAATCCCTGCTTCGGGCTCGATTTCGCGGCAGTCGCCCAGATCCATGCCGAGATCATGGCTGCGCGCAACCGCGGCGCCGCTGTGCTGCTGGTCAGCGAGGATTTGGACGAATTGCTCGAGCTCTCCGATCGGCTGGTGGTGATGTTCCACGGCGAATTCGTGTATGAAGCACGGACCAGCGAGGCTGACCTCACGGTGGTCGGCCGGCACATGGCGGGGCATTGACCGGGGAGTGGCGATGAGCGGCGCAGCCGGACGAGACGAGCATTTCCTGCGCTTGTCCTTCGCCGTTGCCCGGCGTTCTCTGACCCACGGCAATCATCCCTTCGGCTGCATCATCGTCGATGCCGACGGCAAGGTCCTTATCGAGACCGAGAACGGCTACATGCCGGATCACGACGGCACCGCGCACGCCGAACGCCTCGCGGCAACGCTGGCCTGCCGCACGCTCGCCCGCGACGTGCTGGCGAAGGCCACGCTCTATTCTTCGGCAGAACCCTGCGCGATGTGCGCTGGCGCGATCTACTGGGCGGGCATCGGCCGCGTCGTCTATGGCCTCAGCGAGCATCGCCTGCGCGGCATCACCGGCAACCATCCGGAGAACCCAACGCTCGATTTGCCATGCCGTGAGGTCTTTGTCCGCGGCCAGCGGCCGACGGAGGTCGTCGGCCCCCTGCTCGAGGACGAGGCCGAAGTGCTGCATGATGGCGTGTGGACGAAGTAGGCGCCCCAACAGCCCGTACCGTAGGGCGGGCAACGGCGTCCTTGCGTCGTGCCCACCATCCGAATGAAATAGAAGCAGAGATGGTGGGTACGCTTCGCTTTGCCCACCCTTGTACAGCGTTTCGCTGCGCAAACACATGACGCCGCGCATTCCCGCGCGGCGTCATTCGAACCTTGAGATCTCCGTCGATCAGAACTTCACAGTAACACCACCATAGACCGTGGACTCGGTGCAGCTGTTGGTGTTCTGGCCGGTCGCGGCAACCGTGCAGACGCCGGGCATTGCGTTGTGGTCGAGGCCGAACTTGTTCTGCCAGTAGCGGTAGGCCACCCAGAGATCGACGAAGTGCGAGTACTTGTCACCCCAGGCCGCCTTCGAGGCGTCGAAGGTCAGACGGATCGGTTCGCTGTTCAGCTCGACCTTGGAGGCAGTAGAGAACCGGCCAGGGCCAGAAAGCGCGGGAAGGCCGTTCGAGTCGCCCTTCGCGCCATACCAGCCGGCGCGGCCGCTGATCGACCAGAACTGCATGTTCGGTGGCAGGAAGCCGATATCCATGTAGTAGTTGATTTCGACAGCCCAGGTCGGGTTGTAGCTGACATTTCCGTCCGAGTTACAGGTCACGCCCGCCACACCCGGCCCAAACAGGCCACACTGGGTGAAGGCGTTGCGGTTCGAGAACTCCCAGTACATCAAGGGCGCAACGTTGATGTAGCCCTTGTAGGGAAGGTCGAAGGCGAACTGCAGACCGGCAACGACATCGCGCTTGGCAGGCGCCAGGAAGGTGTTTTCGCTGTTGCCGTCCATACCGACTTCGAAAGAGATATTGCGTAGCGGCCCCATGGTGAAGGCCTTGGTGTTGAACAGCTCGTTCCAGCCGAAGGTCGAGCGGAACAGGCCGTAGATCTCGGTAGCGCCAGCGCAGTCTGCAGCGCCACCGCCGATTGCCACGCCGGGCGCAACGCAAGGCGAAGCGGGATCGTTGTGACCCGACTTAAACATCGAGATGGTGAAGAAGTTCGTGCCATACGCCCAGAGGTCGAAGTGCGTGAACGAATAGACCTGCTTGGGGGTCGTGCCGTTGATGCTGCCGTTCGGATTGACGCTCCACATGCCGGGGTCGGTGCCCTTGGGCATCCAGGAGAACGACACGCGATTATCGATCACCAGAAAGAAAGGGAGGTCCGGCGCCTTCTTGGCGGCCTTGACCGGCAAGTCTGCGGCTTGAGCCAGGCCACCGGTAGCGAGCGTAGCAAGTGACAGCGCCGCAGCTGCAATTGCCTTGAGACGAAACGACATCCTGAATACCCCCAAGTTTGGACACGTAAAAATGAACGCCCTTGGGTGCGACACTTGCGCCGATCTCCCGGAGTGAGAAGCCTCAACTTTTCCCAAGCCATGCCGCATGTTTCGGCAGCAAGAGACGTTTCGCCGCGGAATTCTAAGGAATTCTGTGCGCGAAAGCGGCGCGGAGGCGTCAATGCAATGCTGGAGATTCCCGGTTGATTCTGTTTGCGTTTTGTCGCGAACGAACAACGCGGACGTAATCGTCGGCAACGACCGTCGTGGCGGTCCGGAATTGCATACGCGTGTTGGCGCGACTTTGCTCAGCTTCACGCCAAGCCTGCACAGCGGGTTCCGATTTGGCTTGAACCGTCACAAATTTGCAACAGACGTCGCTTGCAGGACGAACTGCAACTGCTCTGTCGCGATCGGCTGGGAACGATCATCGCCCCACCAGGGCCGCGACTCGCGATACCGGCCACCTGCCGAAGCGTTAAGCAAGGGATGACGTTTTTTCACACCTTACGCGGCGGTTCAAACTAGACCACTATTGAGTCACTTCATCCCATGCAAACGCATCAGCGAATGTTAGATCCGACGCCTAACGGCCTGCATTCCGGCGAGTCCCCGCTGCTTCAGACGATCGGGCTCACCAAGCGCTATGGTGATTTCCTCGCCAACGACTCCATCGACATCGACATCTGGCCGAAGCAGATCCACGCGCTGCTCGGCGAGAACGGCGCCGGCAAGTCGACGCTGGTCAAGGCGATCTACGGGCTGATCCAGCCCAGCGCCGGCGAGATTCGCTGGCAGGGCGCTCCGATCGTGCTGTCGGGTCCGTCGGAAGCGCGCAGCCGCGGCATCGGCATGGTGTTTCAGCATTTCTCGCTGTTCGACAATCTCACGGTCGCTGAAAACGTTGCACTCGGTCTCGACGGCAAGGAATCCTTCAAGGACATGTCGGCTCGCCTCGAACAGGTGTCGAAGACCTATGGGCTACCGCTCGATCCCAGGCGGGAGGTCTGGCAATTGTCCGTCGGCGAGCGCCAGCGCATCGAGATCGTCCGTGCGCTGATGCAGGATCCGAAATTCCTGATCCTGGACGAGCCCACCGCGGTGCTGACGCCGCAGGAAGCAGACCAACTCTTCATCGTGCTGGAGCGGCTCAAGGCCGAAGGCCGCGCCATTCTCTACATCAGCCACAAGCTCGAGGAGGTGAAACGCCTCTGCGACACCGCCACGATCCTGCGCGGCGGCAAGAAGGTCGAGACCTGCAATCCAAGACTCGAGACCGCCGCCTCGCTCGCGCGCATGATGGTCGGCGGCGAGATCAAGGAAGTGAAAGCGGCCGCCGGACGGCAGACCACGGTGCCGCGGCTCGTCGTCAACGATCTCTCGCTCACGCCAAGCGAGGCGCATGGCGTGCGGCTCGAGCACATCTCGTTCGAGCTGAAAGGCGGCGAGATCCTGGGCATCGCCGGCGTCGCCGGCAACGGCCAGGACGAGCTGTTCGCTGCGCTCTCGGGCGAGCGCCTGTCCAATGACCCCGGCACGGTGGTGATCGAAGGCATCGCCGCCGGCCACCTCTCGATCACGCAGCGGCGCAAGCTGGGCGCCGCTTTTGTGCCCGAGGAGCGGCTGGGCCACGGCACCGCGCCGCGCATGAAGCTCTCAGAGAATGCGCTGCTGACCGGACATGCCGCCAGCGGCATGGTCCATCACGGCTTCATCGACACTGCGGCCACGCTGAAGACCGTGGACCGTGCGACCGAAACCTTCGACGTGCGCAAGGCCAAGCGCGATCCGGAAGCTGCGAGCCTCTCCGGCGGCAATTTGCAGAAATTCATCGTGGGACGCGAGATCCTGCGCAACCCGGCGGTGCTGGTGGTGAGCCAGCCGACCTGGGGCGTCGATGCCGGCGCCGCCGCCGTCATCCGTCAAGCCCTGCTCGATCTGGCGACCGCAGGCGCCGCCGTGCTCGTGACCAGCCAGGATCTCGACGAACTCGCCGAGATCGCCGACCGCATCGCCGTGATGTTCCATGGCCGGCTGTCCGCTCCGCTCGCGACCAGCGAAGCGACGCGAGAGAAGCTCGGCCTGCTCATGGGCGGCAGCAGCCTGGAGCCGAAGGAGGCCGCGCATGCAGTTGGTGCTTGAGAAACGCGCCGAGCGCTCCAACACGATCGCGCTGGTCTCACCCTTGATCGCGATCGGCCTCACGATCGCGACCATGATCATCCTGTTCGCGATCCTCGGAAAGAATCCGCTCCTCGCCCTGCACGCCTATTTCATCGCGCCCCTGACTGACGGCTATTCGCTGCAGGAAATCGCAGTGAAGGCGACGCCGCTGGTGATGATCGCGATCGGGCTGTCGCTCTGCTATCTCGCCAACGCCTGGAATATCGGCGCCGAAGGGCAATTCCTGGTCGGCGCGGTCGCCGGAAGCTGGATCGCGGTCAAGACACAGGGCACCGACGCCGGCGCCTGGGTGCTGCCGGCGATGCTGGCGCTCGCAGCAGCCGCGGGCGCGCTGTATGCGCTGATTCCTGCGATCTGCAAGGTGAAGTTCGGCGCCAGCGAGATCCTGACCAGCCTGATGCTGGTCTACGTCGCCGATCTTTTCCTCGACTATCTCGTGCGCGGCCCCTGGCGCGATCCGCACGGCTTCAACTTCCCGACAACTGCTGAATTCGATCCGGTCGCGACAGTACCGCTGCTGATCGAAGGCGGCCGGCTGCATCTCGGCTCGATCATCGCCCTGCTTGTCGTTGCAGCCGCCGCAATCCTGCTCGGACGGACCATCAAGGGATTCGAGATCCGCGTGGTCGGCGTCGCCCCCCGTGCGGCCCGGTTCGGCGGCTTCAATGCCAACCAGCTGATCGTCCTGACCTTCGCGGTCTCCGGCGCGCTCGCGGGCCTCGCCGGCATCATCGAGGTTGCGGGCCCAGTCGGACATCTCCAGCCCGGCATTTCGCCCGGCTACGGCTTTACCGCGATCATCGTTGCCTTCCTCGGCCGGCTGAACCCGCTTGGAATACTAATTGCTGGCCTTTTTCTCGCATTGACCTTTATCGGCGGCGAGCAGGCGCAGATCGCGATGAAGATCCCGTTGGACGTCACCAAGGTTTTTCAGGGCATCCTGCTGTTCTACGTGCTCGCCTGCGACTCCCTCATTCTCTATCGCTTCAAGCTGGTGTTCCCGAACCGACAGGTGGCCCGTGGAACTCATTGAGGCCATCATCCTGGCGGTCCTTGCCGCGTCGACGCCACTCCTGATCGCGGCGACCGGCGAGCTCGTGACCGAGCGCTCCGGCGTGCTCAATCTCGGCGTCGAGGGCATGATGATCGTCGGTGCAGCCTGCGGTTTTGCCGGCGCCTGGCTGACCGGTTCGGTCTTCATCGGCGCGCTGTTCGGCATCATTGCGGGCACGCTGATGTCACTGATCTTCGCGCTGATGGCGCTCGGGCTCGCGGTCAACCAGGTCGCGACGGGTCTCGCGCTGACCATACTTGGGATCGGGCTCTCAGGCCTGATCGGCGCAGGCTTCGTCGGCGAACGCATCACGCCGGCGGTGCATCTCTACATTCCTGGCCTCACCGACATCCCACTGATCGGCCGCGTGTTGTTCGGCGAAGATGCCTTCGTCTATTTCTCGCTGGCGCTGATTATCGGCGTCTGGTGGTTCCTGTACCGCACGCGACCGGGCCTGATCCTGCGTGCCTGCGGCGACAATCATGTCTCCGCCCATGCGCTCGGCTATCCCGTTCTGCGCATCCGTACCTTCGCCGTGATGTTCGGCGGCGCCTGCGCCGGCCTTGCCGGCGCTTATCTGCCGCTCGCCTATACGCCGTTCTTCATTCCCGGCATGACCGCCGGCCGCGGCTGGATCGCGCTGGCGCTGGTCGTGTTCTCGTCGTGGCGACCGGGCCGGCTCGTGGTCGGCGCCTATCTCTTCGGCGCGGTGACGATCCTGCAGCTGCACGCGCAAGGCTGGGGCGTCGGCATTCCCTCACAGTTCATGTCGGCGCTGCCTTACCTCGCGACTGTCATCGTCCTGGTCCTGCTTTCCCGCGCGCGCACCGGCGGGTCGACCGCACCGGCCGCGCTCGGCACCGTGTTCGTGCCTGATCGGTGATTTTTTCCGCGGCGCGCGCGATGGGGCGCGCACGTTGCGGATCGTGGCTTTCCCCTGATGTTTGGAGATTGATGATGAGGAAATCACTTCTTGCGCTGGCAGCCGGGCTCTTGCTTGCCGGCAGCGTCAGTGCAGCTTCCGCCGCCGACAAGCTGAAAGTCGGTTTCATCTACCTTGGCCCGGTCGGCGATCTCGGCTGGACCTATCAGCACGAACTCGCCCGCCAGGCGCTGGTGAAGGAGCTCGGCGACAAGATCGAAACCACCTTTCTCGAGAACGTGCCCGAGGGTCCCGACGCCGAACGCTCCATCGAGCAGCTCGTCCGCGCCGGCAACAAGCTGATCTTCACCACCTCGTTCGGCTATATGGATCCGACACTGAAGGTCGCGAAGAAATATCCGAACGTGCACTTCGAGCACGCCACCGGCTACAAGCGCAACCCGAACATGTCGACCTACTCGGCCAAATGGTATCAGGGGCGCTACATCCAGGGCCTGATCGCGGCCAAGATGTCGAAGTCCGGCGTGCTCGGCTATATCGGCTCGTTCCCGATCCCCGAAGTCGTCTCCGGCATCAACGCGACGATCCTCGCGGCGCAGACCATCAACCCGAATATCAAGGTCAAGATCATCTGGGCCAACACCTGGTTCGATCCGGGCAAGGAAGCGGACGCCGCCAAGGCGCTGATCGACCAGGGCGCCGACGTCATCATGCAGCACACGGATTCGCCGGCGGCGATGCAGATTGCCAGCGAACGCGGCAAGCTCGCCTTCGGCCAGGATTCCGAGATGATCAAGTTCGGGCCGAAGACCCAGCTGACCTCGATCCTCGACACCTGGGCCCCCTACTACATCGAACGCGTCAAGGCCGAACTTGCCGGCACCTGGAAGTCCGAGGACACCTGGGGTGGCCTCGACAGCCATATGTTCGCGATGGCGCCCTATACCAACATGCCTGACGACGTGAAGAAGATCGCCGAGGATGCCCAGGCCGCGATCACCGCGGGCAAGCTGCATCCGTTCAAATGCCCGATCGTTGGGCAGGACGGCAAGCCGGTCGAGTGCAAAGGCGGCGATCACCTCGACGACGGCCAGATCCTCGGCATGAATTTCTACGTGAAAGGCATCGACGACAAGCTGCCGGGCAAGTAGCACGCTTCTTGCATTGCCTAGATCACCTGCTCCTCCCGGAGGAGGTTCGGAGGGGGTGGCCAGAAGCACCCGGCACTTGTGGTCGCCCCCTCTTTCTATTTTCGCCTGGATATCATCCGGCCTGCATCGCCCGCGCTGCGGAACTATGGCGGCAGATGAGGTCAGCGACATCCAGGCCCGGGATAGCGCCGTCGATCACGGCCCATTTTCCCGCCACCATCACCCGGTCGGCCCGATGCGCTCCGCACAGCACCAGCGCGGCCAAGGGATCGCCATGGCCGGAGAAACGCAGCTCGTCGAGCCTGAATAGCGCAACATCGGCGGCCTTGCCGACGGCGATCTCGCCGAGTTCCGGCCGACCAACGCACGCAGCCGAGCCCTTGGTGGCCCAGCGCAGCGCATCCTTGTGGCTGACCTTCGTCACCCCATAGCGCGCCCGCTGCAGCAGGAAGGCAGCCCGCACCTCCTGCATCAGGTTCGATCCATCGTTGGACGCCGAGCCGTCGACGCCGATGCCGATCCCGACGCCGGCCTCTTCCATCTCGCAGACCGGGCAGCAACCTGACGCCAGAAGCTGGTTGCTGCAGGCGCAATGGCTGATGGTCGTCCTGGCTCTGCCGAGCCGCTTCATCTCGTCAGCATTGAAGAAGATGCCGTGGGCGAGCCAGGTCCGCGCATTGAGCCAGCCGCATTGCTCGAGATAGTCGAGCGGACGGCAGCCGTACATCTGCTGGCAGAACCTGTTCTCGTCCTCGGTCTCGGCGAGATGGGTATGCAGGCGGACGTCGAGCTTTTCGGCGAGATCGGCGGTGGCACGCATCAAGGACGTCGTCACCGAGAAGGGCGAGCAAGGTGCCAGTGCAATCTGCACCATCGCATCCGCGCCGCGCTGGTGATGTTTTGCGACCACGCGCGCGCTGTCGGCAAGGATGGTGTCCTCGTCCTGCACGACGCTATCAGGCGGCAGGCCGCCGTCGCGCTGCGATAAGTTCATTGAGCCGCGCGTGAGCAGCACGCGCACGCCGAGCCGCTTTGCGACTGCGACCTCGATATCGACGGCGTCCTCGACTCCTGCCGGAAATACGTAGTGATGATCCGTCGTGGTGGTACAGCCGGAGAGCAGAAGCTCGGACATCGCCACCGTGACGCCGAGCTCGAGCGATTCCGGTGTCAGCTTCGCCCATACCGGATAAAGCGCCTGCAGCCAGGGAAACAACTCACGGTCCATCGCCGCCGGCAGCGCGCGCGTTAGCGTCTGGTAGAAATGATGATGGGTGTTGATCAAGCCGGGCACCACGACATGGTCGCCCGCATCGAACACCTCGACATCCGCGGTCGCAGGTGTACCACCTGCCGGCACGAGCTCGACGATCCGGCCATCCCTGACCACGATCCCGCGCTCCGCACTGTCGGCGAAAATGGCCAGAGGATCCCTGATCCAGATCGGCTTTGGCTCGCTCATGATCCTGCTTCTCCCCACATCCGCTGACGGCAGGCCAGCAACCAGCCCGAACGCTTTCCTGCTGCGACTTGTTGTTGCGACTTGGCTCCGGTCTTGCAAGACTCTCTCGTACGATTCACCCGGCGGAAGCGGTGGCGCAGCCATGGATTTGAATACCATCACAGCCGTAGCCCATCCGCAAACGCGCGCGCAGCTGCCCGTTTGGACGGCAGGTGATGCTTGGCTCGCGGGCGGCACATGGCTGTTCTCGGAGCCGCAGGTCAACTTGAGGCGATTGATTGATCTCACCGATCTGAAATGGCCGGCGCTGACGATCACGGACAGCCATCTCTCCATCGCCGCCACCTGCACCGTCGCACAGCTCGATGGACTAGCCTGCCCGCCCGACTGGCTCGCAGCACCGCTGATCGGCCAGTGCTGCCGCGCCTTCCTCGCCTCATTCAAGATCTGGAAGACCGCGACGGTCGGCGGCAATCTCTGCATGTCGCTGCCGGCCGGACCGATGATCTCACTCACCACCGCGCTCGACGGCGTCTGCATCATCTGGAAGGCCGGCGGTGGCGAACAGAGGATACCCGTCGTTGACTTCATCACCGGCAATCAGCGCAACCGCCTGACGCCGGGAGACCTGCTCCGGCAGATCGATATCCCAGTTGCCGCGCTGAAGCGCCGCACGGCCTTTCGCCAGATCTCGCTGGCACCGGTCGGCCGCTCGGCGGCGCTCGTGATCGGCAGCCTGGATATCGATGGCACGCTGACGCTGACGGTGAGCGCATCGACGGTGCGCCCGATCCAGCTCTCCTTTCCCAAGCCAGCGCACGCGAGCGCGCTTCGCGACGCGATCGCCGAGCAGATCCCGGATGATCTGTATCACACCGACCTCCACGGCAAGCCGCTCTGGCGCAAGCACATGACGCTACGGCTGGCCGAAGAGATTCGCTGCGAACTCCTGGGGGCGAGGCCGTCATGAGTTTCGAGGTCAACGGCAAGCCGTTTTCGCAGAAACCCCGCGCCGGTCAGTGCCTGCGCACGTTCCTGCGCGAGCTCGGTCATTTCGGCGTGAAGAAAGGCTGCGATGCCGGCGATTGCGGCGCCTGCACCGTGCTGCTGGACGGTGAGCCGGTGCATAGCTGCCTGATCCCGGCGTTCCGCGCCGAAGGCCGCGCCGTTACGACGATCGAAGGGCTTGGCGGAGACGGCGGCGCGCATCCGATGCAGCAGGCCTTCCTCGACGCGCAGGGTTTTCAATGCGGCTTCTGCACCGCCGGCATGATCCTGACCTGCGCGTCGCTAAACCAGGCCCAACGCACCGATCTCGGCTCTGCGCTGAAGGGCAACATCTGTCGCTGCACCGGCTATGGCTCGATCGAGGATGCGCTGCTCGGCAAGACCAATGTCGAGGAAGGAGTCGAGGCCGGCGCCGCATTCGGCCGCAGCCTGCCGGCCCCCGCGGGCCCCGAAATCGTGCGCGGCAAGGCGCGCTATACCTTCGACACGCAGATTGACGGCCTGCGACATATCAAGCTGCTGCGTTCACCTCACGCCCACGCGAAGATCGTTGCGATCGACAAGTCGGAAGCGCTTCGCGTTCCCGGCGTGCATGCGGTGCTGACACATGAGGATGCGCCATCTGTCCTGATCTCGACCGCCCGGCACGAGAAGGACTGGATGGATCCCGAGGACACCCGCATCCTCGACGACGTCGTCCGTTTCATCGGTCAGAAGGTCGCCGCCGTCGTCGCCGAGAGCGAGGCCGCTGCCGAAGAAGCGTGCCGCCGGCTGAAGGTCCATTACGAGATCCTGCCTGCCTTGATCGATCCGGAGCAGGCGATGGCGCCGGGCGCGCCGATCATTCATCCCGAGCGCACCACCGCGAACCGCGTTGCCGATGCCCAACGCAACCTCGCCGCGGAGACGCATGGCGAGTACGGCGATGTCGCGGCTGCGCTCGCCACGTCCGCCGTGACCTTCGAGGGCACCTTCCACAGTCACCGTGTGCAGCATGCGGCGCTCGAGACCCATGGCGGACTTGCCTGGCTCGATGAGTCGGGCGTGCTCAATGTCCGCACTTCGACGCAGGTCCCGTTCCTGACCCGGCGCGCGCTCTCGGACATCTTCGGGCTTCCCATGGACAAGGTCCGCGTGTTCTGCGAGCGCGTCGGTGGCGGGTTCGGCGGCAAGCAGGAGATGTTCGTCGAGGACATTCTGGCGCTCGCCGCGCTCAAGACCGGACAGCCGGTGAAGCTGGAGCTCACCCGCGAGGAGCAGTTCATCGCAACCTCGACGCGGCACCCGATGCGGGTCCACATCAAGGCGGGCGCGGATGCCGACGGCAAGCTCACCGCGCTCCAGCTCGACGTGCTCTCCAACACCGGGGCTTACGGCAATCACGCCGGCCCGGTGATGTTTCACGCGCTGGCGGAGAGCATCAGCGTCTACAATTGCCCGAACAAGAAGGTCGACGGCGCTGCCGTCTACACCAACACGGTGCCATCAGGCGCGTTTCGCGGCTACGGCCTTCCGCAGGCGCTGATCGCGGTGGAGGCCGCAATCGACGAGCTGGCAAGGCAGCTCGGCATCAGCCCCTACGACATGCGCCGGCGCAACATCGTCAAACCCGGCGATCCCATGCTGTCGCCGCCTCCGTCCGAATTTCACGACGTGCTCTATGGCTCATACGGGCTCGACCAATGCCTCGACCTCGTCGAGCGTGCGATGCAGTCTGACGGCCCGCAGCCGAACCTGTCGCCGGAATGGCTGATCGGTGACGGCATCGCGCTGACCATGATCGACACGGTGCCGCCGGCCGGTCACATCGCCGACGCGACGATCACGCTGCGCGAGGATGGCGGGTTCGACCTCACCGTCGGCACTGCCGAGTTCGGCAACGGCACCAGCACCGTGCATCGGCAGATCGCAGCGACCACGCTCGCGACCACCGTCGACAGGATCCGCCTGCTTCAATCCGACACTGCCCATGGCGGCCACGACACCGGCGCCTATGGCAGCGCGGGCACCTTCGTTGCCGGCAAGGCGACGCATGCGGCGGCCATGCAGCTTGCGGTCGAGCTGAAGGCCGTCGCTGCCGACGCCTGGTTATGCGACGCCGCGAGCTGCACGCTCGACGACGGAGCCGTCGTCAGCGGTGTCCGGCGCATGCCGTTCGTGGAGCTTGCGAAGCTCGCGCGCGAACGCGGGCAACCATTCGCGGCCGGCGGCAATTCCGAGGGCACGCCGCGCTCGGTCGGCTTCAACGTCCAGGGCTTTCGCGTTGCCGTGAACACGGGCACCGGCGAGCTCAAAATTCTGAGGAGCGTGCAGGCGGCGGACGCCGGCGTCGTCGCCAATCCCATGCAATGCCGCGGCCAGGTCGAGGGCGGTGTCGCGCAGGCGCTTGGTGCCGCGCTCTATGAGGAGATGGCGATCGATGCGACCGGCCGCGTCATCAATGCCAAATTCCGCGACTACCACCTGCCGTCCTTCGCCGACGTTCCGCGCACGGAGGTCTTCTTCGCCGACACATCCGACACGATCGGACCACTTGGTGCGAAGTCGATGAGCGAGAGCCCGTACAATCCGGTCGCCGCCGCACTCGGCAACGCGATTGCGGACGCCACCGGCATCCGCTTCACGGCGCCCCCCTTCAAGCCAGACCGGTTGTTTCCTGCCCTGCTCGAAAAGTTCGGCGGCTAGAGCCATTTCCGTTCCGACGGAATCGGATCGGGGCTCTAGATTCTTGTATTGACGCGTTTTCTTTACGCGAACCGGTGTCCACCTCGCTTGAAAACGCTCTAACTCCCGCGATAGGTCGAATAGCTCCACGGCGTGACGAGCAGCGGCACGTGATAGTGGCTTTCCGGCTCGCTGATCGCAAAGCGCAGCGGAATCTCGTCGAGGAATGGCGGGTCGGACATCGGCACGCTGCGCTCGGCATAATATTTCCCGACGCTGAATTTGAGCTCGTAGCGGCCGATCGGCAACGGCCGGCCGCCGATCAGCGGCTGGTCGGAGCGGCCGTCGGCATTGGTCACGGCGCGCGCGATCACGCGGCTCTCGCCGAGATTTGCGAGTTCGACCAGCTCGATCGCAATGCCGGGCGCGGGCTTGCCGGCGTGATTGTCCAGCACATGGGTCGAGAGCCGGCCGTGCACTTTGAGCTTGTCGTCGGCCGCGACGAGCTGATCGAGCCGCAGCGCAGAGATGCGGCCGATCTCCTCGATCGCGCGCCGGATCTCGGTCTTCGCAATATTGCGCAACCGCATCTCGAAGTCGCGCAGGACGGAATCCTTGGTGTGACGCCGCACGCAGACGATATAGGGGAAACCAAACTTGTCGCGATAGGCGTTGTTGACGCGCTCGAAGGCCGCGTATTCGGCGTCCGAAAGCCGATCGAGCCCGGCGCTATTCTGCTCGTCGGTCGATTCCACGGTGAGGCCCGCCGCGCGCTGGGTCTTGTTGGCGAGATCGGGATGCGCCCGGATCAGCGCCAGCTGCACGTCGGGTTCGGCGCTCTGGATCGCAGCCATCAGCGCCGCGTGCAACTGATTGATGCCGGCGAACGGCCGCTTCGCGGCGAGCTGCTCGGCGATCCACGGTGAATATTCGACGACATTCGCGAGGGCTGCGACGAAGCTGGCTTTATCAGCGGCATTGAGATCGGCGAGTGAAATTTGCGGCATTGCCCTCTCACTCGATTTCGAATGCGTCGGCGGCAAGATGCGCGTGCTTGTCGTGCCAATGCTGCGCGATCTGCAATCGCGTTGGCACCCAGACGCGCTCGTGCTTGCCGATATAGTCGAGGAAGCGGATCAGCCCGGCGGCGCGCCCGGGCCGACCGGCGAGGCGACAGTGCAGGCCGACCGACATCATCTTCGGCGCGTTCTCACCCTCGGCGTAGAGTACATCGAATGCGTCCTTCAGATAGGTGAAGAACTGCTCGCTCTCGGCAAACCCCTGTGGGTTGATGAAGCGCATGTCGTTGGCATCGAGCGTATAGGGAATGACGAGCTGCTTGCCGCTCACGCCCTTGATCCAATAGGGCAGATCGTCGGCATAGGAGTCGCAGAGATAGAGGAAGCCGCCCTCCTCCATCAGGAGGCGGTTGGTGTTGATCGAGGAGCGCCCCGTGTACCAGCCGAGCGGCCGCGACCCGGTCGCTTCGGTGTGGACGCGGATCGACGCGGCGATCTCGGCACGCTCCTGCGCCTCGGTCATGTCCTTGTGCTCGATCCATTTCAGGCTGTGGCTCGCGATGTCCCAGCCCGCCTCCTTCATCGCAGCGACGATTTCCGGGTTGCGCTTCAGCGCGGTGGCTACGCCGAACACGGTGGTCGGCCAGTTGCGCGCGGTGAACATCCGCCACAGCCGCCAGAAGCCGGCGCGCGAGCCATACTCGAACATCGATTCGATATTGGCGTGGCGCTGGCCCGGCCAGGGCTGTGCGCCCAGCACGTCGGACAAAAAAGCCTCCGAGGCGCGGTCGCCATGCAAAATATTGTTCTCGCCGCCCTCCTCGAAATTGACGACGAACTGCACCGCGATCCGCGCATTGCCAGGCCATTGCGGATGCGGCGGGTTGCGGCCGTAGCCACGGAGATCGCGCGGGTAGCGGGTATCCGTCACTCAGACTTCCTCGAAGCGGATCGGCAACGCGCCCTTCCACAACACGCTCTTGCCGAGGGGCGCGAGATTCTCCAGCCCCGAGGTCAGCGTGATGAAGTGATTGCCGGCGAGCTGGCCCATCTTGCTCGCGAAATGCACGCCGCCATAGGCGAGCAGAATTTCGGTCTCGCTGATGCCGCCGGGATAGAGGATGATCTGGCCGGGCGCGGGATAGCTGGTGTGGTTCTCGTAGCCGACGCCGAAATCGAGGTCGCCGAGCGGCATCCAGACGCCTTCGCCGCTCCAGCGCACGTGGATGATGTGGCTTTCGAACGGCATCGCCTTGCGGAATGCAGCGACGGTCTTGGGTGCCAGCTGCTCCTCGAAGCGGGCATCGAAGGTGTAGTCGCCGGCGCGGATAACGAGTTTGCTCATCTCATCTCTCTGGATCGGGGGCGGTGGGCCCACGGGGAACTTTCAAGCAAAGAGCATTCCAGACCGGATCACGCAAGTGGCGCGCCCCCGTCACCTGCGGTCGTAGGACCAGCCGAAAATGCCGCTCCGCCGCACCTCCGGCTCGGGCTCGGCGGCCGGAGCAGGTGCCTCCTTCAATTCAGCCTGCGGCGGTGGCGGAGGCGGCGCCGGCAGATTTTCGCATTTCATCGAGTAGACCAGCTTGCCGTCCGCGGTGCGCCCGATCGGGGCACAAGGGTCCGGATGCGCCGCCGAGGTCTTCGGAGTCGGCTTGACTTGCGCCGCCGCCGGCGAGGCGATCAGGAGAAGGACCAGCAGATATCTCGACATCGTTGTCGCCTGGGAACTCAATTCGCCCCATTCAACCGGATTGGAGGGGCCAAGTCCATCGGCGCCATGGATGCAATTGCCGAATATTTAGCCGGGACCAAAAAATTGGCTCGCCCCATCGTGAAGGCGGCGACGCTCATATTCGGCGCCGCGCATCGCCATGTCATCCGCGACGACGGACACACGAGACAATCCTCTCACAGCCGGAGCCGTCGCCACGGGAGAAACAACGATGCAAAAGACGTTTGCCATTCTTGGCGCTGCGCTGATAGCCGCCGCCACCATCCAGACCGCCGCGGCGAGCGACCGCCACCACACCCGCAAGGCGCAACCCGCCCCCATCACCCAGTCTGCGCGCGATGCCAACGCCGCGATCTGGCCGTCGCAACCGACCACGCCCGACTGGTCGCGCTACGCCAACGGCGCGATGTCGGCGCCGGCCGGACGGTGATAATGGAGGTATAGAGCGCGACTTCGAGGTCCCTCTCCGGGGCACGAGGGGATGTGAGACTCACGCTCTCTCCTCGTCATTGCGAGCGCGGCGAAGCAATCCAGAATCCCTCCGCAGCAGCAGTCTGGATTGCTTCGCTGCGCTCGCAATGACGGAGCAAGGTGCTGCATCGCCGCCCTCTAAATCGCATCTCGACTCGCAGACACTCCCTCGCATCCTCGCGGCGCGTTACGCCCGAGCTTTGCTTGTTCGCTCCACCCTCGAAGCCAAGAGGGCGCAGGGAAGACCGGGTGCCAGCTAGCACCCGCGGTCCGCTGCGCGAAATGATGCGCAAGGAAACCGCACAGCAGCATACAGGTGAAGCCCAACACACGGCCTTCCCTGCGCAGTGGTTTGACGGCTTATGCCGCGCTCTCCCGGGAGCCGAGTTCGTTCTGGCCTCC
>JAEYRD010000158.1 GCA_023435725.1 Pseudomonadota bacterium | reverse complement strand
TCCCGAAGATCAGTCGAAAGAGGTCGAACCATCCGATGCTGGCCTCCGATCCAGCCAGCATCTTGAATCACAAACCGTCGCCCGACGGAATCCCTCCCGATTCAATTAATCGATGAACCGCTCTAGGCGCCCTTACCGCAGCTTGCCCCGCGCCGCCACCGGCAGCGTGCCGATGATCTCCTCGCCGCGCACCATCACTACCTCGTCCATCATGTTGACGACGACGCAGACGTGGTTCGGCACGATGCGGACGACGTCGCCGACATTGGGACGCGTGTTGCTGCGGGAGAGGTCGAGGAAGCCGTGCTCCTCGGCAAAGCGCGCGATCTTGGCCTCGGGGTGCTCCAGGATCAGGCCGTGGCCGTCGAGGCCGCCGGTGTCCGACGTCAACGTCTTGGAGCCGGCGTCCAGAATGCCGCGCTCGGGCGCGGCGCGGCTCACGACCGTCGAATAGACGTGCAGCGCGCAGTCGTCCCAGGTGGCGACGCCGGCCGCGACCTGCATGCGGTCGTTGTAGATATAGGTGCCGAAGCGATGCTCGGTGCCGCCCTTGAGCTTGCCGAGATTCTTCAGGTTCGGCGTGCCGCCGGTCGAGACGATCTTCGCGTCGAGCCCGTGTGCGCGCACGCCGGCCAGTGCCTCATCGTAAAACTTCTGCGCATCCGTCCAACCGGTCTCGGTCGGATACATCATGAAGCCGGCGAATTGCAGTCCCTTGGATCCGGCGATCTCGCGCGCCAACGCGATCGCCTCGGCCGGAGTCTCGACGCCGGCGCGCTTGCGGCCCGTGTCGCACTCGACCACGACCGAGAGCGGACGGCCCGACGCCGCGGCAGCCTTGGGCAGCCCGGCAACGACGGTCGAGTTGTCGGCGGCGACCGTCATGTTCGCCTTCGCCTGCAGCGCGCCGAGCCGCGCCATCTTCTCTTCGCCAAGCAGGTTGTAGCTGATCAGGATGTCGTCGATGCCGGCATTGGCCATGATCTCGGCTTCGCCGAGCTTCTGGCAGGTGATGCCCTTGGCGCCGGCCGCGACCTGCATCTTTGCGATCGTCGGGTTCTTGTGCGTCTTGATGTGCGGGCGATTGGCGACGCCGGCTTCATCGCAGGCCTTCTGGATGCGCGCGATGTTGCGCTCGGCCTTGTCCATGTCGATGACGGCGCAGGGCGTGCCGTATTCGCGGGCGATCTTGGCGGCAAGAGTCGTTGTCATGGGAGTCCCTTAGTTGGCGCGCATTCTGATCGCAAAACCGGTGCCCACTTTTGCGGAATGCGCGCTATGCCTGTTCAATCTCTTCGCGGAGCATTTCCAGTTCGAGCCAGCGCTCTTCGGCGGCGGACAGTTCGTGATGCGCCTTGGCGATGGCGGCCGACGTATCGTCGAATTTCTTGCGATCCTTGGCGTAGAGGTTGGGATCGTCGAGCACGCGTTGCAGCTTTGCGATATCCGCCTGCAACGTTTCCATCTTCTTCGGCAACGTTTCCAGCGCATGCTTCTCGTTGAAGCTCAGACGTCGCTTTGGCGCAGAGGCGGGAGCGGCCGGCCGCTCCTCCTTCTTCTCGGCGGGGGCTTGCGCCTTCGCCGTCTCGCGCTTCAGGTCCGCGCCGCGTTGCGAGAGCATATCGCTGTAGCCGCCGGCATATTCGGTCCATTTGCCGTTGCCCTCGGGCGCGATCACCGAGGTGACGACGCGGTCGAGGAAATCGCGGTCGTGGCTGATCAGGATCACCGTGCCCTCGTAGTCGCCGAGCATCTCCTCGAGCACGTCGAGGGTCTCTAAATCGAGATCGTTGGTCGGCTCGTCCAGCACGAGCAGGTTCGATGGCTTCGCCAGCGCGCGCGCCAGCATCAGCCGGCCGCGCTCGCCGCCCGAGAGCACTTCCAGCGGCGTGCCGCGCTGCTCCTGCGCGAACAGGAAGTCCTTCATGTAGCCGACGACATGCTTCGGCTTGCCGCCGACCATGACGTGATCGCCGCGGCCGCCGGTCAGGGCCTCGGCCAGCGTCGATTTGGGATCGAGGCTTTCGCGGTGCTGGTCGAGGGTTGCCATCTCCAGATTGGCGCCTAACCGCACCGTGCCGGAATCCGGCTGCATACCGCCGGTGAGCAGATTGACCAGCGTGGTCTTGCCGGCGCCGTTCGGCCCGATGATGCCGAGCCGGTCGCCGCGCTGGATGCGGGTGGAAAAGTTTTCGACGATCTTGCGCTCGCCATAGGCCTTGGTGACGTTCTTCGCCTCGATCACCAGCTTGCCGGATTGCTCGGCTTCCGCCGCAGCAAGACTGGCGCTGCCGGCCGTGCCGCGATAGTTGCGGCGCTGGTCGCGCAGCGTATGCAGGTTGGCGAGGCGCTTGACGTTGCGCTTGCGGCGGCCGGAGACGCCGTGGCGCAGCCAGTGCTCCTCGTCGACGATCTTGCGGTCGAGCTTATGCTGGTCGCGCTCTTCCTCGGCCAGCACTTCGTCGCGCCAGGTCTCGAACGAGGCGAAGCCGCGGTCGATCTGCCTGATCTTGCCGCGGTCGAGCCATGCGGTGGAGCGCGACAGATTGGAGAGGAAGCGGCGGTCGTGGCTGATCAGCACCAGCGCGCTGCGGCGGCTGTCGAGCTCCTTTTCCAGCCATTCGATGGTGGAGAGATCCAGATGGTTGGTCGGCTCGTCCAGCAACAGGATGTCAGGCGAGGGCGCAAGCACACACGCGAGCGCCGCGCGGCGCGCTTCACCGCCGGAGAGATTTTGCGGGTTCTCCTCGCCGGTGAGCCCGAGCTGCTCCAGCAGATAGCGCGCCTGATGATGGTCGTCGCCGGGCGCAAGGCCTGCCTCGACATAGGCGAGCGTGGTCTTGTGGTCGCCGAAATCCGGCTCCTGCTGCAAATAGCGAACAGTCGCGCCCGGCTGCACGAAGCGCGTGCCGGCGTCGGGCTCGACGAGGCCGGCTGCGATTTTCAGCAGCGTCGACTTGCCGGAGCCGTTGCGGCCGATCAGGCAGACGCGCTCGGATGGTGCGACATTGAGCTCGACGCCGCTGAGCAGCGGCGTGCCGCCAAAGGTCAGCTTGATGTCTTTCAGTTGGATCAGTGGCGGCGCCATGGTCAGCCTTGGCTCGAATTCTGGCTCACTGGGGTCTGATCAGCGCGGCGGCGCTGGATCCGGCGCAGCGTCTGGTCGAGCGCCGAGAGGAAGGCGGAGCGGTCGCGTGGCGCGAACGACCTCGGTCCGCCCGTGACTTCGCCGGCCGAGCGCAAATCCGTCATCAAGTTGCGCACCGCCAGCGTCATGCCGATCGATTCCTCCGTGAAGGGTTTGCCGTTCGGTGCGATCACGTCCGCACCCGTCTTCACGCAGCGGCTGGCCAGCGGAATGTCCGATGTCACCACCACGTCGCCGGGGCCCGCGCGCTCGGCGATCCAGTCGTCGGCGGCGTCCATGCCCGCGCCGGCGGCGATGCGCTCGATCAGCGGATCCTGCGGCACGCGGATGAAATTGCCGGCAACCACGCTCACGGGCACGCCGTGCCGGATCGCGACGCGGTAGATCTCGTCTTTCACCGGACAGGCGTCGGCGTCGACATAGATGCGGGTGGGGGTGTTAGTCATTCGCCGCGTGGTACCCCATTCGGGCCGCAAAGGCGAGGGGATTGACCCCGGTTCCTCAGGGCCTACGATCGCCCCTGAAACAACAAGAATACAGGGGAAGCCAGATCATGCCGAACCGGCTCGAAACCTACCGCGTCGAGGCCTACAACACCGCAAAACAATCCGAAAACAAGATGCATGACGACACGGTGGCGCGCCGCTTCGGCTTCTCCGGCGGGCTGGTGCCGGGCGTCGACGTCTTCGCCTACATGATGCATGTTCCGGTGGCGCGCTGGGGCCGCGATTTCCTGTCGCGCGGGCTAATCGAGGCCCGCTTCATCAAGCCGGTCTATGACGGCGAGACCGCCGATGTCGACGCGACCGAGCACAATGAGGTTCTCACGGTCGAGGTGTTCAGCCGCACCGAGCTGTGCGCAACGGGAACGGCTTCGCTGCCGGCCGCTACGCCCGTGGTTTCGCTGGGCGACTATGTCGCGGTCCCCGTGGTCGCCGAGCGCAAGCCTGTCAGTCCGGCAACGTTCGAGACCGGCAAATGGCTGGGCACCGCGCCCCGACGCTGGGCCGGGCAGCACGCGATCGAATATCTCGCCGATATCAGGGAGGCCGATCCGATCTTCGCGCGGGAGGGGCTCGGTCATCCCGGCCTGATCCAGCGCGTCATGAACCGCGTGCTGGTGGACAATACGATCCTGGGCCCGTGGATTCACGTCGGCAGCCGCATGCAGCTGCTGTCCGCCGCGCGCGCCGGCGACGAGATCACCGCGCGGGCCAGGGTCACCGCGAACTACGAGAAGAAAGGCCATCGCTTCGTCGAGCTCGACGCGCTGGTCGTCGCCAACGGCTCGACGCCGCTGGCGCACTGCCAGCACACGGCGATCTATCAGCCGCGCGAGCAGGCGGCGGCGTAGGGAGGAGCTCGGCGCGTCCTCGCATTCGCTGTCATTCCCCGCGAAGGCGGGGAATCCAGTACGCCGCGGCTTATCGGTTCTAGCCGCGCCGTCTCTGGAATACTGGATCGCCCGCTTTCGCGGGCGATGACAGTTGTGGGTGTGGAGGCGGCAAGTGACCGTCTCCGAGAACGTAGCCCTTACGCCGCCGCGCCCTTCGCATCCTGGATCGCGCGCCACACGCGCTCCGGCGTCAGCGGCATGTCGATGTGCTTGATGCCGTAGTCCGAGAGCGCATCGACCACCGCGTTCACGACCGTCGACAGGCTGCCGGCGCAGCCGGCTTCGCCGCAGCCCTTGCTGCCGAGCGGATTGGTCGTGGCCGGCACGGGGTGATCGCCGACCGTCATGAACGGGACGTCCTCGGCGCGCGGCAGGGCGTAGTCCATCAGCGAGCCCGTGATCGGCTGGCCGCTCTCGTCGTAGCGGATGTGCTCCATCAGCGCCTGGCCGATGCCCTGGACGACGCCGCCATGGAGCTGGCCCGCGACCAGCATCGGGTTGATCACCGTGCCGAAATCGTTGACCGCGCTGTAGCGCACGATCTGCACCACGCCGGTATCAGGGTCGATCTCGACCTCGGCGACGTGGCAGCCGTTCGGGAAGGCCGACGGCACCGGCTCGCTGGTGTGGTCGACGTCGAGGCTATCAGGGACGCCGTCCGGCACCTTGCCGTCATGCAGGCGCTTGGCCAGCTCCATGATGTCGATGCTGCGGTCGGTACCGGCGATGGTGAAACTGCCGTCGGCGAACTCGATGTCGGCCTCGGATGCTTCCAGCATGTGCGCGGCGGCGCGCTTGCCCTTCTCGATCACGAGCCTGGAGGCCTCGACGATGGCCTGGCCGCTCGCAGTGATCGAGCGCGAACCGCCGGTGCCGTTGCCGGTGTGGACGATGTCGCTGTCGCCCTGCACGAGCTTCACGCTGTCGAAGGGCACCCCTAACTGCGCGCACAGCACCTGCGCGAACGGCGTGGCGTGACCCTGGCCGTAGTCGAGCGTGCCGGTGATGAGCTGTACGCTGCCATCAGGATCGAACACGATCTTGCCGAGCTCGGCGCTCGGCGGCGCGGTGACCTCGAGATAGGAGCCGACCGCGATGCCGCGCAGCTTGCCGGCCTTCTTGCTCTCCTTCTTGCGCTTGGCGAAATTCTCGTGATCGGAGATTTCGAGCGCCTTGTTGAACACCGCCTGGAAGTCGCCGCTGTCATAGGTGACTCCGGAGGAGGCCGGGAATGGCATCTGGTCCGGCTTGATGAAGTTGCGCTTGCGCAATGTCAGCCGGTTGATGCCCATCTCGTCGGCGGCGCGGTCGATCAGCCGCTCCATGTAGTAGTTGGCTTCCGGCCGGCCGGCGCCGCGATAGGCGCCCATCAGCGTGGTGTTGGTCAGCACCGTCTTGATGTCGACGCCCATCAGCGGCGTGCGATAGACGCTGGAGAAGTTCTTGCCGGTGTTGAGCGAGAGCGGCCCCGGCGCAACGCCGGTGATGTAGGCGCCGAGATTGCCGTAACCGGAAAGCTTCGCGGCGAGGAAATGGCCCTCGGCATCGAGCGCCAGCTCGGCATGGATCTTCTGCGCGCGGCCGTGGCTGTCGGAGAGGAAGCTGGTCGAGCGCTCGTCCAGCCATTTCACCGGGCGTCCCAGCGCCTTGGCCGCGTACAGGATGCACATGTACTCGGGATAGTTGACGTTCTTCATGCCGAAGGAGCCGCCGACATTGGCGGTGAGGACGCGCACCTTCTCGTTCGGCACCTTCAGGTTCTTGGCGAGGTTGGCGCGGTTGCCCGCGACGCCCTGCGTCGGCATCTGGATGGTGTAGCGCTCGGTTGTCTTGTCGTAGGAGGCAAGCCCGACGCGGGGCTCCATCGAGACCACGGCGACGCGGGTGTTCTCGATGTCGACCTTGGTCACGTGGGCGGCGCTGGCGAAGGCCGCGTTTACCTTCTCCATGTCGCCATAGTGGTAGTCGAGCGCGACGTTGTTCGGGATGTGGTCGTAGAGAAGCGGCGCGCCGGGCTTGGCGGCTTCCTCGGGATCCGTGACCGACGGCAGCGGGTCGATGTCGAGCTCGACGGCTTCGGCCGCATCGCGCGCCTGCGCCAAGGTCTCGGCCACCACGAAGGCGACGGGATCGCCGACGAAGCGGACCTTGTCGGTTGCCAGCGGCTGGCGGTTGGTCTGGAGCAGGGCCGAGCCGTCGCGGTTCTTCAGCGGCAGGCCGCAGGTGAAGGGACCATAGCCGGCGGCATCGAGTTCCGTGCCGGTCCACACCCCCAGCACGCCGGGCATCGCTCTGGCGGCCTCGGTGCCGATGCCGCGGATGACGCCATGGGCGTGGGTCGAGCGGACGATCACGGCATAGGCCTGGCCGGGCAGGTTGAAATCGTCGGTGTAGCGGCCCTTGCCGCGCACCAGCGTGTCGTCCTCCTTGCGGCGGACCGGTTGCCCGACTCCGTATTTTTGCAGTGCAATAGCGTTTTCGAGCGTGGACGATTTGGTGTGTTCTTGCATGGAAATGACCTGAAAAGCCGGCATTTGCGCATTTTCGCGGCAGCGGAGGACCGGACCCTGTTCAGATAACCCACCACCCCGTTCACGACAACGCACGAATGGGCATGGTCCCATGTGATGCGTTGTTGCGCAGGCCCGCCGCGCTGCTAATGTTTCAGGCGAAAAAGCAATTCCTGATCGGCCCGACCGGCCGCGGAAAGACAATTTGTATGAATGACCACACGCGGCTCCGCGACGGCCATGCGCCGCACGGTGAGCTGAATGGGTCGATGGCGGCGGTGGCGTTGGCCTCCGAACCGGCCGTCGGCGCGCAGGCGCCGGGAACCGGCGTCTATGCGGCGCTCGACCTCGGCACCAACAATTGCAGGCTCCTGATCGCCTGTCCGACCGGCGATGGCTTTCGCGTAGTCGATTCCTTCTCGCGCATCATCCGGCTCGGCGAGGGCGTCTCGGCCACCGGGTGCATCAGCGAAGCTGCGATCGAACGCGCCATCGCGGCTCTCAGCATCTGCCGCGACAAGATCAATTTGCGCAAGGCCAAGCGGTTGCGGTTGATCGCCACCGAAGCCTGCCGCGCGGCCTCGAATGCGGAGGGTTTCCGCAGCCGCGTCGCAGCCGAGACCGGCATCGAGCTCGAGGTGATCGACCGCGAGACCGAGGCCGCGCTCGCCGTGCTCGGCTGCTCGCCGCTGATCGACCCGAGGGGGCGCGGCGCGATCCTGTTCGACATCGGCGGCGGCTCGACCGAGCTGGTGCGGATCGAACGCGATGCGACAGGGCAGGATACGGAGCCGCGCATAAAAGCCTGGATGTCGATCCCGTACGGTGTGGTCACGCTCGCCGAGCAGTTCGGCGGCCGCGACGTGACGCCGGACATCTACGCCGCGATGGAGCGCGAGGTCGCCAGCCATGTCGTGCCGTTCGCCGAACAGCACGGCCGCGATCTCACGGATATGCATCTGCTTGGCACCTCCGGCACGGTGACGACGCTCGCCGGCATCCATCTCAATCTCGTGCGCTACGATCGCCGCCGCATCGACAGCATCTGGATGAACGATGCCGACATCACCGCGACCATCAACAAGCTGCTCGGCATGAGCTACGAGGAGCGCGCCGGCAACAATTGCATCAGCGCCGAGCGTGCCGATCTCGTGCTGGCCGGTTGCGCCATCCTCGATGCGATCCGCCGCGCCTTTCCGCTGCCCCGCCTGCGCGTCGCCGACCGGGGCCTGCGCGAAGGCATGCTGGTCGAGATGATGCGCGAAGACGGCGCGCTCAGGAGCTGGTGAGATGGCCAAGGACACCACCGGCCGCTTGCACGTCCAGGTCAAGACCGGCGGCAAGCGCAAATTGTCGTCAAAGCTCTGGCTGGAGCGCCAGCTCAACGATCCCTATGTCGCCAAGGCCAAGGCGGCGGGCTATCGCTCGCGCGCCGCGTTCAAGCTTTTGGAGATCGACGACAAGTTCCGCCTGCTGAAACCAGGCATGGCCGTGGTCGACCTCGGCGCGGCACCGGGCGGCTGGAGCCAGATCGCCGCCAAGCGCGTCGGCGCCACGGAAGGCAAGGGCAAGGTTGTGGCAATCGACCTGTTGGAAATGCCTGAGATCCCCGGCGTCGATTTCGCGCAGCTCGATTTCATGGACAACGATGCGCCGGACAAGCTCACAGCGATGCTGGGCGGCGGCGCCGACGTTGTGATGTCCGACATGGCCGCCAACACCACCGGCCATCGCAAGACCGACCAGCTTCGCATCGTCGGCCTGGTCGAAACCGCGGCCGCGTTCGCGTGCGATGTGCTGAAGCCCGGCGGCACGTTCCTGGCCAAGACGTTCCAGAGCGGCGCGGATGCCGAGCTGCTCGCCCAGCTCAAGCGCGATTTTGCCACGGTGCGTCACGTGAAGCCCGCCGCGAGCCGGCAGGATTCCTCCGAGCGCTACGTGCTCGCGACAGGCTTTCGCGGACAATAAGTCGCACGCCGCGGCGCCGCACATGCCACCGTGTGCGCCCGGCAATGGCGCAACGTTCACATCAGTAACATTTTAGGATGTTAATCGCCGCATCGACAATTCCGGCGGGTGGTTCGATATGCGGTGCCTTTCAGAACGTCGGCGCTTCCATGCCTGGAAGCGCGCTGTGCTCTCTGCTTCAGCTTTCTTCCTGATGTCGTTCCTGGCAATCCTCGATTCCACGACGCCCTCGTTTGCATCTGCATCGATCGTCGTGGACACGCTGGTGCCGTTCAACGAGGGCATCAGCGGCAACGACGATCTCGGCGACCTCAAGCGAATCTACCAGAGCGCGAATAGCCCGGCGGAGCAGGCGTTCGATCAGTTCGACAAGGTCATCGCGGATACCGGGATGAAGCGGGCGCGGCTGCTGCAAAGCGACGTTTATTGCGATCTCGACCAGACCGGGAATGTTTTCGGATACGCCGACAGCCAAGGGTTTCATGCTGGAGATTGCTATCCGCTGGCCTGGCATATCGAGTGGGCGCTGAGCCGAGGGCTCTCGCCGCACGTGGCCATTGCGTCCTACATGCCGAAGAGCATGGTGCAATATGGCCCCGGGGAGACCTGGGCCTCGCAGAACCCCGCGGCTCTGGCTCGATATCAGAAGTATGTGCGATCGCTTGTGCGCTATGTTGCCACCAAGGCCTTCGATGGCGGAGCTTCGAGCGTCATCTTCGAGGTCAGCAACGAACTCGACATCGCCGATTCCGAGCCGGAAAATTTCAACCGCACGGACCCGTCGACCTACACGCTCAAGCCGTTGGGACCGTGGGGCAACTGGCTGTGGTGGATCGACCCGAACCGGTACGTCCTGCATCAATGGCCGCCGTTTCAGACGCACCTGCTGTCCGGTGCCGAGGACAGGACGCTGGCCTATCCCTACCGGCAGGATGCCCGCCGGCTGGGCCGGCAACTGTTGCCGGTGCAGAAGATCGTTTCGGACGCCGTAGATGACGTCCGAAATCAGCTCTCTGGCGTCAGCGCCTATAGCGGCAGGACGCTCGAGATCGCCGGTCCGGCGCTGACCGGACTGACTTTTCTCTCATATCCGCTGGATACGCCGCCGAGCCCCACACTAGAGGAAGAGTATCTGGAGCAAACCTTCAATCCGCTGGCCGGCGCCTACGCGCCGCAATTCAACGCGCATCTCAATCGCTTCTCGTTCCACTACTATGGCTCGACCGACGGTATCGCGGGCTTCGCCACGTTCGATCAGATGGTGGACAAGATCAACGCCAAGCTGCAGGGCTTGAAGCGAAACAACGCGGCCATGCCCGGCGTCACGCTGTTCGTATCGGAATGGGGGCCGGCCGTCGACGAGAGCACCGACGTCAATTATTCGCACAAGGGAGCCGCATGGACGGCCGCCTTCCTGCCCGAAGCGGTGAGGAAAAAGATCTCCCTGGGCTCATACCTCATCATCGGGGACGGCCAGGGCGGGGCGCCGTCTCTGCTTGGGCAGGCGAGCCTGCTGCACAAGCATAGCCATGGAAAAGATGCCAACGGACAGGACCTGCCGGCCGATTATTATCCAAAGCCGGTGGCCAACCTCTTTGCGATGTACAACAAGATGTCCGGCCAGCGCAGGCAGGCCACTCTGAGCCCCGGTGGATCGAGTTCCAATCTCAAGACGTTCGCGACCTGGGATAGCGCCAGCTCGACCGCGAACATCATGGTCTACAACTATGATCCGACGCGCGTCTTCGGCAACAACACGTCAATGGAGGCGCCGGAGGGGATTTCGCTCGAGGTCGACAACTTGCCGTTCAGCGACGGCTCGACTGTAACGATCGAGCGCTACCTGATCGACGCGAATACCAGCAATCTGGCTAAATTCTATTCCGATCCGGCCCACCCCGATCCCAACCTGCAGAGGATATTGCTGCAGAGAACGATCAGCCACGGAAAGCTCGTCCTGACAGGCGACGCGCTGGGGCTGGGTGTCGTGCTCTACCGCGTATTGCCGCCGACGTTCGGTCCCTAGCCGAGGCGCTGATCCCGCACGTCCTGCGTATCTTCCGTCGCCGTCTTGACGGCGGCGGTCGCCGCGCTCTTCGCTGCGCCCTTGCGGCTCGCGATTTCCGTCGCCTTCCGGCCGGAGATTTCGTGGCCGGCATCGGCGGGCATCTGCCAGAAGAACCAGCTCGATGCCGCCGAGGTCAGCGCGACCACCACGAAGGCGGGCGCGAACACGGTGGCGTTGAGCTCGCTGACATGGCTGAGCCACATCGTCGTTTCAACAGAAGCCGCGCCGACCGCGACGCCGGCTGAGACGGCCAGCTGCTGGTTGACGCTCACGAGCGTGGTGGCGCGGCTCATCTGCGCGGTTTCGACCTCGGCATAGGCCACCGTATTGATCGCGGTGAACTCCAGTGAGCGGAAGAAGCCGCCGACCACCAGGATCACCATGATGATGAGCAGCGGCGTCGTCACTGTGAACAGCGCGCAGACGCCGAGGAAGAACGCGCTGATGATCGCGTTCACCGTCATCAGATTGCGGAAGCCGAAGGTGCGGATGATGCGCGCCGCCAGCGTCTTCATGCCCATCGCGCCGAGCGAGGAGGCGAAGGTGACGAGGCCGGAATGGAACGGCGTCAGCCCGAAGCCGATCTGCATCAGGAGCGGGAGCAGGAAGGGCAGCGCGCCGATGCCGAGCCGGAACATGAAGCCGCCGAGAACGGCCGCGCGCAGCGTCGGCAGGTTCAGCAGCGAGAAGTCCAGCACCGGAGATCCC
The DNA here is from genome assembly GCA_023435725.1 of Pseudomonadota bacterium. Classification (GTDB taxonomy): domain Bacteria; phylum Pseudomonadota; class Alphaproteobacteria; order Rhizobiales; family Xanthobacteraceae; genus Bradyrhizobium. Next base: position 1,006 of record JAEYRD010000158.1, on the reverse strand, counting down.
GTCCGCCGGGCGTGGATGACGTAGAGCGTCATCGAGATCGACCCGCCTACGACCAGGGCTGCAACCGTGCTCCAGGGCAGAAGGTTGAGTCCGGCCACGGAGAGGCCGAATGCGATGCCGGCGAGCCCGATTCCGGCAAGCACCATGCCGTAGAGATCGAACGGCTCCTGCGTTTCGCTCTTGATGGGATCGATGAAGCGCAGCGCCATGAAGATGCCGAGCAGCCCGATCGGGATGTTGATCAGGAAGATCCAGTGCCACGAGGCATAGGTCGTGATGAAGCCGCCGAGCGGCGGCCCGATCACCGGACCTATGAGGGCCGGGACCGTCACCCACGCCATGGCGTTGACGAGCGCGCTCTTGTCGACCGAGCGCAGCAGCACGAGGCGACCGACCGGCGTCATCATCGCCCCGCCCATCCCCTGGAGGATGCGTGCGAACACGAAGTCGGTGACCGAGGTCGAGAGCGCGCAGCCGACCGAGCCGACCATGAACACGCCGACCGCGATCGCAAACACCATGCGGGCGCCGAAGCGGTCCGCGGTCCAGCCGCTCGCCGGGATGAACACCGCGAGCGAGAGCAGGTAGGAGGTAATCGCGAGCTTCAGCGTCAACGGGCTGGTGCCGATGTCGGCCGCGATCGCCGGAAGCGAGGTGGCGATCACCGTCGAGTCCATGTTCTCCATGAAGAGAGCCGTGGCCACGATCAGCGGAATGATGCGTTGCTTGTCGACCATGACAGATTGGTAATGGAAATCAGAAGAGTGAGTGAATTGCGGCTTATCATCGCCGCCGAGCCGGGGCCATTGCGGATCAACGCATAGCACCTAGATCCTGCGTAACAACGGTGTGACCCCCAAGGTGATCCCAGAGGAGGTTGCAGTCGCTGCCGGGGACCAGCGATGGTTCACCTGCTTGCCGCGCCGCCGCGAGGCGTGAAGGGGGCAGGGCCTCTCGCTCCCTCGTCATTCCGGGGCGCGCCACCTGGCGCGAGCCCGGAATCCAT
>JAEYRD010000114.1 GCA_023435725.1 Pseudomonadota bacterium | reverse complement strand
AAGACTTCGAAGGCTCTGCTGCCACTGAGCTTGCCTGGCTGCTCGCCGCCCATCTCAGGCTCCTAACCCGCCGCCTGGCCAGACCCTGAAGACGCTGACGCTTTCTGAGTCAGGCTCTCAGGATGAGGTCCTGTTTCGCGGCGAGATCCCCGCGTCAGCGAGCGTCTCGAACCATCAGGCCGAGCTCGAGCTACGCGGCCTCGGAGCCGCCGAGATAGGCGTCGCGGACACGGGGGTCGTCCTTCAGCGCCCGCGCCGGGCCTGACAGCACGATCTTGCCGGTCTGGAGCACATAGGCTTCATGCGCGATCTCGAGCGCGAGGCTGGCATTCTGCTCGACCATGAAGACCGAGACGCCCTCCTGATTGATGGTTCTGATCAGCTCCAGCACGCGGTCGACATAGAGCGGCGACAGGCCCATGGTCGGCTCGTCCATCACGATCATCCTGGGACGGCTCATCAGCGCGCGCGCCATCGCGACCATCTGCTGCTCGCCGCCGGAGAGCGAACCGGCACGCTGCGACAGCCGCTGGCCGAGTTTAGGAAACAGCGTGAGCATCCTGTCGAGATCCTGCGCCACCGCATCACGATCATTGCGGACGAAGGCGCCCATCAGGATGTTCTCCCGGACGCTCATGTCCGCGAACAGCCGCCGCGCCTCCGGCACCGAGGCGATGCCGCGGCGGACGATCTGCGGCGTAGTGAGCCCGATCAGCGAGGCGCCGTCGAAGGTCACCTCGCCCGAGCGCGGCTTCACCAGGCCCAGGATGATCTTCATCGTCGTCGACTTGCCGCTGGCGTTGCCACCGAGCAGGCAGACGATATGGCCACGGCCGACGGCGATGGACAGGTCGAAATGCACCTGGGCCTGGCCGTAGAAGGTGTTGACGCCCGACAGCGCCAGGAGAGGATCAGCTGGGTTGACCGTCATGCCGCGCTCTCCTGCTCAGCCGTCCCCGACAGGCCGTGGCCGAGATAGGCTTCGATCACCTTGGGATCATTGCGCACCACCTCGCCCGGCCCTTCCGCGATCTTCCGGCCCTCGTCCATGACGATGACGCGATCGGAGAGGCGCATCACCATCTCCAACTTGTGTTCGATCAGGAGGATGGTCAGCCCTTCTGCCTTCAGCTCGGCCACGAGCGCCTGCATCTCCGCGGTCTCGGTCGGGTTCATGCCGGCGGTGGGCTCATCGAGCAGCAGCAGGCGCGGCTTCAGCGCGAGCGCGCGCGCGATCTCGACGCGGCGGCGGTTGGCGTAGGACAGGCTGTAGGCCGGCTGGTCGATCCGCGGCAGCAGCCGCTCGCCGAAACGCGCGAGAATGGCCTTCACCTCTTCCCGCAATTTCTCTTCCTCAAGCCTCACGCCCGCAGGGCGCAGCAGCGCCAGCCCCAGCTCCAGCAGCGGGCCGATCACCGGCACGGCCGGCTTCACCGCGCGCAGCCGCGTATGGGCGCCGATCAGGACGTTGTCCATGACGCTGAGATTGCCGAAGACGCGGCCGAGCTGGAACGTGCGCCCGATGCCTGCAGCCGCGAGCCGCTCCGGCGACAGACCGGTGATGTCCTGACCTTCGAAGCTGACATCACCGGCGTCGGGACGATCGAGCCCGGTCACGAGATTGAACAGGGTCGTCTTGCCGGCGCCGTTCGGGCCGATGATGCTGATCAGCTCACCCCTGGCGAGGTCGAGATCGATGGCATCCACCGCGGTGAGGCCGCCGAAGCGCCGCGTCAACCCGCGCAGGGACAGCATGGCGTTAAGCTGCTCCGCCATCACATCGTCCCCAACAGGCCCTGCGGCCTGAACCGCACGAGCAGCAGGAGCACGATGCCGTAGATCAGGATGCGGTACTCCGCCGCGATCCGGAACAACTCGGGCAGGCCGACCAGCGCGACCGACCCGACGATGGCCCCGACGACGTTGCCGAGGCCGCCGAGGATGACGACGGTCAACGCCAGGATGGATTGCTGCGTGTTGAACGTCTCGTGATTGATGTAGGAATAGAGATGCGCGGCGATGCCGCCGCTGACGCCGGCGGCGAACCCGCCGAAGATGAAGGCCAGCGATTTGTAGCGGTTCAGGCTGAGGCCGTAGGCGCGAGCGGCGATGTCGTCGTCGCGAATGGCGCGGAAGCTGCGGCCGAGATGCGAGCCGAGCAGCCGCCCCTGCAGCAGCGCCAGCACGACCATCACCGCAAAGCTGAACCAGTAGATCGAGGACGGGCTGATCAAATCGTATCCGAACAGCGACAGCGGCGGGATGCCGGAGATGCCGATCGGGCCGCGGGTGACGCTTTCCCAATTCAGGATCACCAGCGACACGATCTCGCCGATGGCGAGCGTGGCGATCGACACGTAGTGCCCGCGCAGGCGGAACGACGGCGAGATTAACAACGTGCCGAGCGCGGCGCTCATCAGTCCGCCGGCGATGACGGCAAGGCCGACCGGGACGGAGAAATTCAGCGACAGCAGTGCGGACGTGTAGGCGCCGATTGCCAGCAGCGCGGCATGTCCGAGCGAGACCTGGCCGATCGTGCCCGCAACCAGCGTGAGGCTCAGCGCAAGCATGCCGAGCAGCCAGGCGTTGATGAAGGTCTGGAGCACGTAGAAGGACACCGGGAACAGCGGCAGGACCGCGAAGGCGCCAGCCGCGACCAGCAAGGCCCAGCGTGGAATGCGCACCGGACGGCTCGGCGCGATGAAGGTGCCGGTGAGCGGCTCGGGCGGCGCCTGCCGCGCGCTGGCGAACAGACCGTTGGGCCGCAGCACGAGGACAACGACCAGCAGCAGGAATGCGAACAGATTGCGGTAGCTGGTGCCGAACACGGCGACGCCGTAGCTCTCCACCAATCCGAGCAACAGGCTGCCGACCACCGCGCCAGGCACATTGCCGGCGCCGCCGACCACCTCGGCAACCACGCCCTTCAGCGTCGCCTGAAGGCTCATCGCGGTGTCGATCTGGTTGTAGTACATGCCAACCAGCATGCCGGAGACGCCACCAAGCGCAGCGGCAATGCCGAACACGGCCTGATTGACGCGATTGACGTCGACGCCCATCTGCATCGCTGCGTCACGGTCTTGCGCCGTGGCACGCACCGCCCAGCCGAGCTTGCTGTAGCGCAGGAATACGAACAGCAGCAGCGCGCTGCTGATGCCGACACCGGCGATCAGCAGATCGAGCGGCCCGATCGTGCCGCCACCGACCTGGAAGCGAACGTCGGGCAACTGGCTCGGCAGCGCCCGAGGGTTGGGCGAGAACGTCAGCATCACCAGCTGATCGAGCACGAAGCTGATGCCGATCGTCGCGAGCAGCGGCGCGATGCGCACCGAGTTCTGCAGGGGTCGCAGGCCGAAGCGCTCGATGATCAATCCGACAGCCGCGGCGGCCACCGCCACCACGATGATCGTGAGCGGCAGCGGCGTGTGCAGCTGCACCACCGCGACCCAGCCGATATAGGCACCGACCAGATAGATCGAACCCTGCGCGAAATTGATCAATCGGCTGACGCCGAAGATCAGCGCAAGCCCGACTGCAACGAGAGCGTAGACGTTACCGACGATCAGCCCGTTGATCGTGTAGTCGAGCCAGGAAGACACGCGGGTAGCCCCCGAGTAGAGAGAAAAGCGGCCGGAGCGACTAAAGCGCGATAAGATTGGAAGAATTCGTCATCGCGCTTTAGCTTGTTTTTACGCATGATCTCCGCGCAAGCGCGTTCCGCGTTTGTCGCGAGGGAAAACCGGTTCGCACTTTCCCGGATCATGCTTTGGTCCGACTATCATGTCAGGTCGGCTTGCCGTCCCAGAGCGCGAACTGGCCCTTGCGCACGACGAGCTCGGCATTCATGGCACCCTTGACGCGGCGGGTCGCGACGTCGAACGTTGCCGTGCCGAAGATGACGCTCGGGACGTCCTTCACTTTCGTGAAGGCGTCGCGGATGGCGCGCCGATCCGCGCCACCGATCTTCACCACGGCGGCCGCCATGTTCATCGCGTCATAGGCGTAGGCATTGAATGCGTCGGGCTCCAGCCCGTTGTATTTCTTCTTGAATCCCGCGATGAACTTCTGCACCTCGGGCCGCGGGTCTTCCGGGAAGTAGCGCGTGCCGACGTGCACGTCCTCGACAGCCTCGCCGCCGAGCTCCAGAAACTTTGGCGAATAGACCGAGCTCGCGGCGCAGATGACCTGCTTCAGCCCGACCTGGCGGGCCTGACGCGCGATCAGCGCGCCATCGGAATAGTAGGAGATCAGGATCAGACCGTCCGGATTGGCGTCGCGGACGCGTACCAGCGTGGAGCGGAAGTCGCGCTCCTCCGCGATATAGCCCTCGGTGACCGCGATCTCAGCGCCATACTCCTTCGCAGCGTTGACGAAATAGTCGCGGCTGGTACGGCCCCAGTCGGTGTTGAGGTGCAGCACCGCGAGCTTCTTCAGGCCAAGGCGCTTCACGGCATATGACGCCAGCAGCGGCTGTTCGTCGGCCTGGCTGACCGACGTGCTCCACATGAAGTCGCCGCCCTTGGTGAAATCGGGATGCGAATTGGTGAAACCGAACTGCACCAGGCCTGCCCGCTGATAGATCGGCGAGGCCGCCATCGATGCGGGGCTGGAGAAGTCGCCGAGCTCCAGCACAATGCGGGGATCGGAGACGAATTTCTGGGCGATGGCCACCGACTGGCGCGGATCGCTCTGGCTGTCCTCGAAACTGTAGGCAAGCTTGCGGCCGTTGATACCACCGGCCGCTTGAATCTCGTCGAGCGCGAGATCAAAGCCCTGCTTCCACTGCGTGCCGTATTGCGCGTTCGGTCCCGTGAGGGGGCCGCTGACGCCGAGCAGGATCGGTTCGGAGGATTGCGCGAAGGCGACGCGCGAGAAGGCTGCTCCCGCCATCATGGCGGCAAGCGAGCCCTTGACCAGGGTACGACGATCGATGTTGCTCATGCACGGCTCCATCCACTCAGGTGTTACAAACAAGCGGCAATTCTTGTGCCAGCGAAGCTGCCTATTTCGACGGCTCGCCGAGCGACAGCATCAGCCGGTTCGCCCAGTTGAAGAACGACGCACCATTGATGACGTCGACGATCTCCGCGTCGTCGAGACCAGCGCGGCGCAGCTCCTCGACATTGTCGGGACCGAACTCGATCGGCGTTGCGGCCAGCGCAACGGAAGCCCTGACGACGGCATTCCAGCGCTCGCCGAGATCGGCTCCGACACCCTCGTCGAGCAGGCGCTGCACGTCGTCGCGGCGCTTGGAATAGGTGCTGGCAAATCGGGCATGCACGGAAGCACAATAGATGCAGCCGTTATAGCGCGAGGTCGCGGCGGCCGCGAGCTCGCGCTCGGCGCGCGGCAGGCCGTCGGCGGTGTTGTAGAAAATGTCCTTGTCGGTCTTGGTGCGGGCTTCCAGCACCTCGGGATCACGCACCAGCAAACGGAAATATTCGGACTTGGCGCGGGCACGATCGACAAGGCTCGCAAAATGCCGTTCCGTCAGTTCGGCCTCGGGGAGCGGGTCGATCCAAGACACCCAGCCGAGTTCATCCTGGGTGAAGACAACGGGCGGATTGACGTCACTTACAGCGCTCATGATGCAGCCTCCTTACGCGCCAGAAGCGGCGTTCGCGGTGCGCCCGAGCGAGGCGCCGAGTACGCGTAGTCCGGCGACGACGCGCACCTGGAACGACAGGAACGCAACGAGCTGAGAGAAGGTGACGATGCCGGTGTTCGACCAGCCGGCCGCAAGCAACGCCTTCATGTCCGAAGACGCGGCATCACGCGGGCGAAACACCAGCAGATGGGCATGTTCGAGCGCTGCACTGAGCCGTTCGCCGAGAACCGCCTTGCGATCCGCACTCACGCGACAGATCAGTCCGGCCTTGTTCTCGACGGACAGCGGTCCAGCCGGAAATGCGCCGTACGGACCCGAGGTCTCGCCCCGCCCGATTTCGACCTCGATCGCTTCGACCAGGCGAGCTCCATCGGCGCTCGCCGCGAGTTTCTCGCGATAGAAGGCAGCCACGGCGGGCGCGCGGTGAAGGCCGATCACGAAGAGCGCGACCGCCGCGCGCTCCGAATGCGAGAAATCGCTCGCGTCAATCGGCTCGAACAGCGAGAGATAGCTCTTCTGCGCATTCTCGCGCGCTTGTTGTCGGCGCACGCGGATCGCGTCCAGGGCCGAGCCCGGTTCGATCCCGGCAAGCGTGTCGATGATATCTTTCGTAGCCATTATTCAGCCTCGTGCAACGCGATCAAGCTCATTTCGACTAGCCCGCCAGGGCCACGCCGGTTGCCGCTGTCCTTGTCCAGCCCAGTGCCGGCGCGACCTTGTCCGCAACCAGCTCGATCGAGCGCAGGATGTAAGGATGCGGCGGATCGACCGAATGCGCCTGGAAGACGAGATCGGTCACCCGCTCCAACGTGGCATCGGCGCGGAGCGAGGCGATGACGTCGTCGGCCGCGCCGACATGCGTGTCGAACGCCGTGATCATCTCCTCCAGCGTCTCGCCCGGCCTGGCGTGGCCCCCCTTGAGGAACTGCGGGAGCGCGCGCCGCAGCCCGATATCCGCAAGTCGCATCGCCTCGGCCCGATCGTCGGCGACGAAGACGGTGCGCGACGCCATGATGCGGGGCTCGCGTCCCGGCGGCAGCGCTGCCAGATAGGCGTCGATGATCGGATTCTGGATCTCGGCCAGCGTTGCGTGCGGTGCCTCCTTGGCTCGCGGCTGCGTGCGCGACAGCAAGAGACCATCGCCCGCCTTGCCCGCGCGTGCGCCGCCGGCCACCGAGAAGGTCGCTTGCCAGATCCGGTCGTCCAGTTGTGGCCGCTGCGGATAGAGCGTGTCGCCACCGGCGAGCGGCCTGCCAATCAAGGCGGTGCGGACGACCTCCAGGTTGCGGGCAAAAATCTCATTGCGCTGGGCGCTGTCGAGGCCGAAAGCGGCAAAGGCCGACGGGTTGCCGCCGGTGCCGACGCCGAGCTCGAAGCGGCCGTTGCAGAGCAGATCGAGCACCGCGGCGTCCTCCGCCACCCTCACCGCATTTTCGAGCGGCAAGGTCACGATGCCGGTGCCAAGGCGGATGCGCGAGGTCTGCGCTGCGACGTAGCCGAGGAACGTGAAGGGCGACGGCAGGCCGCCCTCGCGCTCGTGAAAATGATGCTGCGCGATCCATGCGGAATCGAGGCCCGCCTTCTCGGCGCGCACGATCTGCTCGGCCGCAAAGCGGTATCGCTCGGCGGCCGGCGCCTCGTCGAGAAGGCGCGTGAAGAACCCCAGTCGTTTCAGGTTTGCAAAGCGTTTCATACGACCCCTGTCGGGCGAGGATGGCCACGCCCCCGATGATGTCGGTTGCAGCAGCTCCAGACAAGCGGGCATTGCGCAAGGCTGCCCGCCGGGATCGCCCCTCCGCTGGAGCCGAACTGGGCAGACTGCCTACCAGCTCGGCAGCACCGCGCCCTTGAACTTGGTCAGTATGAAGTCCTTGACCTCGGGCGTGTGGTAGCTGTCCACGAGGGTCTTGACCCAGGGCTTGTCCTTGTCTGCGGTGCGAATGGCGATCAGGTTGACGTAGGGTCCCTTCGGATCCTCGCGCAGGATCGGATCCTTGACGGGATCGAGGCCCGCCTGGGTTGCATAGTTGGTGTTGATCGCGGCCGCGTCGACATCGTCGAGCGCGCGCGGCGCCTGCGCGGCATCGACTTCGACGAATTTCAGCTTCTTCGGATTCTCGGTGATGTCGAGCACCGTCGGCTTGAAGCCGACACCGTCCTTCAGCTTGATCGCGCCCTTGTCGCGCAGGAGCAGCAGCACACGGCCGCCATTGGTCGGATCGTTGGGGATCGAGACCTTGCCGCCTTCGGGAATGTCGGCGAAGGCCTTGTGCTTCTTCGAATAGACGCCGATCGGGAAGTTCACGGTCAGCGCGACGGACTCGATCTTGTAGCCGCGGTCGGCCTTCTGGTTGTCGAGATAGGGCTGGTTCTGGAACGAATTGGCCTGGATCTCGCCGGCGTCGAGCGCGGCGTTCGGCACGACATAGTCGGAGAACTCGATGAGCTGGATGTCGAGACCGTGCTTCGCGGCAATCGGCTTCACGGCCTCGAAGATCTGCGCATGCGGTCCCGGTGTCACGCCGATCTTGATCGTCTCTGCCGATGCTGCGGCTGACCATGCGGCAAGCACGCCCGAGAGGATCAGGGCGGAACGAAACGACATCTTCGAGCTCCATAACTCAGCGACAATGATTGGAAACGTATTCACTTCTCCGCAGGGCGAAATCAATGAAATGGAAATCCATATTGGCGGGCCGTGGCAGGCCACACCTTCTCCATTCGGCGCAAAACGGGAAATGAATTCACGACGACCCCTTCCGCAAGCGTGAGGCGCATCACGGCGAAGCGGCTGCGGCAGGACCAGCCGGGAGTTCAGCCAAAGAGTCAACCATGACCGCCCGCGCCGATGGTCGCGAGCCCCGCCATTCCCGTGCGCTAAACGATGCCACTTTGCCGAAGCGCCCCAATCGCAGCCGCGTCGTATCCGAGCTCGGCCAGGACACGATCGGTATGCTCGCCGAGCGTCGGCGGGCGGCTCGCGATTTCCCCCGGCGTTTCCGACAACCGGACGGCCGCACGGGCGACCGGGGCTTGTTTCGGCAAGCCGGGATAATCGACGTCCTGCAAGAATCCGGCGGCACGGATGTGCGGGTGATCCAGCGCCTGTTGCGGGCTGAGCACGGGCCCGGTCGGAATCATCGCCTTGCCCAGCGCGTCGACGGCCTCCTGCGTGGTGCGCTCGGCGCACCAGCGCGCCATCCGCTCGCTGACGATAGGCCCGTTGTTGCCGCGGCTGATATCGTCGGCAAAACGCGGATCATTCAGCCACTGCTCCTCCTCACCCATGAGCCTGGCCCAGCGCTTGAACAACGGGTGACCCGTGACCTGGCACAGCACCCAGCCGTCCTTGGTGCGGTAGATGTCGGCAGGCGCTGCGGTCTGGCCGAGGTTGCCGGTCGGCACGCGATTGACGTTGATCACGGCCTGCTCGATCAGCGTCGCATTGGTGAAGGACAGCGCGGTTGCGAGCAACGCGCCCTCGACGATCTGCCCGCGCCCGGATTTGCCGCGCTCGATCAGCGCGGCGAGCGTTCCGAACGCGCAATGCAGCGCCGTTCCGAAATCGACCCAGTTCACCGCGGCCCGATAGGGCGGGTCGCCGGCGCCGGTCATATACACCGAGCCCGACATGACCTGTCCGACACCGTCGAAGCCGACGCGATCGGACCATGGCCCCGGGCCGCCGAACGCAGTTGCCGTCGTCAGGATGATGTCGGGCTTGATCGCCTTCAATGACTCATAATCGAGCTTCATCGTGCGCAGGGTCTGCGGTGGCAGATTGGCGACGACGACGTCCGCGGTCGCAATCAGCCGGCGCATCACCTCCTGCCCCTCCGGCTTCATCGGATCGAGCGTGATGCACTTCTTGTTTCGGTTGATCTGCAGAAACAGCGCGCCTTCGCCGCCGTCACCGACCGGCGCCACGAACCGGTCCTCGCTGCCGTCGCGCTTCTCCACGCGAATGACCTCGGCACCGAATTCGGCCAGCAACGTCGCGCAATACGGCCCCGCGATATAGCGACCGAAATCGAGGACACGTACGCCCTCCAGAACTCCTCCCATCAATCCCTTCCCTCGCCCTTTTTGCCTTGTGTTTTCGTCAGATTACAGGGACTGGCCGCCACGGCAAGGCGGCAGCGGAGATCATATCCGGTCTGCAGATTTGATCGCCCGGCAGTTTCGGCCGGCGGAAATTCTGCTCTAGTATGACCCGTCTGCCCCATAGCCAGAGCGCACACCATGCCGCAGCAATTCGATCGATCCGCTGAAGATCTCGGGAATGCGATCCATTTCGAGCACGTCAACATCCAGGTCCCGGATCAGCGCCTGGCGACGTTATTCTATGTCACGGGACTTGGGCTGACCCGCGATCCCTATCTGATGGTGTCCGACACCAACATGTGGATCAACGCCGGACGAAGCCAGTTTCACTTGCCGAGCGGCAGGCCGCAGGTGCTGCGCGGTCATGTCGGGCTGGTCATCGAGGGCCGCAACGCCCTGCTGCAGCGGCTCGCGTCAGTCGCCAAAAAGCTCGAGGGCACGGCGTTCGCGTTCACCGAGCACAATGATCATGTCGAGGCGACCTGCCCGTGGGGCAACCGGCTGCGCTGCTATGAACCCGACGCAGCGCGCTTCGGGCGTATCGCGCTCGGAATCCCCTATGTCGAGTTTGACGTACCGGCCGGATCGGCGCAGAGCATTTGCGCCTTCTATCTCGAGATCATGGGCATGCCCGCCGAGCTCTGGAACGGCGACGGCCAGGTTGCGGCGGTGAAGACCGGCCGAAACCAGCATTTGCTGTTTCGCGAGACCGATCGGCCGCAGCCGAACTATGATGGACACCATGTGCAGATGTACATCACCGACTTCTCCGGTCCTTACCGCAAGCTTCTGGCGCGGGACCTGATCTCCCGCGAGGACAATCAATACCAGTACCGGTTCTGCGACATCGTCGATCTCGACAGCGGCAGGCATTTGTTCACGGTCGAGCACGAGGTGCGCAGCGCCACCCACCCGATGTTCATGCGGCCGATGGTCAATCGCAATCCGGCGCTGACCAATCGCAATTACGCATCCGGCCACGACGAATCGCACTGGGCGATGGGGCCGGATCAATACGAGGGATAGGAAATCGGAAGGACTGCGCTCGGCCGGAAAGACGGGTCACCGCTCTTGTTCACGGGCCCGGCGCAAGGCAGCCGTCAGCTTTTCCTTTTGCCTGAACCAGCGCGCCTGTTCGGCTTGCGCCCGCTCCTCGACCGCGGCCCGCTCGGCCTCGAGGGCGGCGGCCTTGGCCTCGTGCTCCCGTTCCGCATCTTCAAGCGCGGCTTGCGCCTTCGCGATCAGCTTTTGTCGCTGCTCTCGCTTCCGCGCGAGGGCGGCCTCTTCCTGTCGGATTTTCGCCTCGCGCCGAGCCTGTTCTCGCTCGTAATTCGCTGCGGCCTCTCGGGCTTTCTTGTCGCTGGTCGTGGCAGACGCC
>JAEYRD010000113.1 GCA_023435725.1 Pseudomonadota bacterium | reverse complement strand
CTGGATTGCTTCGCTCCGCTCGCAATGACGAACCCGGGATTCTACCCGCCCCGGATCGGCGGCATCGTCACCTGGTCGCGGCGGCAGGCGCGGCGGTCGAGTTCCTCGCAGGCGCGGAATTGCAGATCCTTGCTGAGGCAGATACGAACCTCGGAGAGTCGCGTCCGGTTGCACGTAACCGAGATGGCGGCAGTGCTCAGCCCCGGATTGGCCTTGACGAAGGCCTCCTCGACCTCGGCCGGCGCCACGGTCTTGGCCTGCGACAGATCGAGAAATTCGGCCGGGATCTTCACCACCGCGCGGGCTTTGCGGATCGCCTCGAAGTAATTGCGGCTGTCGAGGCCGGAACAGGTGCCGTGCTTGTCCCACTCGTTGAAGATCAGGCCCGGCGCCGGCATCAAATCGAGCATCGCCGAGACGATGTTGCGGTTCAGCCGCGGCGCCGGCCGCTGGCAATATTCGGGGAAACCGTTCTCATATTGCGGCCACAGCCCGTGCACCACGAAAGAGTAGGGCCGTCCGCTGCACTGCATCTGCGAGCGCCCGCCGCCGCGGCCACGTTCCGAGGCCTCCTCGCAGAACGAGGGCGACCATGACAGCGACAGCACATAGAAATCGAATTCGCCGGGCGCGTTCTGCCGCTTGTCCTGCGCCTTCGCGCTGTCGGCCAGCGCGACCAGTCCGGCGGCAAGCGGCAAGGCAAGGGTCAGCGAGATCATCAGGCGGGAGAACGAATGCAATCCAAAATGAAACATGGCAACGCCCCTCAACTAGACTGTGCAACGAGCCTAGCAGCCAAGAAGAACATTTCAAGAACAAAATTCAAGCGACCGCTCTTCGGCCGCTCAAGCGGTCCGAATCAGGGCTTCTCGAACTAGGGCCTAGCGGCGCGGCAGGCCGGATTGTAGGCCCAGTTGCGATCGAGGCCGACGACGCACCATTCGACGTTCTGGCCGTAACCGGCGAAGCCGCCATCCTCGATGATCGAGAAATGCACCTTGCGCATCTTGCCGTCATTGAGCATGGCATCGCCGGTGCAGTAGCGGCGCGGAATGTTGTCGGATTGCCAGGGCCGGAACGCAATCTCGTGAACGGCGGCGAAGCTCGTGATCTTCAACGAGGAATTCCAGAACGAGCTTTCCTTCTCCCGGAAGTCGCTGGCGATCTGCGGCAGCGCAGTCTCGCATTGGCCGACGGCGCCATCATAGCGCGGTCCGCTCAGCCAGAAGTTCAACTCCAGCGGATTGGCGGCCCTGGCCTCGCCGAGCGACAGCGCCCCGAACATGAGGCCGAGCACGGCGGCAAAGCGGAGCGATTTCAGGGAGGTCGAGAGGGCGCGCATGGGCAATCCGAAGGTGCGGGTCTGCGGAGGTCGAACGGTGCCGCGAAGGCCGGAGGAGGTCAAGTGCAGCGCGGCAACACTTGCTGACGAGTTGAACATAACGTCGCAGCCGCCGGGGCTTCTGTTCTTTTCACTTCCATCCCGGCACCGTAAACTGGCGCCAACCAACTGGAGTAACGGGAATGCGAATCATTGCGGCCGCGGGCCTTCTCGCCCTGGGTATGATGGCGAGCCAGTCGGCGCGCGCTGATATCCTTCCGGTGCCGCCGTTCAAGGGCAACGACACCGGCGGCATCATCGCCTACTCGATGGCCACCCAGGTCGATGCGCGTCAGGTCGCGGTCGATCATTGCGCGCGCTACGGCAAGGTCGTTAAATTCCTGGCGGTGCAGGCCTATCAAGGCGGCTACATCTCGTTCTCCTGCCGCTGGGTGCCCTATGGCGCCGCCGACCGGCCGATCCGCACTCTCTACTGAGACGTCTTTCTAGCGCCCAGTCCATCAGTCGGGAGTCTCCTGCATGACGCGCAAACTTGCTTTGCTCGGCTCAGTCGCTTGCCTTGCATTGCCCGGCGCGGCCTGCGCCGACGATCTGCCGGTACGCAAGGCCGGCCTGTGGGAATTGAAGATGGTCAGGACCGGCTCTGCCATGCCCGAGATGACCATGCAGCACTGCACCGACGAGACCGTCGACAAGGAGATGAACAACAACATCTCGCCGATGGCCAAGCAGATCTGCTCCAAGCAGGACGTCAAGAAGACCGCAACCGGCTATGTCAGCGATTCCGAGTGCAACGTCGCCGGCATCAGCACGACCTCGCATGCCGAAATCACTGGTGATTTCAACTCGGCCTATACGGTGAAGACCTCGTCGCATGCGCAGGGCGGCGTCGCCGGCGCGGCAGGCCGCGATACCACCATGACTCTCGAGGCCAAGTGGTTGGGGGCCTGCAAGCCGGAGCAGAAGCCCGGCGACATCGTGATGCCCGGCGGCTTCAAGATGAACGTGCGCGACGTCGAGAAGCTGAAGAACCTGCTGCCGAAGTAGCCGCCGTCGTCGCCCGGATGGTCACCTTCTCCCACAAGGGGAGAAGGAAGATTGCAGCTACACCGGAATCCTGACACTCGCCCGTAGTCCGCCCATCGGGCTGTCGCTGAGCGTGATGTCGCCGCCATGCGAGCGGGCGATGTCGCGGGCGATTGCAAGGCCAAGGCCGGTGCCGCCTTCGTCCTGGTTGCGGGCGTTGTCCAGCCGCAGGAACGGCTTGAACACCTCTTCGCGCAAATGGGCGGGAATGCCCGGTCCGTCGTCGTCGACCGTGACGGTTAAATAACGGTGATCGCGCTGGCCGGTGATGGCGATTGTCTTGCCGTAGCGCGCGGCATTGGTGACGAGGTTGGCGAGGCAGCGCTTGTACGAAGCCGGCTTCACCGTCACCACCGGCAGGCCGTGGAAGGTCACGGTCGCGGTATGGCCATGGCGTTCGGCGTCGCTGCGCAGCTCCTCGAGCGCCTGCGCCATGTCGGTCGGCTGCGACTGCTCGCCGGAATCGCCGCGGGCAAACGCGAGGTAGTCCTCCAGCATCATCGACATCTCATCGACGTCCTTGCGCATCCCCTCCAGCTCGGGGCTGTCGCCGATCAGCGCCAGTTCGAGCTTGAAGCGGGTCAGGATGGTGCGCAGATCGTGGCTGACGCCGGCGAGCATCGCGGTGCGCTGCTCCATCGTGCGCTCGATGCGCGATTTCATTTCGAGGAAGGCGACCGCCGCGCGCCGCACCTCGCGCGCGCCTCTGGGGCGGAAGTTCGGCGCCTCGCGGCCCTTGCCGAAACTTTCTGCGGCGTCGGCAAGCCGCAGGATCGGCTTGATCTGGTTGCGCAGGAACAGCACCGCGACGATCAGGAGGATCGAGGACGTCCCGACCATCCAGAACAGGAAGATCTCCGAGTTCGAGGCATAGGCCGCGCTGCGCTGCGCGAACACGCGCATCACGGCGTCGTCGAGCTGGATGCGGATCTCGACGAGGTTGGAGCGGCCGACCGTGTCGATCCAGAAGGATCGCCCGATCTGACGGCCGAGCTGCACCGACAGCGTCTGGTCGAGCAGCGAGAAGAACGGCTTTGGTCCCGGCGGCGGCATGTCGCCGGGGGGCAGGAAATCGACGACGAGGCCGAGGCGCTGCTGGGCGATGCGGCGGATCTGGTCGCGGTCCTTGTCCTGCGGATAGCCCTTGTAGACGTCGATGAGCGCGGCGATGTCCTGCACCACTGCGGCCGACAGGCGGCGCGTCACCGTGTTCCAGTGCCGCTCCATGAACACGAAGGCGACAACCGATTGCAGTACCACCATCGGCACGATCATGATGAGGAGCGCGCGGGCATAGAGGCCGGTTGGCATCCAGCCCTTGAACGCATTGCCCATCCAGCCATTGGCGGCGGAGACGCGGCCGGCGGCGCTCTTCAAGAGCGTCAGGCCGGTATCGATCGTGCTCATCGGTCGCGCTTCACTTGATCTATGGCGAGGCTACCAGCCGATAGCCGATGCCACGCACCGCCTGAAGGAACAGCGGATTGGCGGGATCGGTCTCGATCTTGCGCCGCAGGCGGTTGATCTGCACATCGACGGCGCGCTCGTTGACGCTGCCGTTGCCGGTGAGTGCGCTGCGCGGGACGGTCTCGCCCGGCGTCTCCGAGAGGATGCGCAGCATCTCGCGCTCGCGGTCGGTGAGGTGGATGACCTCCTCGCCCTGGCGCAATTCGCCGCGATCGAGATGGAAGACGTAGGGGCCGAACGCGATCTTCTCCACCGCCGCGGCCTGTGGCGGCGGAGCGGCGCGCTTGAGGATGTTGTTGATGCGCAGCGCAAGCTCGCGTGGCTCGAACGGCTTTGCCACGTAGTCGTCAGCGCCGATCTGCAGGCCCTCGATGCGGGCCTCGGCTTCATGGCGCGCCGTCAGCATCACGATCGGCACCGAGGAGGAAGTCCGGATGAAACGGGCAAGATCGAAGCCGGTCTCGCCGGGCATCATGACGTCGAGGATCAGGAGGTCGAAATGCAGGCCGAGCAGCTTCGAGCGCGCATCGCCGGCGCTCGCGGCGGTGGTGACGCGATAGCCTTCGCCGGCGAGGAAACGCGAAAGCAGATCGCGGATGCGGCGGTCGTCGTCGACCAGCAGCAGATGCGGGGCGTCGTCGGCCGGGCGCGCCGGCGGGCGGGCGAGCGTGGCAGCGAGCGGCACGGTCACTCCTTTGCGTCTTGATTGACGGAGGCGAAGATCGTCTCGAGCACCTTGTCCGGATCGTCGCGGTCGATCATTGCGCGCAGGAAACGCTTGACTGTGTCGGCATCCTGCGGAGCCATCTCGGCAAGCGCCTTGGTGATCCGCGTGGTCTGGAGGCCGGCGAGCTTCTGCACCAACGTCTCGCCTTTCGGCGTCGCGTAGAGCAGGCGCTGGCGACGATCATTGTCGCCGGTCTTCTGCACGATATAGCCCTCGTCCAGGAGCTGCTTGAGCACCCGGCCGAGCGACTGCTTGGTGATGCGCAGGACGTCGAGGAGGTCGGCGACCTTGAGGCCGGGATAGCGGTAGACGAAGTGCATGACCCGGTGATGGGCCCGGCCGAAGCCGAAGGCCTCGAGCTCCTGGTCGGGATCGCCGACGAAATCGCGATAGGCGAAGAACAGCAGCTCGATGATATCCCAGCGCAAATTGCCTCCGCCGCCTACGGCCGGCCTGGGCTCGGTGGCGTCGTGAGAGGGAGTCACGAAATTTATGTCAGGCATATTGACGTATCTTGGGTTCAATGTTACAAAACGATCGACCCGCACGAAATTTTAGATCGTTTCGCGTCGGGGGCGTCGAAGCAGAGCGGCCAGAGTGAGCCGGACGAAGCGGCGACGGCCGGAGCAGATCTACCGTACGATTGTCGAGCGGCATTTCGGCAAAACATACTGGACTTCCGCCTTCCGCAAAAGCATGTCCTCGAAGACATGCTGGCGACGGAAACCGGCCGTAACAAGGCTGGCGGTGGTTCGGCCAGAAACCCAATCTAGCCAGCCGGGCCCAAAGCAGGGCAGGCGGGCGCCAGGACAGCGCCGCCACCGGCAGCGGGAGGCAAGGAAATGAGCATGAAATTCGAGATCCAGCCCGCATCCAATCCGACCTCCGAGAAGGACCGCGTCGCCAAGCTGGTGGACCCCGGCTTCGGGCGGGTCTTCACCGATCATATGGCGATCGTCCGCTACAGCCAGGCCAAGGGCGGCTGGTATGAGGCGCGCATCGAGGCGCGCGCCAACTTCCAGCTCGATCCGGCTGGTGCCGTCCTGCACTACGCGCAGGAAATCTTCGAAGGCCTCAAGGCCTACAAGCGCGACGACGGCGGCGTGAACCTGTTCCGCCCCGACGCCAATGCGCGGCGCTTCAAGGACTCGGCCGATCGCATGGCGATGGCGCCGATCCCCGAAGACGTCTTCATCGAAGCGGTCGAGCAGGTCGTGCGCATCGACCGCGCCTGGATGCCCGGCGGCGAGGGCAGCCTGTACCTGCGGCCCTTCATGATCGCGAGCGAGACCTTCCTCGGCGTCAAGCCGTCGTCCGAATATATCTTCGCGGTCATCGCTTCGCCGGTCGGCTCCTATTTCAAGGGCGGTCCTGCGCCGGTCTCGATCTGGGTGTCGGAGAACTACACGCGCGCTGCCGTCGGCGGCACCGGCGCGGTCAAGTGCGGCGGCAATTATGCCGCGAGCCTGCGCGCGCAGGCCGAAGCCATCCAGCATGGCTGCGATCAGGTCGTCTTCCTCGACGCGGTCGAGCGCCGCTATATCGAGGAGCTCGGCGGCATGAACATCTTCTTCGTGTTCGACGACGGCTCGCTCTCGACGCCGCCGCTCGGCACGATCCTGCCCGGCATCACCCGCGACTCCATCATCGCGCTCGCCCGCGATGCCGGCAAGACGGTGCGCGAGGAGCCGTACTCCCTCGACCAGTGGCGCAAGGATGCAGCGAGCGGCAAGCTGAAGGAAGCGTTCGCCTGCGGCACCGCCGCCGTGATCTCGCCGATCGGCAAGGTGCGCTCGGTGAGCGGCGATTTCGAGATCAGCGGCGGCGCCGCCGGGCCGGTTGCCATGGGCCTCCGCAAGCAGCTCGTCGACATCCAGTACGGCCGCACCAACGATCCGCACAACTGGATCCGCAAGGTGTTTTGAGGTCTCGTGTCCCGGACGCGGCGCAGCGCGTCTTCGCGATGCGCCGCAGAGCCGGGATCCAGAGTGCTCGTGGCTGGACCCCGGATCAGCAACGCTCCACGCCGCCAAGTGGTGGCGCGCTGCGCAGCATCCGGGGAACGCCAACTATCAGTTGTTGAATTCTTTAGTGCAACTGTGCGACAAAGCCGGAGACGCTGAGGTCTCAGACATCCCGATCGTGGTTCCCCCTCTCTCTCAACCTCTGAAGTGGGCAGTGCTCGCCGTTGTTGCCGGCGTAACGGTGATCGGTATTCTGACCATCGGTCCTAAGCCCCAGTTCGTGGCGCAAGACCCCATCATTACCGTTCACGCCGAGGATGTTGAGATGAACGCCGCCATCGCCCGGGCGCGCGGCACGCTCCCAACGTTCTGGGCATCGTACGGCGCGCCGGCACCGGCTGAGACCGGGCATTCCCTGAAGGTGGGGCTTCCCGGCCGCGATCGCGTCGAGCACATCTGGGTCGACGATATCAAGAAGCTCCCGAACGGGAGCTATTCTGGCCGCTTCGCCAACGATCCGCGCGATTTGCCCGGCAAACGAGCAGGCGACTTGGTCGAGTTCGCGCAAGGAGACATCTCGGATTGGATGTTCATGCGCAACGGCAAGATCGTCGGCGGCGAAACCATCAAGCCGCTGCTCAAATCCATGCCGAAGGCCGACGCCGACGCACTCCGGGCGCGGATGGAGCAGCCGTAGATTCTCTTTCCCTCTCCCCCGCTTGCGGGGCGAGGTGAAGAGAACCCCGGTTGCCGCTTTGCGCGTCGGCTGGTAAACGCCGCGCATGGCCGAGAAACCCAAAAAACCCCAGAAACTGAAGGCGCGCCTGCCGCGCGGGCTCGAGGATCGCGATCCCGCAGCGATCCGGGCGACGCGCGAGATGGTCGAGAAGATCCGCGCCGTCTACGAGCTCTACGGGTTCGAGCCCGTGGAGACGCCGGCGATGGAATATACCGATGCGCTCGGTAAATTCCTGCCCGACCAGGATCGTCCGAACGAGGGCGTGTTCTCGTTCCAGGACGACGACGAGCAGTGGATTAGCTTGCGTTACGACCTGACCGCGCCGCTCGCTCGCTACGTCGCCGAGAATTTCGACACGCTGCCGAAGCCCTATCGCAGCTATCGCGCCGGCTACGTGTTCCGCAACGAGAAGCCCGGCCCCGGTCGCTTCCGCCAGTTCATGCAGTTCGATGCCGACACGGTCGGCTCGGCGACGCCGGCGGCGGATGCCGAGATCTGCATGATGGCTGCGGACACGATGGAGGCGCTGGGCGTGCAGCGCGGCCAGTACGTCGTGAAGGTGAACAACCGCAAGGTGCTCGACGGCGTTCTCGAAGCCATCGGACTTGGCGGTGACGAGAACGCGGCACGCCGGCTGACTGTGCTGCGCGCGATCGACAAGCTCGACAAGTTCTCCGCCGACGAAGTCCGTAAGCTGCTCGGTCCCGGACGATGGGATGGCGGCGAAGAAGGGAAGGGCGACTTCACCAAGGGCGCCAATTTGAGCGCCGCCGAGGCGGACGTCGTTCTCGCCATCACCAAGCCGCGCGACGATTGGAAAGAGGCGATTGCCGCGGCAGAGACCTACCTTGCCAAGAGCGCGGTTGGTCAGGCCGGCGTCAGCGAGCTGGAAGAGATCGCCAAGCTGGTCACGGCGTCGGGTTACGATGCGAACCGCATCCGCATCGATCCCTCCGTCGTGCGCGGCCTCGAATATTACACCGGCCCCGTTTACGAGGTCGAACTCCTGCTTGAGACCAAGGACGAGAGGGGCCGTCCCGTGCGATTCGGCTCGGTCGGCGGCGGCGGACGTTATGACGGCCTCGTCTCGCGCTTCCGCGGCGAGCCGGTGCCGGCGACCGGTTTCTCGATCGGCGTTTCGCGCCTCCAGGCCGCGCTGACGCTGCTCGGCAAGCTCGACACGCGGCCCGAATTCGGTCCCGTCGTCGTCACCGTGTTCGACCGCGACCGCGTTGCCGATTATCAGAAGATGGTGGCTCACCTGCGCACCGCCGGCATCCGTGCCGAGCTTTATCTCGGCAATCCCAAGAATATGGGCAACCAGCTCAAATATGCCGACCGCCGCAACGCGCCCTGCGTCATCATCCAGGGCTCCGATGAAAAGGCGCGCGGCGAGGTGCAGATCAAGGATCTGATCGAAGGCGCGAAGGCAGCGGCCGCGATCGCCTCCAACCAGGAATGGCGCGAGAGCCGCCCGGCGCAGTTCTCGTGCAGCGAAGCCGATCTCGTCGCGAAGGTGCGCGAGGTCCTGGCCCGCCATGACGTAAAGTGGGGATAGCCATTCCGGCAGGCCGTCACGCACGGGCTTGTCCCGGGCATTCACGTCTTGTTTGATGGAAAAGAACGTGGATGGCCGGGACGAGCCCGGCCATGACGGCAGCAGCAGGGAGAAGACGATGCCTGAGATCACCATCAGCATGGCCGAAGGCCGCACCGACGAGCAGAAGGCCGGCATGATGCGCGACATCACGCAGGCGCTGGTGAAGAATCTCGGCGTCGATGCCGAGGCCGTCGTCATCCAGATCAACGAAGCCCCGCTCCGCCACAAGATGAAGGGCGGCAAGACCTTCGTGGAACGCGCGGCCGCGGTGAAGAAGTAGCCTCGCAGCGCAGCCGCCGAAGCAATCGCGGCCCGTCATCCCGGGCTTGCGCCTCGCGCGCCCCGGGACGACGACGTGGATGGAGTGAGCATGGACGCACGCGACTTCATCAAGATCGGCATGAGTGCCGAGCGTACGCTGGTGGTGCCGTCAGAGCGCACGGTCGGGCATTTCGTGCCGGGCATGCCGATGGTCTATGCGACGCCGATGATGATCCTGGAAATGGAGATGACGTCGGGCGATGCGATCCGCTCAGCGCTTCAGCCAGGCTGGGTCACCGTCGGCACCGAGGTCGATATCCGTCATCTCGCCGCCGCCCTCGTCGGGGCGACGGTGCGGACCACCGCGAAGGTCATCGCGGTCGAGCGCCGCGTCATCCGTTTCGAGGTCGAAGCGTTCGAGGGCACGCGCAAGCTCGGCGAAGGCCGCCACGCGCGCGGGCTCGTCAATGTCGAGACGTTCAACAAGCGGCTTGGGGCGTAGCCGCGGGCGTGGATATCGTAGGGGGGGCAGAGGCGCAAAGCGCCGTGCCCACCATTCTCTTCGAGATCGTGATTGAGGTGGTGGGCACGCTTCGCTTTGCCCACCCTAAGACACCGTCTTACTTCGCCAGTTCCTTCGATCGCTTCGTCGCCGCTGCAATCGCGCGGATCATCAGCTCGCGCAAGCCCGGCTCGCCCATCAGCACGCCGAGAGCCGCAGCCGTGGTGCCGCCGGGCGAGGTGACGTTCTGGCGCAGCGTGCTGGACGGAAGATCCGACTGGTGCAGCAGCTCGCCGGAGCCGGCGACCGTTTCGCGGGCGAGCTTCGTCGCCAGTGCTTCGGGCAATCCCGCTTCGACACCGGCGCGGGCGAGCTCTTCGGCGAGCAGGAACACATAGGCCGGGCCCGAGCCGGAGACGGCGGTCACCGCGTCCATCAGGCCTTCATCCTCGACCCACTCGACCGAGCCGGTGGCGCGAAGCAGCGCATCGGCCACGGCACGCTGTCCGGCGCTGACATTGTTCGCCGCGACTGCCACCGTGATGCCGCGGCCGATCGCGGCCGGCGTGTTCGGCATCGCGCGTACCACGGCGCCGCCGCAGACGTCCTCAAGCGAGGCGATCGTGGTTCCCGCCATGATCGAAACCACCGAGGTCTTGTCCGCGACGAACGATTTCAGCTTCGCGCCGGCCTCGCGGAACATCTGCGGCTTCACCGCGACGACCATCGTCTCGACCGCACCAACCGCCTTCACATCGGGATTGAGCGCAACGCCCTTGGCGGCAAGCGCGGTGATCTCGGGCGAGATATGCGGATCGATTACCGCGACGCGGCGCGGATCGAGCCCACCCGCCAGCCATCCGGTCAGCATCGCGCCGCCCATCTTGCCGGCGCCGGCGAGGAGGATGGTGCCGGTGATGTTTTGAAGAGTGCTGTTGTTGGTCAAAGTGATCACCACACAAGCTGTCGTCCCCGCCTAGTGCGCAATTGCGCACGGGGGGGCGGGGACCCATAACCACAGGCGGTTCTAATGGACGGAGGGCAGAGCAACAAGCGCCGCGCGATCCGGCGAAATCACGCGGTATGGGTCCCGGGCTCGCGCTGCGCGCGCCCCGGGACGACGAGCGGGGTTACGCCTCTCCCACGGTGTCGAACATCGCCGCGTCCATGGCCTGCGCGGTGGTCTTGCCGGCCCACACCACGAACTGGAACGCCGGGAAGTAACGCTCGCAGGCGTGGATGGCTCCGGCGAGCATGGCCTCGCATTGCGCAGCCGACGCGGTCAGTCCGCCCGGTAGCACGAGCGCCTGGCGATGCATGATCATGCCGGTGTTGGTCCAGAGATCGAAGTGCCCGATCCACAATTGCTCGTTGACCGCGGCGACGAGCCGCTGCACCTCGCCCCGGCGCGTGACCGGAATCTTCATGTCGAACGCGCAGGCCAGATGCAGCGCCTCGATCTCGCCCATCCAGGTGAAGGACAGCTGGTAGTCGGTCCATTGTCCCTTGGAGACAATCGTGAGTTCGTCTTCACCGGAGCGTTCGAACGGCCAGTTGTTGCTGGCAGCGATGTCCTCGACCACCGCGAGCGGATGGTTTCGGGAATCGATATTGCCTTCGAGCAGGGACATGCCGTCTCGACCTCTTGCCTTATTGTTGTCTTGATACGCACGCGGTTCGGCCCGGTGCGCGCTCCCTAAACGTCGCTACGGCGATTCCTTGGAGTCGCTTTTGCGATCCCTCAGGGTCGCTCTTGCGATCCCCTCGGATCAGCACGGGCCTGTCGCGGATCAACTGATGTGATTTGCGGAATCTGCGCAACTGGCTGCCGAGTCCGTCCACAGCCTCGGACTCGTTCGTCCACAGCTCATCTCTCGGCCACAATTCTTAACGAATGAGAACAAACCGGAATCGGATTTGCGAGATGCGCGCCAATCGCCAATTCCGCCGCGAGGGCCCGACCGCCGGGAGGACGTCCAAGAGGGCCTCCATGGCGGCATGGGACCATGCGGTTTTTCATGCGGAACGCGCTTGCTGCGGCCCCGAACCGGCGTCATATTTCGTGTCAGGCCGTTCATCCCGAACGGCCGATGTTCTCAGGGCGGGGTGAAAGTCCCCACCGGCGGTAAGGGCCGAAAGGCCTAAGCCCGCGAGCGCCTTCTTCCGACGGTTTTTTCCAGCGGGGAAGGGTCAGCAGATTCGGTGCAACTCCGAAGCCGACGGTTAAAGTCCGGATGAAAGAGAACGGTCGGTGGCAGACGCATCGGAAGATGCGGCTGTTTGTCGTTCCGTGTGCCCTGATTCTGGTCCTTAAGAAGGAAAGCCATGAATCAGATGTTGCAAGATCCCCAAGTCCAAACTTCCAAAGCCGAAGCTTCTGAAGTCGCCCAACCGCCGGTTCCAAAGGATCCGGCGCCTGAGCATCCGCGCTTTGCAAAGCCGCAGCGTGTGGCCTTCGTGCAGGCCTGTTGGCACCACGACGTGGTCGAGGAAGCCCGCATCGCCTTCATGAAGGAGGCGGAAGCGCGCCATCTCACTCATGTCGACGTGTTCGAGGTGCCGGGCTCGTTCGAGATTCCGCTGCACGCGCAGATCCTCGCCAAGACGCGGCGCTACACCGCGATCGTCGCGGCCGGCCTCGTCGTCGACGGCGGCATCTATCGCCATGAGTTCGTCGCGGACACCGTGATCAAGGCGCTGATGGATGTGCAGCTCCGCACCGAGGTGCCGGTGTTCTCCGCCGTGCTGACGCCGCAGCAATTCCACGAGACCGAGGTGCACTACGATTTCTTCCGCAGGCATTTCGCCATCAAGGGCGTCGAGGTCGCGGCGGCCTGTGCGGAGACATTGCTTGGCCTGGAGCGCTTGCGCGGCCAGGTCGCGGCGGGAATTGTGTAGCGCTCGCAAAGACTCTCATCCCTCATCTTGAGGAGCGCGCAGTACGCCAGAGGTGCCGCGCGGCTTCACGCGCCGCTGATTGTCAATCCCGCCGCCGTCCTTATAAAGTCGGCGGCGGGAGGAGGCCGCTCCGTGGAGACGGGGGCCGACAAGATCATGTTCGAAGGACACGATCCCTATCTCGTCGCGCTCTCTGTGGCAATCGCGAGCCTTGGGGGCTATACCGGTTTTGCGCTTGCGGCTCGCATCCGCAACACGCCAGGCGTCAGCAATCGTCTGCTGCTCGCGGGCGCTGCGGCGTTTCTGGCCGTCGGCATCTGGACCATGCATTTCGTCGGCATGCTGGCCGCACCGCTGCCGCCGGACACGGTCTATCTCGTCCTGCCCACCATCATCTCGTTCCTGATCTGCGCCCTGGTCGTCGGCATCTCCCTGTTCTTCGTCTCGATCGGCGAGCCATCGTTGAAGCGGGTGGCCTCATCAGCCGTCTTGCTCGGCGTCGGCATCGCCAGCATGCATTATGTCGGAATCCACGGGCTGGCCGGTTCGTTCGGCATCGTTCACGACCGCTCCATGGTGCTGCTGTCGATCCTGGTCGCAATCGTCACCGCCTATGGCGGCCTGCGCGCCTTCCTGGCGCAGCAGGAGGGTGTTCGCCTGATCGTCAGCTCGGTTGTCTTCGGCGTGGCGGTCTCCGGCATGCACTACACCGCGATGCTCGGCATGCACTTCGAGCCGCTGACGGCGGGCGAGGGGCACCACCATCTCGGCGGCACTCTTGCCGCGTCGCAGCAAATTCTCTCGATCGTGGTTGCGGTGCTGTGTTTCGTGATCGCAGCCGGCTTCCTGCTCTCGCTGGTGCCGGACCCGCGGCGGCAGGCGCAGGCATCCGCCGCGGCGGAGCCGGTCGCGACGCCGGCGGAGCGTGCACCCGCGGAGCCGGCAACTCTGGCCGCCACATCGCCGCGGCCGGCGGCGCCGCTCGGTGGCCTCGGGCAGCCACCCCGTGCACCGGCTCCCCGATTGCCGGTGGAGAGCGCCGACGGGACGCATTTCATCGAGACGGCCAATGTCCGCAGCGTTCGGGCGGATGCGCATTACACGCGGGTCCATGACGGCACGCGTGAGCGGATGTGCCCGTGGTCAATCTCCGAGGCCGAGGCGCAGCTCGATCCCTCCCTGTTCCTGCGGGTGCATCGCAGCCATATCGTCGCGATCTCCTATGTCGCGTTCGTCCGCAAGGAGGGTGACGGTGCCGTCATCGAACTCGCCGGACCGTCGCCGCACCGCGTTCCCGTGAGCCGCGCCAAGATCGCCGAAGTGAAGGCGCGGCTGGGACTGGCGACGCGGAAGCACGCCTAGGGTCTGCTGCCTCCGGCGAGCCCGGCAGCGTTCCGAGCTGCAATTGGCAAATACAATTTTAGAGTGTTTAATGCGCTTGATGCGATGTCTAATCGCGGAGCGATGTCATGACCAAGGTTGGATCGAAGAGGTCGGCGAAGAAGCGGGGAAAGCCGTCGCCGCGCGCGACGCCGCGGGCCGCGGCACAGACAACCTTATTCGCATGGGCCGTGCCGGCCTTTGCTACTAATTCGCCAGTCGATCACACCTGGGTTACCACCTACGACAATCGCGTAAACACATACGCGAATGTCCAAGACGTCGCTGCTGCGGGAGAGTTCTACTGGTACTGCTGGGGCTCATTTCATGCCTCGGGCGGAACTCCCGGCAATCCCACGGGGTTCTTGGGTCAGCAGCCGGGAAATCTGGCACTTGCACAGTGTCTTGTGGCGCCAAATGCGGATTCGAGCACCGTTCCCGCAGCGCGGGGCACCATCTTCACCTACGGGATCGATGGAGTATGCCACCAGTTGGCCAATCAGGTCCTCTACGCCACCGGCGCGGGCGGTGCTGCGCCGCTCACCGTCAGCGGGGCCCGTGGCTATATGGCGAGCGTCTTTATCTATAAGACGTATGGCCTTCAGGGGACGGCATGGTTGAATCAGATCGCCAGATGCGGAGGCCAACAACCACCGGGACCACCTATGGCCGCTGCCGCAGCAGCACAGGGGGCTCCAATGACCGGTCCGCCTGACCAATTCGAGGCCCATGCCCGCGAAATCCTAAAGCAGGATGATCCGAAGCTGCTGAGCGATCTGCTTGCGCTGCGCAACGACGTGCAGCGCTTTTCGGCGCAGCCGTGGCCGGGTCTCACCGCGCCCGATGCGCAGACGCTGAACGCCCGCAACCAGCATATGCTTGCCCAAGCCGCCAAGCTGCTCGGGCCGCAGAGGTTCGAAGCGATCTTCGGATTCCCGCCTGATCAGAAAATCGATCTCGTCGACCCGAGCATCAAGCAGCCCTGAGCACTGGTCGGGCTGGTGGAAGCGCCAGCGTCGGTCTCTTCCCACATCCTTCGCGACTGCGGCAAGGAGGCGTCGCCTGCGCCCATAGGTCGCCCGCGCTGACGCAATTCGTGCGTTCCTGACCGCATTTCGTGCGAAATTCGTTGTTCCGTGCCCGAATGATTGCGGCTTGCCGTTCTCAGGGTGACCGTCCCGTCAACGTCCGCGCCTCAAGCGCCAAGGACGATTGTGGGAGGAGATAATGATCCCGGGCTCATTCAGCTATCACCGGCCGGCGAGTGTCGCCGATGCCGTCAAACTCTTGTCAGACCTCGGTGAGGACGCGCGGCCGCTGGCCGGCGGGCACAGTCTGGTGCCGATGATGAAGCTTCGGCTTGCGACCCCCGCCCATCTGGTCGACCTCCACGGCATCGCCGCTCTGAAGGGCATCCGCCGCGACGGCAACAATCTCGTCATCGGCGCGATGACCACCCAGCATGAGCTGCTTGCCTCCGACGACATCGCCCGGTCGATGCCGATCCTGCACGAGGCGGCGCTGCTGATCGCCGATCCGCAGGTGCGCTACTGCGGCACGATCGGCGGCAATGTTGCCAATGGCGATCCCGGCAACGACATGCCGGCGCTGATGATGACGCTGGGTGCGACCTATCGCCTCGAAGGCCCGGGCGGCGCGCGCGACGTCGCGGCGGCCGACTTCTATCAGGGCGCCTATTTCACCGCGCTCGAGCCCGGCGAGATCCTCACTTCCGTCTCGGTGCCCGTGCCGGCGGCCGGCCACGGCTACGCCTATGAAAAGCTCAAGCGCAAGGTCGGCGACTACGCCACGGCGGCGGCCGCCGTTGTCCTCACCATGTCCGGCGGCAAGGTCGCGACCTGTTCGATCGGGCTCACCAACGTTCATGAGACGCCGCTGCTCGCTACCGACGCCGCCAAGGCCGTGATCGGGACCAGCCTCGATGCTGCGACATTGAAGAAGGCGGCGGCCGCCGCCGAAGCGATCATGGTGCCGGCCGCGGATGCCCGCGGTCCGGTCGAATACCGCAAGCACGTCGGCGGCATCATGGTGACGCGCGCTCTGCAGCGCGCCGCCGCCAAGGCGAAATGAGGGGAGGGGACCAATGGCGAAAATACACGTAACCATGAAGGTGAACGGCGCCGAGGTCGAAGGCCTCGTCGAGCCGCGCACGCTGCTGGTGCACTTCATCCGCGAGAACCTGCAGATGACCGGCACCCATATCGGCTGCGAGACCACCCATTGCGGCGCCTGCACCGTCGATATCGACGGCATGTCGGTGAAGTCCTGCACGATGTTCGCGGTGCAGGCGCAGGGTAGCGACATCACGACCGTCGAAGGCATGGCGAATGCCGACGGCACGTTGTCGGCGCTGCAGGAAGGCTTCCGCATGATGCACGGCCTGCAATGCGGCTTCTGCACGCCCGGAATGATCATGCGCGCGCACCGGCTGCTCAAGGAAAATCCATCGCCGAGCGAGCAGGAGATCCGAATGGGCATCTCCGGCAACATCTGCCGCTGCACCGGCTACCAGAACATCGTCAAAGCCATTCAATACGCCGCCGCCAAGATCAATGGCGTGGAATTCAAGGAGGCCGCAGAATGAATGACCTCACTCCCACGCGGGAACAACGCACTGCCGCACTCGAAGGCATGGGCTGCAAGCGCAAGCGCGTCGAGGACATCCGCTTCACCCAAGGCAAGGGCAATTACGTCGATGACGTCAAGCTGCCGGGCATGCTGCACGGCGATTTCGTCCGCTCGCCGCATCCGCATGCGCGCGTCAAGAAGATCGACGACAGCGAAGCGCTGAAAGTCCCCGGCGTGCTCGCGGTCATCACAGCCGAGACGCTGAAGACCGTCAACCTCGCCTGGATGCCGACACTTGCCGGCGACGTGCAGATGGTATTGGCCGATGGCAAGGTGCTGTTCCAGAACCAGGAGGTCGCCTTCGTCGTCGCCACCGACCGCTATGCGGCCGATGACGGCATCAACAAGGTGATCGTCGAATACGAGCCGCTGCCGCCGCTGGTCGATCCCTTCAAGTCGATGGACGCCGACGCGCCGGTGCTGCGCGAAGACCTCGCCGGCAAGACATCGGGCGCGCATGGTCCGCGCAAGCACCACAACCACATTTTCGAGTGGACCGTGGGCGACAAGGAGCTGACCGACGCCGCCTTCAGGAAGGCCGAGGTGACGATCAAGGAGATGATCTCCTATCACCGCACCCATCCGTCGCCGCTCGAGACCTGCCAGTGCGTTTGCTCCTTCGACAAGATCAAGGGCGAGCTGACGATCTACGGCACGTTCCAGGCCCCGCATGTGATCCGTACCGTCGTGTCGCTGATCGCAAAGCTGCCGGAGCAGAAGATCCACGTCATCGCGCCCGACATCGGCGGCGGCTTCGGCAACAAGGTCGGAGCCTATCCCGGCTACATCTGCGCGGCCGTCGCCTCCATCGTCACCGGCAAGCCGGTGAAATGGGTCGAGGACCGCATCGAGAACCTGACCGCGACCTCGTTCGCGCGCGACTATCACATGACCACCGAGATCGCCGCGACCAAGGACGGCAAGGTCACGGGCCTGCGTGTCCATGTGCTCGCCGATCACGGCGCGTTCGATGCTTGCGCCGACCCCTCGAAATGGCCGGCCGGCTTCTTCAACATCGTCACCGGCTCGTACGACTTCCCGACCGCGCATCTGGCGGTGGACGGCGTCTACACCAACAAGGCGCCCGGTGGCGTCGCCTACCGTTGCTCGTTCCGCGTCACCGAGGCGGCCTACTGCATCGAGCGCGCCATGGATATCCTGGCGCAGAAGCTCAACATGGATCCAGCCGAGCTGCGGCTGAAGAACTTCATCAAGCCGGAGCAGTTTCCGTATCACTCGGCCCTGGGCTGGGAATACGATTCCGGCGACTACCACACCGCCATGCGCAAGATGATGGAGACCACCGGCTACGCCGCGCTCCGCAAGGAGCAGGCCGAGAAGCGCGCCGCCTTCAAGCGCGGCGAGACCCGCGAGATCATGGGTCTCGGCGTCTCCTTCTTCACCGAGATCGTGGGCGCCGGCCCGTCGAAGAACTGCGACATCCTCGGCATTGCGATGTTCGACTCCTGCGAGATCCGCATGCACCCGACCGGTGCCGGCATCGCGCGCATGGGCACCAAGAGCCAGGGCCAGGGCCATGAGACCACCTGGGCCCAGATCATCGCGACCGAGATCGGCATTCCCGCCGACAACATCATGGTGGAAGAGGGCAACACCGACACCGCGCCGTACGGGCTCGGCACCTACGGCTCGCGCTCGACGCCGGTCGCGGGTGCCGCGATCGCGATGGCTGCGCGAAAGATCAAGGCCAAGGCCCAGATGATCGCGGCCTACAAGCTCGAGGTCCACGAGGACGATCTCGAATTCGACATCGACGGCTTCCGGGTGAAGGGCCTGCCGGAGAAATTCATGTCGATGAAGGATATCTGCTGGGCGGCGTACAATTCCGTGCCACCGGGCATGGAGCCCGGACTGGAGGCGGTCAGCTATTACGATCCGCCCAACATGACCTATCCGTTCGGCGCCTATCTCTGCGTGATGGACATCGACGTCGATACCGGCGTGTACAAGGTCCGGCGCTTCTACGCGCTCGACGATTGCGGCACCCGCATCAACCCGATGATCATCGAGGGCCAGGTGCATGGCGGCCTCACCGAGGCCTTCGCGATCGCGATGGGCCAGGAGATCCGCTACGACGAGGTCGGCAACGTCGTCACCGGCTCGTTCATGGACTTCTTCATGCCGACCGCGGTGGAGACGCCGCATTGGGAGACCGACTTCACCGTCACCCCGTCGCCGCATCACCCGATCGGCGCCAAGGGCGTCGGCGAAAGCCCGAATGTCGGCGGTGTGCCGGCCTTCTCCAACGCCGTCAACGACGCGTTCTCGTTCTTGGGCGCGACGCACATCCAGATGCCGCATGATTTCTGGCGCAACTGGAAAGCGGCGAAGGATCTGGGAGCGGTCGCGTAGAGCGACCGTCGAGAGCTGGGCTTTCATCCTTCGAGACGCGGCGTAAGCGCCGCTCCTCAGGATGAGGTCTAAACCCTCATGGTGAGGAGCGCGTCTTCGCGCGTCTCGAACCATGAGGCCACGGAGCGAGCGGCATTGGTTCGAGGAACAATGAAGAATCGTGACGAAATCGCGCAAGCGCTGGCCGTATCGGGGTACATCGCCGATGCGGACCTCGCGACCGCGATCTCGCTGATGCAATTGCTGCGGCGTCCGCTGCTGCTCGAAGGCGAGGCGGGCGTCGGCAAGACCGAGGTGGCGAAAGCGCTCGCAAAGGTGCATGCGACCGAGTTGATCCGGCTGCAATGTTACGAGGGTCTCGACCAGTCCTCGGCGCTCTACGAGTGGAACTACCAGCGTCAGCTGCTGTCGATCCAGGCGCATCGTGGGGCCGACAGCATTGAGGACAAGCTATTTTCGGAAAAATACCTGCTGGAGCGGCCCCTGCTCGCCGCAATCCGCCGCGCGCAGGCGCCGGTGCTGCTGATCGACGAGATCGACCGCGCCGACGATGAGTTCGAGGCGTTCCTGCTGGAGCTGCTCTCCGACTTCCAGGTCTCGATCCCCGAGCTCGGCACCATTCCCGCGGTCACCATTCCGCATGTCGTGCTGACTTCGAACGGCACGCGCGAGCTTTCCGACGCGCTGCGCCGGCGCTGCCTCTATCATTATGTCGACTATCCCGACGTCGACCGCGAGACGCGCATCATCCTGGCGCGCGTTGCCGGCGCGAGCCCGTCGCTATCGCTCCAGATCGCGCGCATGGTCGAAGGCGTGCGCAAGGAGGAGCTGCGGAAAGTTCCGGGCGTCGCGGAGACGCTGGACTGGGCGGCGGCGCTGGTCGGTCTCGACATAAGCGATCTCCACGACGCGCCCGAAACTGTGCACGACACGTTGATTTGTCTGTTGAAGACCCATGAGGACCGCGCTCGCGTCACGCCGGAGGTGACGCAGCGCCTTTTGGGGAAGGTTGCATGAGCTGCTGCGGCTCCAGTCCCGGATACGACGATCTCAATGAGGTTTCCCGCCTCGTGTCCGCGAGGCTTGCCGCCTTCCTGCGCACGCTGCGAGATGCCGGCTTTCGCGTCGGATTGGCTGAAGGGCAGGACGCGGCGACGCTGATGTCGGCGGGCTATGCGGCACGGCCGGGCCTGCTGCGCGCAGCGTTCAAGCACCTGTTCTCGGCGCGCAAGTCCGACTGGGACAAGTTCGATGGGCTGTTCGATGCATTCTGGCTGGGAAAGCGCGTGCGCTCGCGCTCCCGCACCATTGGCTCGACCCCGGGAGCCAACAATCCCTCGTTGAAGAGCCTGCAGGACATGACCGCGGAGCAGGGCGGCGGCCAGTCGGTTGCCGATCTACTTCCGTCCTCGGACGATGCGCCGGAAAGCCGCTCCGGCGAGGGCCGCATGGAGGGTGCCTCGCGCGCGGAGAATCTTGCCGAGGTCGATTTCAGAAGGCTCAGTGACCCCGACCAGGTCGCACAGGCGCACGACGCAGCGGTGCAGCTCGCGCGGGTGATGCGCACGCGGCTGACCCGACGCGATCTTGCGCGCCGGCGCGGCTACCGGCTCGACCTCAGGCGTACCATCCATCGCAATATCAGCCATGGCGGCGTGCCGATCACCCTCGTGAAACGGCAGCGCAAGGACAAGCCACTGCGGCTCATCGTGCTGCTCGACGCCTCCGGCTCGATGAGCATGTACACCGCCGTGTTCCTGCGCTTCATCCACGGCGTGCTCGATCAGTTCCGCGAGGCCGAGGCGTTCCTGTTCCACACGCGCCTCGCCTACGTGTCCGACGCGATGAAGGAGAAGGACGCCGGTCGTGCGCTGGACCGGCTCTCGATCATGGCGCAGGGCACAGGCGGCGGCACGAAAATCGGCGAGAGCCTGCAGACCTTTAACCGCTGGCATGCCGCGCGTGTGATCCATTCGCGCAGTTGCGTGATGATCGTTTCCGACGGCTACGAGACCGGCGATGCCGCGCTGCTCGGGCGGGAAATGGCCGCGTTGGCGCGGCGCTGCCGCCGCATCGTCTGGCTCAATCCGATGATGGCCTGGGAAGGCTACACGCCCGAGGCGAGGGGCATCAAGGCGGCACTGCCGCATGTCGATCTCTATGCGCCCGCCAATTCGCTGAACAGCCTGCGCGCGCTCGAACCCTATCTTGCGAAGCTCTGAGGAGGCGCTGATGACCGCTCACGTCGAAGTGCTGGATCTCGTGGCGCAGATGAAGGCGGCCGAACGCGCCTTCGTGCTGGCAACCGTCGTTCGTACCGTG
Organism: Pseudomonadota bacterium; assembly: GCA_023435725.1. Classification (GTDB taxonomy): domain Bacteria; phylum Pseudomonadota; class Alphaproteobacteria; order Rhizobiales; family Xanthobacteraceae; genus Bradyrhizobium. The sequence goes on along the minus strand of JAEYRD010000113.1, from coordinate 12,273 downwards.
TCGGTGACGGCGGCGAAGGCCGGCGCCAAGGCGATCATCGCGGCCGACGGTACCATCGTCGCCGGGTGGATCGGTGGCGGCTGCGCCAGGGGCGCCGTGCTGAAGGCCGCGCGCGAGGCGCTTGCCGATGGCGAGCCGCGGATGGTGTCTGTGCGGCCGGAGAACCTGCTGGCCGAGCTCGGTGTCAGCGCCGGCGAGAGCCGCGACGGCATCCGCTTCGCCAGCAACATGTGCCCGAGCAAGGGCACCATGGATATTTTCGTCGAGCCGGTGCTGCCGCATCCCTCGCTGGTCATTCTTGGCGCGAGCCCCGTGGCGCTGTCGCTTGCCGCGCAGGCGCGCGCGCTCGGCTATCACGTCACGCTGGCCGCGCCCTACACCGACCTCACGGCGCAGCCGGATGCCGATACGATCATCGATGGCTACCAGCTCGGCGAGCTCAACGATGCCAAGCGCTTCGTCGTGGTCTCGACGCAAGGCAGGGGGGACGAGGCCGCCTTGCGCACAGCGGTCGCGACCAGGGCCGACTATCACGCCTTCGTCGGCAGCCGCCGCAAGATGGCCTCGCTGCGCGCCAAGCTGATCGCGGAAGGCGCGAGTAGCGCTGCGATCGACGATGTCAAGGCGCCGGCCGGGCTCGATCTGGGCGCCATCACGCCCGAGGAGATCGCGATGTCGATCCTCGCCGAGATCACCCGGGAACGAAGGCGCGGCCAGCGCGCCGCTAATCAGACAGCAAGCAGAGAGTGAGAAGCCGATCATGCAGATGAACGACAGCCAGCGTATCCCCGCATCGCGCGAGCAGGTGTGGGCGGCGCTGAACGACCCCACCGTGCTGAAGCAGTGCATCCCCGGCTGCCAGTCGCTCGAGATCACCGCTCCGAACGAGATGACCGCCACGGTGGTCTTCAAGGTCGGCCCGGTGAAGGCGACATTCAGCGGCAGGGTGACGCTGTCCGACCTCGATCCGCCCAACAGCTATCGCATTTCAGGCGAGGGCACCGGCGGCGTCGCCGGCTTTGCCAAGGGCGGCGCGCTCGTGCGGCTGGAATCCGAGAGCGCCGATGTCACGGTGCTGTACTACGAGGTCGACGCGCAGATCGGCGGCAAGCTCGCCCAGCTCGGCGCGCGGCTGATCAACTCGACCGCGACGAAGCTTGCCGGAGAGTTCTTCAAGTCGTTTGCCGCAGTGGTCGGTGCGAAGGTGGAGGCTGGTTAGAACTTCGCGAGGTTCTGCCATCAACCCAGGGATACGCCTGCCTTGGCACGGCTTATTCCGAGGGTCAGGATGCGATGCAACAGATCCGGATATTTGATCCCGTCATGGAGAGCCGCCGTGGCGAACTCCTGGCTCTTGGCGATTTCGGGATTGGGATTTGCTTCGATGAAATACGGCGTGCCGTCGGCGGCGAGGCGAAAATCGATCCGCGCGTAGCCATCCAGGCCAAGCGCCCGGTAGATGCGTTTGGCAGCCCGCTGGATGCGAGCGGTGACTTCGGGCGCGAGGTCCTTGGCAGGCCCGTCGACAATTCCGACGCGCTCCTGATAATCGGTGTCGTGTTTGGCTTTTTCGGTCGCGATGTGCCGTGACCTGCGCCCGCCCATGCTGCCGAATTTCAGTTCCCAAACCGGCAGGACGCGCAGCCGATTGTTGCCGAGCACGCCGACATAAAGCTCGCGCCCCTCGATGAACTGCTCGGCGATGGCGGCGGATTCGACCCGCTCGTGGATAAAGGCGACCCGTTCCGCCAGCTTCTCGTCCGTATCGACGATCGATGCCTGCGAGATGCCGAAGGATCCATCCATGTTCAGGCTCTTGACGATCAACGGCAGCGCAAGATGCGCTGGTCGTTTGACCTTGCGGCGCATCGGGAAAACCGCGAAGGCCGGCACCGCGATCCGGCGATGATGCACCAGCGTCTTGGACAGGTCCTTGCCGCGTGCCAGGATCAGCCCTCGCGGATTGCACCCGGTGTAAGGGACCTTCATCAGCTCGAGATAGCTCGCGATGTGCTGGTCGTATGCAACGTTGTAGTGGAACTCCTCCAGCAGGGTGAAAACCACGTGCGGCTTGAACTCCTCGATCGCGTCGCGCACCGGCTTGATTTCCTCCTGCGCGCCGAGCGGGCGAACCTCATGGCCGGCCGCGCGCAAGGTGCTCACCACGTCGTATTCTGTTTTCCATGCGTTGATTTCCTGCGCAGTGTATCCGTCGCTTGAGTCCGGAGGCATGAAGTCCGGATGGATGAGCACCAGAATGCGCAGGCGTCTCATAGCGCGATCCATTTGCGCCGAGACGGGCCAAACAGCGCGTGCATCGTCTTGGCGGTCACGAGGACGGTGAAATCGAGGACGAGCTTCTGTTCGGGGCCGACGGCGCGCAGGTCGAGCTCGCGGCAGCGGGAGATCATGTCGTCGAGCACGGCGTCGAGCGTAAGCTGATTCTCGCCGGTCCACCGCGCGACCAGTTGCCTGATCTGGGCGCGGTGCCGCCTGATCAGGACCGACGCCGGCTTTGATCGTCGGTGCCGTGGATCGGCGGAGAACAGCCTGGAGAGGTCGCGGTCGTAGGTCTTCGGCGGCGTGAAGGCGTAGAATTCCTGCTTCTTCTTGTAGTGATCTTCAAGTGTCTGGTTGAGGACGCGCAGCGGATCGACACGCTCCCGCTTCGTGATCAGCGGTCGCTTACCCGCAATCTCGCTCATCAGCTCGTCGACATATTCGAGCTTCTTCAGCGCGGGCCAACCGGCATATCGTGTCCGCCAGTTCGAACGCGGCCGCAGCCACACCGCGAAGGTTTCGGCGAAGTCTTCGTCAGGATGGCTCTGCGCATACCAGAGCCGGAGATGCTGGACGTAACGCCTGCTGGCCGGATTGGGCCGGTAGTAGCGCGGGTAGTGTTTCGACGATGGGCCGAATAGCTGCTGCCAGCGCCGGCGGCGCTGCAACTGGTAGCCGTGCTGCAAAGCATGGCCCGCCTCGTGACGGAGGATGGCCATGCACTCGCGCCAGGTTCCGCCCTCGACGTCGAACATCATCTTCTTCTCGAGCTTCATCAGGCGGGGATGGGCGAGATAGAAGGGAATCGCGATGCCGGGCACGTCTCCCGGGCTAAACCATTCGCTTGAGATCCATGTGTGTGGCCGCAGCCGGATGCCCCGCTCTTCGAGCTCCTCGTGGAGAGTACCGACACAATCCTCGAGCCAGGTGCCTTCGACCGTAACCCTCAGGCTAGAGAGGCGCTGCTTGAGCAACTGCTCGTCCGACAGCTTTTCCCAAGCAAATTTCCGGCGTGGCATCAGGCATCCAGAAGGCAGAGATGACAGGGTATCTGGATGATGTCATGGGCGGCGGCCGGCAACAACCGCACTTTGCGTCGTGAGTGGCGGCAGGGCCGCGCGCTCCCTCGCCCCGCTTGCGGGGAGAGGCGAAGAAAAATCAGTCGAACAGGCTCGACACCGACTCTTCCGCGGCGGTGCGCGCGATCGCGTCGGAGATCAGGCTGGCGATCGGCAGTGTGCGGATGTTCGGCGCCTTGGTCACCGCTTCCGTCGGCAGGATCGAGTCGGTGATCACGAGCTCTTTCAGCTTCGAGCCGGCGATGCGGGCGGCTGCGCCGCCGGAGAGCACGCCATGGGTGATGTAGGCGTAGACGTCCTTGGCGCCCTTGGCGATCAGCGCGTCGGCCGCATTCACCAGCGTGCCGCCGGAGTCCACGATGTCGTCGACGAGGATACAGGTGTAGCCGGCGACGTCGCCGATGACGTTCATGACCTCGGACTCGCCGGGACGCTCGCGGCGCTTGTCGACGATCGCGAGCGGGGTGTTGATACGCTTGGCAAGGCCGCGCGCGCGGGCCACGCCGCCGACGTCGGGCGAGATCACCATCACCTTGGAGAGATCGAACTTGTCCTTGATGTCGCGCACCATCAGCGGCGCTGCGTAGAGATTGTCGGTCGGAATGTCGAAGAAACCCTGGATCTGGCCGGCGTGCAGGTCGAGCGTCATGACGCGGTCGACACCGGCCTGCGTGATCAAATTGGCAACGAGCTTGGCCGAGATCGGCGTGCGCGAGCCGGACTTACGGTCCTGCCGGGCGTAGCCGAAATAGGGCAGCACCGCGGTGATGCGGCGCGCCGAGGAGCGGCGCAGCGCGTCGGTGATGATCAGGAGTTCCATCAGATGGTCGTTCGCCGGGAACGAGGTCGACTGGATGATGAAGGCGTCCGAGCCGCGGACGTTCTCCTGGATCTCGACGAAGATCTCCATGTCGGCGAAGCGCCGCACCACCGCTTTGGTCAGCGGCAGGTCCAGGCCTTGCGCGATGGCCTGTGCGAGAGCCGGATTGGAGTTGCCGGCGACAAGCTTGATGGAGCCGTTCTTTGCCGACATGGACGCTTCCTCCCGCGCTTTGCTGGATACGACCTTTAACATCTCAGATACCCACTGGAAGCACGGTTATGACGGGCGAGCAAATATCAGGCCGAAGGCCGCAATGGCAACCCGGGATGCTACGTTTTCCCTTCGAAAATCCTGAGTCGGGCCAACGGCTTGGCCAACGTCCTGGAATAGTTGGGGCCGTGGTTTAGCGGTGGTTATCGCTCGGCATAGCCGAGCGCCGTGACCGGCATGTCCGGCCCGGGGGCTTCCGGGATCACGCTTGCCACCGCCGGTCCGCGCAGGCCGGGAACGGTCGGGGCCTCCGGCGTTCCGTTGATCATGTTGGAAAGTCCACTGAATCCGGCCTGGGCTATCTTCCGCAGGACCAGGTCGTCGGCGGCGGCCCAAGGATCGCGCGCCGCGTCGCGGCCGCCTTTGGTCGCGGTCGGTTCCTCGCCCGACAGGCGCAGCGCCCGCTGCTGGTTGGCGTCGTAGACGTCCCAGACCCAGGCGATCACGGTCTTGCCGCGCACGACCTGGGCGGAGAGGTAGCTGCGCACGCGATAGGCGGCTGTCCCCTCGCGGGAGACCACGGACAGGCTGCGCAGCTTGGATTCGCTGTCGAGGACGCCGACCATGCGGTCGAACACCTGCGGCGGCGGTCCGTCGATCGATTCGAAGGCCACCGTCGCTCCCGAGCCGGCGCTCGGCGCCATCGCATAGGAGTTCGCGGCACCACCCCCGCCGGCGCAGCCGGCAAGTCCGGTCGCTGCCGCCAGCAGCATGACCGCCAGCACGCGCGAACCGGCGCGGCGCAAGATGGATGACGCTTCCCTCATTATGGAAGGCAGCGATATCGTTAAAATCGATTAAGGTCTAGGGCAGGGGCGCCACAGACCACCGTCATTCCGGGGCGCGCCACCCAAACTCGGGTTTACCCGAGTTCGGCAGATTCGAAGATCCAAGTCGGCTGCCGACTTGGATGGCGCGAGCCCGGAATCCATTTCGCCGCGTTGATAGCTGCACGATGGATTCCGGGTTCGGTTCTTCGAGCCGCCCCGGAATGACACGACGTTGCCGGTGTGTTCACCCTTCCAGCGCGATCGCGTGAATGTGCCGGCCGTAATCCGGCTCCTTGCGATGCACCGAGCGACGGTAGCTGAAGAAGCGCTCGTCGGCGTAGGTGTCGAGACCGAGGTCGTCGATCATCAGGATGCCGGCGGCTTCCAGCCGTTTCCGGATGAAGCCGGCGAGGTCGAACATCGCATGGCCTTCGCGTACCGACGGGATGAAGAACACAGCGTTCTCTGCGTCGGCCTCGATGAAGCGTGCCACGAACTCGTTGCCGACCTCGTAACTGTCCTGGCGGATCAGGGGGCCGATCGCGGCGACGATGTCGCCGCGCGTGGCGCCGAGCTTCTCCATGGCCGAGATCGTGGACTCCAGCACGCCTGATAGCGCGCCCTTCCAGCCGGCATGCGCGCCGCCGATCACGCGCGCGTTGGGATCGACGAACAGCACCGGCCCGCAATCGGCGGTGGAGACGCCCAGCGCGATGCCGGGCGTCTTGGTCACGAGCGCATCGCCCTTCGGCCGCGGCCCGTTCGGCCACGGCGTCTCGGCGACGAGCACGTCAGGCGAATGGATCTGGTGCAGGCTGAGGAAGCGTTCCGGCGCGACGCCGACATGTTCGGCCATGCGGCGGCGGTTCTCCGCGACATGAGTGGGGTTGTCATTGGAGCCGAGCCCGCCGTTCAGCGCGGAATAGATGCCGCCTGAGACGCCGCCCTCGCGGGTGAAGAAGGCATGGCGCAGGCCGGGCACGGCCGCCAGCAGCGACGAAGCCAGCGTCATGATCCGCCTCCGGCGTGTTCGAGATCGCTGAGACCGGCGATACCTGATAGCCGTGGCTCGGAGATGCCGAGCACCTTGAACATCGAGCCCATGCCGCTGCGGCCCGTGTCGGTCAGTCGCTTGAGCGCGACGGAAATGTCGGTGGCAACCTCCGGCGTCGCCTTCTGCATCAGCGCGGCCGCGCGGGTGTCGATGCCGACGCGCTTGAGGAAGTCGCCCTGCGTCACCGGGCCGTGCACGCGCGCGCCGACATCCTCGGCTGCGCGCGCCAATGCCTGGAAGTCGACATGGGCGGTGACGTCGACCTGGCCCGGCGCCTTGAGCGGATCGGTGAAGGTGTGACGTGCGATCGCCTGGAAGGTGTCGCCGGCATCGCTGCGTAAGTGGCCGTAGTCGATGATCAGCGCTGCGCCGTCCTGGTCGCGCACGCGCGTCGCGAGCTTCATGATCTCGCCGTCGGGACGCCATTCGAACACTGCGCCGACGGGCGCTGCGCGCACCAAGGGCGGCAACAGCACGTCGAAGCGCGGCGTCGGCTCGGCAGCCGCGCTGAACACCAGTCTGCCGTTGGTGTCGAGGTCGATCACGCGCTCGTGCCAGCCGTGCTCCAGCCTGATCATCTGGTGGATCGGCAGCACGTCGAAATATTCGTTGGCGAGGATGATGCTCGGGCCGTCCGGTACGTCGTCGATGCTGTCGTGCCAGGCGATGTTGCGCACGTTCGACAACGTCGCATTCTGCCGCTCGCGCAGGACGGGATTAACCTCGACCAGGTGGATCTGGAGCGCCTGGTAGAGCGGCGGCAGCACGCGCAGGGCGCGCAGCGCATCCGCCATCATGGTGCCGCGGCCGGGGCCGAGCTCGATCAGGCGCAGGAACTGCGGCGAGCCCATCTGCTTCCAGACCGAGGCAGTCCACAGTCCGAGCAGTTCGCCGAACATCTGGCTGACCTCGGGCGCCGTGGTGAAGTCGCCCTCACGCCCGAGCGGATCGCGCGAGACGTAATAGCCATAGCGCGGATGCATCAGGCACAGTTCCATGTACCGCCAGACCGGCATGGGGCCTGAGGATTTGATCAGTGCCTTGATCTCGTTGAGTAGCGGCTGCTCGGTCACGGTCTATCTTCTTGAAGGAATTAACGGATAGCCCCTGCGGGCTTCGGCGCACCGCGCCTGACGGCCCATACAATAAGTATGCCGCCGACAATAAGCATCGGGATCGACAACAGCATACCCATGGTTAATCCGCCCCAGAGGAAGCCGAGCTGGACGTCCGGCTCGCGGAAATGCTCGCCGGCGATCCGGGTCAGGCCATAGATCAGGATGAAGCTGCCGAGGATCATGCCCGGCCGCTTCAGGGCGCCGAAGCGGATCATGATCGCGAGTACGGTGAACAGCAGGATGCCTTCCATGCCGGCCTCGTAAAGCTGGCTCGGATGGCGCGGCAGGTGCGTTGGGTCGTTGGGGAAGATCATGGCCCAGGGCAGGCTGGGATCTGTGGCGCGGCCCCACAATTCGCCATTGATGAAATTGGCGATGCGCCCGAGCAGCAGCCCGACCGGGGCGACTGCGGTGGTGATGTCACCGAGCGACAGGATCGAGATGCCGTTGCGATAGGCAAACCACATCACCGCGACGACGCAGCCGAGGAAGCCGCCATGGAAAGACATGCCGCCCTCCCACAGTTTGAAGATCGCGGCGGGATGCTCGATGAAGAAGGGCAAATTATAGAACAGCACGTAGCCGGTACGGCCGCCGAGGATGATGCCGAGCGTGACCCACAGGATGAAGTCGTCGATCTGCACCAGCGAGATCGGCGCGGGCCCGCTCCATAACCGCTCGTTCTTCAGGAGCGAGCGCGCATAGAGCCAGCCGAACACGATGCCGCAGATATAGGCCAGCGCGTACCAGCGGATCGCGAACGGACCGATCTCGATCGCGATCGGTTTGAAGGCGGGAAAGTCGATGAGCAGAAAGGGCATCGCGCCTTCTATGCTAGACGAGATTGCGGCGATAGAGCGCCAGCAGCCGCTCCCAATGCCGCTCAGCGGCGTCTCGGTCATAGACCGGGCGCTTGGGGAAGGCGAAGCCGTGATGCGTGCCGGGATAGATCTCGACCTCGGCATTCGCTCTGCTCATGCCCTGCTTGACCTTCTCGATGATCTCCGTCGGCGCGTAGATGTCGGTCTCGGCGCAGGCGAAATAGAGCTCGGCCCTGGTCTTGCCGGCTGCGAGATGTGGGCTGTCGTCCTGGTCGGTTGCGAGCTGCGTGCCGTAGACCGAGGCGGCGGCCTTGACGCGGTCGGGGAAATGCGTGGCGGCGTTGACGGCGTAGCGGCCGCTCATGCAGTAGCCGACGGTGCCGACGATTTTGGTGTTCGCGGCCGCCTGGCCCTCGGCATGGGTGAGCAGCGCCCTCGTGTCGTCCATGATCATGGGAATCGTGAGCGAGCCCATGAGCTGGAACATGCGCTTGCGCTCCGGCGCGTTCGGATCGGCCGGCAGCGCGCCGAGCTCCATCACCCCGGAGCGGTAATAGAGGTTCGGCAGCATCACGTAATAGCCCGATGTCGCGAGCCGGCGCGCCATGTCGCGCAGCTCTTCGCGGATCGCCGGCGCATCCATGTAGAACAGGATGACCGGAAACGGCCCGCCGCGTTCGGGATGGGTGATGAAGGTGGCGGTGTGGCCGTCCTTGGTCGGAATCGCGATCTGCTGGTCGATCATCTCGTGCGCCTTGTGATTCCAGTTATGCAGGGACGTTAAATACGATTGCAAGGAAACTGGGGCGTGACAAGGATGCCTCCGCTCGGCCCTTGAACCGGCCTCTTTGGATTGCCATTGTGTTTCGGAGAGTTCACGACAAAGTTTGTCGGAGCCGCCAGGAGACCGAAATGACCCAGACCAGCAACCGGTTTTTCGACGAGATCGGCCGCCTGATGAACGACGCCGCCGGTGCCGCCCAGGGCGTCAAGCGCGAGTTCGACACGGTGCTGCGGACCCAGGCGGAAAAATTCCTGCGCGACATGGATCTGGTCAAGCGCGAGGAGTTCGAGGCAGTCAAGGACATGGCGCGCATCGCCCGTGAGGAGAACGAGGCGCTGAAGGCGCGTATCGCGGCACTGGAAGCGAAGCTCGGCGGGTAACGCTGGCATGCGTAGCCCGGATCCGGGAGTTGCGCCCCTGGAACACCCCGGATTTCGCTGCGCTCCATCCGGGATACCCGGAACCCGCCCGGCAGCCCATTCTCCTTGTCATTTCCGCATCTTCCGGGTAAAAGCCCGCCACGTTCGCGGCCCCCGCACCCCTGGAGGCTTGCTGCGGACCAACACCATGGGCCGCCTTGCGGCCCATTAACTTTTGCAAAAACAAGGACTTATGACTATGGCGACCGTCAAGGAATTGAAGGCGACCGCGCGTCCGAAGAGCGGCAAGGGGGCCGCCCGGGCTGAGCGTCGCGCCGGGAGAGTGCCCGGAGTGATCTACGGCAACAACCAGCCCCCGCTCCCGATCTCGGTTGACGATCGCGAACTGCGCCAGCGCATCCTCGCGGGCCGGTTCCTGACCACGCTGGTCGACATCGACCTCGAAGGCAAGAAGCACCGCGTGATTCCGCGCGACTTCCACCTCGACCCGGTCAAGGACTTCCCGATCCACGTCGACTTCATGCGGCTGGGCGAAGGCGCCACCATCCGCATCAGCGTGCCCCTGCACGTGGTGAAGGCGGAAGCGTCCCCGGGTGTGAAGCGCGGCGGCACCGTCAACATCGTTGCCCACGCGATCGACCTCGAATGCGGTGCCGAGAGCATCCCGCAGTACATCGAGGTTGACGTCGGCTCGCTCGAAATCGGTCACTCGCTGCATCTGTCGGACGTCAAGCTGCCGTCCGGCGTGAAGGCGATGACGCGCGAGGACGCAACCCTCGTCACCATCGTGCCGCCGTCCGGCTACGCCGAAGAGCAGAAGGCGGCGGCTGCGGCTGCTGCTGGTGGTGCGGCTCCGGGCGCTGCGGCTGCTCCGGCGGCTGGCGCGGCTGCTCCGGCTGCGGGTGCTGCTGCTCCGGCGGCGGCTGCCAAGGCTCCCGCCGGCGGCGACAAGAAGAAGTAATCTCTCAAGGCTGGCGCGCGGTCTTTGATCGCGCGTCGAGCAAGGGGCGCGCCGCGTCATGCGACTCTTTGTTGGGCTCGGCAATCCCGGCGCGAAATACGCACGTAACCGGCACAATATCGGCTTCATGGCCGTCGACGAGATTGCGCGGCGTCATGGTTTCTCGCCATGGCGCCGTCGCTTTCAGGGCGAGACCTCGGAGGGCGCGCTCGGCACTGAGCGCGTGATCCTGCTCAAGCCTACGACCTACATGAACGACTCCGGCCGCAGCGTTCAGGACGCGGCGAGCTTCTTCAAGATCGCCCAGGGCGACGTCACCGTGTTCCATGACGAGCTCGAATTGCCGCCGGGCAAGGTGCGGGTCAAGATCGGCGGCGGCATCGCCGGACACAACGGCCTGCGCTCGATCTCGGCGCACATCGGCAATGACTACCGCCGGGTCCGGCTCGGCATCGGTCATCCCGGCGTCAAGGAAATGGTGCACGGCCACGTGCTGTCGGACTTCGCCAAGGTCGACAACGAATGGGTGGCGACGCTCTGCGACGCGGTTGCCGAGCACGCCGCGCTGCTCGCCAAGGGGACAGACGCGACCTTCGCCAACAGGGTGCATCTTGCCATGCAGGCGAAGGGATTTTTGACCAAGGACGACAACGGCAAGGAATGATGCGCGTCATCGCCTGACGCGTAGGGCGGGCTGGCCGAAGGCGTAACCCGCATCAAGACAAGGAAAATTGGCGGGCTACGCTTGGCTAACCCGCCTTACGATTGCACTGCCCTAGAGGACACAATGGGATTCAAATGCGGAATCGTCGGGTTGCCCAATGTCGGCAAGTCGACCTTGTTCAATGCGCTGACCGAGACGGCCGCGGCGCAGGCCGCGAATTATCCGTTCTGCACGATCGAGCCGAACGTCGGCGAAGTCGCCGTGCCCGATCCGCGGCTCGACAAGCTGGCGGCGGTCGCCAAGTCGGCGCAGATCATCCCGACCCGGCTGACCTTCGTCGATATCGCAGGGCTCGTGCGCGGCGCCTCCAAGGGTGAGGGCCTCGGCAACCAGTTCCTGGCCAACATCCGCGAGGTCGACGCCATCGCGCATGTCGTGCGCTGCTTCGAGGACTCCGATATCACCCATGTCGAAGGCAAGATCGCCCCGCTCGCCGACATCGAGACCATCGAGACCGAGCTGATGCTCGCCGATCTCGACAGCCTCGAGAAGCGCGTCGACAATCTCACCAAGAAGGCCAAGGGCAACGACAAGGACGCCAAGGAGCAGCTCGACCTCGTCAACCGCACCTTGGTGCTGCTGCGCGAAGGCAAGCCCGCCCGCCTGGTCGAGCGCAAGGCCGAGGAGGAGCGCGCCTTCGGGATGCTCGGCCTGCTGTCGTCGAAGCCCGTGCTCTATGTCTGCAACGTCGAGGAAGGCTCGGCAGCGACAGGCAATTCGTTTTCGAAGGCGGTGCAGGAGCAGGCTGCCAAGGAAGGCGCCGTCGCGGTCGTCATCTCCGCCAAGATCGAATCCGAGATCGCCACCATTTCACGTGAAGAACGCGCCGACTTCCTGGAGACGCTGGGTCTCGAAGAAGCCGGCCTCGACCGCCTGATCCGCGCCGGCTACACGCTGCTCGACCTCATCACCTATTTCACGGTGGGCCCGAAGGAAGCGCGCGCCTGGACCATCCATCGCGGCACCAAGGCGCCCGGAGCGGCCGGCGTGATCCACACTGATTTCGAGAAAGGCTTCATCCGCGCCGAGACGATTGCGTATGAGGACTATGTTGCGCTGGGCGGCGAAGCCGGCGCCCGCGATGCCGGCAAGCTCCGCCTCGAAGGCAAGGAATACGTCGTTGCCGACGGCGACGTGATGCATTTCCGGTTCAATACGTAAGCTGAAGGTGTCATTCCGGGGCGCGCGAAGCGCGCGCCCGGAATCCAT
>JAEYRD010000036.1 GCA_023435725.1 Pseudomonadota bacterium | reverse complement strand
GGAGGCCAGAACGAACTCGGCTCCCGGGAGAGCGCGGCATAAGCCGTCAAACCACTGCGCAGGGAAGGCCGTGTGTTGGGCTTCACCTGTATGCTGCTGTGCGGTTTCCTTGCGCATCATTTCGCGCCGCGGACCGCGGGTGCTAGCTGGCACCCGGTCTTCCCTGCGCCCTCTTGGCTTCGAGGGTGGAGCGAACAAGCAAAGCTCGGGCGAATTAAGCCGCGAGGATGAGAAGATGTGTTTGTGATTCAAGATGCAAGAGGGACGAGCGACGCTGTCGCCTCATACTCCGTCATTGCGAGCGCAGCGAAGCAATCCAGTGTCTTTCCGCAGAGGGATTCTGGATTGCTTCGCTGCGCTCGCAATGACGATGTGGAGAAGGTATGCGCCACACGTTGCGCTCGTGCCTTCGGCGATGCGCTGCAGAGCCGGGCCCATGTTGCCGCATTGTACCGTGTCGCTACCTGGGTCCCGGTTCTGCACAGCAACGCTTGGGCGTTGCAGCGCGCCCGGGACACGAGAGGGGCGGAGCCCTCCCGTGCGAATTCGAAATCAGCCTGCGCATGACGAAAGAAACCTGCCGCGCCGCGCTGCTAAGGAGTCATGACCTCAGACAAGGACATCGAACATGACCAAGGCAGATCTCCAAAGCCCGACCGATCTCGGAGCCAATGCGAACAGGGATATTCCGGCGGCGCTGCGCGCGCTGCTGGCCGACGTCTTCGCGCTCTATCTGAAGACCAAGAATTTCCACTGGCACATGTCGGGCAGCCACTTTCGCGACTATCACCTGCTACTGGACGAACAGGCCGACCAGATCTTTGCCATGACCGACGACATCGCCGAGCGCGCCCGCAAGATCGGCGGCACGACGTTGCGCTCGATCGGCCACGTCGCGCGTGAGCAGCGCATCCTCGACAACGACGCGGAATATGTCGAACCGCAGGACATGCTGGCGGAATTGCGCAGCGACAACCAGCAGCTCACCCGGGAGATGCGGCGGGTTCACGAGCTCTGCGACGAATACGGCGATGTCGCAACCGCGAGCCTGATCGAGAACTGGATCGACGAGGCCGAACGCCGGGTCTGGTTCCTGTACGAGTCCGGCCGCACCGGCCCGCATGGGTGATCCCTCGGGTCGTCGCGACTAGAGCCGTTTCCGTTCCGATGGAGTCGGAACGGGGCTCTAGACTAGATTCTTGTTTGACGCGTTTTCTTGACGCGAACCGGTATCCACTTCGCTCGAAAACGGTCTAATCCGGTCGTAGCAAGAAAAGGGGGCCGCCCTGTGTGGGCGCAGGGACGGCCCCGAGAGGCTCGGATACCCGGGAGGAGGAGGGCTCGAGCCGGCGCAAGTGGCAGGGCACTTACGCTTGAAGCACCGCAGACCGGATCAGACCTGTATTCCGTGATTTCCTGTTGCTTCCCATTTCGCGGGGCAAGTTACGCGGCGGCGCTGGCGATCCAGCCCCTGTCCGCAGCGGGACGGCGCTGCGAACGCGATTCGTCCTCAGGCCGCTCGCCCTTGCCGGCGAGGCGCCAGCGTGCCGGAGACTGGCCGCTGATGCGTTTGAAGACGGTCGAAAAATGCGCCTGGGTGCTGAAGCCAACGGCAAGCGCAATCTCGGCGAGCGGCCGCCCGGTCGTCGTCAGCAGGATCTTCGCATGCTCGACCCGATGATTGAGCAGATATTCGCGGGGCCGATAGCCGGTCGCCGCACGGAATTGTGCCGCGAAGTGCATTCTCGACAGGCCGGCGACATTGGCGAGTTCGGACAGGCTGATGCAACGGTCGAAATGATCGGCGATGTACTGCTCGACGCGCCGCAGCCGCCATTTCGGCAAGGCATTGACCTTCGCGCGGGGCGGCTCCAGCCGGGTGAGATGCATCGCGAGGGTTCGCCCGATGCAACGCGCGAATTCTTGGTCGGTCGCATCGCCATGCTCGGTCAGCGCCTTGGCAAGCTCGGCGACGAGCGGATCGCGCAGCAGGACGAGATCGCCCGGTCCCCCCGCCGCGGGCAATTGCGCCGGGAAATGGTCAGCGGAGATATGGAAGTGCAGGAAGGCGCAGGGCGCCTGGAATCGCACGCCGAGAGGCTTCGACGGCGCGGCGACATAGAGCGCGCCCGCCGGCATGGTGCCGTCGAAAATCACCTGGCGGTCCCGGGTCAGCTTCGCGCGCGTGGTCTTCAAGGCAATGCCGACGAAATAGCGATCCTCCGGCGTCGTCGCTTCGTGCGACGAGGTCTCTCGCGGATCTTCCCACCGCGAGATCGTGATGTCCGCGATCGCGGTGTCCCCGTTGCAATCGATCTGGCGCCAATTGCTCTCCCGCGCGATCGCCTGCTTTTCGTCCAGAGCCTCGTGGCTCCGGGGGACGGCTCGAAGATCGATCCAAGTATGCGCCTGAAAGTCGGTGAACATCGTTCGTCCTCTCGTCTCAGCAACCGCTTGTGGCGGCTGGCGAACGCGCAAGTCCGGCGTTCGCTATGATCGGAGGATAGGCGCGTGCACGCCAGGACGCTCGTTAGTGATGATTAGGAACTGTTAGTTGTTGTGTGAGCGCAGGCGGTGTGACAGCTCGCCGCAGGAGACTTTAGCTTTATGAAGTTCTTCAATTCCCTGCATCAGCTGGCGTCGCGTCGGTGTAGTTCGGGTCTGGCTCGAGCACGCGAGGTCGTTTGGTCTGGGTCGTCGTCGCTACTCGAAGACGGCGTCAAAAATCTCGACATCCATCAGCACGGGTTTTGCGATCACGGTTCCGTCGGGCTGCAGCGTCTGCGCGCGCCGCAGCGTCGGCACGACGATGCCGCCAAAGCTGTCGTGAGCCCAGGAGTAATGCGCGACCTTCATGCCGAAGAGATCGTGATCCGTCCGCCGCTGCAGAGCATTCTCGTCGAAATAGAAGATCTGCTCAGGCGCGAGCGTGATCAAGTGCGGGGGGAATTGCGCCCGTAGCCGCCGCCAGGTTTCGGTATTCTCGCGCCACGGCGTCAGCTCCTCCGTGACGACATCGGGATGGGCGAGCAGGAATGGATTGGTCAGGTAATTCCAGATCGCAACGCCGCAGAAGAAGACGAGGTGCAACTCGTCCGCCAGCGCAGGAGAGGCGGCCGTGGGGAACGCTAGGCTCGGGTTATTCCAGGTCCGCAGCACCTCTCCCTCCGGACTTTCGATGGTGATCGCGTCCGGCTGAAACGAGCCGGAGTGTTCGCCCCCGGTGATGCCGGTGAAGCGGACCGACTGCGTCCGGGTCGAGCCCTCCGCCGTCACATCTTTGAATTCGCTGGCATGTCCGGCGCGGGAGAACAGCGAGCCGCCGACGGAAAGGTGGAGCGTGAACCGGTTCAAGCTGTTCCAGCGGGCCATTCCGCCGCTGGCATCGATTACGTCGTCAAGAAGCGCCATGTCCCGCCATATCCGCCATGAAGTGAGATCACCATGGCGGGGCGAATGCGGATTGGCGTGTTAGAAGTTGTTAGGAGTTGCGAGCAGTTATTCTGGCGGTATCCCGTTGAAGATGCTGTCAATTCAGCGCGCCCAGCAATTCCCTGGCGGCAACGAGATCGCGAGTCTGGAGGCCCTCCTGGTAGCGCGCGACGAGCGGAGCGAGCAGGGCGCGCGCTTCGCTTGCTTTTCCGGCCTGGCGCCAGAGGTGTCCGAGGCTGATCGCTCCCCGCAGTTCCCACCCGAGTGCACACTGCCGGCGTGATAGATCGAGCGATTTCCGCAAGCAGCTCTCGGCCTCCGCGGCATCGCCCGACCGGGCCAGGATGTCCGCCTTGACCCGGAGCATCTCCGGCATGTCGAAGGATTCGCCGTGATCGGGGATCTGGGCAATGGCCCCGTCGATCGTGCGCAAGGCTTCGCCGGGCGGGTTCTGCGCCACGAGACCTTCCGCGAGCGCCGTCGCAAACACCGTCGTCATGATCCGGTGCCGCGTCGCATACAGCGTGGCCTGGCTGCGGCGAAGGTGCTCGATCCCTCCGGCTGCGTCGCCGCGGCGAAGCAGCAGCTCGCCCTTCTGGCCAATGCCGACGGCGTGATAAGGGCCGAGGAAGTGCCGCGCCGAATGATCGATCAGCCGCTCGATCAGGGTTTCGG
This sequence comes from Pseudomonadota bacterium, assembly GCA_023435725.1. Taxonomy (GTDB): domain Bacteria; phylum Pseudomonadota; class Alphaproteobacteria; order Rhizobiales; family Xanthobacteraceae; genus Bradyrhizobium. Next base: position 104,852 of record JAEYRD010000036.1, on the reverse strand, counting down.
CATTGGCCCAGTCGCCGACCCAGAGGAACACGTAGATTGTCCAGATCAGGGCGATGCCGAGGGTGAGCGGCTGTTCGAGCAGCTCGGCCTCGCGAACCGTGTATCTCGCCGCCTCGATCGCACGATCGGGCCGGCCGGTGAGCCACAGCCCGCGCGCCAGCGCCACCAGTGCGACGATCCGATCGTCATAACCGAGATGCCCGATATTCAGCCGCTGCGAGCTGGGATTATACACCATCGCGCTCTCGCAGAATTGTACGGCCTTGTCCTGGTTGCCGATCAGGTGATGGGCCACGCCAAGCATCCATTCCACATTCAGCGTGGCGGCAGGATCATTCAGCTTGCGCGCAACACTTTCGCCTTGCTCGCCGGTTCCGAGCGCGCCGTGAAAATCTCCGACCCTGGTCAGGTAGATGTGCAGTCCGCGCAGCAGCCAGAGCTGCCAGTGCATGTCCTCCAGCTCCCGGGCAAGCTGGAGGCTTCGTGTGAAAGCGGAGCGAACCACATCGGTATTGCCTTGCGTGAACATCAAGGAGACGCCGAGCGCGGCCTGCAGCGTCATCTCCTGGCGGCTCTCGATCGAATTCGTATCGAGAGAAAGCAGCCCCTGCTGCGTCCAGCGGAAACACTCCGTCAGCAATGTCAGTTCGAGGAAGAACTGGGCCGCCGAGGCGGCCAGATCGACGCCGATCGCTCGGTCGCCGCCGCCCGAAAAGCTCCAGGTCAGCGCGGCCCGGACATTGGGCAGATGATCGGCATAAGGAAGGAAGCCGCCTGCGCTCTGCATGCCCGTGGACTTGAGCGCAATGTCGTGCAGGAAGTCGCGGAAATATTCGGCATGAGCGCGCGCAACGCGATCCGCCTCTCCGGTCTCGGCGAGCTTGTCGCCGACGAAGGCGCGGGTGGTATCGAGCAGGCGGTAGCGCAGCCGCCGCTCTGCAGGCGAGGTCGCGATCAGGGATTTGGAGAGCAGGTTCGAGATCGCATCGACCGCTTCGGGCTCGCCGATGCCCTGGCTGAATGTGACGGCAAGCGCGGCCTCCAGCGTGAATGGGCCGACGAACACCGACAATGCGCGCAGCGTCGCGCTTTCGGCCGGCGGCAGCAGGTCGTAGCTCCAGGCCAGCGCCGCGCTCAGGGTCTGGTGCCGCGGGATCGCGGTGCGCCGCCCGCGCCACAGCAGCGAGAAGCGGCTGTCGAGCAGCGATGCGGTCCCGGCAATGCCATAGGCGTTCACACGTCCGGCCGCTAACTCGATCGCAAGCGCAATGCCATCCAGCCGGCGGCAGATCTCGGCGACGAGCGGGGCATCCTCCTCGCTGAGTTCGAAGTCGCCGAGGCTCTCGGCAATGCGTTCCACGAAGAGCTGGCTTGCAGGATAAGCAAGGACGTCGGCAATGCCGAGCCCGTCGCGCTGCGGCGGGCAATCCAGCGGAAACAGCCGATGGACGCGTTCGCCTTCCGTGCGAAAGGACTCGCGGCTGGTGGCGAGAATATGCAGCTCGGGCGCTTCCTGGACGATGCGCTCGGCCAGGGGCGCAAGCTCGTCGATGATGTGCTCGCAGCTGTCGAAGACCAGCAGCATACGCCGGCTGCGCAGGACCGTCAGCAGGCCCGGCATCGGGTCCTCGGAATTGACGGTCAGACCGAGTGCGGCCGCAATGGTGCCGGGAACGAGCCTGGCATCGGTCAGCGCGCCGAAATCGACGAAAGTCACCTTGCCATCGAACGCCGCAAGCTCGCCGTGCGCCACGGCGAGCGCGACCGAGGTCTTGCCGATCCCGCCGGGGCCGACGATGGTGACGAAGCGGTGTTGGGCCAGTTCGGCGGAAATCCGCTCGACCGCGTCGTCTCGCCCGATCATCTTCGCAAGCGGCAAGGGAAGGGAGCGGGCAGCCAAAACGGCTGGATTTATCCCTCTTTCCGAGGATTCGGCAGGGAGTAGCGGGACCGCGAAGCAATAGCCACGGCCAGGCACGTTGACGACGTAGCGCGAGCCTTCCCCGGCATCGCCCAAGGCCTTGCGCAGCGTCGTGATGTGGAAGCGCAGGCTGCCTTCGTCGACAATCACGTCGGCCCAGACGCGCTTGATCAACTCTCGCTTGTCGACGACCTCGCCGGCGCGCTGGGCGAGAAAAATCAGGATGTCGAGCGCGCGCCCGCCGAGGTGAAGCGGGACGCCGTCCTTCTCGAGCAGGCGCGACTTGGCGAACAGCCGGAATGGCCCGAAGGAAATGGCCGAATCCTGGTCGTTAGTGTCCGGCACGCGCTCATGATTCCAGTGAAGGGGCTTCCGTGTGAGCTCTGATCTACCAGAGCGAGGTCATCAGTAAACTGGTCGAAAGTGGCGAAATCGCGCGGCACTTGCCGGTCGCAGGCGGAATAGCCGTCACAAATCTTGCTTGAACGCGAGCGGTTTATGGAGTGACGGACAATCCGTCAGCGTGCTTGACCGTCGAGACGACAGTCCGACCGGCCAGTTTGTAATACAGCCAATCATAACAGAATCTTGCAACGTCTAACGAGCAAAACACGCACGATGCATCCACTATAGCCTTCGAGTTTGGTCCTAATTGCAACGGGGAGGCTATCATGTCCGATATCGGCTCCAGGTCGAACGACCACGTCGTTCGCCCCCCATACATTGCCAGTGCTAACGATCAGTCGCGTGATTGGGAACTTGTGTTGCGGGAGTCCCACCATCGAATGAAGAACACGCTGACGCTGCTGGGTGCGTCAGTCCGCCGCGATTTTACGCGGGCCGGTCCGAAGGATGTGTCGGTCGCCGTGGACCGGTTCGAGCGGCGCATCGTCGCCTTCGGCAGGCTCTATCAACTCCTGTCCGACAGCGACGATGCTTCCAGCGTTTCCGTCGAGGCCTTCTTCGAGAGCCTGTGCGCAGCCCTCTCCGAGGCGGTGCTGGCGCCGGCGGGTATCCGCTGCGAAGCTGCGATCGAGAACGGCACGCTGCTTTCGTCGCACTGCCATCGGCTCGCGTTGATGCTGACCGAGCTGGTCACGAACGCGGCAAAACATGCCTTCCCGAACAAGAACGGTGCGCTGATCCGCATCGACGTTGCCAACCGCGACGGCGCCTGGTTCTGCACGGTGGCCGACAACGGCATCGGTGCCACCGGTCCGCTTCAGGGCACCGGCAGCCGCATTCTCGAAGGGCTCGCACGCAGCATCCACGCGCGGTTGCATGGCGAGGCGGGCCAGGGCGGCACGCGGGTGACCATCATGATGCCGGCTGCCGCTTGAAGACCGTTTCTGCTCGCAATAGCTAACGAGCCCTAACAGCCCATAACGAGCAATCTTGCGCGGTCTGCGCGAAGGTGATTGCGCAAGAGGCGGGGTAGGCATCGAACCCGCGCCTCAAGTCAGGGAGTTCGACATGGCCACTACACAAATCGACCGCGACGCCGCGGCCAGGTCTGCGAACAAGTCTTCGGAATCGCGCAGCATTGATCTGAAGCTGGAGGTCGTCGTCATCCCTGTATCGGATGTCGACCGCGCCAAGGCGTTCTATGCGCGCCTCGGCTGGCGATTGGACGCTGATTTTGCATCCAGCGATGAATGGCGCGTGATCCAGTTCACGCCGCCGGGCTCGGCCTGTTCGGTGATCTTCGGCCAGAACGTTACGGCGGCCGCGCCGGGGTCGGCGCGCGGTCTTTACCTGATCGTCTCCGACCTGGAGGCGGCTCGACAGGATCTGCTCGGCCGCGGTATCGCGGTGAGCGAACCGTTCCATGGTGCCGGTGACGTTCACGCCGGGCCCGACGAGCCGTATCTGTTCGGCAGTATTAGGGCCAGCGGCATCGACCCGAAGCGCGGAAGCTACAGCTCGTTCGCCTCGTTCAGTGATCCCGACGGCAACGGTTGGCTGTTCCAGGAGGTCACCGCGCGACTGCCTGGACGCATAGAGGGCGACGGCACGACGTTCGCCTCGCGCACCGAACTGGCTGCGGCGCTGCGCCGCGCGGCGGCGGCGCATGGTGAGCACGAGAAGCGGACCGGCGGACACGACGAGAATTGGATGGATTGGTACGCCGACTACATCGTCCGCGAGCAGGCCGGCCTGCCGCTGCCGTCCTGAGGTGCTGCATTCCTGGGTCGACACGGCGCGCGCGATAACGCAAGTCGTCGCGTGTCGTTTCGGTCTCTCATCGCGCGTATCGTCGACACCGTCCGCGCTTCCCACGTCGGACAGACCGGCAGCTAACGGAACCGACGCGGCGCCCGACCGGTTGGAGTGGCGGCAGACGGCGACGCCGAAACCGCCGTCCTGCGGTGCGGAGCGCCGGTGCCGAAGACAAAACAAGGAGAGATGAGATGATCCGCAAGGCAAAAGCAGTATGGAAGGGGACGGGCCGCGATGGCACCGGCCATCTGTCGAGCGAATCCGGAGTGCTCGCCGAGACGCCCTATTCGTTCAAGACCCGTTTCGAGAACGAGAAGGGGACCAATCCCGAGGAGTTGATCGCGGCGGCCCATGCCGGCTGCTTCACCATGGCGCTGGCCTTCGGCCTGCAGCTCGCCGGGTTCACGCCTGAGGAGCTCTCGACCGAAGCCGCTGTCACGCTGGAGCCCGAGGGAAAGGGCTTCAAGATCAGCAAGTCGGCGCTCACCCTTCGCGCCAGGGTGCCGAACCTCGACGACGCCGGCTTTGCCCGCATCGCCGGCGAGGCCGAGAAGAATTGTCCTGTGTCGAAGGTCCTCAACGCCGCCATCACGCTCGACGCCAAGTTGACCTAGCCGAACAAGGGAACAAGAGGAGCGGCGCCGTGGCTCGCCAACATCAGCCTGATGAAGACAGGTTCCGGGCGATCCTGCCTGAGGACATCGCGTGGCAGCCGTTCCCGGCATTCCCGCCGGGAGCGCGGCTGGCCGTAATGGTCGGTCATCCCAGCGAACCCGGACCCTATGTGGTCCGGGTCAAGGTACCCGGCGGCACCAAGCTGATGCCGCACAAGCATCCGGAAGATCGCATCTACACGGTCATGTCGGGTGTGTTCTATATCGGGCTTGGCGAGTATTTTGATGGCGACAAGGTCAAGGCCTATCCGCCGGGCAGCGTCATTGTCCTGCCCGGCGAGACCTGGCATTTTCACTGGGCGAAGTCCGGCGAATACGTCACGCAGGTCTCCGCGATCGGCCCGCTCGGCCTCGAATATCACGACGACAATGATGACCCGCGCCTCCATGCAGCTGCAGGGCAGAGCACTGGGCATCGCGACTGAACGAATGGAGCATCAAATGACGACAGAGCGCGCTATTTTGGCCGGAGGCTGTTTCTGGGGCATGCAGGATCTCATCCGCAAGCAGCCGGGCGTGATCTCTACCCGTGTCGGCTACACTGGTGGCGATGTGAAGAACGCAACCTACCGGAACCATGAAGGACACGCCGAGGCGATCGAGATCATCTTCAATCCTGCGAAGACCAGCTTCCGGACCATGCTGGAGTTCTTCTTTCAGATCCATGACCCCACCACGCTCAACCGTCAGGGCAATGATTTGGGCACGAGCTATCGCTCGGCAATCTTCTATACCAGCGACGACCAGAAGCGGATCGCCGAAGACACCATCGCCGACGTCGAGGCGTCGGGCCTGTGGCCCGGCAAGGTGGTGACAGAGGTCGCGCGCGCCGGCGAGTTCTGGGAAGCCGAGCCGGAGCATCAGGATTATCTCGAGCGTTATCCCGATGGCTACACCTGCCACTTCATCCGGCCCGACTGGAAGCTGCCGCGCCGCGTGGCTGCTGCGGGAGGATAGAGATGGCCAGGGGATACTGGATCACCTTCTATCGCTCGATCTCTGATGCAGATGCGCTTGCGGCTTACGCGAAGCTCGCCGGCCCCGCCATCATCGCCAATGGCGGTCGTTTCCTCGCGCGCGGCAACGCGGTGAAGGCCTATGAGCAGGGCATTGCCCAGCGTGCCACCGTGACGGAGTTCGACAGCGTCGAACGCGCCGTCGCGGCTCATGACAGTCGCGCCTACAAGGAAGCGTTGAAGGCACTTGGCAATGCCTGCGAACGAGACGTGCGGATCGTTGAAGGAATGGACTGAAGGTCACCAAAGGCATCGCGTGGGCCGCACCGAGAGCCGGGGCTCCCACGCCCGCGATGATTTTCCCAAGCGCGACGACGAGGCCTGGGCTGTCACCGCGGTTCCGACAACAAAGCAGCCGCGTGCGGCCTTTGCCCGAGAAATAGATCGACAGCGCTGCCTTTCGGCTCCGGTTCTCGTCAGGTCCGCAGTTGCGCAATCAGCTCGCGCGCGATGCGCATGTCGGCCGTGTCTGAGCCTTCGGCAAACGTTCCGCAGACATTGTCGAGAACCGGCAGCGCTTCCGCACTCTGGCCTGTCCCGATCATGAACCGCGCGAGGCTGGTTGCACATCGTAGCTCCCAGAAGCGCGCGCCCTGCCGGACGGCGATGTCCATCGCCTCGCGGAAGAGCGGCTCGGCGTCCCCGGAATGCCGTGCGATTCGCAGCATCAATTCTCCCTTGATGCGGATCAGCTCAGGCAGATACCAGAGCTCCTGCCGGTCGTTGCAGCGGGTCAGGACGTCCTCGATCACGTCGAGGCCGCGGTCGACCTGGTCGGCCTCTCCGAAACACGCGGCGAGTTCGCCGAGCAGGGGAAGAAAGCGCGGTAGGAAGCGCGCATCGCCGGCGCGATTGAGCTCTTCGCGCAGCAGCGGCAGGCCGATCCCGATGTCGCCGCGCCTTGCCATGACCGCTGCGTTGAAGGCTCGCGCCCACAGGCCCCACAGCCGGATTGCATGACGCTCGGTGTGTTCGAGCAGCTCGGTGCCGTGGCGCTCCGCAGCTTCGAAATCGCCGGCCCAGAAATTGATCGGGCAGGCGGCTTGTCCCAGCACGCTGCAGAAGGTCAGCGCGTGGCCGTTGGCACGGCCTTCCTCGATATTTCTTGCGGCGAGTGCCTGGGCCTGATCGGCCAGTCCCTGCAGCCACAGGATGCGTGCCCGGAAATATTGCGTTGATATCCTGAGGTCGAGCGGGAAGATCTTCGGCTTCTCCGCCAGCACATGCAGCGATGCATTCACCCGGTCGATGCGAAGCCGGGCATCGTTCTGGTCCCCGAGATAGTGCAGCGCGACGGCCGTCAGCCGGTCACCGAGCATGAGATCGGTCTTGTCGGACGAGTTCGCCGCGGCGTTCGCAAAACGATCGGCGAGCGCGCGGGCCTTGCCGAACTGTCCATTGTTGAACTGGTCGATGCACAAGCCCCAGAGTGCGCGCAGGCGGAAATCCTTATCGTCGAGCCTGTCAGCCAGTTCGAGCGTCGTCTCGAGGATCGGGCGCGCCTCGCGGGCGCGGCCCTCGCCATACATCAGCGACCAGCCGAGTGCCGACAGGAGCTGCATGCGGATGCGGTCATCGCCGCCGCTGCCGCCAAGCGCGGCGAGGGCCGTTTTGGTGCGCTCGCGGCATTCGGCGAACAGGGAAAGGCGGACCCACAACGTGACAGCGGCTGCCGTCAGCGCGATCCCCAGCACGGCGTCACCGTCGGGCGCAAAGGCCCAGTCCAGCGCGGCGCGTGCATTGTCCAGTTCCGCGCCGTAGATGCTCAGCCATTCGGGCAGAGGCGTCGACGTGTCGGCCTCCGCGCGCGCGAAGAAGTCGCGAAAATACTCCGCATGGAGCCGCGCGAACTGCTTGGCCTCGCCGAGTTCGTTGAGCTTTGCATGTGCGTAGGTGCGCGTGGTGTCGAGCAGGCGATAGCGCAGCGTCCGCGAGCCGGACGGCGAGATCAGCGATTTGGTGACCAGACTGTCGATCGCTTCCAGCGTTTCCGGTGTGCTGAGACCGTCACCGGCCGCGACCGCGGCGGCTGCCTCCGGGGCAAAGGGCCCGGCGAAGACCGACAGCCGGCGCAGTGTAGCGCTCTCCGCCGGAGGCAGAAGGTCGTAGCTCCAGTCGAGCGCCGCAGCGAGCGTCTGGTGCCGCGGCACGGCCGTGCGCCGTCCGCGCCACTGCAATGAAAAGCGGCTGTCGAGCAGCGATGCCGTGCCGGCAATTCCGTACGCGTTGACACGTCCTGCTGCGAGCTCGATGGCAAGCGCAATGCCGTCGAGACGCCGGCAAATGCTGGCGACGAGCGGCGCCTCTTCCGCACTGAGCTGGAACGGACCCGAGCTCTGCGCAATGCGCTCGACGAAGAGTTGAGCCGCGGGATAGGTGAGGACCTCGGCGACATCGAGGCCCTCGCGCTCGGGCGGACAATCCAGTGGGAAGAGCCGGAAGATGCGCTCGCCCTCACTGCGGAACGACTCGCGGCTGGTTGCGAGGACGCGAAGTTGCGGCACCTCGCGAATGAGGCGCTCGACGAGCGGCGCCAGGGTATCCAGCACATGCTCGCAACTGTCGAAGATCAGGAGTATCGGGCCTGTCCTCAGGAACGTCAGAAGGCCCGGCGTTGGATCCTCCGAGCTGATGGTCAGTCCGAGCGCGGAGGCGATGTTGGTTGCGATATGGCTGGCGTCCCTTAGCGGACCGAAGTCGACAAAGAAAACGCGCCCGCCGAAATCCTGGGAACGGCGATGCGCGACCGTGACGGCGACGGCGGTCTTGCCGATGCCGCCAGGGCCGACCACCGTCATGAAGCGATGGAGCAGAAGTCCGTTCGATATCTTTTCGACGATCTCCTCCCGTCCGATCATCTTCGAGAGCGGTGCGGGGAGGGAGCGGGCCGGTGCGATTTGAGCGGAAGGCGGCGCGGTCGCCTGTGCGAACGAGGCGACAAAGCAATAGCCGCGGCCGGGCACATTGACGACATAGCGGGCCGACTTGCCGGTGTCACCCAGCGCCTTGCGTAGTGCCGCGACGTGGAAGCGCAAGCTGCCCTCGTCGACATTCACGTCGGCCCAGATGCGCTTGACCAGTTCTCTCTTGTCGACGACCTCCCCGGGGCGCTCGGCGAGGAAGATGAGAATATCGAGCGCGCGGCCGCCGACATGAAGCGGCGATCCCTCCTTCTCCAAGAGCCGGGACTTCGGAAACAGCCGAAATGGCCCAAATGAAATGGCCGAGTCTTCGCTACGATCAGGCACGCGCCATTACCCCCGCGACGGGAGTCAAAAGGTATATTGTTCTGGTCTACCAGAACGAGGCGTCCAGTAAACTGGCCGAAAGCAGTGGGCACGGCTGACAGCCCTGCACAGGTCGCTTGGGTCGGACGTGCCTGCCAAATAGTGCTTGAAAAGCAATTGTTTAGGCCGTCAGCCGATCGAGGCGGCGCCCGGGTCTCGTCCTGATGGGTCATTGACTGAGGTGGCGGATTACTGCGATTGGATGGTCTGGGAGCCGGTCCCGCCTCGATGACTACCGACTTCCGGAATTCGAATATGCTTTCCTTCTCGCGGCGACAGTTGGTCCATGCGTTATCGGGCGCAGCGGCGCTGGCCGCAATTCCGCGCAACGGACAAGCTGCCGATTATCCCTCTCGTCCCATTCGACTGGTGATTCCGTACGGCGCCGGCGGGGCGGGCGACCAGATTGGCCGCCCCTGGGTGGATAAGATGTCGACGCTGCTCGGGTCGACTTTCGTCGAACATATCGGCGGGGCCGGCGGCGCGATCGGGACAGCAGTGGTCGCTCACGAGGAGCCCGACGGCTATTCGCTATTGCTCGGAAACGGCAGCACGCAGGTCATCATTCCACTGACGTCGTCAAACCCCGGCTATTCCGTTGGCGATTTCCGCGCCATCTACCGCCTGATCAACAGCGCGCTGGTTTTCGCCATCCATCCGTCGGTGCCCGCCGCAAATCTGCGCGAGCTGATCGCCTACGCGAAGGCCAATCCGGGAAAGCTGTCCTATGGGACGCCGGGCATCGCCACCGGAAATCATCTGGTCGGCGAATCCTTCAAGCAGCAGGCCGGCGCCCTGGATATCGTCCACGTGCCGTACCGGGGCATCGCGCAGGCGAGCAACGACCTCGTCAGCGGCCAGATATCGCTCGTCATTGCCGTCATGTCCGTTCAACTGCAGCAGCTGAGTCAGGCAGGAAGGATCAGGCTGCTGGCGGTCACCACCGAAAGACGGCTGCGCGGTGCCCCGGACATTCCGACGGCCGTCGAGTCCGGCATGCCGGACCTCAAATATGAGGGGTGGTTCGGTTTGTTCGCACCCAGGCATACCGATGATGCGATCATCGATCGGATCGCGCAGGCGACTCGGCTGGCCATGGCCGATGAAGCGCTTCAGGCAAGCTACCGCTCGCAGGGCATGGAGCCGGACAGCGATTCAGGCCCGGACAAATTCCAGCGCATTGTCGAGGCGACATCGGCAAGCCTGGCGCCCGTGATCAAATCGATCGGGCTGAGCAATTTGTGAGGTCGCTCAGGCCTCGACGCGCGATGTCTGGCGCTGCTCCGCCGTGACACTGCGCGCGAAAAGCGTGACGAGGCCCATCAGCGCGGCCAGGAGCCAGAACGCCGCTGGCAATCCGCCAATACGGGCGACCAAGCCGACACCGGCGGGACCGATGAGGATGCCGGCGTAGCCGGCGGTCGTGATCGCCGCCACCGCGAGCCCCGTGGGCATCGCGGTCTGCCTGGCCGCCCCGCGGAACAGCACCGGCACGAGGTTCGATGCGCCGAGGCCGATGAGCAGGAATCCGATCATGGCGATCGCCGCAACGGGAGCGGTGAGCAGGACCACGAAGCCAGCGATTGCGAGCAGGCTGCCCCAGAACAATGTCGTGCGATCCCCGATGCGTGCAACGACGGCGTCGCCGCCGAGCCGCCCGGCGGTCATTGCGATCGAGAACACGATATAGCCGGCCCCGCCTTGCGCCTCGGAGAGGAGGCCCGCGCCGATGACGAGCAATGCACCCCAATCCAGCATTGCGCCTTCGACGAGGAAAGTGACGGCGCAGAGCAGCGCCAGCAGGAGAACGGAGCCATGCGGCAGCACGAAGAGCGGCCCTTGCTGCACCTGCGCCGAACGGAGCAGGCGCGGCCAGGTTACCAGCATCGCGATCAGCATCAGGACCGAGCAGATCAGCGTACAGGCGAGCGCGCCGAGTTGTAGTGAAAGCAGCGCGGTCATCAGCGCGGATCCGGCGAAGCCGCCGATGCTGAACAGCGCGTGGAAGCCGGACATCAGCGGGCGTCCTGCGGCGCGCTCCACCTCGACCGCGTGGATGTTCATGGCGACGTCGATGGAGCCGAGCGCGGCGCCGAAGGCGAACAGCACCAGGGCCAGCGTTGCGGGCGAACTCGCGATCGCCAGCAGAGGCAGGACCAGCGCAAGACCAAGGCCGCCCGCGATGATGATCGGCTTGCTGCCGTAGCGCGCGCTCATCACACCGGTCAGAAGCATCGCGACGACCGAGCCGATGCCGAGGCTGAGCAGGAGCAGTCCGAGGACACCGTCATCGACAGCGAGCCGCGCCTTGGCGAACGGCACCAGCGGCGCCCAGCACGCGATGCCGAAGCCCGCGACGAGGAAGGCGAGACGCGTCGCAAGCCGTGTCGCCGGCCGGTCGGCAGAAAGCATGGGAACTCCGGGGGAGTTCACGTTCGGCGGTGGCACGTCGTTCTAGCCGCCGAGAATGCGCCGGCAGGTGTCGACGAAGACTTGCGCACCGGTGACGATGTCTGCATCGGCAGTGTTCTCGGTCCAGTGATGGCTGATGCCGCCGATCGACGGCACGAACAGCATGCCTGCCGGCATGATGGTCGCGAGCATCTGTGCGTCGTGGCCGGCGCCGCTGGGCATGCGGATGGACCGTCCGTCCGCGAGATTCCTGCTCGCGGCCTCGATCGCGTCCTGAAAGCCGGCGTTCATCATCGCCGGCGCGCCGGTTCGCAGCTTCTCCACGGAGACGGCACAAGGGCCCTTCGCGGTGGCCTCGTCCGCCATCGTCCGCAGCAGATCCTCCAGCCGCGCGATGACGGAGGGATTATCATCGCGGATCTGGAACAGCATTTCGGCTTCGCCCGGAATGATGCTCGGTGCGCCGGGATCGAGCGTGATGCGGCCGGTGGTCCAGACCGTGCGTGGACCGCAAGCGCCCGGGAAGCTCTCGTCGATTGCCACGCAGAACTTGGCCAGTGCCAGGCCGGCGTCTTTCCGCGCGGCCATGCGGGTGGTGCCCGCGTGGTTCTGCTCGCCGACGAAACTGATCCGGTATTGCCAGATGCCGACGATGGAGGTCACGACGCCGATCGCGAGCTTGCCGCTTTCGAGCGTGTCGCCCTGCTCGATATGCGCCTCCAGATAACCGACGTGCCGTCCCGGCTCGGCGGTGACGCGCGCCCGCCCCGAGAGCCCCATGTCGGCGAGTGCGTCGCGCATGGTGCGGCCGCTGGTGCGGTCGCGCGCGGCGTCAATATCGGCTTCGGTCACTTGGCCGACATAGGAGCGCGAGCCGAGGAAATGGCCGAAATGTCCTTCCTCGTCGCACCAGGCGGCGACTTCGACGACGCCTTTGAGCGAGGGATCGGAGTTGAGGACGCGCGCGGCTTCGAGCGCATAGACGACGCCGAGCGGACCATCGAGCCAGCCGGCGTAGTTCTGGCTTTCCAGGTGCGATCCGGCCAGCAGCTTCGGCCCTGGCTTGGCGCTGGTGCCGAAGACATTGCCGATGCCGTCGATCGCGGTGGCAAGACCTGCCTCAGGCAGTTTCTGCACCAGCCAGTTCAGCGAAAGCTTATGCGGCTCGGAGAAAGTCGGCTTGTGCACGCCGGTCTTGTAGGCGCCGATGGCACGGAGCGCGTTGAGATCGGCGAGAACGCGCATCCCGTCGGCGCGCGGCTGAGTGTCAGGCATGTTCGGCAACCTTCAGTGCCTCGGTGCGGATCTCCTCGACCAGCCGTTCCTTCAACTGGACGAATTCGGGCGTGGTCTTGATCTTGTAGGAGCGCGGATGCGGCAGGTCCACATTGATCTCGGCCTTGATGCGGCCGGGGCGTGCGCTCATCACGATGACGCGGCTGCCCAGGAAGATCGCCTCCTCGATGTCATGCGTGACGAACAGCACGGTCTTCTGGTCGCGCTCCCAGATTCCGAGCAGCATTTCCTGCATCAGGGCCCGGGTCTGGTTGTCCAATGCGCCGAAGGGCTCGTCGAGCAGCAGGATCTTCGGATCATTGGCGAGCGCGCGGGCGATCGCGGTGCGCTGCTGCATGCCGCCGGAGAGTTGCTTCGGCCAATGGTTCTCGAAGCCGGACAATCCGACCTGGCGGATCAAGGCATCGGCGATCTTGTTCCGCTCGCCCTGCAGCACGCCGCGCTCGCGCAGGCCGAAGGCGATGTTTTCGCGCACGGTCAACCAGGGAAACAGCGTGTAGGACTGGAACACCATGCCACGATCGGCGCCCGGGCCGGTGACCTCGCGCCCGTCGAGCGTGACGCGTCCGCTGGTCGGACGATCGAGGCCGGCGACGATGCGAAGAAGCGTAGACTTGCCGCAGCCGGAGGGGCCGAGAATGGTGACGAAGTCGTTGTTGCCGATGGTGAGGTCGGTCGGCTCCAACGCCCTGGTCGGCGCATTGCCGTGGCGCGCCGGAAAGGTTCGCGAGACCTGTTCGATCTTCAGCGTCGTCATGCGAGTTTCCACGGGAACAGCCAGGCGTTGAATGCCTTGAACAGGAAGTCGGAGAGCAGGCCGATCAGTCCGATCACGATGATGCCGAAGATGATCTGCCCGGTGTTGAGCAGCGCCTGACTGTCGGTGATCATGTGCCCGATGCCCGAGGACGAACCGATCAGTTCGGCGACGATGACGTAGGTCCAGGCCCAGCCCAGCACCAGCCGCAGGATCTCCGCGATCTCCGGAGCCGAAGAGGGCAGCAGGACGCGGCGGATGATGCCGCGGTCGCTGGCCCCTAACGTATACGCCGCCTCGACAAGATCGCGCCGCGTCGCGCCGACGGTGACGGCGACCATCAGGATGACCTGGAACACCGAGCCGATGAAGATGACGAGCAGCTTTTGCAATTCGCCGATGCCGGCCCAGAGGATCAGGAGCGGGATGAAGGCCGAGGCCGGCAAATAGCGCGCAAAGGAGACGAACGGTTCGAGGAAGGCTTCGATCGGCTTGTAGGCCCCCATCAGCACGCCGAGCGGCACCGCGATGATCGCCGCGAGCGCAAAGCCGCCGACGACGCGCCAGATCGTCATGCCGATGTCGTATGCGAATCCCTGCTTTGCCAGCAAGTCAAAGCCCTCCTGCACCATGGTCAGCGGATTGGCGAGAAAGGTTTTCGACACATGGCCGCCGAGCGTCGCCCAGGACCAGAGGGCAACGAACAGCACGAAGAACGCAAGGCCGTAAGCCACGCGCTGCTTCGATGTCACGGGATCAAGGGGACGCATCGACGATCTATCCAGGCAGTGAACAGATTTGCCGACCTCGCCGCAAAGCGGGGCCGGCAGCTCTTGAGGAAGTTACTTGATGAAGCTCGCGTCGAAGAGGTCCTCGACCTTCGGTGCCGCCTTGATGATGCCGATCTCGAGCAGGAGGTCGGCGGCGTCCTTGTTGAAGGTCAGGAAATCGCCGGCGAAGAATTTCTGGTTCGCGGCCTTGTCCTGCCAGCGCAGATACTTTGCCGAGTTGCCGAACTGCTCGCCGGTCTGCTTCACGTCGGCGCCCATGATCTCGTAGGCCTTGGCCTGGTCCTTGGCGATCATGTCGAGCGACTCGAAATAGCTGTCGGCGAGCGCCTTGGCGGCCTTCGGGTTCTCGGTCAGGAACTTCGGCGTGCAGCCGAACGTGTCCATGACAATCGGATAGTCGAGCGTGGTGGCGATGATCTTGCCTTTGTCGGGCGCGGCCCGCACCGTCGACAGGTAGGGCTCATACGTCATCGCGGCATCGTTCTGGCCGGAGACGAAGGCTTGCGCAGCGGCAGCCGGCTCGAGGTTCACGACGGTGACGTCCCTCACCGACAGCCCGTTCTTCTTGAGCATCCAGGCCAAGGCAAAATAGGGCGAGGTGCCGGGCGCGGAGGCCGCGACGGTCTTGCCCTTCAGGTCCTTGATCGAGGCGAGATCGTTGCGCACGGCCATGCCGTCGGCACCAAAGCTCTTGTCGAGCTGGAAGATCTGCTTGGTCGCAACGCCGTTGGCGTTCCAGGAGATCCAGGTCTCGACCGTCGTAGCCGCGCATTGGACGTCGCCGGAGGCGATCGCGAGGTGGCGATCCTTCTGCGGGATCTTCTTGATCGTGACGTCGAGGCCGTTCTTCTTGAAGATGCCGGCCTCCTTCGCGAGCGTCAGCGGTGCGAAGCCGGTCCATCCGGAGATGCCGATGCCGACCTTGACGTCGTCGGCGAGCACCGGAGTGGAGGCCGCGAGGGCAATGATTGTCGCAAATACTTTTGAACTACGCATGATTGTCGTCCTCTTGCCGATCGATGGATTGACGTCCTGTTGATCTCTTCATGTCGTCCCACAAGGACCGCTGCCCGAAGCGTTGCACGATTTGTGCCGACATCGTTCTCTCAGCCTCCCTTGAATCGGGCGACAAGGCGGTGAGAGTCACCGGGATAGAGCAGGCGCACCGCGGTGATCGTGCGCGCGCTGCGCCAGGTATAGCGGTCGATCACGAGGCAAGGCGCGCCGACTGCGATGTCGAGGTCTTGAGCAATGCGATCATCCGCAACGATGGCGCTGATCGTATGCTCGGCCTCTGTCCATGGGACATGATGAAGCAGCCACGAGCCGGGCGGCTCGCGCGAGAAATCCGCGGTCGCAGCATTCGGTACGGACGACAGATCGATCAGCCTGTCCTCGACGGCGAAGGGCACGTTGTCGGCGCTGTGGCGGCAGGTGATCGCGACCACCTTGCCGGCTTTCTTCACGCCGAGACGGTCGCGGTCGGCCGCGGTCGCCGCGCGCAGCTTTCGGCCGATCAGCTCATAGCCGTAAGCGCGGCCGAGCGCGGTGATCTCGGCGCGGATGTCGGCGATCTTGAGAACCGCTGACTGATGTTGCGGTCGGCGGACGAAGGAGCCGGCGCGCCGCCGCCGCTCGATCAGGTCGGCCTGCGCGAGCTCCGACAGCGCCTTGTTTACCGTCATGCGCGAGCAGCCGTAGCGTGCGACCAGCTCGTGCTCGAAGGGAATGCGATGTCCCGGCGGCCATTCGCCGGTCAGGATGCGTTTTTCGATGTCGGCGCGGATGCGCTTGTAAAGTGTAGGCTGGTCGGCTGCGTCGGTGGCAAGGCTCATGCGACGAGCTTCCGCACCGATGCGTTGAAGCGCTCACGCGCGGTCTCGCGCAGTCTGTGCCGGCCGCCTTCGACGACTTTCTGGCCTCCGGCCCAGACACAATCGATTGCGCCGCTGCCTGCGGCAAAGATCCAGCCATCGATAACCGCATCCTGCGCGCGCCCCGCCAGCGACGGATGGGCGGTGTCGAGCGTGACGATGTCGGCGCGCGCGCCGGGCGCGAGGCCGGCCGTTGTCTGCGCCAGCGCCTTTGCGCCACCGGCGAACGCATGATCGAACAGCGCGCGGCCGGTCGAGCAGCCTGCGCCACCGGAGAGGACGTTGCGCTCGCGATGCTTGAGGCGTTGACCGTATTCGAGCTGGCGCAGCTCGTCGGCGACGCCGACGAGCACGTTGGAATCGGTGCCAATGCCAAAGGTGCCGCCGGCGCCGACGAATTCGCGGGCCGGGAAGATGCCATCGCCCAGGCTCGCCTCGGTGATCGGGCAGAGGCCGGCGACCGCGCCGGTCCTCGCGAAGGCGGCCACTTCGTCATCCGTCGTATGGGTCGCGTGAATGAGGCACCAGCGCCGATCGATGGGCGCGTGCTCCAGCAGCCATTGCACCGGCCGTCGGCCCGACCAGGCCAGGCAATCCTCGACTTCTTTCACCTGCTCGGCGGCATGGATATGCACCGGGCCGCCATCCGCGAGCGGAATGATCGCAGCAAGCTCGGCCGGTGTCACCGCACGCAGACTGTGCGGCGCGATTCCGATGTTGGCACCCTGCAATGCTGCGATCGCCTCGCGCGAGGCCGTCATCAGCTCAGCGAATTGATCGACCGTACAGATGAAGCGGCGCTGGCCGTCATGCGGCACCGTGCCGCCAAAGGAGCCATGCGCATAAAAACTCGGCAGCAGCGTAAGGCCAATGCTTGAAGCTTCGGCAGCCTGTGCAATGCGCGCGGCCATTTCGCCGAGATCGGCGTAGTGCGAGCCGTCGCGGTCGTGATGCAGATAATGGAATTCGCCGACTCGGGTAAAACCCTGCTCCAGCATCTCGACATAAAGCAGCGTTGCGACGGCGGCGACGTCATCAGGCGTCATTGCCAGCGCGAAGCGATACATCGTCTCGCGCCAGGTCCAGAACGTGTCGGTGCGATCGCCGCGCAGCTCCGCAAGTCCCGCCATGCCGCGCTGGAAGGCGTGGCTGTGCAGGCTCGCAAGTCCCGGAAGCGCTATACCGTGGCGCTCATCGCCGGCGACCGGCGCTACGCCCGGTGTCACCTCGGCGATCGCGCCGGCGGTGATCACCACCTGCACGTCATTGGCCCAGCCCGAGGGCAGGAGCGCGGAGGCGAAATGCAGTCGGGTCATGATTACACGCCGGCTGGACAGAACCGTCCCACGATTATATGTCTAGACATATAAGTCAAGCATCCCACGAGGGACCGTTGCATGGCAGAGCGCTTCGACCGGATCTGGCATAACGCCCGGCTCGCCACGATGCGGGCCGACCGTCCCGATCTCGGCGAGATCGAGCATGGCGTGATCGCGACGCGCGGCGGCCACATCGTTTATGCAGGCACGCAGGCGGATTTTCCGGCGGACGCGGACGCGATCAAGCGGGTCGATTGCGAGGGGCGCTGGATTACGCCCGGCCTCGTCGACTGCCACACCCATCTCGTCTTTGGCGGCAACCGTGCGCATGAATTCGAGCTGCGCCTGAAGGGCGCAAGCTATGAGGAGATCGCGCGCGCCGGCGGCGGCATCGTCTCGACGGTGGCTGCCACGCGCAAGGCGAGCGAGGCCGAGCTCGTCGCAAGCGCATTGCCGCGGCTCGATGCGCTGATCGGCGAGGGCGCGACCACGGTCGAGATCAAGTCCGGCTATGGCCTCGATGCCGAGACCGAGATGCGGCAGCTCTCCGCAGCGCGCAGCCTCGGCCGTCAGCGGCCGGTCGCGATCCGCACCTCCTTCCTCGGAGCACACGCGCTGCCGGTCGAAGCTGATGGCGACAAGGATCGCTACATCGATCTCGTGTGCAGGGAGATGCTGCCCGCCGTCGCAAAGGCGGGCCTTGCCGATGCCGTCGATGCCTTCATGGAAGGCATCGCGTTCTCGGCTGAGCAGACGGCGCGGGTGTTCGAGACGGCGAGGGCGCTGGGGCTGCCGGTCAAGCTCCATGCCGATCAGCTCTCGAACCTCGGTGGTGCTGCGCTCGCCGCCACATTTTCCGCGCTCTCTGCCGATCACCTCGAGCATACCGATGAAGCCGGCGCCGCCGCGATGGCGAAGGCCGGAACGGTGGCGGTGCTGCTGCCGGGTGCCTTCTACTTCATCCGCGAGACACAAAAGCCGCCGGTCGAGGCGTTTCGCAAGCACGGCGTTCACATGGCGCTTGCGACCGACTGCAATCCCGGGAGCTCGCCGCTGACCTCGCTTCTGCTCGCGATGAACATGGGGGCGACATTGTTCCGGATGACCGTTGCCGAATGCCTTGCCGGCATCACCCGCGAAGGCGCGCGGGCGCTCGGCGTGCTCAACGAGACCGGCACGCTCGAAGCCGGCAAATGGTGCGATCTCGCGATCTGGGAGATCGAGCGGCCGGCCGAGCTCGTTTACCGCATTGGCTTCAATCCGCTGCACGGCCGGGTGTGGAGGGGACAGTGACGGAGCACGGCGCCGCGATCGTCGTCAAACCGGGAGCGGTGCGCCTCGACGATCTCGCGCGCGTGCTTGCAGGACAGCCCGTCGTTCTCGATTCCTCGTTCTGGCCGCGTGTCGAGGCGGCGGCAGAGATCGTCGCAAAGGCCGCGCGAGCAGACGTCCCCGTCTACGGCATCAACACCGGCTTCGGGAAGCTGGCTTCGAAGCGCATCCCACCCGATCAGACCGCGCTGCTCCAGCGCAATCTCATCGTCTCGCATTGCTGCGGCGTCGGGCCGGCGACGCCGCAGCCGATCGTCCGCCTGATGATGGCGCTGAAGATCATCTCGCTCGGGCGCGGTGCCTCCGGCGTGCGCCGTGAGGTGATCGAACAGTTGCAGGCCATGCTGGCGCGGGGTGTCCATCCGCTGGTGCCGCAGCAGGGCTCGGTCGGCGCCTCCGGCGATCTTGCGCCGCTCGCGCATATGACGGCGGTGATGATCGGCGAAGGACAGGCGATTGTCGAAGGCAAGACGGTAGCGGGCAGCGAGGCGCTCGCCACGGCCGGACTCGCGCCGTTGACGCTCGGGCCGAAGGAGGGGCTTGCGCTGATCAACGGCACGCAGTTCTCGACCGCCTATGCCATCTCCGGCGTGCTGCGTGCATTTGGCCTGGCCCGCGCAGCACTCGTGACCGGTGCGCTGTCGGTGGATGCGGCGATGGCGTCGACGGCGCCGTTCCGCCCGGAAATTCAGGCGCTGCGCGGTCATTCCGGACAGATCGCGGCGGCGGCGACATTGACGGCGCTGCTCGACGGCAGCGATATCCGCCTGTCGCATCTCGAAGGTGACGAACGCGTGCAGGATCCCTATTGCCTGCGCTGCCAGCCGCAGGTTGCGGGCGCTGCGCTCGACCTGATCACGCAGGCGGCGCGAGGCCTGATCGTTGAAGCGAACGCCGTCACGGACAATCCGCTCGTCCTGGTCGAGACGGGCGAGATCATCTCCGGCGGTAATTTCCATGCCGAGCCGGTGGCCTTTGCCGCCGACGTCATCGCGCTGGCGCTGTCGGAGATCGGCGCTATCAGCGAGCGCCGCATCGCGACGCTGGTCGATCCCGCGCTCAATTTCGGCTTGCCGCCGTTCCTCACGCCCGATCCCGGCATCAATTCCGGTTTCATGATCGCCGAGGTGACGGCGGCTGCGCTTTACGCCGAGAACAAGCAACGCGCGCTCGCCTGCTCGATCGACTCGACGCCGACCAGCGCCAACCAGGAAGACCATGTTTCGATGGCCGCGCATGCCGCGCGGCGCCTGTCGGATATGGCCGACAATCTTGCCGCCATCCTCGGCATCGAGCTTCTGGTTGCTGCCCAAGGCATCACGCTGCGCGCGCCGCATGCGACCAGCGCGCCGCTCGTTGCCGTCATCGCCGCCCTGCGCGAACAGGTGCCGGCGCTCGGTGGCGACCGCTATATGGCTGGCGATCTCGCCAAGGCCGCCGCGCTGGTCGAAGCCGACACGCTGCCGGCCGCGGCGATCGCCGCGCTGTCATCCGACCCGTTTCCAAGACTTGATTGAACAAGACTCGTCTGAAGAGGTTTCCGCATGAACCGCCGACTGGACAATGATCGCACCATCCGGGCCCCCCGCGGCAGCGACATCAGCGCCAAGAGCTGGCTGACGGAAGCGCCTCTGCGCATGTTGATGAACAATCTCGATCCGGATGTCGCAGAACGTCCGAGCGAGCTCGTCGTCTATGGTGGCATTGGCCGTGCCGCGCGCGACTGGGAGAGCTTTGACCGGATCACGGCGGCCTTGCGCATGCTCGAGGGCGACGAGACGCTGCTGGTCCAGTCCGGCAAGCCGGTCGGCGTCTTCCGCACTCACGCCGACGCCCCGCGCGTGCTGATCGCGAACTCCAACATCGTGCCGCACTGGGCGACGCTCGATCATTTCAACGAGCTCGATCGCAAGGGCTTGATGATGTACGGCCAGATGACGGCCGGCTCGTGGATCTACATCGGCAGCCAGGGCATCGTGCAGGGCACTTACGAAACATTCGTCGAGGTCGGCCGTCGCCATTACGGTGGCAGCCTCGCCGGCAAATGGATCCTCACCGCGGGCCTTGGTGGCATGGGCGGCGCGCAGCCGCTGGCTGCGACCATGGCCGGGGCCTCGATGCTCGCGGTCGAATGCCAGCCGAGCCGCATCGAGATGCGGCTGCGTACAGGCTATCTCGATCGGCAGGCTGCAACCCTCGACGAAGCGCTCGCGATCATGGCGGAGGCGGCAAAGACCAAAAAGGCGGTCTCGGTCGGCCTGCTCGGCAATGCCGCCGAGATTTTCCCGGAACTCGTGCGGCGCGGCGTCAAGCCCGACATCGTCACCGATCAGACCAGCGCGCATGATCCGATCAATGGGTATTTGCCGAAGGGCTGGACGCTTGCCGAGTGGGAGGCGAAACGCGCTTCCGATCCGAAGGCAGTCGAGCGTGCGTCGAAGACTTCGATGGTAACGCACGTCCAGGCCATGCTGGATTTCCATGCACAGGGCATTCCGACGCTCGACTACGGCAACAACATCCGCCAGATGGCGCAGGACATGGGCCTGAAGAACGCCTTCGATTTCCCGGGCTTCGTTCCCGCCTATATCCGCCCCTTGTTCTGCCGTGGCGTCGGGCCGTTCCGCTGGGCCGCGCTGTCAGGGGATCCCGAGGACATCTTCAAGACCGACGCCAAGGTCAAGGAGCTGATGCCCAACGACAAGCATCTGCACAATTGGCTCGACATGGCCAAGCAACGCATCAAGTTTCAGGGCTTGCCGGCGCGAATCTGCTGGGTTGGCCTTGGCGATCGTCACCGGCTCGGCCTTGCCTTCAACGAGATGGTGGCTCGTGGCGAGCTCAAGGCTCCGATCGTGATCGGCCGCGATCATCTCGACAGCGGTTCGGTGGCAAGCCCCAACCGCGAGACCGAGGCGATGAAGGACGGTTCGGATGCGGTGTCCGACTGGCCCCTGCTCAACGCGCTGCTCAATTGCGCCAGCGGCGCGACCTGGGTCTCGCTGCACCATGGCGGCGGCGTCGGCATCGGCTATTCGCAGCATGCCGGCATGGTGATCGTCGCCGACGGCACGCCGGAAGCTGCAAAACGGATCGAGCGCGTGCTCTGGAACGATCCTGCGAGCGGCGTCATGCGCCACGCGGATGCGGGTTACGACATCGCGATCGACTGCGCCCGCGACAAGGGGCTCGATCTGCCGAGCCTTTCGAAGTAGCTAGCCGCTCACCAGCAGCTTTGGCATCGTCGTCTTCGCGCCGTCCAAAAAAGTCTGGACGGCGTCGCGGACGATCGCGTCGAGATCGGGCGGGATCGGCGTCTCGTAGATGAACTTGCGGATGGCGAGATAGAAGATGCGGCCATGCAGGCCCCAGAACAGCTCGGTCTCGCGTTCGCCGAGCGGATGGGTCTTCGGATCAGGCAGCTTCAGGTCGTGGCGCAGCTCGGCCGCCGCCGGCTCGATGATCTCGCGCCTGATGATGTCGAGATAACGACCTGTGATGCCGAACGACTTCATGCCGGAGAAGACGAATATCCGCACCCAGTTGTACTCGAACACGCGCGCGGCATAGTCGAGATAAAAGCGTGTGAGCCGCGCCTCCAGCGACAGCGAGCGGTCGCGGATCATCGGTCCCCAATCGGGCGACCAGCGACTGAGATAGACCTCCTGGTAGACTCGCTCGATCAGCGCTTCCTTGCTCGGGAAGTGGCGATAGATTGCCGAATGGGTGATCCCCATGCGCTTGGCGAGCTCGCGGGTCTGGCCCTCGAAGCCGCGTTCGGCAAAGAAGCGGATTGCCTCGTCGACGATCGCGCGCTCGCGGTCGGCCGCGCGCATGTTGCGACGCTTTGGCGCGGACTTGCCGCCAGTCTCGGTCCGCCGCCGGACCGGTCGCTTCGCCGTTTTCTGCGCTTTTCGGGCCATTTCGTCGCTGAATCGCACGTAACCTCGTCTTCATAGCCCAAGGCGCATTTGTGACCAAATGGTCATTTTCTGTTGACCGCCCTCCGCGGGCGTGTCAGGATTTTGAGACCAGATGGTTACAAATCTGGCATCCCGGCTGATGAGCCGACGGATTTTGAGGAAACGGCGGTGAAGGCGAGGGCTTTCAGCTATTTTCGTGCTGCGACGATCGAGCAGGCGCTGGATGCCCACGCGCGTGTTGGCGATGACGCGCGTTTCATCGCCGGGGGCCAGAGCCTCGTGCCGGCGCTGTCGCTGCGGCTCCAGGCGCCGCGACTTCTGATCGACATCACCCACATTGGCGAGCTGCGCGGTGTCAGGCGCGAAGGCGACTACTTGCGCATCGGTGCGCTGACGCGGCACTGCGAGATGCTGAGCGAACCCCTGATTGCCGAATTTGCACCGCTGCTGCATGCCGCGGCGCCTTTCGTCGCTCATCCCGCGATCCGCAACCGCGGCACGTTCGGCGGCAGTGTCGCGCTCGCTGACCCGGCTTCCGAATTTCCGGCGATGACGCTGGCGCTCGATGCCGAGATCGAGATCGCCGGTCCCTCGGGCAACCGGCGAGTCAAGGCTGACGACTTCTTCATCGATCTGTTCGAGACCGCATTGCAGCCCGGCGAGCTGATCACCGCGATCTATGTTCCGCTCTTCAAGGCAGACCAGCGCTTTGCGTTCGACGAATTGGCACGCCGGCGCGGGGATTATGCGCTGGTCGGTTGCGGCATGCTCGCGACCTTCACGGGCGAACGCATCGATGACATCCGCATTTCTTTCTTCTCGGTCGGTAATACGCCGACTAGGGTGAAGGACGCCGAGGCGACCCTTGTCGGATCGAGCCTCGATGCGGAACGTATCGCCGTCGCGCAAGCCGCGCTCGAAGGCGATCTCGCGCCGCCCGACAGCGATGAGGTGCCACCGGCGATGCGGCTGCATCTCGCTCGCGTGCTGCTCGGTCGCCTGCTCGGCCGTCTGAAGGAGGGCGCATGAGCGGCCTTGACGAGATGCTCCGGGACGACGCCGACGAGACCGTGCGGGTTCGCTTCGTCGTCAATGGCCGCAAGGTCGCCTGCGAGGTCGCGCCGCGGGAGACGCTGGTCGATTGTCTGCGCAACGAACTCGAGCTGACGGGCACGCATGCCGGCTGCGAGATGGGTGCCTGCGGTGCCTGCCTGGTGCAGCTCGACGGCCGCGCCGTGCATTCCTGCCTGATGTACGCGGTGCAAGCCGACGGCGCTAGGATCGACACCATCGAAGGCCTCACCGAGAGTGGCGTGATCGCCGACCTCCAGGCCGAATTCCATCGCCGCAACGCGCTGCAATGCGGCTTCTGCACGCCGGGGATGCTGGTCAACGCCCACGAGTTGCTCTCGCAGGTGGCTCAGCCGAGCCGCGAGGACATCCGCGACGCGCTGTCGGGCAATTACTGCCGCTGCACCGGTTACGAGGCGATCGTAGATGCGATCGACGCCGTCGCCAAAGCGCGCAGCGAAGGCGGAGGCGCGACATGAGCGCGCCGCTGACCTCGCTCGACCGACCGAACTCCTATATCGGCCGTTCCGTGCCGCGGCCGAATGCGAAGCGGCTGCTTGCCGGACGCGGGCGCTACGTCAGCGACCTCAGGCTGCCGCGCATGCTCCATGCCGCCTTCCTGCGCAGTCCGCATGCGCACGCGAAGATTATCTCTATCGACATCGAACAGGCGCGTGCGCTCGAAGGCGTGCATCTCGTCGCCACGGGGGCGGATCTCGCCAAGATCTGCACGCCCTGGACCGGCACGCTCGACCACTTCAAGGGCATGACGTCCGCACCGCAGTTGCCGCTGCCGCTCGACCGGGTGGTCTGGGCCGGGCAGGCGGTGGTCGCCGTCGTTGCCGAGAGCCGGGCGATTGCAGAAGATGCGCTGGAGCTGATCGAGGTCGACTACGAGGACCTTCCCGTCGTCGTTGATATCGACGGCGCACGCGAGGCCGGCGGGCCGCTGATCAATCCCGGCAGCGCCAACAACACCTGCTTCCGCAGCCAACTCGACAATGGCACCGTCGACGATGCCTTTGCGCATGCTGCGCACGTGGTGGAGGAGGAATTCTCCTTCGGGCGCCATACCGCGGTGACGCTGGAGCCGCGCGCTATCGTCGCGGATTATGATCCCGCTGCCGGGATGCTCACCGTGCATCACGCCACGCAGACACCGTACCAGTTCCAGGATCTCTATTCGCGTCACTACGGCATCCCTGAGGCGCGCGTTCGCGTGATCGCGACCGACATCGGCGGCTCCTTCGGCATGAAGCTGCATGTCTATCACGAGGACATGGCGGTGGTCGGCCTCTCGATCCTGCTCGGCCATCCCGTCAAATACGTCGCCGACCGCATCGAGTCGTTCGTCTCCGACATCCACGCCCGCGACCACCGCGTCCGTGCCCGGATGGCGCTGGATGCCAAGGGCGAGATCCTCGCGATGGATGTCCTGGACCTGACCGCGATCGGCGCCTTCTCGACCTATCCGCGCACCAGCGTGGTCGAGGGCAACCAGGTGATCCGGCTGATGGGCGCGCCCTATCGCTTCAAGAACTACCGCGCCACGCTGGAGGTTATCTTCCAGAACAAGGTGCAGACCAGCCAGTATCGCGCCGTCGGCCATCCCATCGCCTGCGCCGTCACCGAGCGTCTCGTCGATATGGCCGCGGCGAGGGTTGGCCTCGATCCCTTCGCCATCCGCGCGCGGAACGTGATCGCCGACGATGCCTATCCGCAGACCTCGCCGACCGGCTACCGCTTCGAGGCGCTGTCGCACCAGGCCTGCCTGAAGCGCCTGCACGAGATGATGGACTACGACGCGCTGCGCGCCGAACAGGCGGATTTGCGCAATCGCGGCGTCTATCGCGGCATCGGCATCGCGACCTTTGTCGAGATCACCAATCCGAGTCCCGCATTCTATGGCGTGGGCGGCGCGCGCATCTCCTCGCAGGACGGCGCGGTTCTGAGCCTGACGCCATCGGGCGAGGTCCGCTGCCTGATCTCGGTCACCGAGCAGGGGCAGGGCACCGAGGCGATCATCAGCCAGATCGTGGCCGATCAGCTCGGCCTTGCGCAGGAGCACGTCAAGGTCATCACGGGCGATACCGAGGTGACGCCGCATGGTGGCGCGACCTGGGCCTGCCGCGGCGCCGGTATCGGCGGCGAGACCGCGCTTCAGGCAACGCGCGCGCTCAAGCGCAACATCCTGGAGGTCGCCGCGCTCATTCTCCAGGAGCAGCCGTCTGCGCTCGACATCATCGATGGGGAGGTCGTCGATGCCGCGCCCCGGCAGCAGCGCTTGCCGATCTCCGAGATCGCGCGCATCGCCTATTTCCGTTCGGATACGTTGCCGCCGGGTACGCAGGCGCAGCTCACCGTGAGCCACCATTTCGCGCCGCAGGGCTATCCCTTCGCTTTCACCAACGGCATTCAGGGCTGCTCGCTGGAGGTCGATGTCGAGACCGGCTTCATCAAGGTGTTGAAGCATTTCGTCGTCGAGGATTGCGGCCGCGTCATCAATCCGATGCTGGTGGACGAGCAGCTGCGCGGCGGCGTCGTGCAGGGGCTCGGTGCGGCCCTGTTCGAGGAATGCCGCTACAGCGACACCGGCCAGCTGATGAACGGCTCGCTCGCCGACTACCTCGTCCCGATGCCGATGGAGATGCCGGACATCGTGATCGGGCATGTCGAGACGCCGACGGCGGACACCGAGCTCGGCGCCAAGGGGGTTGGCGAGGCCGGCACGGCGGCGGCGTCCGCCTGCGTGCTCAATGCCGTCAACGATGCGCTCGCGCCGTTCAACGCGACGATCAATTCGATTCCGATCACGCCCGCGAAGGTTCTGAAAGCCCTGAAGCGTTTCTAGAAAAAACCCTTGAAAAAGACACCTGGAGGAAATCATGCCCAAATCCGGTTCGACCGCGAAAATATCCCGCCGCACCGCGCTCGCAGGCCTCTCGGCGGGCGCAGCATTGCTCGCCATGCCCCGGCTCGGCCGCGCAGCAGACGAGACGATCCGCATCGGCTTTCCGACGCCGCTGACCGGGCCGTTCGCCGCCGAAGCGCGCGACCAGGTCAAATGCGCCGAGCTCGCTGTCAAGCTCGTGAACGACAAGGGCGGTGTTGCCGGCCGCAAGGTCGAGCTCTTGGTGCGAGACGACAAGCTCAATGCCGGTGAGGCGGCGACCCGCACGCTCGAGCTGATCGAGAAGGACAAGGTTCACGCCGTCGTCGGCGCGCTCTCCAGCGCGGTGCAGCTCGCGGTCAACGAAGTCACCCGCGCTCGCGGCGTGATCTACGTCTCGATCAGCCAGTCCGACACCATTAACGAGGCCAAGGATTTCAGCAAATACACCTTCCATGAGGCGCTGAACCCGCACATGACGACTGCCGCCGTGGCGCGGCAGACCCTTAAGAAGGGCATGAAGGTCGCCCATCTCGTCGCCGACTATGCGTACGGTCATGAGATGCTGCGCGGCTTCAAGCGGGCGCAGGCGGCAATCGGCGCCGACAATGTCGGCGAGATCCTGCATCCGTTCGGCGCGGCTGATTATTCCACCTTCATGCCGCGCCTGATGTCGATGCGCCCGGACGTGCTCTGCATCTCCAACTTCGGCCGCGACCAGGCCAATGCGATCAAGCAGGCGGTGGATTTCGGCGTCAAGCAGCAGATGAAGATCGTCGTGCCCGTGATCCTGCACAACCAGCGTCTCGCGGTCGGTCCGGATGTATTCGAGGGCGTGGTCGGCGGCGCCAACTATTATTGGGGCCTGGAGCCGCAGAGCAAGACCGCCGCCGATTTCAACGCGGCGTTCCGCGCCGCCAATGGCGGCGCGATCCCGACCGACTACGGCGCCTATGGCTATTCCGGCGTTGCCTCGCTCCTGCTGGCCATGCAGGCCGCCGGTGGAACCGACAACGACAAGGTCGTCGCCGCCCTGGAGAAGCTGCAATACGATCTGACCAAGGGCCCGCAGCACTACCGCAAATGCGACCATCAATCGGTTCAGTCGGTGCTGGTGCTGGAGTCCAAGAAGAAGTCCGCCATGGCGAATGACAACGACCTGTTCGCCATTCTCGCCAACGATGCGGGCACCGACGACATGCTGCGCAGCTGCAGCGAACTCGGCCACGCGACCTAAGTCTTGTGACGATGGACCTGTCGCTGATCATCATGCAGCTTCTCTCCGGGATCGCCCTTGGCGCGGTCCTGGTGATCACTGCGCTTGGACTGACGATCGTGTTCGGCATGCTCGGGGTGGTCAATTTCGCCCATGGCGCGCTGTTCATGATCGGGGCCTATGCGGGGCTGTATCTGGCATCGCTCACCGGAAGCTTCTGGTGGGGACTGCTGCTCGCTCCCATCCTGATCGGCGCCTTCGGCATGTTGATCGAGTTCGTCCTGATCCGCAGGCTCTATGGACGCTCGATCGACGATCCGCTGCTGCTCACCTTCGGTCTCAGCTACGTCCTGGTCGAGGGCGTGCGCATCGTATTCGGCAGTGACGGCATTCCGTTCCCGACCCCGCCGCAGCTGATCGGCGTGCTCGATCTCGGCATTGGCTTCTTCCCGCGCTACCGCCTGTTCGTCATCGCGCTGGTCGCTGTGGTATTGCTGGTGCTCTGGCTGACACTGGAGAGGACCCGGGTCGGCCTGATCGTGCGTGCCGGCGCACGCGATCCCACCATCATGCAGGTGCTCGGCGTCGATATCGGCCGGGTGTGGCTCGCGATCTTCGGCCTCGGCGTCGGGCTGGCTGCCCTTGGCGGTGTGCTCGCGGGACCCATGCGCAGCGTCAATCCGGAGATGGGTTCACTTGTGCTGGCGGAGGCCTTCGTCGTTACCGTGATCGGCGGCCTCGGCTCGATCGTCGGCGCGGTCGTTGCCGGCCTCATGGTCGGCATCTCCATCAGCATGGTGGCGCTGTTCGCGCCTGAAATGGCAACCATCGTCATGTTCGCGCTGATGGCAGTCGTGTTGTTGATCCGCCCGCAAGGCCTGTTCGGCGTGAGAGGGAGGACCGCGTGACGCTACCTTCGAGCGGCGAAGCGGTCGCCAAACCCTCGCCCGGCGGGCTCGGCTGGCTTCTCGAGCAGCGCGTGCTGCTGTCCATCGCAGTGCTTGCCGTGCTGCCTTGGCTGCTGCCATCGCAGGCGCTGGCCGTCAACGTCCTGATCTACGGCGTCGTGGTGATGGGCTACAATCTCCTGTTCGGCTACACTGGGCTGCTGTCGTTCGGCCAGGCGGCGTTCTTCGGCGCCGGCGCCTACTTCACGGGGATCGCGATCGGCCGCTACGGCGTGCCCTGGTTCGCCGCGGTGCCGATTGCCGTTGTCCTCAGCACCTGTCTCGCCGCCGCGATCGGAATCGTCTCGACGCGCACCCGCGGCATCTATTTCTCGATGGTGACCCTCGCGCTCGCTCAGCTCGTCTATTACGTGGCACTCCAGGCCTCATCCTTCACCGGCGGCGAGAACGGCCTGCGCGGCTTCACGGTCGACCGCATCCGCCTGTTCGGGCTGCAGGTCAATTTCCTCGATCCCGTCAACAAATACTACGTGCTGATGGTCTTCGCCGCGCTGGCGATGTGGTTTCAGTCGCGCATCCTGAACTCGCCGTTCGGCGCCGTCATCGAGGCCATCCGTGAGAACGAGCAGCGGGCGAGGGCCTGCGGCTATGACGTCGAGCGCAGCAAGTTGATCGTGTTCATGTTGTCGGGTGCGATCTCTTCGCTCGGCGGCTGCATGCTGGCGCTGCATCTGTCGATCGTGCCGCTGGACATCCTTCATTACCAGACCTCAGGCATGATCGTGATGATGGTGCTGCTCGGCGGTGCCCGCAGCTTTTTCGGCCCCTTCGTCGGCGCGGCCAGCTTCCTGATCCTGGAGGATGTCATCTCGCTCTGGACGCCGCATTGGCAGATCTTCGTCGGCGCGATCTTCGTTCTGTTCGTGCTGTTCCTGCCCAAGGGCATCTGGGGCACGCTGCTGGACGTCGTCGGCATCGGAAAGGCGCAGCAATGAGCGGCGAACTGCTCCGCGCCGAGGGGATCGGCAAGCGCTTTGGTGGCTTCGTCGCGCTCGAAGGCATCACCGTGTCCTTTGCGGCCGGCCAGCTCACCTCGATCATCGGGCCTAACGGCGCCGGCAAGAGCACCTTCTTCAACATCCTCTCCGGTGCGTTGACCCCGACGTCGGGCAAGCTGCACTTCAGGGGGCGCGAGCTGAACGGCCTGCCCCAGCACCGTTTCGTACACCAGGGCATCTCGCGCTCCTACCAGATCACGAACATCTTTCCCGACCTGTCCGTGCACGAGAACGTGCGTGTGGCGGTGCAAGCGCTGACCGTGAGCTACGACATCTGGCGCAACCGCGCCCGGCTGACCGGACTGAATGCGCGTGCGGATGCCGCACTCGACGCGGTCGGGTTGCTCGGCAAGCGCGGCGAGCTGGCAAAGTTCCTGTCGCATGGCCAGCAGCGCGCGCTGGAGATCGCAATCGCGCTGGTCTCCGAGCCCGAGTTGCTGCTGCTGGACGAGCCGACTGCCGGCATGGGACCGGAAGAGACCAAGGACATGGTGGCGCTGCTCGAACGCCTTGCCGACAAGCGCACCGTGCTTCTGGTGGAGCACAAGATGAAGATGGTGCTGGGCCTGTCCAAGCGCGTCGTGGTTCTGCATCACGGTCGCCTGCTGGCGGACGGCACGCCGGACGAGATCAGGAGCAATCCGGAAGTCCGCCGGGTCTATCTTGGACAGAGTGAAGGCTATGGCTGAGACCGCACTGCTCGAAATTAGGGATCTCCACGCGTGGTATGGCGCGAGCCATATCCTCCACGGCATTTCGTTGCACGTGAACCCAGGCGAGGTGGTCGCTCTCGTTGGCCGCAACGGTGCCGGCAAGACCACCACATTGCGGGCGATGATGGGCCTGATGCCGAAGGCGACGGGTCGCGTGCGGTTCGCGGGCAGTGAGCTTCTGCCGCTGCGCGCCCATCAGCGTTTTCACCTTGGCCTCGCCTACGTTCCTGAAGAGCGCCGAATCGTGCCTGGCCTTTCCGTGCGAGAGAATCTGCGCCTCGGTCTCGTCGCGGCCGGCAGCGGTATCGATGAGCGCGCCGCGATCGACGAGATCGCCGAAACCTTTCCGCGCCTCAAGGAGCGGCTCGATCAGGAGGGCGTGACGCTCTCGGGGGGCGAGCAGCAGATGCTGGCCATCGCACGCGCACTGATCGCAAAGCCCAGGATGATCCTGCTCGACGAGCCCTCGGAAGGCATCATGCCCGTCCTGGTCGAGGAGATGGGTGTGCTGTTCCGCCGCCTGCGCGACGAGGGCAAGACGCTGCTCCTGGTCGAGCAGAATGTCGAATGGGCGCTGCGCCTTGCCGACCGCGCCGTAATCATCGACCAGGGCGAGGTGGTGCATCAGAGCAGCGCCGCAGCGCTGCTCGCGGACAAGGACATCCAGGAGCGCTACTGCGCAGTCTGAGGCCTCTAGGCCACGACTTTGGTGCCGTTGGCAGCCTTGAGGCGCTGCCGTTCCTTCGTCAGGTAACCATCGATCGCATCGCCTTGCATGGGCTTTGCGAAATAATAGCCCTGGATGTAGTCGCAGCCAAGCCGGCGCAGGCTGTCGAGCTGGGCGCGGGTCTCGACACCCTCGACGACGCAGGCGATCTCCATGTCGTCGCACAGGCCCGTGAGCGACTTGATGATCTTGTGGCTCACGGGGTTTTCGTTGATGTCGGCGACGAAGCTGCGGTCGACCTTGATCTTGTCGAGCGGCAGGCGGTGCACGTGGCTCAGCGAGGAATAGCCGGTGCCGAAATCGTCCAGAGAGATGCCGCAGCCCATCGCCTTCAGCGTCGAGATCGACTGCTGCGCGCGCACGAAGTCGAAGGTGACGGCGGTCTCGGTGATCTCGAAATCGATCCGGTGCGGCGGCAGTCCGCTCTTCTCGATGATGGAGATCAGCGGCAAGATGCCCTCGGCCGCGCAGACGTCGTGGGCCGAGAGGTTGAACGACAGGCGGATGTCGCTGGGCCAGGTCTTCGCCGTGGCAAGCGCACGCGCCAGCAGCGCCTGCGTCAGCGGCCGGATCAGGCCGATGCGTTCCGCAGCCGGAATGAAGTCGGCCGGCGAGACCAGGCCGAGGCGTGAGCTATGCCAGCGCGCCAGCACCTCGAAGCCGGTGGTGCGTTCGCTCATGGCGTCCACGATCGGCTGGAACACCAGATCCATCTCGGTGCTGAAATCGGCGGTACGGAGCAAATTCTCGATGACACCGCGGCTGCGGATCTCGGCCTCGAGCTCGCTCGAGAAGATCACGGTGCGGCCACGCAGATGACGCTTGGCGTGGTAGAGCGAATAGTCGGCGCATTCATAGAGCGCTTCCGATGTCGTCGCGGAGTCCGGGAACAGCGCAAAGCCGATCGAGCAGGACAGGCCGGTATGGGCGGTGTCGAGCTGGTAAGGCAGCCTGGCCTGGTCGCCGATGCGCTCGCCGAGCCGCATCAGATCCGCATCATCGGGATCGCCGCACACGACGAGGCCGAATTCATCGCCGCCGAGCCGGGCGAACTCCACCCGCTGGGGACCAAAGCCCTCGCAGACCTCGCGGATGCGGCGTCCGGCCTCGATCAGGACGCGGTCGCCGACTGAATGACCGTAATTGTCGTTGATCGGCTTGAAACCGTCGAGATCGATGATTCCGACGGCGACGCGAACATTCCTGCGCTCGGCGTCCGCGAAGGCGCTCGACAGCTCGGCGAAGAAGCGGCGGCGGTTCGGCAGCTCGGTGAGTGAGTCGAGATTGGCGAGGCGGAAATTCTCGTCCGAGAGCGCCTGCGTGGCCGCCTGCTGCGCGAGCAGCGATTTGCGGCTGGCGACGAGATCTGCGAAGTCGCGATAGTAGATGAACAGCACCGTCACCATCGCGCCGGTGACCAGCAGATTGTTGATGGCCATCGCTTTCAGCGTCGGTTCGCCGGCGGCGAAGTAGAACAGCACGTAGGGCACGTCGACGACCAGCGTCACGATCAGGGCGGCCGAACGCAGATGCATCAGGCTGAAGATGCAGCCGATGACGGTCACCGCCATGTAGAAGGCGACCTGGCTCTTGGCGAAGGGATCACCGTAAGGAAAGAGCGCGAACGACCAGGCAGTAAAACCCGTCGCGATCGGCGCCGCGATCCAGTTGGTGACGCGCAGGTTGCGCAAGATGTCGGCGTCGTTGCGCGCGACACGACGCTGGCGCAGCCACCAGAATGTCCGGAGGCCCGTCACCGCGATCAACAGGGCCGGCGCGATCATGCTGAGCCAGGCCGGCGCCAGCGGCACGTAAGTGTAGGCCACCGCGATCGTGTTGGTGATCAGGATAAAGTAGAGCAGTGGGATCTGCTTGGAGAAGGCGTCGAACTGGGCGCGTGTCAGGTCCGGATTGTCGGCTGGCACGCGGAACAGCCGCATCACGGCGGCAAGGTGAGATTTCAAATCGGCAACAGGCATTGCAATACGAGCCCTGGATCCCCTGAAAACGCGGGCGATCTTGCACAGGTCGGGTAAAGGGCGCGTTAGATCGAATTCCGCGGGGAGGCCCGTGCCAGTTGCACGCGGCAGCAGAAATTCCGGCCGCGTGCATCGGTGAGGCGGTGTTAAGGATATAGGGCGACGGAGCGGGGGCTTCGGCCCGTATCATCCCGGCCGAGGCTACGCCCTGCTAACCATGTGCACCGGCGCTGCATATTGCCGCATCAATTGTGCGGGTTCACCTCTTCCTAGGAGAGGTGGGGCACATGACCGCTGTTATTTCTTCTCGAGTGCCGCGGTCTGCTTGGCGAGCTGCTTCTCGAATTCCTCGGACAAGCCGGTCGCGTAGGTCGCGAGCTCGCCCGGTTTGACGAACGGGTTCGGCGCGCCGTCCTTCATCTCTGCGCGCTTGGCCTCCATGCCATAGACTTCGGGATGCGGCCCGAGCAGGACATCGATCTTCATCGCCTTCACTTTGGCGTAAGTCGCGCGGTAGTCGTCGACGATGCCGACATGGGTCGGTTGGCCGACCAGCCGGTTCAGCGCCACCGTCCCGCTGCAGAAGAGCAGCACCTCGCGGTCCTGGTTGCCGTCCTTGACGGTCATCTCCCAGCTCGTGCAGCCCGGCGAGTGCCCGGGCGTTGAATGCGCCGTCAGCGTCGTGTCGCCGAGCGTGACCTTGTCGCCTTCCTTCACAGCGCGATCGACCTTCACGGCTGGGAAGGCGAGGGCCTCGTTCTTCTCGTCGCCGGGATAGTAGCCGCCTTCGAGCAGCGGCTTGTCGCGCTCGCCGGCCATGAGCTGCGCGCCAGTTTCCTTCTTGATCTCGGCGAAGCCACCGGTGTGATCGAAATGCGCGTGCGTGTTGAGGATGATCTTGATGTCGGAGACCTTGAGGCCGAGCTTTGCGATGTTGTCCTTGATCATCCCGGTCGACTCCGGCAGCGCCGTGTCCATCAGGATCAGGCCCTGCGAGGTCTTGATCACGTAGACAGCGATGCCGTCGGTGCCGACATAGTAGATGTTGCCGATGAGCTGGAACGGCTCGAACGGTGTGGTCCATTTCTTGGTGACCGCCGCCAGGAAATCCTTGAGCGTCTGCGCCTGCGCTGCCGGCGCGAATAAAGCCAACGCGCACAGCGCTGCCGTGAGCTTTCTCATCGTGTTCCTCCCGGGTGTTTTTGTCGTTTTTGGTCGGGCGCGATCGTCGTGCGACTCGACCGGCGTCGCAAGTTACGTCGTGGGGGCGAGGGCAGGCAACAACCTCAGCCCTTCAAATATTTCGGGCATGCGCGGAATAACGAGCCCTGTCCTGTTTGAGCATGACGGCCATTGCCGTCACGCGGCCGGCTGCTGTTTGACCGCGCCCGGACGGCCCGGCATACTTCGGTCCAAGCCGAGCCAAGACTCGTCAGCATCGGGAGCTGAAATGACCAGTTCATTGCCCGTCCTTGCAGGGATGCTGATTTCCCTCGTCTCCTTCACGTCGACTGCCCTGTCGCAGCCGGCCTGCGTCACCCAGAACATGGCCGTGCCGCCCGGTGCGAATACCACCGACAAGGCCGCGCCCTTCTTCATCGACACGACGGGCCTCGATTTCAGGACGGCGCCGCCAACGCGCGATCCCACGAACCCCAGCTATCCGCGCGCGACCGAGTTGCCTGACGGCACGCTGCCGCCGCCGGGCGCGGAAGGCAATTTCATCATCGGCCCGACCCACAATCCCGCGCCTGAGACCATCGCGAAGGAAGGCGTGCCGCGCGGCGCGACGAAGTCTTTCACGCTGACCTCGAAGGACAGCACGATCTACAATCCCGGCCTGGTCCGCGACGATGTCGCCGACTGTACCAACTCCTCGATCATGACGACCGTTACCGCGCCGGACGACAAGTCGCACATGATCGTTACCACCAGCCATCCCGGCGTCTGGTCGCGCACGATCGACGTCTACGTGCCGGCCCAATATGCACCCGGCACCGAGGCGCCGTTCATCGTGGTCGGCGATGGTGGCTCCAACGCCTACAAGGATCTCGCCACGACACTCGACAACCTGATCGCGCAGCGCCGCGTGCCGCCGATGATCGCGATCCAGATCGGCAATGGCGGCCAGGATGCGCAGGGCAGTCAGCGCGGCCGCGAATATGACGCGGTGTCGGGCACCTACGCGCAGTTCGTTGAGCGCGAGGTGCTGCCGCTGGTCGAGAAGAATGCGGACGTCAAGCTCACCAAAAATCCCGACGGGCGCGCAACCATGGGGCTGAGCTCGAGTGGGGCTGCGGCCTTCACCATGGCGTGGTTCTATCCCGATCTTTACCACCGCGTGCTGGCCTTCTCGCCGACGATGGTCAACCAGCAATGGCCTCACGATCCTTCGCTGCGCGGCGGCGCCTGGGAATATCACAGTGCATGGACGGGGCCGGCCGGTCCCAATCTCATCTCCAAGGCCGGCATGCTGACGCCGGCCGAGCCGCCCGGCGTTCCGCTGATCGTGGCCGCGCCGGCCAAGCCGATCCGCTTCTGGTTCTTCGGCGGTGATCAGGACCTGTTCTATCCAAATCCCACCATTCCCGACGGCATGCACGACTGGACCTTGTCGAATGCACTCATGGCGAAGGTGCTGGCGGAGAAGGGCTATCACTACCAGTTCCTGTTCGTGCGCAACGCCAAGCACGTCGACCGGCCGACGATCGCGCAAACGCTGCCGTCGGCGCTGGAATGGGTCTGGAAGGGCTATCCGATACCCTGAGCGCGCAAGGAGAGCTGAACGCCTAACGCCCGATCGTCACGCCGGCGGTCGAGCGCATGGCGTCCCTGAGGCTCGTTGCGTTCATGTCGTCGAGGACCTGCCGCGTCAGCACGGTGGTCTGTCCGGGGATATTGAGGATCGGCTCGCCGCGTGAAGATGAGAGCCGGTCGGTCTTGTAGGGCGTGACCGGATCGGTGGCAGAAGCAGCCGGAGGCGCATGGCGTAGCCGCTTGCCCGCTGCGGCGAAGGCTGGCTGCGAGATGCAGAGCGCGGCGATCACGACCAGTGGCAACGATCCTGCGCGCATATGCGACCTCCCGTCCCGGGACATCAGCCTAGCACATCGCGATGATGGTCGCAGGGAAAGGATCAGGCGAGAGCGGCCCGGCGTTCCCGCATGGGCTCGCGGACCCGGTCCTGGTTCCGCGGCTCGGCGAGCCGGGTAAAGCTGCGATGACTCGCCTGCGCGGGGGCCTCGACGATGACGCCCTCGCAGGCGATCTGCCCGCCCAGCATTTTGAATTCGAGCTTGTCGTAACGCGGCATCGTCTCGCCGGGCTCAGGCGGCAGCAGCTCGCTGCGCCCCTGGATGTTCAGCGTCGCGTCGCCGGTGCCATGAAGCTGCGGATTCCACATCCGGATGCCGGTCTCCGCCCAGCGCTGCCGGATCAGCGTAGCACGATCGGCGGGATCAGCAGCCCTCGTTGGAGTTTTCGGCGTCCGGCGGCGCGCTGGTGACGGAGGCGCGATGGCGGGAGCGGGCTCGCTGCCTGCGTCGGCGTCGGAAGCGGCTGCCGGAGCTTCGTCGGCAGCGACGGCTTCGGCAGGCGAGCGATCCTCTGCAGGGATCGGCGGCATATCCGCGGCAACGCCGGGAGATGGATCGCTGGCGATGACACGGTCCGAGATATCAGCCGCCGGGCTTTCGGCCTCGACAAGCGCTATGGGGGCGTCGTCAACGCTGACCGGTTCGGCCTCCGCGGCAGCTTCCGGGGACGGCTCGCTTGCGACGACAGGATCGGGGATCTCGGCCGCCGGGCTTTCGGCTTCGAGAAGCGCTATGGGGGCGTCGTCGACACTGACCGGCTCGGCGTCCGCGGTAACTTCCGGGGAAGGCTCGCTGGCGGCGACAGGATCGGGGATCTCGGCCGCCGGGCCTTCGGCTTCGGCAAGCGCTATGGGGGCGTCGTCGACACTGATCGGCTCGGCGTCCGCGGTAACTTCCGGGGAAGGCTCGCTGGCGGCGACAAGATCGGGGATCTCGGCCGTCGGGCTTTCGGCCTCAACGACCGCGGCCTCTGCGCTGACGGGCTCGATGTCCCCTGCAACTTCAGCGGATGGCTCGCTGGCGATGATGAGATCGGAAGATTCAGCTGCAGGGCTCGGGGCGTCGGCAAGCGGAGCCGAGGAATCGTCTGCGACGACCCGTGCAACGTCTGCGGTTTCGTCGGGGGATGCATCGCCGCTGACGATATGATCGGCAATTTCAACCGGCTCGCTCTCGACCTCTACGGAGATCGAGGACTCCTCGACCGCGACCGGTTCAACGCTGTTCGGCACCTCGCGGGACGAATCCTCATCGGCGCTGATATCGGAGGGTGCGGCGGAGAGACTCTTCTCTGCGTCGGGGGTAGCGGTCTCATCGACCGCGACCGGAACCGCTGGCGCACCGTCTGCGTCGTCGTGCGACTGGGTAGCGCCGATGTGGGTGCTGGGAGAAGCCTCTGGGAGGTCGACGATGAGAGCCTGCGGCTTGTCCGCAGCGACCGGCGCGCCGTCGATGCTGCTGCTATGCGACAAAGGCCGAAATCGGGAGAACGCCCATTTCACCGCAGGGATGCGGCGCAGCAACGATATCAGTCTCGAAAGCACTGGGAGTTGTCCAAGAGATACTCGGCGTGAGGCAATCGCTGATTCGCCAGCAATGCAAAAAAGTGCCCGGCCGTCACACTGATGTCAATGTGAGTGGGACCAATTGTAGAACATCTTCACATACATCGTGCGAGAGGCTCTGCAACCGTTGTGTCGTGGATTGTCCACTGATTGCGATGCCGACGCCTGCGATGTTCATTCGAAATGCATCATTGCTAGCGGGTCTTCGTCGCGATCGGGAAGGTGCGTTGCCGCGGAAGCGCGGTCGTCGCGTGCTCCGTGCTGCGAAGGCGCGGATGCGGCGCTGCGGTCTTGCGAACATGCGCGATAGGGATGGTGCTGATCGAAGCGAGGGCGCCACATTCTGTTCGTCCGTCGCGCGACATGCAGCCGACGCCTGGTAACGAAGTAATCGCAGCCCGTCCGGACCAAGCCTGCACCGGGCCGGCCATAGCCAGCGAAAGCACGAGCCGCAAGGCGGTGAAGATGGTTGTCTTCATCATGGGAGTCTCCAGTACGATCCAGTGAAGGGATCGCGTCGCGCGCTCGATATTCCAGGCCGCTTCCGGGGTTCACGTAGGGTTCAAGGCGCGTGAGACAGGCGTGAGGATCGGCGCTCATTAGCGAGTGATGCGTTGCGACGATGTCTGACGAAGGTCGCTTGGGAACCCGCATGCGACAAAGCGCCGCCAGGGAGCTGGTCTTCTTCATGTTTACGCACAGCCTGTACGGGAATGCGGCTTTCCTGAGCGGCGGCCTGGCGGGGATCGCCAGGGCGCGCGCTGACCGAACGTCGGGGTTCCCTTCGCAGCACTCGCGAGGGTAGTTTCGAAGACCCGGCACCCCGCGTGAGGACAATGCAATGAGGAAGCTTGCCGCCATCGCAGCGATTCTGTTCTGGTCGACATGCGCCTTCGCGCAGGATCGGACCATCACCGTGGCATCGACGACATCGACGGAGCAATCGCGCCTATTCGGCTACTTACTGCCGCTGTTCTCGAAGGCCGAGGGTATCAACGTGAAGGTCGTTGCGGTTGGCACCGGCCAGGCGCTGGACATCGGGCGGCGCGGCGATGCCGACGTAGTATTCGTTCACGACAGGCCTGCCGAAGACAAGTTCATGTCCGAAGGGCAGGGCGTGAAACGCTTCGACGTCATGTACAACGACTTCGTCATCATCGGTCCCAGAAGCGATCCCGCGAAGATCGCCGGCGGCAAGGACGTTGCGGAGGCGCTGCGCAAGATCGCGGCGGCGAAGGCGCCGTTCGTCTCGCGCGGCGACAAGTCCGGTACGCATGCGGCAGAGCTGAGGTTGTGGAAGGACGCTGGGGTCGATCCCGCCGCAGGCAAGGACAGCTGGTATCGCGAGATCGGCCAGGGCATGGGACCGGCGCTGAACATGGCCTCGTCGTCGAACGCCTATCTTCTCTCCGATCGCGGCACCTGGCTGTCTTTCAAGAACCGGGGCGAGCTTGTCGTCCTGACCGAGGGCGACAAGCGCCTCTTCAATCAGTACGGCGTCATGCTGGTGAATCCGGCAAAGCATCCGAACGTAAGGGCGCAGGACGGGCAGGCCTTCATCGACTGGCTCATCTCGCCGAAGGGCCAGGATGCGATCGCCGGCTACAAGGTCGGCGGCGAGCAGCTATTTTTCCCCAATGCGTCCCACTAGCAGGAAGGCAACGGTCGACACCGCGACGCTGAGCGCGAGCAGGATCAGCCCGAGCCCGAGCGCCAGCGGCAGGTCGCCCTTGCTGGTTTCCAGCGCGATCGCGGTCGTCATCGTACGGGTGAAGCCGCGGATGTTGCCGCCGACGATGATGATGGCGCCGACCTCGGCAATCGCGCGCCCGAACGCTGCGAGAAACGCCGTCAGCAGCGATGTCCGGCCCAGCGCGAACAGGAGTGCCATGCTGCGCAGGGCTGACAGTCCGTCGATCCGCGCCAGATCGCCATACTCCGCCCAGAGCAGACTCGCTGGCCGGTGCACCAGCGCCACCACGATCGGCGTCGCAAGCAGTGTCTGCGCGATCACCATGGCGGCCGGCGTGAACAACAGTCCGGCCGCCCCGAGCGGGCCGGACCGCGACAGCAGCAGATAGAGCGCGAGCCCGACCACGACCGGCGGAAGGCCGAGCAGCGCATTGGTCAGCACGATGATGACCTGCCGCCCCCGGAAACGGGTGATCGCCAGCAGGACCCCGATCGGGGCGCCGATCAGGAGCGCGACGATGCTGGCGGTCAGGCTGACACGGACCGACAATGCCACGATGCCGAGAAGCTCGGCATCGGCCTCGCCGATCAGCGTGAGAGCGGCGACGACGGATCGCGCGAAGTCGTTCATCCGGCCTGACGCGGCTGCGCCGGCAACAGATCGAGCACCAGTTCGGAGGGACGGCAGAGTCTGACGCCTTTCGGCGTCACCACGATCGGCCGGTTGATCAGGATCGGATGTGCCGTCATCGCATCGAGCAGCTGATCGTCAGTCAGCGCCGCATTGTCGAGCCCGAGCTCCGCATAGGGCGCCGCCTTCTCGCGAACCGCCTCGCGCACCGAGATTCCCATGCGCGCGATGAGCTGCTGCAGCAGCGCCCGTGACGGCGGCGTCTTCAGATATTCGATCACGTGCGGTTCGATGCCGGCGCTCCGGATTGTCGCAAGCGTGGTGCGCGAGGTGCCGCAATCGGGATTGTGGTAGATGATCACGTCCATTCGAGAGCCCCCGTACTCAGCAGCAAACCGGGCTGCCTTCCATGGACCCTCGCGTAATCCCGCCGCGGCGAGCGGGCAGCAGTCCACTCGCCGACTAGACCACGATTCAAGGCAGGATTTCCAGAAGGATTGGCGCACCTCGGCCGGGGGCGCCAACGAACCGTGCGCCAGCCAAGTCTGGTGCGATCTGTCGAGCGGTGTCCTTTTGGCTCGGCGATCTCCGCTTCAAGCCTCAGCGCTTGACCGCAGCCGCTGCCGAGACCGTTTGCGCTGCAAGGTTCTGCTGCCAGTAGCGTTCGATCTGATCGATCAACGCGGTCGGCAGGGGAACGTAGTTGAGCGTCTCGGCTTGGGACTTGCCGTTCTCCAGC
Source organism: Pseudomonadota bacterium (assembly GCA_023435725.1). Classification (GTDB taxonomy): domain Bacteria; phylum Pseudomonadota; class Alphaproteobacteria; order Rhizobiales; family Xanthobacteraceae; genus Bradyrhizobium. The sequence goes on along the minus strand of JAEYRD010000036.1, from coordinate 63,746 downwards.
GACCAGCGAACGAAGTCGATGGCGGCCGCGGATCGGTCCGGGAATTTCGGCGCCTTCGGCATCAACACGAATGTCGTGGCCGTGATCGGGTAGGCGTCTTCGCCGGGCGCGTTGGTGAGCACGAGATGGAAATCCTTCTCAGCCATCCAGTCCGCGCTCGAAGCCGCCGCCTGAAACGATGCGGCGTCGGGGACGACGAAATTGCCGGCACTGTTCTGCACCATACCGAAGGAAATCCTGTCGAGCCGTTGCAGCGCGTAGGTGTATTCGAGATAGCCGATCGCGCCCGGAACGAGGCTGACGAGTGAGGCGACGCCGTCATTGCCCCTGCCGCCCAGTCCAAGCGGCCACTCGACGGAAGTGCCTTCTCCGACATTCGTCTTCCATTGCGGGCTGACCTTCGAGAGATAGTTCGACCAGTTGAACGTCGTGCCGGATCCGTCGATGCGGTGGATCACGGTGATCGGCGCGTTCGGCAGCCTGATGTCGGGGTTGACCGCGCGTATGGCCGGATCGTTCCACGACTTGAGCTTGCCGAGATAGATGTCGGCGAGCATCTGTCCGGTGAAGCGGATCTGACCGGGCTTGACGCCATCGATATTGACCACCGGTACGACGCCTCCGATCACGATCGGGAATTGCATCATGCCGAGCCTGTCGAGCTCTTTGGGGTCGAGCGGCATGTCGCTGGCGCCGAAGTCGACGGTTTCCTTCTTGATCAAGTTGACGCCGATGCTCGAACCGACCGCTTGATAGCTGACGGTGTTGCCTGTCTTCGCCTTGTAGGCGTCGATCCATTTCGTCATCACGGGCGAAACAAAGGTTGAGCCAGCTCCTTTGGTCTCGACTGCCAGGCTTTGCGTGGCGACGAGCAGGGCGGTGAAGATGATTGGCAGCGCAATATGTTTTGTCATGTGCGCGACGCTAACAGGTGGGGCGCGAAGCCTATGTGGCCTATGTCACAAAAACGTCGTGGGGTACCTGCGGTCGAGGGCTTCTGTGTCGACAACCGAGCCGTTTGCACATCAATCACAGGCACCCTTCGCGAGCGGCGCATCGTCCGATTGATCTGGATCAAAGGCGTGCCGGGGGGCGTCCAGCCGTCCCTCCGCCGCGGGCCGGGCGGGACCAGTTACAAAAATCGATGCAAATCGGTCGGACAGGACGCCAAATCATGCCTATTCGTGCCCGAAAGGCAGCTTTATTCCCGCCATGGATGCTTTAAGGAAAGGGCAGGATCAGGTCGCCCCCGCCCGTTGGCGGTGCTAGACCCTGGTGCAGGAACAATGGGCCGGGCCGGTGCTGGCACGCCCGCAAGGATGAAGGATATGAAGCAATGATCCAAACCGTTGGCATCATCGGGGCAGGGACCATGGGGAATGGCATCGCGCAGGTCTGTGCCGCGGCCGGGCTCTCGGTCGTGATGGTCGACATCTCCGATGCGGCGGTGAACCGCGGGCTTTCGACTGTCGGCGGCAGCCTCGAGCGCCTGGTCAAGAAGGAGAAGATGTCGGCGGCGGATCGCGAGGCGACGCTGAAGCGCATCACCGGCACGACCGACCGGGCGAAGCTCGCCGATTGCGACCTCGTCATCGAGGCCGCGACCGAGAACGAGGAGCTCAAGGTCAAGATCCTGAAGGACCTTTGCGCCACGCTGTCGCCGCGCACGCTGGTCGCGACCAACACCTCCTCGATCTCGATCACGAAGCTCGCCGCCGCGACCGATCGCCCCGATCGCTTCATCGGCATGCACTTCTTCAACCCGGTGCCGGTGATGGCGCTGCTGGAACTCATCCGCGGCTTGCAGACCTCCGACGACACCCATGCCAAGGCGCTGGATTTCGCCAAGCGTGTCGGCAAGGTGGCGATCACGGCCAAGAACAGCCCTGGCTTCGCCGTCAACCGCATCCTGTGTCCGATGATCAACGAGGCGATCTTCGCGCTCCAGGAAGGGATCGCGACGGCGGAAGAGATCGACGCCGGCATGAAGCTCGGCTGCAACCATCCGATCGGGCCGTTGGCGCTGGCCGATCTCGTCGGGCTCGACACCATGCTTTCGGTGATGGAGGTCTTCTATAAAGGCTTCAACGACCCCAAATACCGTCCAGCCCCCTTGCTCAAGGAAATGGTGGATGCCGGCCATCTCGGCCGCAAGACCGGGCAGGGCTTCTACATCTATAGCGCCTGATCTCGGCGCCGGCGGCGGATATTCAGCGTCCGCCGCCACATCCCGCAATTTGTGCTGCGACAAAGACGCTGCGCGCAATGAGCCCGACAACGCCGAACGGGCGGTTCGCGGGAACAACGGAACGGATAGCAAAGACCATGTCGGATCGACTGAAGGCCGAGCGCGAGGCGGCGGCCGCGCGGCGGAACCTGCTGACCCAGGATGCGATCGAGCGTACCGGGATTACCGAAGAGATGATCGGGGAACTCGTGACCCGCTTCTACGGACGCGTGCGCGAGGATGCGCTCCTGGGGCCGGTCTTCGCGATCGTGCAGAATTGGGACGAGCATCTCGCCAAGCTCAGAGATTTCTGGTCGTCGGTGGTGCTGATGAGCGGCCGCTATCACGGCTCGCCGATGCGGGCGCATATGCCCTTGAGCCTCGTCGGCGATCATTTCGACCGCTGGCTCGATCTGTTCGAACAGACCGCGCGCGAGGTTTGTCCACCCGCGGCCGCCGCGCTCTTCGTCGACAAGGCGCGCCGCATCGCCGACAGCTTTGAAATGGCGTCAGCGACAATCGCCGGCCGTATCGCATCGCCGCGCCACGTGCTGCGGTCCTGACGACCGGCCTGCCTGTCAAACGTGCAGTTGTATCGCTTCCTGGTTGCATTGCGTGACCAATAGCGCGCTGCACCAATTCCAACATCATCGGTCTGATCTGCAGAATCATCATGCCGATCGCGCGGCATGACGTTGAAACTGCAAAAACGCGTTTGAATGCGTTCAGTCTCGCTCAATCAAAGCGAGCAAAGACATATTGATGCACTGCGGCGCCAATTCTTCGCCTTGTTTTCGGCAGACTTCCGGCGCCTGCTAGCGGGCATGTCGAGTGCATCGTCCAACACCACATCCTCCCCCGAGATATCTGCGGAACTTGAATCCGATGCGTGTACGGAGCAAACGCGGCGAACGCTGCTGCTTAGTGCGCTTGCTACGACCGCCTGTCTCGGCTGTTCCATGCAAGCGCGCGCGGACGAGGATCCGCCCGGCTCCGACGAACGGCCGCAGAAGGGCGATCTGCTCGTTTTCTCCGAAGGCGAGCAGGAAGGAAAGCTGATTACCGCGGCCGATCTTCCGGCCGGCGGACCGCCGGTGCATGCCTGGCCGAAGGACCCCAAGACATCGGTCGTGCGCAGCGCCTCGCGGCTCAACGAGATCCTGATCATCCGGCTCGATCCCGCCGAGCTCGACGAGCAAACGAAAGCGCGCGCCGTCGACGGCATCGTCGCCTATTCGGCGATCTGTGCCCATGCCGGCTGTCCCGTCACCGCCTGGGTGAAGAGCGATGTCGGCGACAAGGAGGTGTTCAAGTGCATGTGCCACAACTCTGAATACGATCCCCGCGCGGGCGCGCAGGTCGTGTTCGGGCCGGCACCGCGACGGCTCGCGGCGCTGCCGCTCGCACTCACTGACGGCTCGCTCAGCGTTGCCGGCAACTTCATCGGAAAGGTAGGTGGCGCGCAGCCAAGATGACGGGCGTGCGGGGTTGGGCCCGCGTCACGAGAGGCCGCATCCGCCGAGGGGCGGACGACGGGACGAACGACAAGAATTCAAAGCAAGAATTCAAACGGATGAAAAAGGGGAACGTCCATGACCAGGAAGCAATGGTTACTGTCCGGCTTCGTCGCTTTCACGTGCCTTGTCTCGACCGCCGCGGGCGCCGGCCCGATCGAGAATTATTCTCCGGTCACCACGCAGCGGCTGGAAAATCCGGAACCCGGCAACTGGATGCTCTACCGGCGCACCTATGACGGGCAGGGCTACAGCCCCCTCGACCAGATCAACACCTCGAATGTGAAGAATCTCACGCCGGTCTGGACGTTTGCCACGGGTGTCGTCGAAGGCCACGAGGCGCCGCCGATCGTCAACAACGGCGTGATGTTCGTGGCGACCCCGATGGGACAGGTGATCGCGCTGAACGCGAAGACCGGCGACGAATATTGGCGCTACAAGCGACAGCTTCCGGACGATCTGTTCCAACTGCACCCCACCAGCCGCGGCGTCGGCCTTTGGGAGGACAAGCTCTATCTCGCCACCACCGACGACCACGTCGTCGCGCTCGACGCCAAGACCGGCAAGGTGGTGTGGGACACCAAGGTACAGGACTACAAGAAGGGGCAGTACATGACCCTGATGCCGCTGGTCGTCGACGGAAAGGTGATCGTCGGTGGCTCCGGCGGCGAGTTCGGCGTGCGCGGTTACGTCGCCGCCTATGATGCCAAGGATGGCAAGGAGCTGTGGCGGACCTACACCATTCCGGGCGAGGGCGAGCCGGGTCACGACACCTGGCAGGGCGACGACTGGAAGAACGGCGGCGGCTCGGCCTGGATGACCGGCAATTACGACAAGGACACCAAGACGATCTATTGGGGGGTCGGTAACGCCGCGCCGTGGCCCGGCGAGATGCATCCCGGCGATAACCTCTACACCTCATCAGTGCTCGCGCTCGATCCCAGTAACGGCAAGATCAAGACCTATCACCAGTACCACCAGAACGATTCCTGGGATTGGGACGAGGTCGAGGCGCCGATGCTGATCGACCTGCAGCGCGACGGACGCAGCATCAAGAGCCTGGTCCATCCCGGACGCGACGCGATCTTCTGGGTGTTGGAGCGCACGCCGACCAAGATCAACTACGTCGCGGGCTGGCCGTTCGTCTCAACCGATGTCTGGAAGGGCATCGATGAGAGCGGCAAGCCGATCGTCGATCCCGACCATAAGCCGGTCATCGGCAAGCGCGTCGAGTTCTGCCCGTCGCTGTGGGGCGGCAAGGACTGGCCGTCGGCGGCCTATAGCCAGAAAACCGGGCTCGTCTACGTGCCAGCCAACGAGAATTTCTGCGGCGGCTTCACCGGCGAAAAGATCGCGCTCAAGCCGGGCGAACTGTGGCTTGGCACCAAGCCGGAGGACATCGGCCTGAAGGCGAAGCCCGGCGCCGATCATTTCGGTGAGATACAGGCCTGGGATCCCGCGACCGGCAAGAAGGTGTGGCAACATAACTTCCCGAAGTCGCAGATGTTCGGGTCGGTCACGGCAACTGCAGGCGATCTCATCTTCGCCGGTGGCACCAACGACCGCAACTTCCGAGCGTTCAACGCCAAGACCGGCGAACTCCTGTGGGAGCAGAAGACCAACTCCGGCATCATGGGCATGCCGATGTCCTATGAGATCGACGGCACCCAGTACGTCGCGATCCAGTCCGGCTGGGGAGTCGACGCGCAGCGTATCCAGGATGCGCTGGCGACCAATAATATCGGCATCGAATCCAATGTGCCGCAGGGCGGCGTCATCTGGGTGTTCGCGCTGAAGAAATAAGCTCCGCGGGCGGATCGACGAAGGCGGAGCGGTGGGGGGAGCGAAGTGCGGCGGTCGAAACGTCCGCCGCACTTTGCGTGTGCCCAGGGTGTCTTCCTTTCTCCCCTTGTTGGGGGAGAAGGTGGCGCGCCCATTGCGCGCGCCGGACGGAGGTCTCTCTCTGTCCGCGGAGACAGACCCCTTACCCTATCAGTGTGTGTCTTTCAGCGTCGCTACACTCTCCCACAAGCAAGGGGAGAGGGCACACCGATGCCCCTTGGCGAGTAGCTGCTGCCATGCAGCGCTGAAACGCCCATGCGCCGAGTCTATTTGCCCTGGCGGTCGACCTTGTCCTTCTCCTTCTGGTTCATCTCCTGAACCTTCGGATCGGTGCTGCTCTGCCCGGTGGTCTGGGTGGTCGAGGCGGGCGGGGCGCTGGCGTTGGGAAGCGAGTTCTGGTCCGGTGCGGTGGGGCGCGTGGCGGTGGTCGGTGGCGTCGTGTTGCTCTGGGCGAAAGCGCCGCCGCTCGTCAAAAGAAAGGCGCCCGACAGCGAGGCCGCGAGCGCCCTTGAGATGTTGATCATCGATCTGCTCCTGTCAGATCGATGGAAACGGCGCAAGGCCGCCTTGTGTTCCGTCTCTGGACCATGATCCGGAAAAGTATGCAGCACTTTTCCGAAACGATCATGCTCAAACGACAGCCTAAAGCGCCTATGGCGCTTCAGGTTTCCAATTGCTTGCCGAGCGGCAGGCTGCGGATGCGCTTTCCGGTCGCAGCGAAGATCGCGTTCATCAGCGCCGGCGCGAACGGAGGCACGCCGGGTTCGCCGACGCCGCTCGGCGGCGTGCCGGGCGCGGGCGGCACGATGTAGACGTTGGTCACCACTGGAGACTCGTCCATCCTGATGACCTGGAAGTCGTCAAAGTTCTTCTGCTCGACCTTGCCGTCCTTGAAGCTGACCTCGCCGTACTTGGCGAGGCTCAGCCCCATGATCGCCGCGCCCTCGATCTGAGAGGCGATGCGCTCGGGGTTGACGTAGGTGCCGCAATCAATCGCGGTGTCGACCCGCGGCACCGTCAGCTTGCCCTTGTCGTCGACAACCACCTCGACGATGGTAGCGATGTAGCTGACGAAGCTACGGTGCACAGCAATGCCGAGACCGTGGCCCTTGGGTACCTGACGGCCCCATTCGCCCTTCTCGGCGACAAGCTCGACCACCTTGCGCAGGCGCGCGGTGTCGATCGGGTAGCTGTCGAAGGGCTCGCCGTAGTTCCACAAGTCCTTCACCGCCGGCTTGACGATCCGGGGCGTACCGATCAGCGCGAGCAGAGTCTCCTTCTGGTCGCGGCCGGTAGCATGCGCGATTTCGCCGACCATCGACTGCACCGCGAAGGCGCGCGGGATGTTCGAGACCGACCGGAACCAGCCGATACGTGTATGCGCGGCCGCTTCCGGGTTCTCGCAGGAGATGTTGGCGATCTCGAACGGCATGTCGACGAGACCCATGCCAAGCTCGAATGGTGCCGCGTGGTTTGCGCCGGCGGCGAAGGTCGAGGCGATGGTGGGCGCCACGCTGCGATGGCGCCAGGCGATCACCTTGCCGTCCTTGTCGAGCCCCGCCTCGATCCGCTCGACCGAGACGGTGTGCAGGAAGTCGTGGTGGAGGTCGTCCTCGCGCGTCCATTGCACCTTCACGGGCGCGCCCAGCTCCCTCGACAGCAGTGCCGCCTCGAGCGCGAAGTCGCATTTCGACTTGCGGCCGAAGCCGCCGCCGAGCAGCGTCACGTTGACGGTGACGTTGTCCTCGGGGATGCCGAGCGTCTTGGCGACGTCCTCGCGGGTGCCGCCGGGGCTCTGCACCGGCGCCCAGATCTCAGCCTTGTCGCCCTTGACGTCGGCGACCGCCACCGGCGGCTCCATGCTGACATGGGCAAGATGCGGCAGATAATATTCGCCGACGACGACCTTGTCGGCGCCCTTCAGGGCGGCGTCGGCGTCGCCCTCCTGGCGCACGACGAGGCCGGGTTTGCGCGCGGCCTCCTCGAGCTCCTTGCGATAGGCGGCCGAGTCGTATTTGCCGTTGGCGCCGTCATCCCAGACCAGCTTCAGCGCGTCGCGGCCCTTGATCGCCGCACCGGTGTTGCGCGCGATCACGGCGACTCCGCCAAGCGGCTGGAATTTCGACGGCCACGGCCAGCCGCGCGCCTGCATCACCTTTTCGACGCCTGGTACCTTCAGAGCTGCGTCGGGATCGAACGAGGCCAGCTTGCCCCCGGTCACCGGCGGGCGCGCGATCACGGCATACTTCATGCCGGGCAGGCGTACGTCGGCGCCGTAACGCGCCTTGCCGGTGGTGATGTCGTGGAGGTCGACGATGCTGACCTGGCCCTTGGCCAGATAGCGGAAGTCCTTGGGGTCCTTCAGCTTGAGGCCTTCGATGCTCGGCACCGATTCCTTGGCGGCATCGGCCGCGAGTTCGCCGAAGCCGAGCTTGCGTCCGCTGGCGCTGTGGACGATCTCGTGATTGACGGCCTTGACCTCGGTCGCGGGCACGCCCCAACGCTTGGCTGCTGCCTGCTCCAGCATGATGCGGGCGGAAGCGCCGATCTGGCGCATCGGGATCAGGTAATGCCGCGTGCTGCGCGAGCCGTCGGTGTCCTGGTTGCCGAACTTGACCTCGTCGCCATGCGCCTGCTCCACCTTCACCCTGGACCAGTCGGCTTCCATCTCCTCCGCCACGATCAGGGGCAGGCTGGTGCGCACGCCCGTTCCCATCTCGGAGCGGTGGGCGATGATGGTGACGGTGCCGTCGGAGGCGACCGCGACGAAGACGCGCGGATCGACCACGACGCCATGCGGCATCTTGCCGGCGCCGGTCTCATAGGCAAACGCCTGGCGCGACATCACGGGCGCGGCGAGCACGAAGGCGCTGCTGACGCCGAGCCCCTTCAGGATACTGCGGCGCGAGACCTTCTCGACGCGGATGTTCTTTTCGAAGCCACGAAGCTTCCCGGGGTTGTCGATGAAATTCATGTCACACTCCCGTCGATGCGAGGTGGACGGCGTTCTCGATGCGCTGGTAGCAGCCGCAGCGGCAGATGTTTCCGGACATCCCCTGGCGGATCTGGTCGTGCGAGGGTTTGGGGTTATCCATCAGAAGTGCCGCGGCCTGCATGATCTGGCCGGCCTGGCAAAAGCCGCATTGGGGAACGTTGAGCTGGCGCCAGGCCTTCTGGACGGGATGATCGCCGTTCGGATGCAGTCCCTCGATCGTGGTGACCTCGCGCCCCGCGACGTCGTTGATCGATGTGATGCAGGCGCGCACCGCTTCCTTGTCGACGATGACCGTGCAGGCGCCGCACAGGGCCTGACCGCAGCCGTACTTGGTGCCGGTGAGTCCGGCCTCGTCACGCAGGAACCAGAGTAGCGGGAGATCCGGGTCGCCGTCCCAGCTCTGCTCCTGGCCGTTGATCTTCACCTTGATCATGATCATCCCTCGCTCTTCATAAGCTTGCCGATTTCTAGGATTTGCCAGCGTCGGCCTGCGCACAGCCGTTGCGTCGCGTCACCGCATCTCCGCCCGTTGTCCTGCGCGGGCAGATCCCGGCAGGGGGGTGGATGCGAATCGTAATGTCCGGACGTGCTCGATACCTCCCGTCTTGTTCTTGATTGATTGAATTTTCGCGCGGCATCGTCACCGCGCGATCGTAGCAGAGATCGCGTCGGCCCGGCGTTCACAGCCAAGTGTTCAGACCCGGCTGTTCTCACCGGGACAAGATTGCATCGATGGTTTGTCAAAAGCAGGGCGCGGCATCACGCAGCTCGCCTGCGGAGCAGGCGCAACAAAAGAGCTTCGTCCGCCAGAATCACTGCGCGGACGAAGCAGTATGCCTCAGTCGAGGGAGGGAGAAACGCAGGGACGCGGACTTCAAGCAGGAAGCGGGCGGCACTGCGCAGTCATTCAGAGACCAGGACTGAGGGAGCTGACGGCCCTCACATACGCGGAGTGCACAGGCGGCGTATCGCCGCGATAATCCAGGGGCCATGCCCATCCGGCTCGCTGGCGTTGGTTGGACCAGCGAGCCGGGGGCGTGGCGAACGTCTGGCGCTTTGCGCAGACGGCCTTGTTCAAGCCGCCTTGCTCAGGCGGCCTTGGCTTTCGCCACGTGGGTCGCGATCGCGTCCATCAGCGCCGGCGACAGACAGTCATAGGGCTCGAGCCCGATTTCCTTCAGCCGCGAACGGATGCCCGCCATCTGCTCCGGCTTCACGCCCGATTCGATCACGGAGGAGACGAAGGCGGCGAATTGCGGCGCCTGCGAGCCCTGCTCCTGGAACAGCTCGGGATGGATGAAGTCGAGGCCATAGAACGGATGGTTCTTGTTCTCGATGCGGCCGTACATGTGCGTTCCGCAAGCCTTGCAGGCGTGACGCTGGATCACCGCGGAGGGATCGACGATCTGGAGCTTGTCTCCGTTCTCGAGCACGGTGACGTTCTGCCGCGGCACCACCGCGACGACCGAGAAGGTCGCGCCCTGCGGCTTCCAGCACTTGGTGCAGCCACAGGCGTGGTTGTGAGCGACATCGCCCTTGATGCCGACCTTGACCGGGTGGTCCGTGCATTTGCAGACCAGCGTGCCGCCGGCAAAGCTGCCGCTGCCCTGTTTGATGCCGTTATCGATCGAGGGGTGGAGTGCAACAGTCATGGGTCGATCCTCCTTTGGGGGTGACGCTATTGAACTAGAACACGACGACTGAACGGATGGATTTGCCCTCGTGCATCAGCTCGAAGCCCTTGTTGATCTCTTCGAGCTTGAGCACGTGGGTGATCATCGGATCGATCTGGATCTTTCCGTTCATGTACCAGTCGACGATCTTCGGCACGTCGGTGCGGCCGCGCGCGCCGCCGAAGGCCGTGCCGCGCCAGTTGCGCCCGGTGACGAGCTGGAACGGGCGGGTGGAGATCTCCTTGCCGGCTTCGGCGACGCCGATGATGATCGAGGTGCCCCAGCCGCGATGGCAGGCCTCCAGCGCCTGGCGCATCACCGTGGTGTTGCCGGTGCAGTCGAAGGTGTAGTCGGCGCCGCCGTCGGTGAGGCCGACCAGATGCTGGACGATGTCGCCGGTGACCTTCTTCGGATTGACGAAGTGGGTCATGCCGAACCGCTTGCCCCAATCTTCCTTGGAGTCGTTGATGTCGACGCCGATGATCTTGTCGGCGCCGGCCATCTTGGCGCCCTGGATCACGTTGAGGCCGATGCCGCCGAGGCCGAACACGACGACGTTCGAACCCGGCTCGACTTTAGCGGTGTTGACGACGGCGCCGACGCCGGTGGTGACGCCGCAGCCGATGTAGCAGCTCTTGTCGAAGGGCGCGTCCTCGCGGATCTTCGCCACCGCGATCTCCGGCAGCACGGTGAAGTTCGAGAAGGTCGAACAGCCCATGTAGTGGTAGATCGGCTTGCCCTTGTAGGAGAAGCGGCTGGTTCCGTCGGGCATCACGCCCTTGCCCTGCGTCGCGCGGATCGCGGTGCAGAGATTGGTCTTCTGGCTCAGGCAGCTTTTGCACTGCCGGCATTCCGGCGTGTAGAGCGGAATGACGTGGTCGCCCGGCTTCACCGAGCTCACGCCAGCGCCGATCTCGCGGATGATGCCGGCGCCCTCATGGCCCAGGATCGACGGGAAGATTCCCTCGCTGTCGAAGCCGTCGAGCGTGTAGGCGTCGGTATGGCAGATGCCCGTCGCCTTGATCTCGACCAGGACTTCGCCGGCCTTCGGTCCTTCCAGATCGACTTCGACGATCTCGAGCGGCTTCTTGGCTTCGAAAGCAACGGCGGCACGTGTCTTCATCGTAAACTCCTCAAATTCTTCTGGAGATGCCAAGGACTAAGTCTCGGCCAAGCTCCAAACGTTCACTTCTTGCCCATGCACGAGTCTTCATTCTTGGTATAGGCTTCGTTCTTGTCCTCGTGCTTGCCCGGTCGGGCGCGGCCCCAGGACTCGTTGGAGCGGGCGCGCAGATAGACGTACAGATCGTCCATGTAGCAGGCGACGTTCGGGTTATCGCCGAACGCCGGCATCACGTTCTCCGAGGCGGTCGAGATGTTCTTGCGGCCGGAGGCGACGACGCCGAGGAAATCGGCATAGCTCATGGTCTTGAGCGAATCCTTCAGCGCCGGCGCATAGGTCGAGCCCATCCCATCCGGGCCGTGGCACACATGGCAGTCCGAGTGATAGCGGCGGTATCCGGAATAGGTGTACCAGTCCACGGACCCGTCGGTGACCTTGTAGGTCGGGTTTCCATCCTTATCGAGCCATTCGCCCGTTTCGTTCTGCTTGACGGCAGTCGGGTCGCCCGAGCCGTCCGCGACAGCAATTCCCCCGGACGCAACGAAGATCATCGCAGCAATGACAGAGCAGATTTTACGCAAGAGGTTTCCTCGAGGGCGTTCGGTGGAGACGAGCCGGCGCGTGGAGTTGATCCACGCGCCGGAGCGATACGGAGTTGAGGCTAATTCGCGGGCAGCGAGAACACGGTCAGCGTACCGCCGAGTGCCGTGTAGTTGCTGAGAGCCGCGTAGCCGCCGACTGCGCCGAGACCAGCGGTCGGATCGGTCAGACCCGCTGCCAGACCGATGCCGGCCCAGCCACCCACACCAGAGAGCACGGCGACGTACTGCTTGCCGGCATTCTCATAGGTGGTGACGTTGCCGATGATGCCGGACGGAGTCTTGAACTTGTAGAGCTCCTTTCCGGTCTTGGCGTCGACAGCCTTCAGGTAGCCTTCGAGCGTGCCGTAGAAGACGACGTTGCCGGCAGTTGCGAGCGCACCCGACCAGACCGAGAACTGCTCCTTGTTCGACCAGACGATCTTGCCGGTCTTGCCGTCCCAGGCGATGAAGTTGCCCATGTGGCTTTCGCCCTGCGGCGGATACATCGAGAGCGTCGCGCCGACATAGGGCTGGCCCGCGGTGTAGCTCACCTTGAACGGTTCGTAGTCCATGCAGACGTGGTTGGTCGGAACGTAGAACAGCTGCGTGTCCGGCGAGTAGGCCGCTGGCTGCTCGTCCTTGGTACCAAGCGCGGCCGGGCAGATGCCCTTCACGTTGTGGTCCTCGCCCGCCTTGTCGGTCGAAGCTGCGTCGAGCACCTTCGGACGGCCATAGGTCGGCGAGTTCTTGTCCATGTCGACGCCGGAGGTCCAGTTCACCTTCGGATCGTACTTTTCGGCGACCAGCAGTTCGCCAGTGCCGCGATCGAGCGTATAGCCGAGGCCGTTACGATCGAAATGGGTCAGCAGCTTGCGCGGCTGGCCGTTGATCTGCTGATCCGAGAGGATCATCTCGTTGACGCCGTCATAGTCCCACTCGTCGTGGGGCGTCATCTGATAGACCCACTTGGCAACGCCGGTATCCGGGTTACGCGCCCAGATCGTCATCGACCACTTGTTGTCGCCGGGACGCTGCTTCGGATTCCAGGTCGAGGGATTGCCCGATCCGTAATAGATCAGGTTCAGCTCGGGATCGTAGGAGATCCAGCCCCATGTGGCACCGCCGCCGATCTTCCACTGATCGCCTTGCCAAGTCTTGAGACTGGAGTCCTTGCCGACGGGCTTGCCGAGCGCGGTGGTCTTCTCGGCGTCGACCAGAATCTGGTTGTCCGGGCCTTCGGAATACCCGCGCCAGACCTCCTTGCCGGTCTTGATGTCGTAGGCGGTCATATGAGCCTGGACACCGAACTCGCCGCCGGAGATGCCGATGAGCACCTTGTCCTTGATAACCATGGGCGCCGACGTGCCCGTCTCGCCCTTGCTCGGATCGCCATTCTTGGCGGTCCAGGCAACCTGGCCGGTCTTGGCGTCGAGTGCGACGAGGGTGGTATCGGCTTGATGCAGGAAGATCTTGCCGTCGCCGAAGGCCAGGCCGCGGTTGACCGTGTCGCAGCACATCACCGGGATAACGTTCGGATCCTGCTTGGGCTCGTACTTCCAGACGATCTTGTTCTCGTTGGAAAGGTCAATGGCGTAGACCTTGTTCGGGAACGGCGTGTGGACGTACATCATGTTGCCGATGATCAGCGGGCCGCCTTCGTGTCCGCGCAGCACGCCGGTCGAGAAGGTCCAGGCGACCTGGAGCTTGCCGACGTTCTGTGAGTTGATCTGGTTCAGCTTGGAATAGCGGGTATTGGCGTAGTCGCCGGTCGGCATCACCCAGTCTTTCGGGTTCTGCGACATCTTGTGCAACTCGTCATTGGCTGACGCACTCCCGACGGCGAGAGCCGCCGCGGAGCCAAGAAAGGTCGCCAGTAGCACCTTGCGCATAGTCATTCCTCCGTTGGTCTCGTTTATTGTTTCCGAAGCATTGCTCAATCACCGGGCTTCTCGTCCGGCGTCTGCTCGTGCAGGGCGGTCACGTTGGGGACCAGAAACGATACTGTGCTGTTTCCTCCTCCTGATGAGAGCCACGGGTCCACGTGCAGGGGCGGCCCGTTCTTGTTGTTCCTGCCGCAATCCCTAACGACTTCGCCATCGGGAAACTTGCCCAAGAGAGAAGCCGGTTTGCTTCATAGCGCACGGAGGTGAAGTTTTTGATTTTGCAGTAGCGAATTCAGCGGCTTCGGCGCCGAGTGGCGCGGCGCTCAACGCTCATGTTCCCCTTGACGGCGCTGCGACTAAGGCGGAGGATTAACTTTCGAGGGTGACGCACGTTCCAAAAGATCGCCCAAATTTGAGGTAAACGTCGCGCAATCAAGGCTGAGGGCTCCGGCAGCGCTGGTCCCGACTCACGTCGAATCTCCGGATGAAAACCAGTGGCTGGATTAATGCCCGACACAATTCACACGCTCTCGACGACCGGACTGACGCCGAAGCGGCAGATCCAGAGCTGGATCGACGGGCTGACGAGCCTGTGCGGGCACTTCGACGTCGATCCGCTGGAGGCGTCCTCGCTGGAAGGCCGCATCGACTACACCACGGTCTCGCGTCTGAAGCTCTGCCAGATCGAGGTGAGCCAGCATCGGATCGCGCACACGCTGGCGCGCGCCAAGGCCAATGAACACCCGTACATCAAAATCCACTTCCAGACCTACGGCGTGTCCTATTTCGAGCAGGAAGGCCGCCACATCGAGCTGAACCCGGGCGACATCCTCGCCTATGACGTTTCCTGTCCGCATTTGATCATCAGCCCCGCCTTCACGCGCCATGACGTGGTGATCGTGCCGAAGGCGTTGCTTCGCGATCGTGGGTTCCCGTCGCAGCGGATGCCGGCATGCAAATTGTCGGCGAAGACGGGTACGGGCCGGATCGCCCATGATTTCGTCCATGCCACTTTCGACGAGGCGGCCAAGCTGTCGGCGAACAGCGCGGTCGGCGTTGCCGATTCGCTGATCGACCTGCTGCTGCTGCCGCTGCGCGAGGCCGACACGATGTTCGATCGGGTCGGGCCCGAGGCGATGTATGTGCGTGCGCAGTTCTTCATCCGCGAGCATCTGCGCGATCCGGATCTGTGTATCGACCAGATCTCCGCCGAGCTCGGCTGCTCCAAGCGCTACCTTCACATGCTGTTCAGCGAGCGCGGCACCACGGTGAGCGACTACATCTGGCAGGCGCGCCTGCAGAACTGCCGCCAGGAGCTCGAGGCGCACGCCGGCAAGACCATCACCGACGTTGCGTTCTCCTGGGGCTTCTCCAGCTCATCGCATTTCAGCCGCGTGTTCCGGAAATATTTCGGCGTGGTGCCGTCCTCGATCCACAAGGCCCAGCACGGCGCTGTGGCCGCGGACGAACATTAGGCGGCCAGGGCGCGGCCCGCCTGCCGGGCATTTCGACGCGCGGTCGTCGTTCAAGGAATGGGCGTGAAGGCGGGGCGCCGGATCTGCAGGGGCGACCTGCGCGCAGTGACGGCAGCTGCCGCAATTGCGATGTCGCTCAGGCCGACATGGCAACATAGGGGATGCTGGCCACGAGAGCGACGAGCAGCACCGCATTGCACAGCATTCCGCTCCAATGCAGCCGCCGCAGCTGACGCGGAGCTTCGCTGTCGCCTGCGTCCCTCGCGCTGAGCTGTTCGTCCATGCGCGGCATGAACCAGCGGCGTCCGCAGATCGCGAGAGCGGCAATCAGACCGACACCGGCCGCAAACACAAACCGACCAGCGACGACGAGCGCCAGCGTCCCGGCAACGCTGGCAACGCCCATCACCAGGAAGTGGATGTTGAACATCCCGCGCAATAGCTGGGCGACGGGCTGGATATCGAGCTTGACCAGCAGGAACGCCGGCGATGCCAGCGTGAAATAGCCCATCGGAAAGAGCAGGATGATCATGACAGCTATGGTTGTGGCATCCGGTGTCACGCGATCGGCCCTTCTCGTCCGCCCCCGGTGAGGGCTTCAGGCAGCAGCGCACGATCTTAGCGGGCAAATCCGTCTCCGACACTAGGCTTTGGTCGGATGCACGGTTGTCTGGCAACCCGCGCAGTGCGGGTTGCCCGAGGGTTCAGGCAGGCTCGAGGCCAAGCGACTGCGCGCTCTCGATCCAGATCGGCAGCTCGCGCTGATACAAGGCATTGGTTTCCTTGAAGCCGATCGCAGGTTCGAGCGCGAAGGTTGCGAGGACTTCCTTCACCTTCGGATCGTTGTTGGCGGCGACGCAGAGCTCGGCCAGGCGGTCGACGATCGGCTGCGGCGTCGCCTTCGGCACGGCCCAGCCGGAGAAGCCGCTCACAGTGAACAATTTCGACGTAGCGCCCTGCTCGGGCAGCGTCTTCACGTTCGGGATCGCGTCGACCTTCTTCGAATGCACCGCGAATACGGTGCCGCGGTCGCTTTGCAGAACGGATTGCGCTGCCGTGTAGCTGCCCATTGCGGCATCGAGCGTGCCTTCCAGCATTCCGGTCCACATCGGCGCTTCGCCGCGGTAGTGGACCGGCTCGATGGAAAGGCCATATTGCTTGTTGAGCTCGTTGATCGTCATGTGCGGGGACGAGCCGGCACTGTAGGTACCGAAGTTCACCTTGCCGTTCTTGCGCGCGAAGGCGACGAAGTCCTCAAGCGTCTTGACGCCGGTCTTGGGGTTCGCCACCAGCAAGAGTCCGGCGCCCGGAATGACGCTGACGAGCGTCAGATCCTTGTCCATGTCGTAGCCGGGATTCTTCATCACCACCCGGTTCATGATGTAGGTGGTCGAGATCGAGCACAGCATGGTGTGGCCGTCGGGTTCGGCACGGGCAACCTCCGCTGTGCCGATCGCGCCGGACGCACCTGGCTTGTTTTCGACGACGACTGTCTTTCCGACCTGCTTGGAGATGAATTCGCCGTAGGCGCGCGCGAGCAGGTCGGTCTGCCCCCCGGCCGGGTAGCTGCAAATCATGCGGATCTGCCGCGACGGCCACGCCGCCTGCGCCGAGGCACCGCGGGAGACGAAAGGCATCGCGAGTGCGCTGCTGCCGGCGGCGATGAAGTGGCGGCGATCGATTTTCGTGAACATGATTCCCTCCTGGACTTTCGTGGAAACTACTGCATCAAGCTGGCGCTGCCATGGGCGGGAGCCGAGACACATTGGCGCATTCGAACGCCGCTAGACCAGCGAACGGGCCCTTCGCAGGCGATGAAATGGGCTGCGACCACGGGGCGACGACGATCAGCGCGCAGAAGCTCGGCGGTCTTCGCCGCATCGCCAGCACACCCACCGTCGTTCCGGGATGCGTACGCAGCACGCAGGCCCGGAATCCATCGGGCGGGCGTGGGCTGTGGAGGAATGGATTCCGGGCCCGCCCTGCGGGCGCCCCGGAATGACGCGCTATCTCACCGCTGAATGATCTTCATCCAGACATCGCCGAGGATCGCGGGCTCGCGCGGCGGCAGGTAGGTGAGGCCGGCCTGCTTGCCGAGTGCGACGATCCTGCCTTCCGCGGCAAGCTCCGTGAGCGCCTTGTTGACGGCATCGATCAGCGCGCCATCGGAGGTAAGCCCGACATAGCCGCGATTGGCGCCGATCGGATAATAATAGCCGGAGGCGGTGATCGCCGTTTCGGGATGCGCGGCGCGATGGGCGTCGAAACGGGCGAGGTCGATCAGTGTCGCATCATAGTCGCCGCGCGCAAGCGCGCCGAGGAGGTCGTCGCGGCCCGGCACGAGATGGGTGATGTTGTCGATCAGGCGTCCCTTGTCGAACGTCATCAGGATGGCATCGCCCAGCGATCCGCTCTCGATCGCGAGGCGAAGGCCTGCGAGGTCGCCGATGGCGCCGATCTTGCTCCCCTGCGCCTTCGGCCCGAGCACGACTGTCATGGGCGAATACACGTAAGGCTGGCTCGGTGCGAGCGCACCGAGCGCGACGCGGCGGCGCCGGTCGTCGCGCGTGGCCCCATTGAAGTCGGGCAAGCGCGCCGTCTTCATGCCTGGGGCGACAAGCGAGTCCTTGGTCAACGCATAGCCGCCGACGAGCGAACAGCGCCCGTCGGAGAGCAAGGCGTTGGCCTCGAGCTGCGGGCTCGAATCCTCGTCCAGCTTGCTCTCGAACCATTGGATCTTGAGCGGTCGTCCCATCCGATCCGCGATCGCCTGCGCCAGCAGCACGTCGAACCCGGCGTCCGGCTTGCCCTTGTGATGCATCGAGAGTGGCGGCCGGTCCTCGTCGAGGCAGACCTTCAACGGATCGTCGGCCGCATGTGCGGTCACGGCCGCCGCCGTGAGGATCGCAGTAACGCTCCATGCAACGAGCCAGCGCTTCATGGCTTCCTCCGGCTGGAGATGAAGGCCCAGAGGTCCCCGATCTGGTCGTCGTTGAGGATGTCTCCCCAGGGCGGCATTCTGTTGTTCTTGCCGTTCTTCACCGTGGTGACGAAGCGCGTCTTGTCGTCGGGGAAGGCGCGCAGGTCCGGCGTGATGGTGCCGGAGTTCATCAAATTGGGGCCGTGGCAGTGCGAGCATTTCTCGGCATAGGTCGACTTGCCATGGTCGATCTGAGCCTGCACGGGATTGCCGGTTGCGTCATCCGCGGCACGGACGGTCGCCGCAAGCGCGATCATCAGCACCGCGACGGCGGCGAGGATCGCCGCCGTCTTGTGAGATATTTCTCTCAGCATCTGGCCGTGGTTACTGCTTGACCGCAAAAACCCACAGCGAGCCGCCGGGCGGCACCTTGGCGAGCCGCTCGTCGCCGGAGAACAGCGAGTAGACGCCGCCATAGCCAGACGTGACGGCGATATACTGCACGCCGTCCTGCTGCCAGGTCACCGGTTGTCCCTCGATGCCGGAGCCGGTCTGGAACTGCCAGAGCTTCTTGCCGGTGTCGGCATCGAATGCCTCGAACTCGCCGGTCAGCGCGCCCGTGAACACGACGCCGCCTGCGGTCGACAGCACGCCGGAGAAGCGCGGGATGTCGCTAGGTGCCTCCCACTTCGCCTTGCCGGTCATGGGATCGATTGCCTTCAGATGGCCACGCGCGCCGTCACCGAACTCCCAGGGATCGGTGAGGTCCATGCCCAGATACCATTCACCCTGCTTGAAGGTGACCGGCTCGGTCTTGTATTTGCCGCCGAAGGCGAGCGTGTTGGCATAGGCGAGGCCGGTCTGCGGATTGAAGGACATCGGCTCCCAGTTCTTGCCGCCGAGAATCGACGGATAAACCGTGACCTTCTTGCCTTCCCGAGCGCCGGTGGTGACGTCGGTTTCGATCGGGCGTCCGGTCTTCATGTCGATGCCGGTCGCCCAATTCACCTTCACGTAGGGATTGGCCGCGAGCAGCTTTCCGTTGGTGCGATCGAGCACGTAGAAGAAGCCGTTGCGGTTGGCATCCATCAGCACCTTGGTCGGCTTGCCCTCGACATTCATGTCGGCGAGGACCATCTCGGCCACGGAGTCGTAGTCGAACGGATTGTTCGGCGAGAACTGGTAATGCCACTTGATCTTGCCGGTCTTGGGGTCCATCGCCAGCACGGAGCAGGTGTAGAGATTGTCGCCGGGACGCACGGCCGAATTGAACGGGCCGGGATTGCCGATGCCCCAATAGACCGTGTTCAGCTCCGGATCATATGAGCCGGTGATCCAGGTCGAGCCACCGCCGAGCTTCCAGGTGTCGCCCTTCCAGGTGTCGCCGCCGGGCTCATCCGGCGAGGGGATCGAATGGGTGCGCCACAGATGCTTGCCCGTTGCCGGATCCCAGCCGTCGATGAATCCGCGGGTGCCGAACTCGGCGCCGGAGATGCCGGTGATAACCACACCGTCGGCGACCAGCGGGGCCACCGTCATCGAATAGCCTTCCTTGATATCGGCCGCCTTCTGCCGCCACAGCTCCTTGCCGTCCTTGGCATCGAGCGCGATTACGTTGGCGTCGAGGGTGGTGCGAAACACCTTGCCGTCGTAAAGCGCGGCGCCGCGGTTGATGATGCCGCAGCAGACGATGCGCGGCGTCTCGGCGGGATATTCGATCTTGGATTTCCAGATCTGCTTGCCGGTCTTGGCATCGACCGCCATGGTCGCGTTGTGCGAGGTCACGTAGATGACGCCCTGGTACACCAGCGGCTGCGATTCTTCACTGCGATCGTCGTTGAAGCTGTAGTTCCAGACCGGGACGAGATTCTTGACGGTGTCCTTGTTGATCTGGTTCAGGGTCGAGAAGCGCTGCAGATTGTAGCCCATCCCGTAGTTGAGAACGTTCGATGTATCGGTTGCGCCCTTGACCAATTGTTCGGTCGTTTGTGCGCTCGCAACCGAGCATGCGGATATGACGAGGCTCGCGGCCATCGCTAAGCGTTTCATCCGTTCCTCCCAATATGCGCGCCTTTTGACGCTGCGGGAGCAACAGTCGGCCCGATTGCAAAAACCGTCAATACGAAAGTCGAAAGCGAGTTGCCGATATGTTGGACGCCAGATGCCAGGCTTCGCGCGGTAATCCCCGAGGAATTTTGCTCGTCTTGCGCGAATGCGCTGCACCAATTTCCGCGCTGCGGATTGGCGCGGAGGCTAGTTGATCAGATGGCCGGGGCACAGCGTTGGGCGTGGCCGGGTTCCACGCTTGTCCGCCGGCACGTTGCAATTGTCGATGCGCTGCTCGTCGGTCCATTTGGGGCCGAGGCGCTCCTTACCCGTCAGTGTGGTGGTGGGTTGTGCTGGCAGGGGTTTGGGATGCGCGCCGCTCTCCGCCGCGACGGGCGAGACAAGACACAACGTAACAACGCAACAGAGCGGAATCGTGGTCATGCGGATCATGAGCGGCCTCGCTGGTGCAGCACGGCATGACCTAAATAGAGCGAGGGCATTGGCCGGCGGTCCACCCGAATTCCGCCAACCTATGAGCACGAGCAAGCAGCCGCACCGATTTCCCCCTTGAACCGGGAACGCGCTTGCGGACTTATGTTGTCTCGATCCCGAGCGAATCGGGGCTCATGGTCAGGGAGGTTTGGATGATATCGCGTCGCTCTGTTGCGCTTGCGCTCACGCTGGCATTGCTGTCCGGTCCGGCCTGGTCGGCATCGGGCAACGCCGTCAAGATGTTCGACACCGACAATGACGGCACGCTCGATCTCGCCGAGGTGAAGAAGGCCGCCAGCGCGCTGTTCGCAAAGCTCGATCCCGATCACGACGGCACACTGGATGTGCGCGAACTGCGCGGACGGTTAACGGCAAAAGAACTCGCCGCCGCCGATCCCGATCACGACGGCACTCTCACGCTCGAAGAGTATCTGTCCGTGGTGGAGCAGCGCTTCAACGCAGCGAATCCCGACAAGGACGGAACGCTGGATGCGAAGGAGCTGAATTCGCGCGCCGGCCGCGCTCTGCTGAAACTGCTGCGGTGAGAATCGTGCCGCTTGACTGGGAGCGAAGGCGATTTGCCCGAGAGGGAAATTTGCGAGCGCAATGCGACAGCTCGCTGTGTTTGCATTTCGATTCCAGGCTTGCGCTGTGCCTGACGCAGCCCTAGGTTTTGCCCCGCGCGATGTCGCGCTCAATACCTTGGGAGACCCCGAATGGCTTGGAAAGCTCCGAAGATCGTGGAAGTGCCGGTCGGCATGGAAATCAACATGTACGCCTGCGCTTCGCGCAAGTAAGACTGACGAACCTGCCGCGGCTTCGATGGCGAATGCGATCGAAGCCGTGGCAGCGTTTGGCCCCCCGCCGCTTTCTTCAGCTCGGTTTGATGAGCTTCCCATCCCTTCGTGAGAGCAGGCGCGGCCAACGGCGGCCGCGACAGCGATCGCGAGCCGGCACACGGCTTTGCGTTCACTCGGTACGGGTCTTGAAACGCGCATACCGAAGCGCAAGGGTAGGCAGAACCAGCAGACTGAGTGCCATCGAGGTCATGAGACCCCCGAGGATGACGATCGCCATCGGACCCTCGATTTCACGCCCCGGTTCTCCTGCGCCTATCGCGAGCGGCAACAATCCCAAGCCGGTCACAAGAGACGTCATCAGAATCGGGACAAGGCGATCTGCCGCGCCCTCGATCGCGGTTTCGGGATTCCACACACGACCATCGACGAGGACGAGGTGTTCGTAGTGCGAGATCATGAGGATGGAGTTGCGCAGTGTGATTCCGAACAGCGTGACGAAGCCGACCATCGATCCGAGCGAAAGCACACCGCCCGTCAATGCCAATGCGAGCACGCCACCGACCAACGCGAACGGCAGGTTGATCATCACGAGCAACAGGTTTCGCCAATGGCCGGTAACCATCGAGAGCAGAACGATGATACCCGTCCCGGCCAGCAGGGAGTTGACGATGAGATCGCGCCGCGACCGGGCTTGAGCCTCGGCCGCTCCGGAAAACTCGACATGAGCGCCGGGAGGGAGTGCGACCTCGCGGGCAAGCTTGCGTTTGGCGGCGGCCACGAAGGATTCGAGATCGCGTCCACTGACATTCGCCGTTACGGTCTGAACGCGCTGCGCATTCTGATGCTGGATCTGGTAACGACCCGAGGTTTCGTAGACATCGGCGACTTGCTTCAGCAGAATGTAAGCTCCGCTCGGCGTGCGGACCGGCAGGTCACCGATCTGGGTAAGCCGGGCGCGGGCACGCCCGTCGAGGATCACGATGACATTGAAGACGGCATTGCCTTCGTATCCCTGACCGACGACGTCGCCCTGATAGGCGGCGCGGATCTGTTCGAGCACTTCGACGGCATCGAGCCCCCAGCGCTGTAGGTCGGCCGGGCGAAGCGTGACATTCACCTGCGGCATTCCCGTTGGGGATCGTTGTTGTACGTCGATGGCGCCAGCGACTTCGTCGAGCTCTCGGGCTACGTCGCGCGCGGCGCGCTCGAGTGAATCGAGATCTGGTCCGTAGATGTTGATGACCACCGCCGCGGTGAAGCCGGAGACGGTCTCTTCCACCCGCTCCGTCAGGTAGGTCTTGCTCGAGAAGGAAACCCCGGGGAAGTCGGCCAAAGCCGCTCTGATACGCGCTTCTGCCGCGGTTTGGGCCTGGCCCGAGAGCCCCGGCTCCAAGTCGATCTCGAACTCGCTGGAATGAGGACCAACGGTGTCGATGCCCGCCTCGGCTCGGCCCGCGTGCTGCGCCACCCTGCGGACGCCCGGAATATCCCGGAGCGTATCCGTCATCAGCTTGCCGATACGAAGTGATTCGTCGAGCGAGGTGCCGGGGATCGCGGAGACGTGCAGAATGAGATGGCCTTCCCGCAGATCCGGCAGGAACGTCCCGCCGAAAAAAGGCAGCATGGCCGCGCCGGCGATCGTGAGGGCAGCGGCCGCAGTCATCACCAGCTTCGGGAAACGGCCGATACGACGCAGCAGGGCCTGATAGTGGCGACGAGACCACCGTACCGCCGGTGGTTCATACAGGGGCTGTCCGCCGGACCTCCCGACGAGGAGCAGCATGGAGAGCGCTGGCGTTACTGTAAGGGCGACCGCGAGCGAGGCGAGCACGGCGAAGATGTAGGCTATGCCCAAGGGGGCGAAGAGGCGTCCGGCAATGCCGGACAGCGCCAGGACTGGAGCGAACACCAGCAGGACCGCAAACGTCGCATAGGCAACTGCGGTACGCACCTCGAGGAAGGCGTCGAGCACGACGCGAGCCTCGGGCTTGGGTGTCATTGCCCGGCCATTCTCGCGCAGTCGACGTACGACGTTCTCGACGCCAATCACGGCGTCATCGACGACTTCGCCGATCGCGATTGCAAGCCCGCCCAACGTCATCGTGTTGAGAGTTTCGCCCAGCCATTGTAGTGCGAGCACGGCCGCGATCAACGAGAGGGGGATAGCGGTGCAACTGATGATCGAGGTGCGCCAGTCAAACAGAAATAGATACAGAACCACGACGACGAGCGCCCCACCGATCAACAACGCGTTGAGCACGTTCCCGGTGGCTGCGTCGATGAAATTGGCAGGACGAAATATGTCTGCATGGAGCTGAATCCCGTCGGCTTCGAGGCCGGGTCGCAGTTCTTGCAGCGCGGCTTCCGCCCGTGTGGTGACCTCTCGCGTGTTTGCGCCGTATTGCTGGCTGACCATGAGCATGATGCCAGGCACGCCGTCGATGAGGGCCGCTCCGATTGGCGGCTCGGGAGCGGTGATGACAGTGGCAACGTCGCCGAGAACTACGCTTGCGCCGCCCTCGTGCAGAAGAACCGTGCGGGCAAGCTGTTCGGGCGTCAAAGACTGCCCTTGGGTTTGCAGCGTGATGCGCTGATTGGCGGTGTCGATGAATCCGGCACCCCGGACGCCGGTGGCCTTGCGCGCTGCGGCCAGCACGTCGTTCAGGCCGACCCGGAACCGGACCATGTCGTCGGGGCGGACCTGAACTTGCAGAGATCGGACATCTTTTCCGTAAATGGATACTTGGGCCACGCCCTGTACGGCCAGAAGTCGTCTGGCCACGGTCCAGTCTGCAATGGTGCGCAGATCCATCAGCGCGCGTTGATCGGACGTCAGGCCAATGACCAGCACAGTGCCGGCCAGCGGGGTCAAAGGTGTCATCGACGGCGGCTGAACGCCTTGCGGCAGCCGCGCGGCTACGGCTGCGAGACGCTCCGTCACCAATTGGCGCGCGCGGTAGATATCGCTGCGCGGCTGAAAGATGACTGTTATCACGGAGAGGCCCTGGATCGACGACGAGCGCAGGCTTTCGACGCCGGCCAAGCCGTTAATCGATGTTTCGATTGGCTGCGTGACCAGAATCTCGACATGCTCCGGGCTGAGGCCAGGAGCTTCGGTTTGGATCGTGACCTGCGGCGGCGCGAATTCGGGGAAGACCCCGTATTTGGCTTCGCCGAGCGCGAACAGGCCATAGCCCAGCAGTGCGATCGAAAGCGCGAGGACGACGCCGCGGAAGCGGATCGCGAAGGCGACGAGAGCAGCTTGCGGTCCCGACCTGCTGGAGCCGATGCCGTCAGTCATTGTCATCGCCGCTCCGAAGCTCGCTCTTGGCTTCCTCGGACAGCAAGACCTGTGCGCCCCGGATTACGATTTCGGATCCCGATGGGATATTTTGCACGACGTAGTCATCATCCGAGACCGGTTGATCCGTGCTGATCGGATGCCGCCGGAAGCTGTCGGGGCTCACGCGCAGGTAAACCCACGATCGCCCTTGCCATCGCACAATCGCAGTATCCTCGATGAACGCGCCCTCGTAAGTGTTACCTGACGGCACATAGATGGTCGTGTTCATGCCGGGCAGAAGACCGCTATCGCCGGGCGCGGAGAAGAAATAGCTCAATCCCTGAATACGCGGATCGGTGCGTGTTGCCGGGGAGATGTACTCAAGATCGATATTCGCATTTCGCGTCGGCGCTTGTGCCAGGGCTGCTCCCGGAGTCCCACTGACGGTCACGCCCGGCGGCAGCGTCACCTGAACCAAAAACTGATCGCGTTCGATCAGCCTGACCACGGCGGGCGAGTGCTCGACGATTCCCCGGCCGATCACCGGCCCCCACTCCTGCTGTGCCGTTGCCGCGAGAGTCCGGAGCTGCGATTCCGCTGCGGCGAGCGCGGCCTTGTCGATCCGCAACGTTCCTTCTGCGGCTTCCGCTTCCTTTTTTGGGAGCGCAGCCGAGTCGACGAGATTCTTGGTCCGGTCGAACGCGCTCTTTGCGACTTCAAGCTTGGCCTGCGCTGTCTGGAGTTGAGCCTGCGCATTGGCGTAGCTGTTGGCGAGCTCCGTGACGCGGGAGATGTCCAGCACCGCGCCATAAGCACGGAATTGCTCGGAATGCCGAGCAGCTGCCACAATCGCGGTTTCGAGTCCGACCTGTCCCTGCTGGCTGGGCGTAAGCTTCACCACTGCCTGGTCGGTGTTTGCGGCGCGGGAAGGCTCGGTGCGGCCCGAATTCGACGGGGCTGGCTGTTGCGGCTCCGCAGCAGCTCGCCGGATTTGACCCATGATAGCCCCGGTGCCGGCAAGGAGCGCCAGCAGGCACACCGCGACCGCGACGCCGCGCCAGGAGGTTTCCGTAAGAGCCATCAGCCTGTTAGCAGTTGTTGGGAACCAGCTTATTGACGAAATGAACCGGCGGCAAGGCGCTGGCTTTACGTCTGCCAATTCGGTGAAGCTCGGGCGTCTCGATGCCGTGACCGCGAAGTTCCCTCGCCTCGATCGGGATTGAAACTTCCCGCTCCTTGGAGCGTAGCCTTCTGTGCTAAATTCCATCGCCCTTGCGAGAGGATCCCGGCATGAACCCGATTGACCTGGTGGTGACTGTGTGTGCGGTGCTCTCGCCTGCGACCTGCGAGGAGCAGCATCTGGTGTTCAAATACGGCGGCTCGCCGGCGCAATGCGCGATGGCGGCGCCACCCTATATCGCACAGTGGGTCGGCGAGCATCCGAAGTGGCAGGCGGTGCGCTGGCGCTGCGAATATCCGCATCCGAACGACAAGGCGTGACCGTCGGACCTGATGGTGAGGAGCGCGGAACGCGCGTCTCTGGACGATGCTACGCATCGCCAGGCGAACCATGAAAGCCCGGCTCTCGCCTGCAGCCATCCTTCGAGACGCCCGCTTCGCAGGCTCCTCAGGATGAGGTCCAAGCCACTTGCGAGGGGCCAAGGCTACTTGGTGCAGTCCTTCAGATCCTTGTCTGCGATCGAGAACACTGCGTCAGCCCTGATCTCGATGTCGCGAACGATGCATTGCCGTGAATTGGGATAGCTGACCTTCGCGTCGTAGCGGCCGGGCTCGACACCGGTGATGCGTAGCCGCTCGTCGTGGTCGACCTCCTTGTCCTTGTCGTTGAGGGTCTGGTTCGGCCCCCAGTCGGTCTTGCCGGCCGGTGCGAGCTGGAAGCCCGAGATCGTCTCCGACGTCAGATTCCAGAGCCGGATGCCCTTGCCCTTGCTCTGCGCGGCGGCTTCGCCGGCACACGCCAACAACGCGATCACAGCCAGAACCCAACGCATCAGCCAGTCCTCCCAAAGCAAACGCCGTCATTCCGTGATCAGGCGTTCGCGGTTCTTTGCCTTGTCGAAATTCCTGGCCCGGTCAAGGCCGACCGGAGCGATCAGCCTTGCCGAGGCAAGATCGGCGCCCTCGAAATCGGCATCGATGACGGTCGCGCCGGTCAGGTCGGCTCCGCCAAGCTGGGCATTCTTGAGCGATGCGCCGCTCAAATCGGCCCCCTTGAGGGACGCAAATTCGAGATCGACGCGCGACAGGTCGGCGTTGCGCGCATTGACCCCGGCCAAATTGGCCGATCGCAACACCGCGCGCATCAGACCCATCGACTGGTTGCGCATGTCGGCGCCCAGATGCGCGTTCGCGATCGAGGCGCCGATCAGGCTTGCGCCGGTGAGGTCGGCGGCGATGCGTGCCCCTGTCAGATCCGCGCGGTCCAGATGGGTGCGTGCCATCTGCGAGGCGAACAGGCTGGCGCCCTTCAGGTTTGCGCCTGTGAGGTCGGCGTCCAGGAGCCACGCTTGATCGAGGACTGCATGATCGAGCACTGTGCCGGCGAGCCTGGCCTTGTTGAGACGCGCTGCGCGGAAGATTGCGTTGGAAAGGTCCAGCCCCGAGAGGTCGAGTCCCGACAGCCGCTTGCCGGTGAAATCGGCCGGCGCGGCAGCGCTCGCCTTGGCCAGCACGGCTTCGACCTCCTGCCGGCTCAGTTCAGCCGAAACCATTGCAGGCGAGGACAGGTCGACGTCGCGCATCATGTCCTGTGCGCTCGCGTTCATCGCGACAACAACGAGGCCAAGCGTCGTCAGAGCGACCGTTCGCATCATCATCAACTCCGCTGCCGGCCTGTCTAGCACGGCCCTCTCGTCGCTGACTATGAGATATCCCGACTGGCGCGTGCGCCGCCATGTTCGCCATCTTGCCCGTTTTGGGTCCGCTGGACGAGGCCGGCCCTGATTGCGGCAATCTCGGCGTCGCCCCGTGCATCGCGCGGGATGGCGATCGGCACCTCGTGCACGATCCGCGCCGGCCGCGGCGACAGGAAGAACAGGCGGTCGCCGAGGCGGATCGCATCGTCGAGGCTATGGGTGACGAGGAGCGTCATCACCGGGCGGCTTGCGACCAGCGTTGCGATCTCGTCGCGCAGGCGGCCGGCGAGCGCGTCGTCGAGCGAGGCGAGGGGCTCGTCGAGCACGAGCAGGTCGGGTTCGACGGCAAAGGCGCGGGCCAGTGCGACGCGGCGGGCGAGGCCCAGCGACAATTCGCCGGGGAAGTGGCTGCGATGCGCTTCAAGCTCCAGGACCCTGAACAGCTCCTTCAGCTTCGCGTCGCTGACGTCGGGGGCCGCGAGCCGCACATTCTGCTCCACCGAGCGCCATGGCAGCAGTCGCGGCTCCTGGAACACCATGCCGATCCGTGCCTGCGGCGGGCGCGAGACGCGGCCCTGGAAATCACTGTCGAGCCCGAGGATGATGCGCAGCATCGTGCTCTTGCCGCAGCCGGACGGACCGATGAGCACGCCGACCTCGCCGGGGCAAAGCGCGAATTTGAGCGGCGCGAGCACCTCGTGCGTTCCGCCGGCAGCGCTCCTGAACGTCTTGCCTGTGATATCGACTTCAAGCCGCACGGGGCCGCCACCGTGTTGCGCGGGCTTCGAACGGCTGCACCAGCAAGGTTTCGATGACGAGGACGACGGCGGCGAATGTCAGCGAATAGGCGAGCAGCCGCGGCGTGTCGAACAATTGGAAGGCGACGCCGATCTCGAAGCCGACGCCGTTCGGCCGTCCCAGGAGTTCGGCGACCAGCACGATCTTCCACACCAGCGACAGTCCGGAGCGGGCAGATGCGGCGATGTAGGGCGCAAGCTGCGGCAGCACGACGTGGCGGAACGCTCGCCAGCGCGGCATCGCGAACACGGTCGCCATCTCGTCGAGCGAACGATCGAGCGCGCGGGTGCCTTCGCGCAGGGTGACGATCGCGGTCGGCAGCTTGTTGATGGCGATCGCCGCGATCGCGGCCGCCTCGGTCAGCCCGGCCCAGATATAGGCCAGCACGATCACGACTAGTGCGGGCAGGTTGAGCAGCAGGATCAGCCAGGGATCGCCGAGCCGGTCGGCGAGCTTCACCCGTCCCATCAGATAGCCGATGGCGCTGCCGAGCGACATCGCCAGAACGAAAGCGAGCACGACACGCGCCAGCGTCGCCCCGAGATGCAGGAACAGCGCGCCGCTCGATGCCTCCGCGATCATCACC
Source organism: Pseudomonadota bacterium (assembly GCA_023435725.1). Lineage (GTDB taxonomy): Bacteria > Pseudomonadota > Alphaproteobacteria > Rhizobiales > Xanthobacteraceae > Bradyrhizobium. The sequence continues at coordinate 34,629 of JAEYRD010000036.1, read as the reverse complement.
TGGAGCACGGCAGGCGGGGAGGGCAGCTTTGCGCCGCCGACGAACAGCGCTGCAATCCACCAGATCGCGAGAAACAGGGCGAAGGAGAGCAGACGCAGCACCTCAGTCTCCGGGCACGGCGTGATAGAACGTGCCGGGATCGAGCTCGGCCGCAGGCCCGACCAGGTCACGGCCGCCGATCTCGGCCAGCACGCGGTAGAGCACGCGCGCGTCTTTTTCCTCGTCGTCGATGCTCCGACGGGGAATGCCGTCGCGATAGCGGTCGCGATAGGTCTTGAGCATGGTGGCATCGGTCGCGCCGGTGAGCGCCGCGATCTTGTCCCAGGCCGCGTCCGAGGTCACCAGCAACTGCTTGGCCTTGCGGGTCATGGCGATGAAGCGCGCCACCGCATCGCGGTGGCTCGCAGCCCAGCTCTCGTCGAAGACATAGCCGACCGCGGAGACGGCTCCCTTGGCGCCAAGCTTCGGCAGGATGTCCTCGATGTCGGCGAGGCGGCGAAAGCCTTTGGCCTCCAGCTGCGCGCAGAAATTCCAGAAGTTGAGGCTCGCATCCATCTCGCCGTCGAGCGCCTTGGCGGCGATCAGGGGCGGAGCACCATAGACGATGGTCGCATCCGACTTCAGGTCGATGCCCTCCTGCTTCATTCGCGCCTGGAGCAGCAGCCAGCTCTTGTCGATCGGTCCGCCGCCCACGGCGAGCTTGCGGCCCCTGAGGTCGGCGAGCGTCTTGATCGGCGACGCCGCCGGCACCATCACCGCGCCGAGCGCGCTGGAATAGGGATAGAAGGTGAGCTTGGCGCCGAGCGCGCGCTCGCGCGACACCCACAGCCAGTCGGACAGGATGATGTCGGCATTGCCGGCGCGGAGCGCGATCTTGCCGGCCTCCGGGCTCGCAAGCTCGGTGACGTCGAGCGAAAGGTCGGCCTCTTTGTCGAGGCCGCCGGCACGGATTGCGGCCAGCTCCCAGGAAAATGTCCCGGTTTTTTGCACCGCAAGGCGAATGGTATCCGCGGCGCGGCCCGGCATGGCCAGCGTCAGCGCCAGGGTCGCCGCAAGCGCCAATGTTCGACCAAGTGCTGTCATCACCTTGTGAGCCGTTTCCTCGTCGGGAGTCCTTTTCAGGACAATACGCATAGCATAGCCTCCGTCGCAACCAGCGGGAGAACGCTCATGAATCTGGCGGGACAACTACGACCGATTGTCGCCGCATTGGCGGTATGGGCCGCGACCGCATGCGTGGCGCGGGCCGAAGAGGCCAACGACTATCCGACCTCCGCGCGCGCGGAATATGTCTATGGCTGCATGAAAGCCAATGGCGAGACGAGGCAGTCGATCGAGCAATGTTCCTGCTCCATCGACGTGGTCGCCTCGATCGTGTCCTACGACCGCTACGTCACCGCGGAAACGGCGCTCAGCATGTCCCAGGTCCGCGGCAATCTCGGCGTCCAGTTCCGCACGTCGGAGCAGGCGAACTCGGCCGTGAACGATCTGCGCCGCGCGCAGGCGGAAGCCGAGGTGAGGTGCTTCTGACGCGGACATGGTCGCGGGGCTGCCATATGCATCAATCGAGCGCGGCACCGCCACGGCGAAGTGATACGCTTTCACCGGAGCGTGATGCGGCGGTCCACGGAGCAGGCATAATTTTGGTCCTCCACGCAGGCTCTTTCGTTCCAACGATGGAGGACCGCAGAGTGAAGAAGACGATTATCGTACTTTCTGTCGCTGCTCTCATCGCGGCTGCACCGGCCGCGCTTGCGCAGGGTGTGCCGGGCAAGGCACTTGGTCAGCACAGGATGATCTCCAAGAAACATCATCCGAGTGTCTCCGGCTCCGTTCCGCTGCGCGAGATGCAAACAGTGGGATCGAACAAGGGCTATCCGGGCGCCTACGGTTACGCGGTTGGCGCCCCCAGTCGCTCAGACAGGGACCTCGAAGCTTCCCGACAAGCCGGTGGCGGCGGTGGCGGTGGCGGAGGCGGAGGGAGCGGCATGTGACAGAGGGGATATCAGCGCAAGTGGCGTGTCTTACGTCCCCGGCTTCTCCACATCCCACTCGTTGCGGAACACGTGCCCGTCCGTATCCTTCGCCTCGGCGCGAAAACGCTTGGCGCCGTTGGAGACGTAGGTGAAGCGCAGATTGGGATCTTCCGAGATCGAGATGCCGCCTTCCATCGACAGCACGGGGCTGTCGTCCTGCGTCAACTTCAGCTGGTTGATGAAGAAGGCGGGGATATAGAGCTGCGTGACTTGGTCCATCTGCAGGCCCGAATTGTTGGGATGGCCGATCATGATCTGCGCTTCGCGGACGCGGCTGGCAGGCGCCTCCTCGTGCGCGAATTGCCGGTAGCGTATTTTTCCGAGCCGGTTCTGCGCCTCCTCGGCATTCTTTGCTGCCGGCGCCGAGCAGCCGCCGGAGGCTTTCACATAGGTCTTGGAGACATAGAGCTGGCCGTCGCTGAGCTCGGCGACCGCATGGACGTCGGTGTAGTTGTTGACGCGCACGCGCGTCGAGATTTCCGCGACGTTGGCATCCGGTCCGAGCTCGAACTTCGCCGCCATCGGCGCCGGGTTACGATCGATGACCAACGTGATCGAGCGGATGCGGCGGCCATCGCCCGGTGACAGCTTGCTGCGCAAGGTCACCGGCACGATGGCCGCGTCCTCCGCGCGATAAGGCATCTCGATGCCAATGACGTCGCCGCCGTCGTTCATCGGACGGTTGCTGAAGATGTCCTGCACCAGGCCCGGCCAGGGATCGTAGGCCTCTTCGGCACCCGCGGGCACAGCAAAGGCGATGCCGAGGAGTAGCGCGATCAAGGTCAGGCGGCGTGTATATCCCGTCATGGTGGTAGTCCCGCACGAACGAAGCAGTCTGGTCAGCATAGCCCGGGTTAGCGAAGCTAATCCCGCACCGAGCGTAGCGCGACCGCTACTCCCATTCAATTTCCGAAAATGCTGCAGTTGCGTTGCGGGTGTTGTAGTCGTCGAACAGTTCCCAGTGCGGCCGTTCTGATGCGGCCGCCTTGTCCGCGGCGGTCCGGATCGGCTCGCCTTTCTTGTTCGACGCCCGGAGGTCGGCGAGAAGCACCATGAGATAACGCCGTTCATCGGCCAACGCTCCAGGCCATTCGCTGACGGGGCCGTGACCTGCAACGACGCGCTGCGCCGGGATGCTTTCGAGTTCCCTGAGCGTGCCGAGCCAGCCGCGAATGCTGCCGTCCATCACCGGAACATGGCGGAGGAAGACGAGGTCGCCGGCGAACAGCGTTTTCGTCGTCTCGTCGAATACGGTCAGATCGCTGTCGCTATGCCCGGGAGCCCAGGCCCGCAAGGTGAGGCGGCGCGATCCAAGATCCAGCGTCAGCGTGTCAGCGACGAGCAGGGTCGGCGGCACGATCTTCACGGGATCGATCAGATCGCTGCCCATGAGGCGACGAAAATTGTCGAGATAGTAGGGCCCCCGCGTCGCCAGCGCCTGCGGCAGCTTGGTATGGCCAACGAAGCTGGTTCCCTCCGCGACAAAGACGCCGTTGCCGAAGACATGATCGGGATGGCCATGGGTGTTGATGACGTAGCGGATCGGCTTGCTGGTGTGAGCCCGCACGGCCGCCAGCAGCGCCTCGCCTTCGCGGAAGCTGCCGCCGGTGTCGATCACGGCCACCGCATCCTCGCCGACGATGAAGCCGACATTGGCGATGTCGCCCTCGTTCTCATGGGTCATCAGGGCGATGGTCCCGGAGTGTACGAAGATTCCCGGTGCGACTTCGCTCACAGGCAATTCGGCCGCCCCGGCGCGTGCTAGCGTCGCGAGTCCGAACAGGGACAAGGTTGTGATCACCAGAGAGATGCGAGACACTTTTCCGCCTCAGTTCAAAGAGTTTGCCGCATTGCACTGCAGCAAAGCGAAGCCAGCACAAAGTCTGGCAAAACATGGCGCGTCATGCGTTGCATGGATAGCATTCGAACAAAATATGGAGGAAGCGCGATGACGGAGGCCGGACGACATCGTCGCTGGTTGATTTCACTATGGGTCCTGGCTGCGTCTTGCGCGTTCGGCGACGTCGTCGTGGCGCAGACGAACGATAGTGGCGACCTCTCCTTTGAACTGGTCGATCCCAAGGTGCTGCGCGTCTGCGCCGACCCGCGCAATCTGCCGTTCTCCAACGAGAAGGGCGAGGGGTTCGAGAACAAGCTCGCCGAGTTGTTCGCCGACAAGCTGCAGAAGAAGCTCGACTACGTCTTCTTCCCGCAGGCCACCGGCTTCGTGCGCATGACGCTGGGCTCGCATCGCTGCGATGTCATCTTGGGCTTCCCGCAAGGCGACGACCTCGTGCAGGGTACCAATCCCTATTACCGCACCACCTATGCGCTGGTCGCGAAGGCCGGCAGCGGGCTCGAGGACGTCGATACGCTCGAGGACCCGAGGTTGAAGGGCAAGCATGTCGGCATCGTCGCCGGCACGCCGCCGGCGACCAACATGGCGATCGCCGGGCTGATGAGCGATGCGAAGCCCTACCCGCTGATGATCGACACCCGCTTCGACAATTCGGCCCAGGCCATGATCGACGACCTCGCGGCCGGCAAGATCGATGCCGGCGTGCTGTGGGGACCGATGGCCGGCTTCTATGCGAAGAAGGCCGGCTCTTCGCTTCATGTCACGCCGCTGGTGAAGGAAACCACGGGGCCGAAGCTGGTCTATCGCATCGGCATGGGCGTGCGTGCCGCCGACCAGAACTGGAAGCGACAGCTGAACAAGCTGATCCAGGAGAACCAGAGCGAGATCAACAAGATCCTGCTCGAGTATGGCGTGCCGCTGCTCGACGAGAGTGATCGGCCGCTTGGCGCGGAGACGGCCAAGAAGACGCCATGAGACGGTCTCTCGCCGCTGCGCTCGTCGCTGCCGCGCTGGCGGCGCCGGGCGTGGCGCAACAAGGCTTGGCGCAACAGGCGTTGGCGCAGAACCTTGCGCAACAGGATTTGGAGCGGCGGCAGGAGCCATTCGAGCCCGAGGGTTATCGCAACGACAATTACCGGGCGCCGGTGCCGGCGACGCTCGCCGGCGCGCGCGTGCTGACGACGGCGGACGCGGAAGCGGTCTGGCGCGCGAAGCGAGGCGCCTTCATCGACGTTCTGCCGCGGCCTCCGAAGCCGAAGAACCTGCCCGAAGGTACCGTCTGGCGCGATATGCCGCGCAAAGACATTCCCGGCAGCATCTGGTTGCCGGACACCGGCTACGGCACGCTGCCGCCGGCGATGGATGACTATTTCCAGCGCGGCCTCGCGCGCGCGTCGCGTGGCGACAAGGCCGCGCTGCTCGTGATCTATTGCTTGGCTGATTGCTGGATGTCGTGGAACGCCGCCAAGCGCGCGCTAGGTTACGGCTATTCCAACGTCGCCTGGTATCCTGAGGGGACCGATGGCTGGGAGTCCGCCAAGCTTCCCACCGACGAGGTGCAGCCGGAGCCACGCCCCGAGCAGTAGTGATGGAGCGCGGGCGCACTCCCTCGCCCCGCTTCCGGGGCCGCGACGCGCTTCGCTCGCGCGGGGAGGGGTGGGGTGGAGCCTCCGCGATCACGATGTCAGAGACAGGCGCGCAGCTCTTCTCCTCGTTATTACGAGCCAACGGGTCCGCGCGAAGCGCGGCCCGATGACAGGCTCCACGAAGCAATCCAGACTCTTTCCGCGGAGGCACACTCGATTGCTTCGCTACGCTCGCAATGACGATGTGGGTGGAGCTACTGCTTCTGCAGCTTGGTCAGCGTGCCCGTGCCGTTGTTGTCGGTCGCGGAATACGTCACCCTGTCGCCGGCATGGACGGCATCCAGCATCGCGGCGTCCTTGGCCTTGTACTCCTGGAGCGCACCGGCGCCGCCGCCTGTGCTGTTGCCGACCGTGCCCTTCTGCATCTCCTGGATCGAGATCGTGTTATTGAGCCGATCAATCCGCGTAACCATTCCGGTCATGTCGTCCGCGAAGGCGGCGGTTGCGAGCATGCTGAGGGCCGCAGTGCCCGCGAAGATGAATTTTGCTGTTCCCATCGAGGCCTCCCGACGTCTTGGAGTTCACTTCGACAAGCCACCCTAGATCGATTTGGTTCCGGCAGATTGCGCGGCAAAAGGTTAACGATCCCTGGGCCGATCCGGGAACTTTTCGTGAGCCGTCAGCGGGGCTGACGCTATTCCATTTCCTGTTGAATCACGCGTCCAAGCGCGAACAGCCGCTGGTCGATCGCGGTCGGAACCTCGCAGACGAACCGCACCACCTTGTGGCGGTCCTCGAAAATGCGGGTCTCCCAGATCAACTGATTGCTGAGCGCGTCGACCTTGGCGTCATCGCGCGGCGTTGCACCCTGGAGCGCCTGGAGTTGGATGCTCTCGTCGCGAATCTTGTCGGCGGCCTCGCGCTGCTTGCGGCTGACACGTTCGAGCCCGTTCATGACCTGGGAACGCTGGGCGTTGAGCGTCTCGAATAGACCGGCAAACAGGAGCTTGGCGTTCGCGGTCTTGTCGGCGGCGGAGCCGGCCAGGAATTCTTTCACCGACTTCTCAGCTTCGTCCAGCGGCGTCTTGCGGGCTGACAGTCTTGCGACCAGCGCGCTGACCCTGGCATCGTCCTTCCACTTGGTCTCAGCGTCGCCGAGCGGAGGACCAGCCCAGACGGCGGCGAGCGAGATGTCCGGCACCTTGGCTTGCGTGCATGGCCAGTTGGGATAGCGCGGATCCGCCGCCCGCGCGGCCGGGCCCGACAGCGCGAGCGCAGAGGTCGATAGGAGAGCGGCCATGGTCACGAGCGCTGATCTCATCCTTCGCCTCCTGCGGGCCCGCGTCGCGCCAGCCCGCGCGAGGGATCATAGGCATAGATCGCACCGATCATGAAGACGATTGTGCAGCCGGCCACCACCGCCAGCGAGATCCAGTTGACCTGCCCGTACAGCGCGAAGCGGATCAGCTCGACCGCATGGGTGAACGGATTGGCCTGGCAGACGTAATAGAGAAAGGGGCTGCCTTCCTGCACGCGCCAGAGCGGATAGAGCGCCGATGACGCAAAGAACATCGGGAAGATCACGAAATTCATCACGCCGGCGAAGTTTTCCAGCTGCTTGATTCCCGACGAGATCAGCATCCCCAGCGAGCCCAGCATCAGCCCGGACAGAATCAGCGCCGGCAGTACTGTGAGATAGCCTGACGGCGGCGGCGTGATGTCCCAGAACCAGGCGATCAGCAGGAACGCATAGACCTGGAGCAGCGATACCGCGGTGCCGGCGAGCAGCTTGCAGAACAGCAGGAACCCGCGCGGCAGCGGGCTCACCAGCAGCGTGCGCATATTGCCCATCTCGCGGTCATAGACCATCGAGAGCGAGGACTGCATGCCGTTGAAGAGCTGGATCATCGCCATCAGCCCGGGCGCGATATAGACCTCGTAGAGGATGTAGGTCTCGTAGGGCGGGATGATCGAGATGCCGAGCACCTGGCGGAAGCCGGCGGCGAAGATGAACAACCACACCAGCGGCCGCACCAGCGCCGAGACGAAGCGCTCGCGTTGATGCAGGAAGCGCAGGCCCTCGCGCCAGACGATGCCGGTGAGGCACGTCATGTACTCCCGTAACGAGAAACCGCGCGGCGCGTCGCGCGTGGTAATGCTGCTCATGCACCGCCTCCCGGGATGGTCTGCGCGCCGGTCAGGCGCATGAAGGCGGTGTTGACGTCCTGCGCGCCGGCTTCTGTGACGACGCGGCTCATCGGCCCCTGTGCCAGAACCTTGCCCTGGTGCAGCACAACGAGGCCGTCCCCGGCCATGATCTCGTCGAACAGATGCGTCGCCCAGAGCACGCCGATGCCCTGTTCGGCCACGAGCTGGCGAACATGGCTGATGATGTCGGCGCGCGCCTTGACGTCGAGACCCACGGTCGGCTCGTCCAGCAGCAACAGGCGCGGCCGGTGCAGCAGCGCTCGCGCGATCTCCAGCCGCCGCATCTGTCCGCCGGAGAGATCGCGCACCTTGCTGCCGGCGCGGTCGGCAAGCCCGATGCGGCCGAGCAGCTCGGCGCTGCGCGCGGCGGCCTCGCGACGGCTGATGCCGTGAAGCGCGGCGTGATAGAGCAGGTTCTGCGTCAGCGACAGGTCGAGATCGAGCGTGCGCGGCTGGAATACGACGCCGAGCAGCCGCAGCGCCTCGCCGGGGCTTTTGCTGATGTCGTGTCCGAAAATGCCGACGCGGCCGCTCTGGATGCCGAACAGTCGCGTGACCAGCGAGAACAGCGTGCTCTTGCCCGCGCCGTTGAGGCCAAGCAACGCTGTGAAGCTCGCCGGCTGTACGTTGAAGGTGACGTCGATCAGCGCCCGGCGCGGGCCGTAAGCATGGCTGACGCCGTCGATCGCGAGCGCCGGCACCGCGGCCGGATTTGGCCTTGGCGTCTCGCGCTGTTCGGCGATGGGAGCAGGGCTGGTCATGGCGCGATCGTGATGCCCCAGGGCAGTTCGCCCACCTGAATGGTCTTGATCACTTTTTGCGCGGCGACGTCGATGACGGAAACGTCGTTCGATACGCCATTGGTCGTGAGCAGGTATTTCTCATCCGGCGTGAACGCCATGTGCCAGACGCGCTGTCCGACCAGCAGATATTTCGTCACCTTGCGCGTGGCGGTATCGACCACGGCGATACGGTTGGCGGGGCCGAGCGCGACGAAGGCGGTCTTGTCGTCCTTGGTCATGCCGATTCCGACCGGCTGGATCGCCTCGCGGCGCAGGCCCGGGATCTCGAACGTGACCTTGCCGATCACCTCGTGCTTTTTTGGATCGATGATCGAGACCGTGCCGCCGATCTCCGAGGACACCCACAATTCGGAAGCGTCGTGCTTGAACTCGGCAAAGCGCGGCCGCGCATCGACCAGCACGTTGGCAACGATCTGGCGCGAGCCGGTGTCGATGAAATGCGCCATGTTGGTCGTCTCGGACGTGTTGATCAGCGTCTTGCCGTCGGGGCTGATGGTCATGCCCTCGGGCTCGACGCCAACCTGGATGTCGCCGAGGCGTGCGCGCTTCTCCAGATCAATGACCGTCACCGTGTTGTCGTTCTCGTTGGCGACATAGAGCACCTTGCCGGCGGCATCCTGGGCGAACAGTTCAGGGTCGGGGCCGGAGGGCAGGCTGTCCACCACGGCTTGCGTCTTGGCGTCGATCACCTGGATGGTGTCGTCGTCGCCGACCGCGACCATCACGAACTTGCCGTCGCGGGTGAACTCGATGCCGCGCGGGCGCTGGCCGACCTTGATGGTCTTGGTCACCGTCCAGCTCTCGGTGTCGATCACGGAGACCGTGTTGCCCTTCTCGTTCGAGACATAGGCGATGAACGCATGCGCGGGCGCCGCCGCGAGCGCCAGAGCCATCAGCAACGCTGCCCCCAGTATGCGCAACATCTGTCCCCGGGCTGTCTTCACCTCCCCCGCAAGCGGGGGAGGGGGCGCGGCGTCGTCACAGTGCCAGCTTGAACTCATCTCACAATGCTCACTTCAGCTTGCATTTGCTCTCCGGGCGGTCATAGCCGAGCGTGTCGAGCTCCGAGACCTGGTGCAGAAACCCTTCCTGCGGCGACACCGACACCACCATGCGGCCGTCGACCAGCAGGATCGGCTGGCGCAGCTGCAGGTTCCAGTCGCGCACGGTCAGCCGCGTGCCCTTGAAGGCGGCGATCGAGAAATCCGGGCCTTTGATGAAGTCCGTAACTTTCTTGACGTCGCCCGAGTTGGTGCGCGAGGTTGCTTCGCCGATCATGCGCACTGCCGTCCAGGCCTGCATGTCGAGCGTGGTCATCCGCCGCGAATTCAGCTTGATGAAGCGGTTCTGCATCTGGATCGCGCCCCACTGGTCCTGCGCCGCGTCCCAGCTCCGCGGCACGAGGCCGGCCGAGCCGGCGACAGGGCGCGGTTCCCAGGTGCGGTAGGGCAAATAGGCGCCGAACACCTCGCTCTCGTCGGCGGCGACCAGCACGTCATAGGCCGGCGCGGCTTGCGTAAACACCGGCATCTGGCGCTGGATCAGCGTCACGCCCGAGTCGGTGCGGCGCGCGCCGCCCCTGTCCTCGAATATGCGCTCCTGCACGATCTTGGCGCCGAACCGGGTCGCGGTGCGCCTCAGCGCATCGGCGAACAGCTTGTCCTCGTCGTGCGAGCCGACCACGAGCAGCCAGCGCTTCCACTGCTTCCAGACCAGATACTGGCCGAGCGCGTCTGCCAGCATGGATCGCGTCGGTGCGGTGTGGATGACGTTGGCGCGGCAATCGGCCTCGCGCAGCCGCTCGTCGATCGCACCGGCGTTGAACAGCAGCGTGCCGCGCTCGCGCAGGGCATCTGAGACCTTCAGAAGTGCATCGGCCGGCAGGTCGGTGATGATGAAGCTGCTGTGCTCGGCGAGCGCGGTTGCAGCCTGCACCGCGTCCTCGCCTTCCTTGATGTGGCGTTCTTCTAGCGTAAAGCGCTGGTTGAGGAACTTGCCGGTGGTGTTGTTGTCCTCGATCGCGAGTCTTGCGCCGGCAACGCCGTCATTCTCCGCGGGCTGCTCGACCAGCGACAGCGTCGGTCTGGTGCCGGCGACGCCGAGATAGCCGACGCCGATCGTGACCGGGTCGGCCGCGAGCGCGCTCGTCGCGGCAAGACCTAGGCCGATCAGGCCGACCAACCATCGGATCATGTTTCCTCCGTACGTCCTCCCCGGCTTGACCGCCGGTGGAGAATTGTTTCTGCTGAAGCATGACCGATTTGGCCGGGCTTGCAACCCCGCATTTGGTCGTCGCGACGCGGCGAACCGGAATCACGATCATGCGAGCATTGCTAGCGATCATCGTTTTGCTGTTGACCGGCTCGGCCGCGTTCGCCGATCCGCCGAAACTCGCGGTGTTCGATTTCGAGCTGATCGACACCAGCCTGCCCGGCGAGTTCTATGGCTCCAAGCCGGAAGAGGCGCGGCTTGAACGCATCAGCGAGCAGCTGCGCAAGGAATTGACCAACTCAGGCCGGTTCCAGGTGCTCGATATCGCACCGGTCCGGGATGCCGCCCGTCACGCCAATCTGCAGGCCTGCGGCGGCTGCGACCTCAAGCTCGCCGGGCAGCTCGGCGCTGATCTCGAGATCACCGGCGTGGTGCAGAAGGTCTCGAACCTGATCATCAACCTCAACATCTACCTGCGCGATGTGAAGACCGGCAACATGATCACCGCCGCCAGCGCCGACATGCGCGGCAACACCGACGAATCCTGGTCGCGCACCATGAGCTATCTGATCCGCAACCGCCTGCTGGCGCCGAACTACGGCAAGCCGGAGTAGGCGGCGTTCTTCGCCGCTCCCCGCAAGCGGGGCGAGGGAGAAGGAATAAAGATCACGCTGTCAGCCGCGCCGCGTGCCAGTGCAAGTGGTCGCCCATGAAGGTCGAGATGAAATAGTAGCTGTGGTCGTAACCCGCCTGACGCCGCAGCGTCAGCGGGATGTTGGCCTTGGTGCAGGCCGCCTGCAGCAGCTCCGGCCTGAGCTGCTCTTTCAGGAAATTGTCGGCATCACCGTAATCGACAAGGAAGCCGGAGAACTTCGCGCCGTCCTCGATCAGCGCCACCGTGTCGTGGTTGCGCCAGGCATCCTTGTCGGGTCCGAGATAGCCGGTCAGCGCCTTGATGCCCCAGGGCACCTGCGACGGCGCCACGATTGGCGCAAACGCGCTGGCGGAGCGATAACGGTGCGGGTTGCGTAGCGCCACCGTCAGCGCGCCGTGGCCGCCCATCGAGTGGCCCATCACCGATTGCCGCTTGGCATCGACCGGAAAATTCTCTGCGACCAGCTTCGGCAGCTCGTCGGTGACGTAGCTCCACATGCGATAGTTGCGTGCGAACGGCTGCTCCGTCGCGTCGACATAGAAGCCGGCTCCCAGGCCGAAATCATAGGCGTTGTTGGCGTCGCCGGGCACATCGGGCCCGCGTGGGCTGGTGTCGGGCGCAACGAAGATCAGGCCGAGCTCGGCGCAGGCTTTGCGGAATTCGCCCTTCTCGGTGACGTTGGCATGCGTGCAGGTGAGCCCGGACAGATACCAGACCACGGGCAGCTTGGCGCCATCCGAGTGCGGCGGAACGTAGACCGAGAACACCATGTCGGTTCCGGTCGCCTGGCTCGCATGCCGGTACACGCCCTGCACGCCGCCATAGGACTTATTGGTCGAGACAGTCTGGATCGTCATGCCTTCACGCTCCGTGGCACCTTACCACATCTACATTGCAACGTTTGTGTGACCGAATTTGCGGCGCGCGCCGTCAGGCAACGCCGCTGTCGATCGCCAGCCGCACCAGCTCGACCGAGGTCTTCACGCCGAGCTTCTGTCGCATGATCGAGGAGGTGTTGGCCACCGTCTTGTACGACGATTGCACCAGCCAGGCGATCTCGGACAGGCTCTTTCCGGCGCTGAGCAGCCGCAGGATCTCCATCTCGCGCGCATTCAGCTTGGACAGCGGATTTTGCGCGAGCGTCGGTCCTGCAAAGGCAATGCTGCGCGCGATCGCGCTCGGCAGATAGGTGCCGCCGCCGCCTACGGTGCGGATGGCCTCGACGAGATCGTCGGGGTCGCCGGTCTTGGACACGTAACCCCTGGCCCCGCACTCGATCGCACGCGCGGCAAAGGCGGGGTCGTCATTCATGCTGAACATGATGATCCGGGCCTCGGGCGCGCGCTCGAGGATGCGGCGCGCGAGCTCGAAGCCGGAGACGGTCGGCAGGTTGATGTCGATGATGCAGAGGTCGGGGCGCTCGACAATGAAGACGCATTCGCCGTCCTCGGCGTCGGCGGCCTCCAGGATCTCGATCTCGCCCTCGTCGGCCAGCACGGCGCGGCAGCCGGAGGCGACGATAGGATGATCGTCGACGATCAGAATGCGCATAGGCGTTCCCCGTGACAGCGCGTCCCCGTGATAGAACTTGCCTGTTTTGCGTCGCATGATGCCGAACGAGTAAGATGCGTGTCTCATGTCGGGTCATGCAACCCGGCCGGGATTGCTGTACGCTTCCGATTAGATATCGGGCGCTTCGCCTCTGTCAACGTCATCGGACGGGTGGGGGCAAACCTTCGCGAGGCACGGGCGGCACCAATGTGGCAAAATCTATCCTTGCGCGCGCGCATCAACCTGTTGCTGGCGCTGCTGCTGGCGCTGGGGCTCGCCGTCAATATCGGCCGCCAGGTCGCGGAAGCCGGGCCGCGCGTCCAGGCCGAGGACCAGAGCGTGATCCGGCTCGCGCGCGAATTCATCGAGATGATCGTGGCGGATCTCAACGAGGCGCCCGATCCGGATGCCAGGCTGAATCAGATCGCGCGCGATCTCAGCCGCCTGCGCCATGTCAGCATCGCGCTTCGGGACGCCGACGGGAACCCGCTGACGCTGCCGCGCACCGAGGCCGATGGCGACACGCGCGGGCCGCCGGCCTGGTTCGTCAGCCTGGTCCATCCCGAGCAGACCGCGGTGAGCGTGCCGGTGTCGATCCACGGCAAGCCCGGCTCGCTCGTGATCACCTCGCATCCCAATGACGAGATTGCCGAGATCTGGGATGGCATCGTGACGCAACTCGAGGTCGGCTCGGTGATCGCTCTCGTGCTGTTCCTGGTGATGATGACGGTGGTCGGCCGCGCTCTGACCCCGCTCCAGTCATTGGCGCAAGCCATGGCCGAGATCGAGGGCGGGCGTTACGATGCCCGCGTCATTCCCGGCGGCGCGCCCGAGCTTGCCGCGATCTGCACCAAGCTCAATCATCTTGCGGCGACGCTCGGCGCAGCGGTGGAAGAAAAGCGGCTCCTTGCCGAGCGTGCGGTGTCGCTCCAGGACGTCGAGCGCAAGGAGATCGCGCGCGAGCTCCATGACGAGTTCGGGCCGTATCTGTTCTCGCTGCGCGCGCATGCAAGTGCGCTGGCAAAGCTCGCGGACGGGCGCACGCCGAATGCGGAGGCAGTGCGCAAGCACGGCAGCGCTCTGCTGGAGCAGATCAATGCGCTTCAGCAATTTACCCGCCGCGTGCTGGAGCGCCTCCGGCCCGTGGGCCTTGCCGAGCTCGGCCTGCGTCAGGCCCTGGAATCGCTGTCGCGGCTGTGGCGGGAGTCGCATCCCGATGTCAGAATCGAAACCACGATCTCGCCGGCGCTTGGGGTCACCGGCGAGACCGCCGACCTCACGATCTACCGCATCGTGCAGGAGGCGCTCACCAACGTATTCCGCCACGCCGGCGCGACCTCGGTCAATGTCGTCATCGAACCCGTGGAGCCGGTTGGTCACGACGGTCGCGGCTGCGCCCGGGTGCGGGTCAGCGACAATGGCCGCGGCATGTCGCCGGGCCAGAAGCTGGGCTTCGGCCTCGTCGGGATGCGCGAGCGCATTCTGGCGCTGGGCGGGACGCTCAATGTCGTCTCCGGTGACGGCGGTTTGACCGTGGAGGCGCTGGTTCCGACCGCGGCGGCCTGAGCGCGCGGAAATGCGATCGGGAAAAATTCCCGATTTGGTCGGGAAAACGGGTGTGGATATGGCCCGACCTTTTGTGGCTGGCGCGTGAGCTGTTGCCGATTACACTCGTCTCAACCAAACGGCGAAAATCAAAACAGCCGGTGGTCGCGGATGGGAAGGCAGGGATGGGCAAGCGTCGTTTGTTGATGACGTCGGTTTCGACCGGGCTGGTGTCGGGGCTGGTCTTTGTATCAGGTGCGGGGGCGGCGCAGGACGAGGAGACCAACGTCCAGAACCTGCCGCCGGTCGAGGTGACGGCTCCGCCTCCAACGGCACGGCGCACCGCGCCACCGCGGCCGGTCGCGCGGGTCGGAGCGTCGTCGTCTGCCAGCCCCAAGACACGCCTCTACGTATACCCGACCTCGCCTGGCACCGGCAGAGGTCTCGATGTCGACAAGGTTCCGTCAGCGATCAACGCCGTCGATGCCAGCCAGATCAGGCGCACTGCCTCGCCGGATATCGCCGTTGCCCTGCAGCAGTATGTGCCTGGTCTCAGCATCAACGAGGTGACCGGCAATCCCTTCCAGCCCGATGTGCAGTTTCGCGGCTTCGTCGCTTCACCCCTGGCCGGCACGCCGCAGGGCCTCGCCGTCTACCAGAACGGCGTGCGCATCAACGAGGCGTTTTCCGACATCGTCAATTGGGATCTGATCCCGACAGCGGCGATCCGATCGGCAGTAGTCGTGACCAACAATCCGGCATTCGGCCTCAATGCGCTCGGCGGCGCCATCGACCTGCAGATGAAGAATGGTTTCAACTATCACGGTGCCGAGATCGACATCATGGGCGGCTCGTTCGGCCGTATTCAGGGCTCTGCGCAATGGGGCAAGCAGGTCGACAATAACTGGGCGGTCTACGGAGCGCTCGAAGGCATCCACGACAATGGCTTCCGCAATTTCTCCGCATCGGACGTCCGGCGCTTCTATGGTGATGTCGGGTATCGCTTCGACGGCAACGAATTCCACCTCAACATGGGCCTCGCCAACAATTCCCTGGGGGGACCCAGCACTGTTCCGGCCGAACTGCTCCAGCAATATTGGGGGGCGACCTACACAACGCCGCAAACCATTTCCAACAAGGTCGGTTATCTCAACCTGACCGGCAAGGTGGAGGCGACGCCGACCTGGACCTTTGAGGGTACCGCGCATTTGCGGGGCTTCAGGCAGAATACCGTGGACGGAAACCCGACCGACGCCCAGCCTTGTGCCGATCCAACACTCCTGTGCTTTGGCGATGATACGGTCCCCGCCTTTGGCCTGAATGGGGTTCAACTCGCCAATACCTTTGCACCGGATGCCATACTGGGCGAGATCGATCGCACCAGCACGAGATCGACCACGTTTGGCGTATCCGGGCAGGCGACCAACAGTGACCAGCTGTTCGGTCATGAGAACCGCTTCGTCATCGGCGCAAGTTATGATGTCAGCAGCACGCGCTTCACAGGCAGCGCCGAATTGGGAACGGTGGGCACGAACTATGTCGTCACCGGCAGCGGCATATTCCTGGGTGCTTCCGGTGAGCCGACATCGATTGGCCCCGTGTCGCTTCGTACCGTCAACCAATATCAGGGGCTCTACGCGCTCGACACGTTCAACGTCGACGATCGCTTTGCGGTGACGGCAGGCGGGCGGTTCAATGCGGCCCATGTCGCGCTGATGGATCAGCTCGGCACCGCGCTCAATGGCGATCATAACTATGATCGTTTCAATCCCATCATCGGCGGCACCTACAAGATCACGTCCGAAGTGACGGCCTATGCCGGCTATTCCGAAGCCAACCGGGTGCCGACGCCGCTCGAACTCGGCTGCGCCGATCCGGCGAGACCGTGTATCATCGGGCAGTTCCTGATCGCCGACCCCCCACTGCAGCAAGTCGTATCCAAGACCGTGGAAGCAGGCTTCCGCGGCACCAAGGAATTGAACATCGGCTCCCTCGGGTGGAAGATCGGCGGCTTCCGGGCTACCAATTACGATGACATCCTCGCGACCCCAATTCCGGGCCTGACGGGTTTCGGCTTTTTCCAGAATGTCGGCCGGACGCGCAGGCAGGGTATCGAGGCCGAGGTGAGCCTGAAGTCGAACGTGCTGCAGTTCCAGGCGAGCTATGCCTTCCTGGATGCGCGCTTCCTCGACGCGCTGCAGCTTGGCTCGGAGAGCCCGTTCGCCGACGCCGACGGCAATATCCAGGTCTTGCCGGGCAATCAGATTCCGCGTCTGCCGCGCCATCTCCTCAAGGCCAGCGTCGAATATGCAGTTACCGATGTTTGGAGGGTCGGGGGTGACGCACTCTTTGTCTCGAATCAGTATTTCGTCGGCGACGAGTCCAACCAGTTTCCGAAGCTGCCGTCCTACGCCGTGTTCAATCTTCACACCTCCTATCAGGTCACCAAGAACCTCCAGCTTTACGGTCGCATCAACAACCTCTTCGACAACCGCTACTCGACCATCGGCACCTTCTTCGACAGGGAAGCCCTGCCCAATTTCGCCAACGGCGGTGCGGAATTCACCGACCCGCGCTCGCTCAGCCCGGCACGGCCGCGCGCGTTCTATGCGGGGATGCGGGTGACGTTCTAGGCATGTTCGCGCGCAGCGCTCATCACAGCCCCATTCCGGGCCCCGCCTTGCCGTCGAGAATTTCCGTGTTTGTCTCGCCGATTCAGGCGCGCACTTTCATGAATGCCTGACGGGCAACGCTGAGCGACGAGTTGATTGTCTGTGGACCGCGGCCGGTGCAGCCGGCGAAGACCATTTCGCCCAAGATCCTCGCCCGGGACCGTTTCGCCCGAGCCATTTCGCCAAGGTCACCGTCGAATTGCCAAATAGTCAGCGCTTGATTGGCAATCGGGGCTCGCCTCGAGGTCGGTCGTGAATTCGTTCAATGAAGTTCCGTTGGTCTCCCCTGGCCTGTGCCCGAAGGAAGGCGTGTCGTGCCGGACCGCCGTCGATCGGGCCGCCCGGCGATATCCGGCCTCTCGATCCAGGCCGGTGATGTCGCCGCTTCGCCCCGCCTTGCTGTGCTTGGCGGCGCTGGCCATGCTTGGGGGCGGCCTCCCCAAACTCCACGCCGAGGGGCCGGCGGTCCCTGACAGGGAATTGGTGGTGGCGACCAAGGCGGCGCCGCCGTTTGCAATGAAGCATCCGGACGGGAGCTGGAGCGGTCTCAGCATTACGCTATGGAAAAAGATCGCGGATCGGGAGCACCTGCGTTTCCGCCTGGTCGAAACCCAGAGTGTCGCGGATCTGCTGGACGGCGTTGCGAACGGCAAGTTCGATGCGGGTGTTGCCGCCGTGACAGTGACTGCCGCGCGCGCAAACAGCGTCGATTTTACCCAGCCCTTCTACAATACCGGGCTTGGGGTGGCGGTGCCGATCAATGAGAATCCGTGGCTCGCGATCGGGCGCGCGCTACTTTCCTTCGGGTTCTTCCAGGCTGTCGGCGTGCTGCTTGGCTTCGCAATGGCAGTCGGCTTCCTCATATGGATGCTGGAGCGACGCAAGACGGAACACTTTGGTGGAGGCGCGAAAGGACTGGGTTCCAGCTTCTGGTGGTCGACGATCGCGATGACCCAGGCCGGGGCCGCGCATAATGCTCCGGCTACTCTTCCGGGCCGGATCGTTGCGATGGGGTGGATGATCGCATCCGTGATCGCAATCGCGGTATTCACCGCCGGCATCACCTCCACGCTGACGCGCAGGGGCCTCGAAGGTGCCGTTCACGGCTTCAACGATCTTCGCTCCGTACGTGTCGGCGCGGTCGCGAACTCCCCGACGACCGATTACTTCGGCCGTCAGCGGCTGTCCTTTCAAGCATTTCCGGACATCCAAAGCGGCCTCTCGGCGTTGGGAGCCGGCAAGATAGATGCCTTCGTCCACGACAAGCCGTTGCTGACCTGGATGGTTCACAATGAGTTTTCGAGTGCCGTCCGTGTCGTCGATACCAGCTTCAGCAACGAGAGTTATGCGATCGTTCTACCCAAGAACAGTGCGTTGCGGCCAATGCTCGATCTCGCTGTCCTCGATCAGGTCGAGAGCGATTGGTGGCAACAAACGCTGTTCGAGACTCTAGGGACTGCTCGATCGCCCTGACGCTGCCGTAACCAGCCGTTACCTTGTTTTCCTCAAATCGGCCGAGAGGAGGGGCATCACGTTGAAGCGATTGCCGTACGAGGTCTCCATCTCTGAGAACCTGGCGATCTACCGGCTCACTTGCAGGCCCAACAGCACCGCGCATGCGATGTTGATCTATCGCAAGACCGGATCCGAAACGCGAACCCAGCCTGACGTTCCGACTGCAGCGATATGTCCTGACAACCGTGAGGTGGAGCATGTACCGGCATATTCTTATTCCGACAGATGGATCGGAACTGGCGGAGCATGGGGTGGCGCACGGGCTGGCGCTGGCGAAATCCGTTGGAGCCAGGGTGTCCGTCATCTACGTCGTGGAGCCGCTTCTTGCAGTGACGGGCGACTATGCGAGCGTGTTGGATCACGCGGCAGATAAGGCCGGGGAGGCCGGTGTTCCCTGCGAGACAATTCAGGTGGAGAGCGTGCCGCCCGATCAAGCCATCGTCGCCGCAGCCGAGGACAAAGGCTGCGACCTCATCGTCATGTCATGGCATGGGCGTAGCGGACTTTCGACGCTTCTCATCGGCAGTGTGACAAACAAGGTCATGACCTACGCGAAAACACCCGTGCTGGTTTGTCGGTGAAAGGCGGGAACGCGCAGGCAGGACGCGGTGGCGAGCACGCTCGGCGGTTTGAAGGCGTGACGAAAGGGCGGGCTGGAGGGCTCACCTAACGAAAAGAGCAATCACCAATATTGCGACCGGCACGAGCCCGATACAGGTCACACCAATCGTAAAAACCCTGTCATTCTCGAAAGTCTGCCTGATACGCCGACGCATGAACCATGTCCCCAACCTTAACACAGCTTCATTTGCGGCCGAAGCGTGCGCCAGCTAAGCACAATGGCAAGCGAAGGCAACGGTGGCGAAAATGGCCGGAGAAATTCAAGGCAATTCAGATGCAGCATTGACGAGGCGCCAAAAGCAATCGGCGGTTGTCGGCAGGTTGTTGGTGGCATGCTTCGTGGCGATGCGCAGCGGTTACCCTCGCAAGCATGTCGGCGCGGTGTTTGAAGAGCTGCTGGTCGCGATGTTGATTCGTGTGAGCGACGAGCTCGGCGCACCGCCGCGCACGGCTTCCGATATTTCCAGATATCTCGGGCTCCCGCGCTCGAACGTCCGGCGCTGCCTCGAGGTGCTGATCAGCGAAGGCGTGGTTCGCAAGGTGCATGAACACGGCCATACGGGCGAACTGGACTGGCTCGCGTCGCGGATTGATGCGGAGTACTTCCTCAAAATCCGGAACGCGATCATCGCCGCTGCTGACGAGCTGCAGGCGCTTGACGCGCCCGCCCGTTGATCGGCGCTTGCCGGGTCGGCGCCGCTGTCGCGGCAGCGTGAACGTCGGACAAGGCCTCACGGTGTTTCCGTTTCAATTTCCACGGGCGAGATAGCGTCGAAATACTCACCCAAGTGGTTGTCCTTGCAGTGGGGGCGACTCGAATGGTCGCACCGAGTTATTCGCATTTTGACCCAACTTGGGCTTCGGTGTCTGCGGGAATCGACGCCCACGGTTACCCTGCCTGCTCACCTGCCGGTTGCAAGTAAAAGGCCCTATGGGGCACGGCGGAAATCGCCGCTCGATTCTGCGGGTGTGATGCGATCGACAAGGAGCGTCGGATTTCGCATTTGCGCAATCGGTCAGGTCAATTGACGATATGCGCTGCGCTTTTCGAGACATGATGGCTGACGTCCGCAGCGCTCAATGCTATGGTGATCTTTGCTTGGATCGTACGGTTGTGCCTTCGTGTGTAGACCGTTCATCAGCCCAGCCTGAGTCCGGTTCTGCCAGAGAAGGTCATGAGCCAGTGATCTGAGCACAACCTCCCACATACTTCTGCTTCGTCAGTTTTGGGCGAAGCGTCGTTACAGCATGCCAACGTGCAAAGCAGGTCATTTTTTTGATCCGGCGGCGGTTCACGGCAGAGTCTGAGGGCCGCCCTTTGATACCAAAGGAGGTACAAATGAAGTCGATTTACCTGAGCATAGTCGGCACAACGGTCGCAGTGCTCGCGGCCATCGCCCCCGCGGCCGTTCAGAGCGAGCCGAATGAGAAGAAGGGTACGACCCCCTATGTGACGCACTTCATTTTTAGGCCGTTGATGACCATTGATACTGCCGAACTCGGCAAAGCCACCACGCTGGAGGCGGTCGGAACTACGCAAAACATGAAGGGAGAGAAGATGCTGGACAAGATGTCCGCACGTTGCGTGGCGCTGAACGTCTCATCAGGTGACAAGAAATACATTGACGGAGCCTGCGTGCTGGCCGACAGCGACGGCGACAAGATCTTTTCGACCTTCGATACTCGGGATCTCGACAAGTCCCAGCCGAAGATGGACTGTGGAACCCATATCATCACCGGCGGTACTGGAAAGTATAAGGGTATCACCGGAAGCGAGCCATTTGCCTGCATAACCATGCCGGCGCTGGCTGGTTCAGGCGATTATTTTGCTATGGACATCCCGCACAACACGTCGTGGGAAATCAAATGACCCTCACCTCGATGTCCGCGTAGGCTTCGGCTGTCGACAGCGGACGTCCATCACTGAACGGGAGCCCAGCCCAACGGCCGGGCTCTTTTTTCTCCTGATACTCATCATTGCCGCAATAGCCGGATCGACGGTGCTGGCGGCGCCCGTCATCTTGATTGACCTTCTGACCTTCGCATCGTCGGCATTGATGACCAGTCGCGTTGCTGGACCGCACCGAATGCTGCTCCCCGACAGTAGTTGCTGTCCCTTGGGACAATGTCGCGTTGAGGCCGGACGCGTCTAAGCTCGTTTCCGGCGTCGCTGCAGGGAGGCAACCATGGGATCCCTCGAAGCGTTCATTCACTATGAGAACCTGGCCCTGTTCAGGAAGCAGCTTGCGGCCCCCCAACTATCGGACGAGCGACGGCAAATGTTGCTGAAGCTGCTGGCCGAAGAAGAAGCCAAAGGCCGCCTCGACAGGATCGGTCGTTCCGACCGCCGCTTACCGCAGAGCGAATGACGTGATGGACTCCGAACTGTTGCGGGACCAGGGCATCCTCACGGTCTCGCCGACCGGTCCGCTTTCAGAGGAGGACTTCGCGCGGCTGGCGCGTGAGGTCGACCCGATCATAGCCGCGAACGGGAAGCTGACCGGGCTGATGATCTGTGTGAACGCTTTCCCGGGGTGGGACGGCTTCGGCGCACTGATCGCGCACCTGAAGTTCGTTCAGGCTCATCATCGCAATATCGATCGCATCGCTGCGGTGACGGATAGCGCAGTCCTGAAGACCGTGACGCAACTGTCGAAGATGGTTGTGTCGCCCGCGGTCCGGCAATTTCCATTCGATCAGAAGACCGCGGCGCTGGCGTGGCTTGAGGGCGCCGGGGCGAAGTCCGCCACTGCCATCGCATCACACGTGGAGTAGTCCGATGTGGGTCCTGATGTATGTCTTTTCCTATTCGGTCAGTCCCGCCGCGACCAGCGACAAGGCGGAGTGGCGGCTGCTCCCCAACGTGGTGTTTCAGGAGTTCTCGAGCGAAGAGCGATGCAAGGCGGCCAAGGCGTCACTCGAAAGCAGCCTCAAGCATGCCGGCGACAGGTTGAGAAGCGGCCTGGAGGACCTAAAAAGCATAGGCAAGGCCGATCCGGCCCAGATCATCATCGCCTACAATGTGGAATGCCTGCCAAAGTAATGCCGCGCTGAGATCACGCCGTCCTCTCAACGCGGCAGGCCGGAAGCTGCGCCGCTGTTTGGGCTGCAATTCTGCATTCTGCCCAGCCCGCACTTCCGCTTCTCAAACCGCTCGCGACCCGCCATTGTGCCGCCGCAACAATCATCTCGGAGGCAGTATCAATGTCGGACCAGGTCTCGCGTCGCCAGTTCGCGAAGATCGCGGGATTGTCCGCAGCCGGAATCGCAAACCCTCTGGAGATCGCTGAGGCCAAGCCGGCGGCGGCAGCGCCGCGTAGCGCGAACGGCTTTCCGGCGGGCTTTGTCTGGGGCACCGCCACCTCGTCCTATCAGATCGAGGGCGCGGTCAACGAGGACGGGCGAGGGGCCTCGATCTGGGACAAGTTCGTCCGTATCCCCGGCAAGATCGAGGATGGCAGCACCGGCGACCGCGCCAACGAGCATTATCACCGCTACAAGGAGGACATCGCGCTCATCAAGGAGCTCGGCTGCAAGGCCTATCGCTTCTCGGTCGCCTGGCCGCGGCTGTTTCCGGATGGCGACGGCAAGCCGAACCCCACGGGGATCGACTTCTACAATCGCCTCGTCGACGAACTGCTGAAGAACGGCATCGAGCCGTGGTTGACGCTCTATCATTGGGACCTGCCGCAATCGCTCCAGGATCGCTTCGGCGGCTGGCGCTCGACGGAGACCTGCAAGATCTTCGGCGATTATGCGGCCTATGTCGCGGAGCATCTGACGGATCGCGTCAAGAACGTGTTCACGTTGAACGAAAGCGGCCGCTTCGTCCATTTCGGCTACGGCATCGGCATTGACGCGCCCGGCATGACGCTGCCGCAGGCCGAGGTCAACCAGATCAGGCACAACAGCGCGTTCGCGCACGGGCTTGCGGTGCAGGCGGTGCGCGCCCACGGCCGCCGCGGCACCAGGGTAGGGCCGGCCGAGAACATCGACGTCTGCGCGCCCGCGATCGACACGCCGGAAAACGTCCGCGCGGCCGAGATCGCGCTGCGCGAGATGAATGCCGGCTATCTCAACGTCATCATGACGGGCCAGTATACCGACGCGTTCCTGAAATTCGCCGGGCCCAACGCGCCGAAATTCACCGATGCGGAGTTGAAGGTCATCTCCTCACCGGTCGATTTCCTCGGCCTCAACATCTACGCGCCGCAGAACTACGTGGTGGCCTCCGACGAGGGCGCGGGCTTCATGCCGCTGCCGATCCCGAAATCCTTCCCGCACATGAACTCGGACTGGCTGCGGGTTGGTCCCGAGTCGATCTACTGGGTACCGAAGCTGGCTGCCAAGATCTGGAAGACGGATGCGATCTATATCAGCGAGAACGGCGCCTCCGGCGACGATGTGGTCACGCCCGACGGCAAGATCTACGATACCGACCGCATCATGTATCTGCGCAACTATCTGGCGCAACTCCAGCGCGCCACCGCCGAAGGCGTGCCGGTGCGCGGCTACTTCCTCTGGAGCCTGATGGACAATTTCGAATGGGTGTTCGGGCTCAACAAGCGTTTCGGGCTGTATCATGTCAATTTCGACACCCAGGTGCGCACGCCTAAACTCAGTGCGAGCTTCTATCGCAACGTGATTGCGACGAACTCGGCGGGGGCGTGATCTCTCGCCCGCGCCCTGTTCTTGCGGGGCGGGCGGGCTTCGCTCGCGCGGTGAGGGGCGAGTGGAAAGCTGCCGTTTGCAACCGCTTTCTCCGGAAGTTCCGCCTCATTCGAATTTTCCGCTGTGCGTAAAATACGACCGCTGCCTGCAAGTGGGGCGAAGTGGAGAGGGGTTGCGCGGCTGCCGCTGTTTTACTCGACGCATCAATCGCTTCGCGAGCGCAGCCGCGCCTGATCCGCCGCCCGGGACGCCTCCTTTGCATGGGGTTGTTTTTCAGTTTTTTGCAAGGAGGGGCCGCGCCGGCGCGCATTGACTCAACTCTCCCCCTGATTCACAACGCCTCGCAACATCCACAACAAGAGGACAACGCCAATGGTTGACGCACTGATCATCGATGCCTGCCGGACTCCGCGAGGCGTCGGCAAGGCCGGCAAGGGAGCGCTTTCGGGCATTCATCCGCAGCAACTCGGTGCAACCGTGCTGCGCGCGCTCGCCGATCGCACCGGCATCGACACCGCCGACGTCGACGACATCGTCTGGGGCTGCAGTGCGCAGGTCGCAACGCAAAGCGGTGATCTCGGTCGCATGTCAGCGCTCGACGCCGGCTACGACGTGCGTGCCAGCGCCGTGACGCTCGACCGCTTCTGCGGCTCCGGCATTACCAGCGTCAACATGGCGGCGGCCTCGATCATGTCGGGGTCGGAAGACCTCGTCATCGCGGGCGGCTGCGAGATGATGTCGATGGAGGGACGTCGCGGCGGCGGTCCGATGATGATGGACAACGGCAATCTGCGCCTGCGCGCGCGGCATCCGCAGTCGCACCAGGGCATCTGTGCCGACGCGATCGCGACGCTGGAAGGCATCACGCGCCAGGACGTCGATGCGCTCGGGCTCGAAAGCCAGAAGCGCGCAGCGCATGCGATGGCGAACGGTCACTTCAAGAAGAGCCTCGTGCCGGTTCACCGCGAGGACGGCAGCCTTGCGCTGGACCACGAAGAATATCCGCGGCCACAGACCACGATGGAAGGCCTCAGCGCGCTGAAGCCGGCATTCCCCGCGATCGCCGACTATGCGCTCGACGACAAGGGCACGACCTATCGCGGCCTGATCCTGCAGAAATATCCGGACCTGAAGATCGACTTCATGCACCACGCGGGCAATTCGTCCGGCGTCGTCGACGGCGCCGCTGCGATCCTTCTGGCCTCGCCTGCTTACGCCAAGGCGCACGGCCTCAAACCGCGCGCCCGTGTCGTCGCGATGGCGAACATGGGGGACTCGCCGACGCTGATGCTGAACGCGCCGGTGCCGGCGACGCGCAAGGTGCTGGCGAAGGCGGGGCTGACCATCGACGACATCGACCTGTTCGAGATCAACGAGGCCTTCGCGGTCGTTGCGGAAAAATACATCCGCGACCTCAAGCTCGACCGCGCCAAGGTCAACGTCAATGGCGGCTCGATCGCACTCGGTCATCCCATCGGCGCGACCGGCTCGATCCTGATCGGCACCGTGCTGGACGAACTCGAACGGCGCGATCTCAAGCGCGGTCTCGTCACCATGTGTGCTGCTGGCGGCATGGCACCGGCGATCATCATAGAGCGCGTCTAGCCTTATTTTTCAGGGTGAATCGCGACCGGCCTCCGGCAAGGAGGCCGGTCGTCGCTTGTGGAAAGCAGCGAATCAGCTTTAGCAATGCTGCTTGCGGGCCTTTGAAACAAGGCAAAAACCGCTGCCCGAGGCGCCGTCCGCTCAGGAAGCCGCTAAAATGTAGGGTTTTTTGCCACAGGGGGCCAAAAAAGCCCGTAAAACCGCGACAAAACTGTGCAGAAGGCTATAGGCGTTCGCCGGTTGGTCTAATATGCAACCGGCAACGAATCAGAGGAGACACGATGCCAACCCAAATGTCGAAATCGCAGCTGATCGAAAAGATTGCGACCGCCACCGAGCTTTCCAAGCGCGACGTCAAGAGCGTCATGGAGACGCTGACCGACGTCGGTCACAAGGAGCTCAAGAAGAACGGCTTGTTCCTGGTGCCGGGCTTCGCCAAGTTCGTGGTCATCAAGAAGCCCGCGACCAAGGCGCGCAAGGGTACCAACCCGTTCACGGGTGAAGAGATGATGTTCAAGGCCAAGCCGGCCCGGAAGATCGTCCGCGCCCGCCCGGTCAAGGCCGCCAAGGACGCTGTGGCCTGAGAACGCAAAGGCCCCCTCGAAGGAGGGGGCCTTTTATATTTGACGACCGCGAGGGCTGAAGCGGAGGGGTTCAGCCCTTGCGGCGCTTCACCCGGACCGGGACCGGCTGAAGCCGCGGCTCCGGTACTGCCAGTGCATCACGAACCCGGTCGATCGCGCGGTCCAGTAGCTGGCGCAGCCGCTGCGTCTTCCGCGACCTCTTTGCTCCTTCCAGCAGTTTCTTCATCGCATTCACTCCGCCGCTTCGACCTTGGCATCAGCCGGCTCGAGCGCTGCGGCGATCGCTTCGTCGACGCGCTCCAGCCAGATGAATTCGAGCTTGTCCCGCGCGCTCTGCGGGATGTCGTCGTAATCCCGCTTGTTGCGCGCCGGCAGCATCACCCGCTTCAATCCGGCAGCGGCCGCCGCCACCACCTTCTCCTTGATGCCGCCGACGGGCAGCACCAGGCCGCGCAGCGAGATCTCGCCGGTCATCGCAGTGTCGCTGCGCACCGTGCGATTGGTGAGCAGTGACGTCAGCGCCGTGAACATCGCAACGCCCGCGCTCGGTCCGTCCTTCGGGGTCGCACCCGCCGGAACGTGAACGTGGATGTCGCTCTTCTCGAACAGCGACGGATCGATGCCGAGCTGCGTCGCGCGGCTCTTCACCAGCGTCATCGCAGCCTGCACGCTCTCGCGCATGACGTCGCCGAGCTGGCCGGTCAGGATCATGCCGCCCCTGCCGGGCACGCGCGAGGCCTCGATGAACAGGATGTCACCGCCGACCGGCGTCCAGGCAAGGCCGGTGGCCACGCCCGGAATGCTGGTGCGCTGCGCGATCTCGCCTTCGAAGCGCGGCTGGCCGAGCACCGTGGCGATATCCTTCGGCGTCACCACGACCTTCGCAGCCGTGCCTTCGGCGACCTGCACCGCCGCGTAGCGGAACACCTTCCCGATCTCGCGCTCCAGATTGCGCACGCCGGCTTCGCGGGTGTAGCCCTTCACGATCAGCTTCAGTGCCTCAGGCTCGATCTCGGCCTGCTCGGCCGTCAAGCCGTTGGCCTCCAGCTGCCGCCGCACCAGGTAGCGCCGCGCGATCTCCAGCTTTTCCTCCTCGGTGTAGCCGGCGAGACTGATCAGCTCCATGCGGTCGAGCAGCGGACCCGGAATCTGGTCCAGCATGTTGGCGGTCGCAATGAACACCACGCGCGACAGGTCGAAGGGCACGGCCAGGTAGTTGTCCCGGAACGTCCCGTTCTGCTCGGGGTCGAGCACCTCCAGCATCGCAGCGGAAGGGTCGCCCTGAATGCCGCGCCCCATCTTGTCGATCTCGTCCAGCATCATGACGCAGTTCCGTGCACCCGCCTTCTTGATGCCCTGGATGATGTTGCCGGGCAGCGCGCCGATATAGGTACGACGGTGGCCGCGGATCTCGGCCTCGTCATGCACGCCGCCGAGGCTGACGCGCACGAAGGGGCGATCCATCGCGCGTGCGATGGACTGGCCGAGCGAGGTCTTGCCGACGCCGGGCGGGCCGACGAAGCACAGGATCGGGGCCTTGCCCTGCGGGGCGAGCTTGCGAACCGCCAGATATTCGATGATCCTGCTCTTGATCTTCTCCAATCCAAAATGATCGGCATCCAGGATGCGCCGTGCTTCCTTGATGTCGATCGGCTTCTCCGCCGGCAACGCCCAGGGCAGCTCGATCAGCCAGTCCAGATAGGTGCGGACCATGCCGGCTTCGCCGGCGGCCTCCGGCATGCGCTCGTAGCGGCGCAGCTCCTTCTTGGCGTGCGCCTCCGCCTCCGGCGGCATGTTGGCCTTGGCGATGGCAGCCGTCAGCTCGGCGACCTCGGCGGCCTTGCCGTCGCCTTCGCCCAGCTGACGCTGGATGGTCGCCATCTGCTCGCGCAGGATCGCCTCGCGTTGCCGCTCGTCGAAGCTGGCGCGGGTCTTCTGGCCGATCTCGTTGGAGATGCGCAGCACCTCCAGCCGCTCGGCCAGGTGCTTCGACACCTTCTCGACGCGCAGGGCGAGGTCGATTGTCTCCAGCACCTCCTGCTTGTCTTGCGGCTTGATGTCCATGAACGAGGTCGCCAGATCCGCCAGCGCGCCGGGCGCGGTGGTGTTCTGGAACATCGTGACCAGCTCCGGCGGCGCCTGCGGCAGCAGCTCGATCGCCTCGATGGCCTGGCGCTGCAGATTCAGCGCGTGCGCCTCGATCTCGGGCGAGGTCGTGGTCGGCTCCGGGATCTGCTGCATGCGAGCAGCCGGGAACGGCGTGCCTGGCAGGAAGTCGAGGATGCGCGCGCGCTGCACGCCCTGGCAGACGATGTGATGAGTGCCGTCGGGCGCGGTGATGTAGCGCACGATGTTGGCGATGGTTGCGACCCTGTAGAGATCGTCCGGCCCGGGCTCCTCGATCTCGGGGCTGCGCTGCAGGACGATGCCGACGGGCCGCTGCTCGCGCAGCGCCTGTTGTGCCGCGGCGATGGACTTCGCCCGGCCGATCGCGATCGGCGCGATGGCGCCGGGAAACAGCACCATCTCGCGCACGGGTATGATGATCAGCGCGTCTTCGGGGATGTTCACGTCAGGACTGTTCTGGGAATTGGTCTGGGTGTTATTCATCTGTTCGGTGGCCATGATCGACCTCAGGATTTGGCGAGGCGCAGTGCGACGCAGCCGTCCATCACGAAGCGGCTGATGGCGTAGCGGCCAACGGGAAGCGCGATGCGCCGCTCGAAGTGGCCTTGCGGCAGCTCGAGCCGGTGGATACGGGCGTTACGAAGCTCCGGCGGAAGGGTGCGCTGGCCGGAGATGACGAGCACGCCGTCGTGGATCACCGTCTCGACATTGTCGGGATTGACACCGGGAAGCGCTACCAGGATCAGGAGCTCATGCTCCGTTTCGAGCACGTCGATCGGCGGCTCCCAATAGGCTTCCTGCCGGCCGAACTGCTGCCGCAGCCGTTCGGCGCGGGTCAGCGAGTCCAGGGCTTCGGACAGCATCCAGTCGAGGGGATTTTTGGGTTGCATGGGCAAACTCTGGGGGAAGGCGCTGCGATTGGAAAACCAGCATATGGGGATGGTTCCCCGGAATTCCAGCATCGCGCGTTTGGAGCATGCCTGGCCCCCCGAACCGGAGGAGGCCTTGCAGTCAGACGCATCGACGCCGCGGAGATGTTCCGCGGCGTCGAAGGCATTAGTTGGGCACAGCGTGCAGATCAGGCGGCCTTGCGGTACTCGGCCTCCGCTTCGAGATTGATGACGGAGGTCGCGAGTTCGGTCAGCGCGTGGTCGGTCGCCTCTTCCTCGTCCAGCGTATCCTGGAGGAGCCTTGCTGCCTCCGGCATGCCGAGCTCCTCCGCCCAGGTGCGGAGCGTGCCGTAGCGGGAGATCTCGTAGTGCTCGACGGCTTGCGCAGCGGCGAGCAGGCCGGCGTCGAGGGCAGGGGCGTTCTTGAAGTCCTTCATGATCTCGGCCCCCTCATCGGTGATGCCATTGATCGCTTCGCAAGGCTTGCCGCGGGCCGGCTTGTCCAGCATCCTGAAGATCTGATCCAGCCGTTTGACCTGGCCCTGCGTCTCCCGCAGATGCTTGTTGAAGGCGGCCGCAAGATCCTTCGAATGGGCGGCCTTGGCCATCTTGGGCAGCGTCTTGATGATCTTGTTCTCGGCGAAATAGATGTCTTTCAGCGTCTCCAAGAACAGGTCGCTCAGCATCTTCGGCGCCTGACGCGTGCGGCGCGCCGCGGTCTTTGTCTTGTTCGCACGTTTCTTCGCTCGTTTAGCCATAAGTCCTCCTCATGAGGCGACACGGGAAGGCATGCCCTTCCTCAATCCTCGGGCGATCAAGAGTCTGCGTCAGCAAATGTTCCTCGCGAAGGCCCTCGCAAGCGGTTATGGCTTGCCGCCGGAGCCACGCCTGCCGAGACGCCTGACCCATGCTCGACTTCGCCCTGTCTGCCTTCGTGACGCTTCTGCTGGTGGTCGATCCCGTTGGCCTTGCGCCGGCCTTCCTCGCTGCGACCGGGGGCATGCCCGACAAGGTCAAGCGGATGATCGCGCTGCGTGCACCGCTGATCGCGGCTTCTATCCTGGTTGTGATTGCGCTGGTCGGAAACTGGCTGCTGCGCCAGCTCGGGATCGGTATCCCCGCATTCCAGATCGCCGGCGGGCTGCTGTTGTTCGGCGTGTCCTACCAGATGATCTTCGGTGACCGCCCGCATCGCGAGGCCCGCGAGGCCGACAAGGCGACCTCGGAGCATGCGTCGGATGTCGCGGTGTTCCCCTTGGCCATTCCCATGATGGCCGGTCCCGGCGCGATCGCCACCACGCTGCTCCTGGCGGGCGACGCCGGCTACGGGGCGAGGCTCGCGCTCATCATCGCGGTCGTGGTCTCCGTGTGCCTGCTCTGCATGCTGTGCTTTGTCTCAGCGAGCTTGATCGCCCGGACCCTCGGGCGTACCGGCAATGCCGTGCTCTCGCGCGTGCTCGGAATGCTGCTCGCGGCCTATTCGGTGCAGTTCGTGATCAATGGCATAGCGGCCGTTCGGACGAGCCTGCCATAGGGCGCGGAAATCCGCTAATATGTTGATTTTACAGTCCATTTTGCAGGGGCGCGGACCTGGCGGCGAGACGAGGCGTGATCCAGGCCGCTTTCGCTTGCACTGCCATATTGCTTTGACGTACTTCCGGTTTAACAAACGCCCATCGCCAAGAAGGTCGGGATGAAATCGGGATGTCGATGACAGGGGACGAGCTCGACAAGAGGCAGGCCATCATCGACGCCTGCCGCCGCATGAATGCGCTCGGCATCAACCAGGGCACGTCGGGCAACATCAGCCTGCGTTTTGGAAATGGGCTCCTGATCACGCCGACCAGCGTGCCCTACGACGCAATGACGCCCGAGCTGATCGTCTTCATGGCGATGGATGGCTCGCATGCGCCCGGCCAGAAGCCGTCGAGCGAGTGGCGCTTCCATCGCGACATCCTGAAGTCGCGGTCCGACGTCAACGCCGTGGTGCACGCCCATCCGACCTATTGCACCATCCTGGCGATCATGGGCATGGAGATTCCCCCCGTGCACTACATGATCGCGGCCGCGGGCGGCGACAGCATCCGCTGCGCACCCTATGCCACCTTCGGCACGGCGGAACTCTCCGAGCATGCGGTGCGGGCGCTGGAGGGCCGGCTCGCCTGCCTGCTCGACCATCACGGCATGATCGCGGTCGGCAAGACGCTGGACAAGGCAATGTGGCTCGCCGTCGAGGTCGAGACGCTGGCGCGGCAGTATCACGGCTGCCTCCAGATCGGGACACCGCCGCTGCTATCGAGCGACGAGATCGAACGGGTTCGCCAGCGCATGGCGGGCTACGGCATGTCGGAAGGCTAGGACGGCAAGCGGTGTTCGCGCGGATCAGATATTTCGTCGATGGCAAGGGGACGAACCGCACCATGGTTCGGCTGCGCGCGCTCCTGCGCAGCAACGAGTTCTACCTGATCCCGCTCGCGCTCGTGATCGGCACGCTGGCCGGCGCGGTCGTAACGCTGATGGCCGAGATCGCGCAGATTGCCCATGTGGTGATCTACGGCATTCCCGTCGATGTCCGACTTTCCGCCAATGCGCGCGTGAACCCCTGGGCGGCGCTGACCGCTCCTGCACTCGGCGGGCTGGCGCTCGGCATCATGGAATGGTCGCGGCGGCGGATGAAGATCTCGAACGCGGTCGACCCGATCGAGGCCAACGCGCTGCGCGGCGGCAATCTGTCGATGCGCGACAGTGTGGTGGTGTCGAGCCAGACGCTGATCTCGAACGGCTGTGGGGCCTCCGTCGGCCTCGAGGCCGGCTATACCCAGATCGGCTCCGGCATCGCCTCGTTGCTCGGCAAGTTCTTCAATCTTCGCCGCAACGATCTGCGTCTGATGGTCGGCTGCGGTGCTGCCGCGGCGATCGCAGCGGCTTTCGGCGCGCCGATCACTGGCGCCTTCTACGCCTGCGAGCTGATCGTCGGCGTCTACTCGGTGGGCAGCGCGGCGCCGATCCTGGCGGCCTCGCTTGCAGGTGCCCTGACCGCGCAATGGCTCGGTGGCGCACCGTATTCGATCGAAATACCGAAGGTCAGCTCGGTCGGCGTCGAGCAATATCTGGCGTTGATCGGGCTCGCGCTTGTCACCAGCGGCGTCGGTATCGCCGTGATGCGCTCGTCATCGACGTTCGAGCACCTGTTCGCCTGGCTGCCGGTCTGGTTCCGTCCTGTGATCGGCGGCCTCATCGTCGGCGGCTTCGCCATCGTCACGCCGCAGGTGCTCGCGGCAGGCCACGGCGCCATGGTCCTCGATCTCTTTCACGAGATGACGATCGGCTTCGTAGCGCTGATCATTGGCCTGAAGCTGACGGCCTGTCTGATCTCGCTTGCCTCGGGCTTCCGCGGCGGTCTGTTCTTCGCCTCGCTGTTCGTCGGCAGCCTGATCGGAAAATTCTTCGCTGGGGTTCTCCTGCTGGTCAGCCCGAACTTCGCGATCGATCCGCTGGTCGCGATGCTGACCGGCATGGCGACGCTCGGCGTCGCCGTTGTCGGCGGTCCGTTGACCATGTCGTTCCTCGTGCTCGAGATGACGCGCAACGTCGACGTCACCGCGGTGGTGCTGGCCGGCTGCATCGTCACCTCGATCTGCGTCCGCTTCATGTTCGGACATTCTTTCTCGACCTGGCGCCTGCATCTGCGCGGAGAGACCATACGGAGCGCCAACGATGTCGGTTGGCTGCGAAACCTGACCGTGGAGCGGCTGATGCGCTCTGACGTCGGCAAGGTGCCCTCGACTACGACGATTGCTGCCGTGCGTCGCGAGTTCGCGCTGGGATCGCGGCCCGGAATCGTCATCGTCAACAATGCCGACGAGTACGTCGGCCTCGTCATGCTGCCCGATCTGTTCTCGGGCGATCTCGACACCATCGCCGACGACATCCAGGTGATCGAGCTCGCGCGCCTGATCGACATCGTGCTGATCCCGGAAATGAATGTGAAGTCGGCGATGGCGGTGTTCGACGAGGCGGAGGCCGAGATGCTGGCGGTGGTCGATTCCACCGACAGCCGCAAGGTGGTCGGCTTCCTCACCGAGACCTTCGCTCGCCGCCGCTACGTCGAGGAGATCGACAAGGCCACGCGCGGCGTGCTCGGCGCGTTGTCTTAAGGTGATCCGAGCTGATCGACTTCCCGCAGCGCTGGGAACAGCTTCATCCACGTACCGCGATCGCGATGGCGCCGATCCCGCCGAGGACCGCCGCGGGCATCGCGAAATTGCATCGATCCCGACGGCGTCGGTTGATGCGTCGCTTCACGTGAACGCCTAGGTGAATGAAAAATTTCGCCCCCGTTCATGATCCGCTCAGGTTAGGTGGTCCAAGCTGGGCCTGATCGCGCGGTCTAGAGTCGTTCAAAGCGTGGCAGATTGCCGCGATCACGAAACCACTTCAGTGGTTTGCGCGTTGTAGATCGTTTGCTTATGTCTCTTTGGGTGAGAACAGAGGACGTCGAGATGAGTGATAGGCCCGTAGACTCCAAACTTGGCCGCAACACCATGCTGGCGGTGCTCGCAAGCCTCGCGCTGACTGCAGCTTCCGTGTCGCCTTCGGCTGCGGCGTCCTCAGTGTCGGCCCAGGCGCCGCTCGCAAAGACCGCTATGGCAGGCCAGGGCTCATCCGACGTAACGGACTTCAGCGCAGCGCGCCGCCGTCATTATTATCGACGCGGCCCGAACGCTGCGGGCCTTGCCTTCATGGGCATGGCGGCAGGTCTGATCGGAGGCGCGATCGCGGAAAGCCGGCGCCAGGAGTATTACGAGAACCGCTATTATTACGGCGGGCGTCCTTACTACGGCGGTCCGGGATATTATGGCGGCGGTCCCTACTATGGTCAGCGCTACTACTACCAGCCGTACTAAGCGGCTGTCTTCGCTGTAGCTGATTTTGTCGTAACCCGGCGGCCCCCCGTTGGCTTCATCCGGGTTACGGGTGCCTGACGGGCAAAACACCCTTATTGGCGTCAACCTCGTTCCACAAAAATATTCTGCTTTACCGAAATTCGGAAATGGCGTAAGTGTCGCGCATCCCGGCTTGACCTTGAGGGGCGATCGTGTGTCGTCACGTTTCGCGAGCCGGGTTGCGGTGGACGCGGTAGCGTCGGGCGCGAGAGGCCAAGGGCAGGGCGGATTGCTCTCCGTGAGCCCGAGGCTTCGTGCCAGATGAGCGGCGCTGTCAGGTTCGTCTCGCCAGCATTCTTCCGGCAAGGTCGACAACGTCGGGAGATCATGCGGCGAACAAGCGGGCCGTGCGTACGGCAAAACCGTGTGGTCCTGACCGTCGTTGCTACGGTCAAGCTCTTGCGGAGGCGGCATTCGCGTCAACCGGCGCGGTGTCCGCGAATTTCGCTGGGGCGAGGGAGGCCAGAACGAACTCGGCTCCCGGGAGAGCGCGGCATAAGCCGTCAAACCACTGCGCAGGGAAGGCCGTGTGTTGGGCTTCACCT
>JAEYRD010000032.1 GCA_023435725.1 Pseudomonadota bacterium | reverse complement strand
GGTTCGCGGAGCCAGACGATGACGCCGCAGAGGCCGGCGCCGCATTTGCTGATCTTTACGCGCGCGTCGCCCGCCTGGGTGAGCCAGGTGCCGCTGGCATCGGCGCTCTGTGCATGCGCGGCAGTCGTGCCGGACAGCGCAGCCAGAACGGCGGAGAGGATGGCGAATCGGTTGAACATGGAGTGAGCCCCGAAAATGGAGGCGCCTCCATAGCAGCCCAGCAGGATAGTGCAACGCTGGATGGAATCACATTCCTGCGTTCATTTGCCCCAGCGGACGAAGGCGACCGAGGCTGCCGTCGAGAGCCCGAACACGACCATTGCGCCGCCGACCAGCGCGAACAAGGTCCAAGCCGGGGCCTGCGCCATGACGAGGCTGATACCGCCGATGGCGACGATCAGAAGCCGCGCCGTGGAGGCCAGCACCGGCCCGCCGACGCGGGCCGCGCCTTGCGAGGAGAAGTACAGCGATACGCCGATGCCGAAGAACACGAAGGCCGGGCCGGCCCAGTGGAAATAGCTGTGCGCCGCGGCGGTGACGCCGGGGTCCCGGGTGAAGAGCGAGACCCACAGCGACGGATCGAGCGCGACGACGAGGCCGATCAGGCCGACCGTGAGGCCGGACGCTGCGGCAGCCGTCCAGGCGACGCGCCGCGCGCGCTTCATTTGTCCCGCGCCGATCGCCATGCCGACCATCGGCACCGAGGCGATGCCGAAGGCGAAGGTAATCGGGATCAGCAAGAACTCCAGCCGCGAGCCAATGCCGTAGCCGGCCAGCATCTCGGTCCCGAAGGTTGCAAGGATCTTGGTGAAGATCAGAATGGTGAGCACGGTCTGGAGTGGCGACAGGCAGGCCACCGCGCCGACCTTGAGGATGTCGAAGAACATCGCGCGCTCGAAATGAAATGCGCGGAAATTCAGCGGCAGCCGGCTGCGGCCCGACAGGAGATACCAGAGGAAGAAGATTGCGGCGCAGGTGAACGCGATCAACTGGCCGGAGGCGACTCCGGGCATGCCGAATTGCGGCACGCCGAACAGGCCGAGCCCGAGCGTGCCGCCCAGCGCGACCTGCACCAGGCTCGCCCCGATCAGCGTCATCGACGGCAGGCGCATGTCGCCGGTGCCGCGGATCACCGAGGCCAGCGTGTTGACGAGCCAGATCGCGATGGCGCCGGAGAACAGCACCTGTGAATAACCGCAGGCCTCCTCGAGCACGCGATCGTGCCCGCCGAGCAGCGTGAAGAATGCGCGGCCGAAGACGAGCATCATCACCGTGAAGAACAGCCCGCCGCAGAGGCCGATGATGGCGGCATGCAGCGCCAGCGTCGCGGCGCGGTCACGTTTCCCGGCGCCCAGCGCCCGGCTGATCGCCGAGGAGACGCCGCCGCCCATCGCGCCCGCGCTCATCATCTGCGTCAGCATCGCGAACGGAAACACCAGCGCGATCGCGGCGAGCGGGACGGTGCCGAGCCGGCCGATATAGGATGTCTCGGCGATCGCAACCAGCGTGCTACCGACCATCGCGATCATGTTGGGGATCGCCAGGCGCAGCAGCGTCGGCAGGATCGGCGCCGTCAACAGGCTCGCGATGGGGGAGGCGACCGGGGCACGCGGCGGCGCGGCGTCTGCGGGGGCGTCGATCGTCATGTCTCACCGGGTGGAATATTAGATGATGATCGACATATTACAGGGCGCAGCACTCCCGCGCCAACCCTCACCTCACGCGGGGCTCACCAGGGCAGGCCGCATAGGTCTATCGTGCCCAGCGTCGGCGCACGGACGATGTCGAAGACGTAGGGCGCCATGTAGTCGAAGCGGATCCGCCCCTCCGGCTGCTCGCAATACACCTCGCCCGTAAAGGGTTGCCATTTGCGGGCCTCGTAGAACGCGAAATTGTGCGGCTCGCAGAACAGGATCGCGAAGCGGACTGCCTCGTTGGCCCGCATGGTGTGCACCGCCGCGTCGATCGCCATGGTTGCGTAACCGCGGCCGCGGCGGTCCTCGCGCGTGCAGACGCCGCCAATGCCGCCGACATGCACCTTGCGGCCGTTCCAGCTGATGGTGCGGAAGTAGATGCCGACATGGCAGACGAGGCCGTCCTCGGGCGTCTCGATCAGCACGCGAAGATCGGCATTGGCCCATTTGACATGGCCCCAGGGCAGCTTCTCGACCATCTGCGGTCCCCAGACTGCCTGATGCAGCGGCTTTGCGATCGACCACGAGGCGTCGCCGTTCAAAATGTCGATCTCGACGCTCATGGCTCTCTCTTTCGCATTTCGGCCGCGTGGTGTATTCGTTCTGTCATAAGCGGTTCAAAGGCAATGATATTTTGCGGCGAATGATCAAGCCGGAGTGAACGGCGGCTTGCCTGCGGCGAAGTTGGGCATCCAGGCCATGCCCGCATCAGGCGTTTTCGCAAATTGGCGGTATTTAACGTCGCAGGAACCTTCTATAAGAGTCCTCGTTAAGCCAGTTCCCCACCCAGTTGCGGACAAGAACCCATGACCTTTACGCTGCCCCCTCTCCCTTACGCCTATGACGCCCTCGGCCAGTTCATGTCGAAGGAGACGCTGGAATTCCACCACGACAAGCATCATCAGGCCTACGTCACCAACGGCAACAACGCGCTCAAGGGGACCGAATGGGAAGGCAAGTCCCTTGAGGAGATCGTCAAGGGCTCGTTCGGCAAGAACCCCGCGGTGTTCAACAATGCCGGCCAGCACTACAACCACATCCACTTCTGGAGCTGGATGAAGCCCAATGGCGGAGGCACCAAGCTGCCGGGCAAGCTCGAGAAGAAGATCAACGAAGACCTCGGCGGCTTCGACAAGTTCAAGACCGACTTCCAGGCGGCCGGCGTTGGCCAGTTCGGCTCCGGCTGGTGCTGGCTCCAGGTCAAGAACGGCAAGCTTGAAATCTCCAAGACCCCGAATGGCGAGAATCCGCTGGTGCACGGTGCTACCCCGATCCTCGGCTGCGACGTCTGGGAGCACTCCTACTACATCGACTATCGCAACCGCCGTCCGGACTATCTGAAGGCGTTCGTCGAGAACCTCGTGAACTGGGAGTACGTCGAGTCCCTGTTCGAGAAGGCCTGAGTCCCTGCGTCATTCCGGGGCGCGCGACTTGTCCGCCGAAGCTCGGAGAGCGAAGGCGGAAGCGCGAGCCCGGAATCCATCTATCCACTCGGGCTGACGCCCGATGGATTCCGGGCTCGGCGCTGACGCGCCGCCCCGGAATGACAAAAAGGCGGTCGCATGCGCGGCCGCCTTTTTGCTGTGCGGAATTCGCATCTTCCTCGCATAGCCCTGCGCAAGGCGCGCATCGCTCCGGTCATCGTACTGTTTGCATGGCGTCGGCGGCGCCCTTAATCAGGACGGGCATCACCCTCGAGCCGACCCAGCCCGTTGTCAGAACTGTCCCCGAAACCGCCGGCGCCTGCCGAAGACGCCGAGTCCGAGCCGCGGCCGGGGCGTGCGCGAAAGCCGATCGGCTGGTCGACGATCATCATCGCGGCTCTGGTGGCGGTGAGCGCGGCGTTGGTCTGGCGGCGCGACGGCACCGATGGTGTCCTGGAGATTCTCACCCACGATCTCTCGCTGTTCGGCGGCATCCTGCCGCGCGTGCTGGCCGGCTGCCTGCTCGGGGCGTTCATCTCGGAAATCCTGCCGCACGAAAAGGTCTCGCGCTCGCTCGGGCCGAAGTCCGGCCTGATGGGCCTTCTGATCGGCACAGCCTTCGGCGCGATCCTGCCCGGTGGTCCCTTCACCGCCTATCCGGTGGCGAGCGCGCTGCTCGCGGTCGGCGCTGATTTCGGCGCCACCATCGCCATGGTCGTGAGCTGGACGCTGATCGGTTACGGCCGCGCGGTCGCCTGGGAAATCCCGATCATGGGCACCGACTTCACGCTGTGGCGCATTCTGATCTCGCTGCCACTGCCGGTGCTCGCTGGCGCGCTCGGCCGCTTCGTCTATGTCCGGGTCTATCCGAAGCGTGCGAGCGACGAGGAGGCGGCGTGAGCGCGGCACTCCTCATCGATATTCTGTTGTGGGGCTCGGTGTTCGGCGTCGGCCTGATCGCCTTCCGCCGCGGCCCTCCCGTGTTCAAGGCCTCGCTGCGCGAAGGCTCGATGGACTTCATCAACATCGTGCCGCGCATTGCGCTGGGCGTGATCGGCTCGGGCTACATCGCCGCCATCATCCCGCAGG
This sequence comes from Pseudomonadota bacterium, assembly GCA_023435725.1. GTDB lineage: Bacteria > Pseudomonadota > Alphaproteobacteria > Rhizobiales > Xanthobacteraceae > Bradyrhizobium. The sequence goes on along the minus strand of JAEYRD010000032.1, from coordinate 26,434 downwards.
AGGTGATCACCGGCTGGCTCGGCCCGGACAGCGGCTGGCTCGGAGTCGCGACCGCCGTGATCGCGGGCGCCGCCACCCCCGGCGGCCCCGTGGTCGGCTTTTCCATCGGCACCGTGGCCCTGAAATCGGGCGGCGGGGTGCCGCAAGTGGTCGCCTATGTCGTCGCCTGGGCCCTGTTCGCCTTCCAGCGGGTGATTTTATGGGAAATTCCGTTCATGCCGGCCCGTTTCGTCTGGTTCCGCTGTGCGGTGTCGGTGCCGTTCCCGTTCGTGGCGGCAGCCATCGCGATGGTGATTGGCAAGCCCTAAGCCGGGGCGTGGACACGGGTAATGTTATAATATAACGTCTTAGCATGGTTCCCGCCGCGTCCCACGCCCATCATCACGACCATGCTCGAGGCCACTCCCATGGCCATGGGCATTCACATGGGCACGACCACACCCACGCCCATGTCCACGATGCGGCCTCTCCGCATCCGGCCCAGGACGCGCCCTGGTCGATCCTGCGCATGACCCTCGCAGGCCGTCTTTCGGCCGCGGCCGCCGTCTGCGCCGTGCTCTGGGGCGTCGTCTGGCTGGCGATGAGGTGACCATGGCAGCGCTGCACTTTCACAACGTCACGCTCGGCTACGACCGCCATCCGGCCGTGCACCATCTCAACGGCGAGGTCGCGCCCGGCGCGCTGGTCGCCGTGATCGGCCCGAACGGTGCCGGCAAGTCGACGCTGCTGCGCGGCATCGTCGGAATCCTGAAGCCGCTCGACGGCAGCATCCATCTTGGCGGGCTCGATAGCAGGGACATCGCCTATCTGCCGCAGAGCGCGGAGATCGACCGCAGCTTCCCGATCTCGGTGTTCGACTTCGTCGGCACCGGACTGTGGCGCGGGACCGGCCTGTTTGGTGGCATCGGCAAGGCCGCGCGCGAAAAGATCCTCCGCGCGATCGCGGCCGTTGGCCTCAATGGCTTCGAGAACCGCCCGATCGGCACGCTCTCCGGCGGCCAGATGCAGCGCGTGTTGTTCGCGCGCGTGCTGCTCCAGGACGCTGCGCTCATCGTGCTCGACGAACCCTTCAACGCGATCGACAGCAAGACCACGGCCGACCTGCTCGGACTGGTGAAGCACTGGCACGGCGAGGGCCGCACCGTGCTCGCCGCGCTGCACGACATGGAGATGGTGCGCACGCACTTCAGCGAGACGCTGGTGCTGGCGCGCGGCCCCGTGGCGTGGGGACCGACGGCGGAGGTGCTGACGCCGGAAAACCTGTTGGTCGCGATGCGGATGTGCGAGGCCTTCGACGACAGTGCCACGGCCTGCGCCGAGGACGGACGCTCGCAGGCAGCGTGACATCCCATGATCCATGACGTTCTGATCGGCCCGTTCACCGAATTCGAGTTCATGCGGCGTGCGCTCGCGGCGGTCGTCGCGTTGTCGCTCGCCGGCGCGCCGATCGGCGTATTCCTGATGCTGCGGCGGATGAGCCTCGTCGGCGATGCCATGGCCCATGCGATCCTGCCGGGCGCGGCCGTCGGCTTCCTGCTCTCCGGCCTCAATCTGTTTGCGATGACGGCCGGCGGGCTGATCGCCGGCTTTACGGTTGCGATCCTCGCCGGCGTGGTCGCGCGCTCGACCGGGTTGAAGGAGGACGCTTCGCTTGCGACCTTCTATCTGGCGTCGCTGGCGCTGGGTGTGACCATCGTCTCGCTCAAGGGCACCAATATCGACCTGTTGCACGTGCTGTTCGGCAACATCCTCGCGATGGACGATCAGACGCTGCTGGTGGTGGCTTTCAACGCCACGATCACGCTCGTGGTGCTCGCGGTGATCTACCGTCCGCTGGTGATCGAGAGCGTCGATCCGTTATTTTTGCGCACCGTGAGCCGGGCCGGGGGGCCTGCGCATCTCGCCTTCCTCGCGCTCGTCGTCATCAACCTCGTCAACGGCTTCCAGGCGCTCGGCACCCTGCTGGCGGTCGGCCTGATGATCCTGCCCGCGGGCGTTGCGCGGTTCTGGTCACGCGATCTCACAGCCATGATCTGCATCGCCGTGATCGCCGCCGCTGTCTCGGGCTACGCCGGCCTCGTACTGTCGTTCCAGACCCGCGTGCCCTCGGGCCCTGCGATCATCCTGGTGGCGACGGTGTTCTACATCGTCTCCGTCCTGTTCGGCCGTGTCGGCGGCGTCGTCAGGCAGTTGTTTCCCGGCCGGCATCTGGAAGCGTGAGGGCCATGCGCTTCCTTCTGCTCCTTGCCTCGCTGATGATCGCCTCGCCGCTGCACGCGGCTGAACGGCTCAACGTCGTCGCGAGTTTCTCGATCCTTGCCGATTTCGTCCGCAACGTTGGCGGGGACCGTATCAATCTGACGACGCTGGTCGGGGCGGACAGCGACGTGCACGTCTATACGCCCGCGCCGGGCGATGCGAAGCGGATCGCGGAGGCGAAACTCGTCTTTGTCAACGGGCTTGGGCTGGAGGGCTGGCTGCCGCGGCTGGTGCAGTCCTCCGGAGCCAAGGCGCAGGTGGTCACCGCGAGCGCCGGCATCGCGCTCCTCAAACTGGGCTCGGCTGCCGATCCCCATGCCTGGCAGTCCGTCCCCAACGCCAGGGTCTACGTGACCGACATCGCCGATGCGCTGGCCGCGGCGGATCCGGAGAATGCGGACGTCTTTCGCGCCCAGGCCAAGGCCTATCTGGAAAAGCTCGAAACGCTCGACCGCGAGGTTCGGGAGGCCGTGGCCAAAATCCCGCCGGAACGTCGCAAGGTGATCTCCACCCACGACGCCTTCGGCTATTTCGCTGCCGAATACGGTATCCAGTTCATCGCGCCCCTGGGGGTCTCCACGGAAACCGAGCCCAGCGCGCGGGACATCGCTGATATCATCGGTCAGATCAAGGCCCAGAAAATACCGGCTGTCTTCCTGGAGAATATCAGCGACGACCGGCTGATCCGGCGGATCGCGGCCGAGACCGGCGCAAAGGTCGGCGGGACCCTGATTTCGGACGGTTTGACCGGCGAAAAGGGGCCTGCACCCACTTACATTGACATGGTCAGGCACAATATAAAGGCCCTGACCAGCGCGCTTGACCATTAGGGCAGGGGGCCACCCCGCCTCGCGTCGCGCGTAGCCCGACCCCGGAGATGTTATGTCTGAAGCGACCTCCCAGAAAATTCCCGTGACCGTCCTGACCGGCTATCTCGGTGCCGGCAAAACCACGCTTTTGAACCGCATCCTGTCGGAAAACCACGGCAAGAAATACGCCGTCATCGTCAACGAATTCGGCGAGATCGGCATCGACAACGATCTCATCATCGGCGCCGATGAGGAAGTGTTCGAGATGAATAACGGCTGCATCTGCTGCACCGTGCGCGGCGACCTCGTTCGTATCATGGACGGGTTGATGAAGCGCAAGGGCAAGTTCGACGCCATCATCGTCGAGACCACCGGCCTTGCCGATCCAGCGCCCGTGGCCCAAACCTTCTTCGTCGACGAGGACGTGCAGAAGAATGCCCGGCTCGACGCGGTCGTCACGGTTGCGGACGCCAAATGGTTGTCCGACCGGCTCAAGGACGCGCCCGAGGCCAAGAACCAGATCGCCTTCGCCGACGTGATCGTGCTGAACAAGACCGATCTCGTCACCAAGCCCGAGCTCGCCGAAGTCGAGGCCCGCATCCGCGGCATCAATCCCTATGCGAAGCTCCACCGCACCGAGCGCTGCTCGGTGGCGCTGGCCGATGTGCTCGACCGCGGCGCGTTCGACCTCGACCGTATCCTCGACATCGAGCCGGATTTTCTGGAGGCCGACGATCACGACCATGATCATCATCACCATGACGGCCACGATCATCACCACCACCATGATCACGGCCATGGCCTGAAGCACTATCACGACGAGGACATGCAGTCGCTGGCGCTCAAGACCGACAAGCCGCTCGATCCGAACGTGTTCATGCCCTGGCTCCAGAACCTGGTGCAGGTCGAGGGCGGCAAGATCCTGCGCTCCAAGGGCATCCTCGCCTTCCACGATGACGACGACCGCTACGTCTTCCAGGGCGTGCACATGATGCTGGAGGGCGATCACCAGCGGAAGTGGAAGGAGGGCGAGCCGCGCGAGAGCCGCCTCGTCTTCATCGGCCGCGAATTGCCGGAAGAGGTCATTCGCAAGGGTTTCGAGAGCTGCATCGTCTCGTGATGAAAGAGTTTACGCCGGCCCCCGATTCCGCCTCGATCGTTTCCGTCACGGACCGCGTCAAGCCGGTCGCGCTCGGCATGGGCGTGACGTCGGTGCATTTCCTCGCCGACCGCGCCGCCTTCGTCGGTGGTGAGGAGAACGTCGCGTTGGTCGACGCCAAGGGCGAGATCAGCACGGTCGCCGTTCACAGCGGCGGCATTCTCTCGACCGCCTCCGACGGCAAGCGCCTCATCATGGGCGGCGACGACGGCAAGGTCGTGTCGCTCGATGCAAAGGGCGAGGTGACGCTGCTCGCCACCGACCCGAAGCGGCGCTGGATCGATGCGGTGGCGCTGCATCCGGACGGCGCATTCGCCTGGTCGGCCGGCAAGACGGCTTCCGTCAAGAGCGGCAAGAACGAGGAGAAGTCGATCGAGGTGCCCTCGACGGTCGGCGGGCTTGCGTTCGCACCGAAGGGCCTGCGGCTGGCGATTGCGCATTACAACGGCGCGACGCTGTGGTTTCCGAACATGGCGGCGTCGGCCGAATTCCTGCCCTGGGCCGGCTCGCATCTCGGCGTTACCTTCAGCCCGGACAACAAGTTTCTGGTCACCTCGATGCACGAGGCGGCGCTGCACGGCTGGCGGCTTGCGGATAACCGCCACATGCGCATGACCGGCTATCCCGGCCGTGTCCGCTCGATGTCCTGGAGCGCGGGCGGCAAGGCGCTGGCGACCTCGGGCGCCGACACGGTGATCCTGTGGCCGTTCGCGAGCAAGGACGGCCCGATGGGCAAGGAGCCCGCGATGCTCGCGCCGCTGCAGGCGCGCGTGTCGGTGGTTGCGTGCCATCCGAAGAACGATATCCTCGCCGCCGGCTACAGCGACGGCACCGTGCTGATGGTGCGCCTGGAAGACGGCGCCGAGATCCTGGTCCGCCGCAACGGCACGCCGGCGGTCTCTGCGCTGGCCTGGAACGCCAAGGGCACGCTGCTGGCGTTCGCCGACGAGAATGGGGACGGCGGATTGCTGGAGTTGTGAGGCTGGCTGTCCCCAGTTCCTCATCGTTATGTTAGTTTTGTTGTCGCGTAACATAACTTACAAGCAGCCCCTGTAGGGTCTCGGATGTAGAGCGCGCGACGTGCAATTTCGAATTGCCGCCGCGCGACCGATTGCGCCACGCGCCGGTCAGTCCGGACCCGGTGTGCAATTCGACTCCTCGCATCAGAAGCGCCACCCAGGGAATCCTCATGCCAGCCATCCCCGTTCTTCCGACGCTCGTCAGCATCACGGGCACCGATCCGTCGTCGACCGACGCTTCCGTCGTGCACTATACCGTCACGTTTTCGAAGCCGGTGTCCGGCGTCACGATCGACCAGTTCACCCTCGCCGCCACGGGCAGCATCAGTGGCGCCGGCATCACGGATATCACGCCGGTGCCCGGCAGCAACGGCGCGAGCTACGCGGTTACGGTGAACACCGGCTCGGGCAGCGGCTCACTGGGGTTGCAACTGACCGGCACCAATGTGCACGATTCCAGCGGCTACTATGTCGGACCGTTCAAGTCCGAAATGCCGATGAGCGGCCCGCGCTTCAGCATCATTAACACAGCGGCGGTGGGCGACATCAATGGCGATGGCAAGCAGGACATGGTGTACATCCGCACCGTCAGCGCCTCTGCTTACTATCTCGATGTCAAGACCAATGACGGAATGGGTAACTTCAAGTCGACTTCGTCTACCACCACCTCAGAGCTGGAAGGGTCGATCCGGCTCGCTGACGTCAACGGCGACGGCAAGCTGGACGTCCTGATGGGCAACATCAGCACCGGGACCCTGGACGTCAAGTTGGGCAATGGCGACGGCACGTTCGCAGCGACGACGAAGTATTCGACGGGTGGTACAAACGCCAATATCAGGGCGCTCGCTGACTTCAATGGCGACGGCAAGGCCGACGTGCTCGTGACGAACAGCAATGGCGTGTCGCTGCTGCTCGGCAATGGCGACGGCTCTTTCGGATCGCCGGTCGCCACGGATGTCTCCGGTGCTCTCGCCAGCGGAGATTTCAACGGCGACGGAAAGATAGACCTGCTGGTGCAGACTTCGTCGAGCTCGCCGGTTGCGGTGCGCCTCGGCAACGGCGACGGCACGTTCCAGTCCGCGATCGCGGCCGGCACCGCATCGACCACCATCAGTGGCGACTTCAACGGCGACGGCAAGCTTGATCTCGCACTCGGAACCAACAACTCGATCGCAGTCATGCTCGGCAACGGCGATGGCGCCTTCGGATCGCCCCAGACTTTCCTGGCGCCAGCAAACATTCGTGACTGGAAGGCCGCGGATGTCAATGGCGACGGCAAGGCGGACATCGTCGTGGTCGGAACCAACAACACGCTTTCGGCCTTCTACGGCCGCGGCGACGGCACGTTTGGCCCGGCCGTGACCCTGCCCCTGGATGCTACCGTCGGCGCAATCACCACCGGCGATTTCAATGGCGACGGAAGGGCCGACGTGGTGGTGGAGTGGCAAACGACCAACGCCGTGGTCGGCGAGGACCTTCTGCTGACCGCTCCCAATCCGACTACGACGGTGTATACGATCGATCGCGCGGCGCCACCGACGACCATCATCGACGCGGACGTGACGCCGGGCTCCGACGGCAATAACTACATCAACGCGGCGCATTTCCACGGTGGAGCGACGACCCTGACCGGCTCCGGCAATGTCGGAGACACCGTCACGGTGACCAACGCCGGTGACAATTCCATCGTCGGCGTCACCACGGTCGGAAGCGACGGCAGCTGGAGCCTTGGCGTCTCCGGCCTCCAGGACGGCTCGACCTACAGCTACATCGCGACCGCGACGGACGCGCTTGGCCACAGTACTTCCGGGCCGGCGTTCACCTTCAAGGTCGATGTCACCGCTCCCGTCCTCGCGATCACCGGCATCGCGAACCATGACTCCACGTCCAACGCCATCGACATCCAGGGCACGCTCGACCTCGCCGACGCGCCGGCCACGATGACGCTGTCGTTCGGCGCAACGGATCTTACCGTCACCAGCACAGACGGCACCTGGCGGCTGGACAATCTGTTTCCGGCAACCGGATTTTCTTATGTGACGGCTCGCCTGCGCGACGCCGCTGGCAATACCGGCGTGTCGCAGGCCATCCCGATTGCCAACGGCTACACGATATCCGCCGGCACCTCGCTTACGAACACGATCGTCATGGCGTCCCCGTCGACCTTCAGCCCGAGCCTCGTCGTCGGCACCGGCGGGACCTCGGTCGGGGCGATCGTCCTGCGTAACGGAATCGAAGAGGATGGCGGCATCTCGATCGGATCTGTGGTCAAGAGCGGCGGCGCGCAGCATGTGATGGGCGTCGGCACATCCGCTGCCACGATCGAAGCCGGCGGTTACCAGGATGTGCGCAACCGCGCGATCGCGACGGATACCGTGCTGTACGGTTTCGAGCAGGTCTACGCCGGCGGCACCGCGGCCCACACGACGACCAAGGCTGGAGGCAAGCAATTCGTCGCCAGCGGCGGCCATGCCACCAATGCGGTGATCGAGCTCTCGGGCATCTCGCAGATCGCTGCGGGCGGAGACGACCACGGCGCGACCATCTACGGCACGCAATATCTCAGCGGCAGCGGCTACGCCGCGACCGTTGGTGCCGGCGGCACCCAGTACGACTATGGGACATCGAGCGGCGCCCTCGTCCAGAGCGGTGGCGTCCAGCACGTCTACCAGGGCGGCAGTGCCGACGGCACCACCGTTGCTGCAGGCGGCTATCAGGACGTCTACCAGGGCTCGGTCACCAACACCGTGCTCAACGGCGAGCAGCAGGTGGTCGCCGACGGTCACGCCGACGGCACGCTCATCAATGCCGGCGCCCATCAGTTTGTCGGCGCCGGCGGCGTGACGACCGGCACGACCATCGTCAGCGGTGGCTTCCAGTATGTCGACGCCGGCGCGACCGACAGCGGCGCGACCATCAATGGCGGCTGGCAGTTCGTGGCGGGCTCGAGTACCGGCGCGACCGTCAGCGGTCGCGGCGAGCTGGACGTCAGCGCCGGCGGCACGGCCACGAACACGCATCTGGATGGCGGCACCGAGCATGTCTACGCCGGCGGCCTCGCGCAGAACGTGGATTTCGCCGGTACCGACGGCTCGACGCTGGTGCTCGACGCGCCGGCGGGCCTCTCCGGTTCGATCGCCAATTTCGGCGCCGACGACCACATTGCCTTCCGCAACACCGTGATCAGCAGCGTCGATGTCGACAGCGCGAACAACCTGACGGTCACGACCGACAGCGGCCAGAGCTACTCCTGGGCTTTGCTCGCGCAGTACTCGGCCTCGTCCTTCACGCTCTCTTCCGACGGCAACGGCGGGACGTATCTGGGCTACGCGCCGCCGCAGCAGGCGCTGCTCGCGGCCGCTCACTGAGGCGGGCAAACCAACAACAGACGGGCACCGCCTTCCACAGCCGGTGCCGTTCAAATTGACCTCGACGGCACTCTCGCATAGATCGTTTGTCGACCCGTGCGAGGGACGATGCGGTTTCTGACGACCTTCCAGCTTGCTGATTTCGCCGATACGCTGGTCAGCCTGTTCACGGCCTTCGTGCTGGGCACGCTGATCGGCGCCGAGCGGCAGTACCGACAGCGTACCGCAGGCCTGCGCACCAATGTGCTGGTCGCGGTCGGCGCCGCCGCCTTCGTCGATCTCGCCATGCATCTGACTGGCGCGGACGGTGCGGTGCGGGTGATCGCCTATGTCGTCTCCGGCATCGGCTTCCTCGGCGCCGGCGTCATCATGAAGCAGGGCATGGACGTGCGCGGCCTCAATACCGCTGCGACGTTGTGGGCCTCTGCCGCCGTCGGCTCCTGCGCCGGTGCCGACCTCATTGCCCAGGCCGTGGTGCTGACCGTGTTCATCATCGCCGGCAACACGATGCTGCGGCCTCTGGTCAATGCCATCAATCGCATTCCGCTGAATGTAAAGGCGCTGGAGGCGACCTACTACTTCAAGCTCGCGGTCGCGACCGATGCCTTGCCCGACATGCGCGACCGCCTCGTCGACAAGCTCGAGGCCGCGAATTATCCGGTGGCCGATATCGACGTGGTCGAGATCGGCGACGACATCCTGGAGATCGTCGCAAAGCTGGTGGCGACCGCGGTCGATCCGAACGAGTTGAACACGGTGGCGACCGATCTTCAGCATCAGCCGGGCGTGCGTCACGCCACCTGGGAAGTCAGCACGACGGAGTAGGCGCGGCATTCGGGCGCGCAGGCGCCCGGTTCCCGCGTCACCGGCACGGAACCGCAGCCGAGCGATTTCGTTGATCCCGCGGACAGATGCGGTGATCGACATGACCGGCAATGATGACAAGCGCAGACTGAAACGGGACCTGATGATCGCCTGTTCGTTGTTCGCAGCAGGTGTCGTGGTGTCAGGGATGTCGCTGGCGCGGATCCGCGCCGAAAACCGGATGGAGCTGGCGCAGGGCACGAAGCCGCTTCAGGGCACGCCGTCCGACGATCAGAGCAAGGTCCCCGCGGAAGCCAAGCCCGGCGGCGACCGGCCGACCACGCCCGCCCCCGAGCCCGCCCGCCCCGATCCGCAGACACAGGGCGCGGCGACAAGGCCCGCGCTGCCGGAGGCACCGGCGGAGAAGATCGCGCCGCCGATCAAGGAGAAGTAATTCTCCGCTGTCATTCCGGGGCGCGCGTAGCGCGAGCCAGGAATCCATTTATCCGCATGAGCTGGCGCCCGATGGATTCCGGGCTCGCGCCAAGTGGCGCGCCCCGGAATGACGGGCAGAGGGACTTCGCCTCAGCGCACCAAGACATTCCGGAACTGCCAGGGATCGCTCGTATCGATATCTTCCGGAAACAGTCCCGGACGATCCGTCAGCGGTGTCCAGTCGGTGTAGAAACCCTTCACCGGGCCGAGATACGGCATCTGGATTTCCAGCAGACGATCGAAATCCATCTCGTCGGCTTCGACGATGCCTTCGTTCGGGTTTTCCAGCGCCCACACCATGCCGGCGAGCACGGCGGAGGTCACTTGCAGGCCGGTGGCGTTCTGATAGGGCGCGAGCTTGCGGGTCTCTTCGATGGAGAGCTGCGAGCCGTACCAGTAGGCATTGTTGTCGTGGCCGTACAGCAGCACACCGAGTTCGTCGATGCCATCGACGATCTCGTTCTCATCGAGGATGTGGTGCTTCTCCTGCATCTTCGCTGCGCGGCCGAACATTTCATGCAGCGACAGCACGGCATCGTCAGCCGGATGATAGGCATAGTGGCAGGTCGGCCGGTAGATCGCCGTGCCCGACGCGTCACGCACCGTGAAATAATCGGAGATCGAGATCGACTCGTTGTGGGTGACGAGGAAGCCGTACTGCGCGCCGCGGGTCGGGCACCAGGTGCGCACGCGGGTGTTGGCCCCGGGCTGCATCAGATAGATCGCGGCGCCGCAGCCAGCTTCGTGGGTATGCGCATTCTCGGGCATCCATTTTTCATGGGTGCCCCAACCGAGTTCGGACGGCTGCACGCCTTCCGACAGGAAACCTTCCACCGACCAGGTGTTGACGAAGACGTCAGGCTCTTTCGGCGACTTGGAGCGCTGGGTGTCGCGTTCGGCGATGTGGATGCCCTTGATGCCCGCCTGCCGCATCAAGTCCGCCCATTCGGCCTTGGTCTTCGGCTTGGGGGCATTGAGCTTCAGATCCGCGGCGACATTGAGCAGCGCCTGCTTGACGAAAAAGGAGACCATGCCGGGATTGGCGCCACAGCAGGAGACGGCCGTCGTCGAGCCCTTAGGCCGCGCCTTCTTGGCGGCCAGCGTCACTTCGCGAAGGGCGTAGTTGGAGCGCGCTTCCGGGCCCTTCGACGAATCGAAATAGAAGCCGAGCCAGGGTTCGTTGACGGTGTCGATATAGAGAGCGCCAAGCTCGTTGCAGAGCTCCATGATGTCGGTGGAGCCGGTATCGACCGAGAGATTGACGCAAAAACCCTGGCCGCCGCCTTCCGTGAGCAGCGGGGTCAGCAATTCGCGATAATTGTCCTTGGTCACGCCCTTCTGGATGAAGCGCACATTGTGCTTCTCGCAATGCGCCTTGCGGCCCTCGTCCTTGGGATCGATCACGGTGACGCGCGACTTGTCGTAATCGAGATGCCGCTCGATCATCGGCAACGTGCCTTTGCCGATGGAGCCGAAGCCGACCATGACGATGGGGCCGGTAATCTTTGCGTGGATCTGCGAGGAGGGGCTCATCAAGTATCTCCAGGAGACTGTCTAGGGTCTAGGTTCGGTGTTGTGGGGTCAGGCGCGACGCTTCGCGGTCACTTCGATTTCGACCTTCATCTCGGGCTTCAGAAGCGCCGAGACGACGAGAAGCGTTGCGGCCGGGCGGATCTCGCCGAGGACCTCGCCGCAGACAGCGAAATGCGCGTCTGCATCCTTGGCGTCGGTGAGATAGTAGGTCGCGCGGACGATGTCGGCCATCTCGAAACCACCCTCCTTCAGGGCGGATTCGATGGTCTTGAAGCAGTTGCGTGACTGGCTCGTGACATCGGCCGGCATCGTCATCGTCGTGTAGTCATAGCCGGTGGTTCCCGCGACGAAGGCAAACTCGCCGTCGATTACGGCGCGGCTGTAGCCGGCGGTTTTCTCGAAGGGGGAGCCGGTGGAAATCAGGCGACGGGACATGGGCTAGACCTCGACTGAAAGAGGAATTTCTTGAGGGGTAATTTCTTGGGGTTTACGGACAATTTGCGGGCCCGTGCAACCCCTGATGACAATGCGGCGGATGAGCTTAGCGGCACTCCGGGCCGCGCAGGCGCAGCCGGGCACTGCCGCGGAGCGCGGCTTCGGTCGTCGCCATGATGGCAAATCCCTTAAGCCGCGTTCGCTCGGAGAGCGCGAGTTGCCCGGCGTTTGGCCAAGGCCGAGCCGGTCGGAACGATCATCCCGGCGGCTCCGTCGAGCGCGCCTTCGGTGAATTCGACCGCCAGCAGGCGGTCGCGCTCGAAAGGTCCCGGCAGCGCGAGCTCGCCGGTCTTCTCGGTCGAGAAGCCGAAGCGGGCGTAATAGGGGGCATCGCCGAGCAGGATCACGGCGACATGCCCGCGCGCCCGGGCGGCGTCCAGCGCTTGATGCATCAGCGCGGCGCCGATCCCGAGCTCGCGGCAGGCAGGGTCCACCGCCAGCGGTCCGAGGACCAGAGCGGGCCTGCCTCCGGCGCTGACGTGCCACAGCCGCACGGTTCCCACGAGTGTCCCCTCGTGCACGGCCGACAGCGCGAGGCCGGCAGCAGGTGCACGTCCGTCGCGCAGGCGCTGGCAGGTGCGGCCATGGCGGTTCTCGCCAAAGCACGCATCGAGCAGCGCTTCACGGGCGGCGACGTCGGCAGCACGTTCCGCACGGATCGCGAACGGAGCGGCTTTCGAAGTGAGGGCGACTTGTGGCTTCCGAAGAGCAGTCATGGCGCGTCAGTCCCCGCTTGAACCCGCGTGCGAAAAGCACGCCGGTCCAAGGCGTCGTCAGAAATCGAAATGCGAGGGAAGGGAGCCGGCGGACCGGCTCCCGGGTTCGTCAGGCCTCAGAACAAGAGGCGGATCGGATGTGGCAAATCAGATGTGGTAAGTCTTCAGCGGCGGAATGCCGTTGAACGCCACCGCCGAGTAGGTCGACGTATAGGCCCCGGTGCCTTCGATCAGCAGCTTGTCGCCGATCTCGAGCGTGACCGGAAGCGGATACGGGGTCTTCTCGTACAGTACATCGGCGCTGTCGCAGGTCGGACCTGCGAGCACGCACGGCGTCATATCCGCGCCGTCATGCGGGGTGCGGATGGCGTAGCGGATCGACTCGTCCATCGTCTCGGCGAGACCGCCGAACTTGCCGATGTCGAGATACACCCAGCGCACCTCGTCCTCGTCGCTCTTCTTCGAGATGAGCACGACCTCGGACTCGATGATGCCGGCATTGCCCACCATGCCGCGGCCCGGCTCGATGATGGTCTCCGGAATCTGGTTGCCGAAGTGCTTGCGCAGCGCGCGGAAGATCGACCGGCCGTAGGTGACGACCGGCGGCACGTCCTTCAGGTACTTGGTCGGGAAGCCGCCGCCCATGTTGACCATGCTCAGGTTGATGCCGCGCTCGGCGCAGTCGCGGAACACCTGCGAGGCCATCGCCAGCGCACGGTCCCACGCCTTCACCTTGCGCTGCTGCGAGCCGACATGGAAGGAGATGCCGCACGGCTCCAGGCCCAGGCGCTTGGCGACGTCCAGCACCTCGACGGCCATCTCTGGGTCGCAGCCGAACTTGCGCGACAGCGGCCACTCGGCACCGGCACAGTCATAGAGGATGCGGCAGAACACCTTCGCGCCGGGAGCGGCACGGGCGACCTTCTCGACCTCGGCGACGCAGTCGACCGCGAACAGGCGAATGCCGAGCGCGAAGGCGCGCGCGATGTCGCGCTCCTTCTTGATCGTGTTGCCGAAGGAGATGCGGTCGGGCGTCGCACCGGCGGCCAGCGCCATCTCGATCTCGGCGACGGTCGCAGTGTCGAAGCAGGAGCCCATGGAGGCGAGCAGGGCCAGCACCTCCGGCGCCGGGTTCGCCTTGACGGCGTAGAACACGCGGCTGTCGGGCAGCGCCTTGGCAAAGGTCTGGTAATTGTCGCGCACGACTTCGAGGTCGACGACGAGGCACGGCTCGGTGTCGAGACCTTCGTCGCGGCGGTTGCGCAGAAATTCCCGGATGCGATCGGTCATAGCACTCTCCAAACGTCCCTTTGCGACAAGGACCCGTTCAAAATGTTCTTGGCCGTGAGCGCTTTGGCGCCGACGCGCGATGGAGGCGCGACAGAGCCTAGAACTCAGACCAGTTGTGCTGCCGTGGATTGGTTGGGAATTTTCCCGCCCGCTCACCTGGCAATGAAGGACAAGCCTTTTCAGTAGCCCGCGCCGGCGTTGGAATGCCGGTAGAGACCAAAAAAGCCCGATCCGTCGTTGCTTTAAGTCGCGTCCCCCGTTGAGAGCGGGGTGCGCCGGTTCGCCTCCGGCTGCCAGTCACGGTTGCAAAAAGTGAAGTCACCTTCGACAAGGCACCTCTTGAGAGAGATGCTGGGCGCTCCGGGTTCGCTTCGTCTTCAGACCTTCAAGCCTTGCGACTTTCCAATCTTCCGACTTCTGCACTTCCGAAGAGCCCCTCGGCTTCTTCACCCCTTGGCGGCTGTCCGGCCTCTTGTCCGGATACCTACCGACTGACACACGACCACAGGCACGTGCGAAATTGGGCAAGTCCGCACATAAGCGTTTTGACTCTGGTTCGCAAGAATTTTTTTAGGCTGCGGACAGAATTGCCTAACACCTGCTTGCGCGGTGTTGCGCGAGCGAAGCTGAAAATGAATGAGCGTTAAGTTTTTAAGTATGCGCGCGTGTCGCTCGCGCGCGAGGAAGCGTCAGCGGCGCTTCGTGAAGGGCTCCACGCGCTGAGCTCCGCGGACGAACGCGGTCATCACGAGCACGCCGAGCGCGAACAGCGCGGCCTGCAGGATGTGCGCGCCTCGATCGCCGAGCCCGAACAGGATCGCGAGTGCCCAGCCGCCGGCGAACGCAGCGCCGAACACCTCGGCGCCGATCAGGATGGCGGCGCTGATGACGGTGATGACGCTCGGCCAGGCGATCTGGCGGGAAGAGGAGGCAGGCGCGTTCATGGGCTTTGGGTCCGTGGCTTCGAGGGCCGCAATCTCCCCGAAAAGGCGGGCGGGAGCAAGGCCAAATGGCCCAAAAAAGCCCCATCGCGTGCTATAGCTGGCCCCAGCAAATCGCCTCAGAAATCGGGACTTGTGATGTCAGAACTCCGCCAGACTACGGACTCCGAGACCAACCCGCTGCTGAAGGCCTGGGTGACGCCGTTTGCGACCCCGCCCTTCGACGAGATCAAGCCGGAGCACTTCCTCCCGGCCTTCGAGCAGGCCTTCGTCGACCATGCCGCCGAGATCGCGGCGATCACCAACGACCCGGCAGCGCCTGACTTCGCCAACACCATCACGGCGCTGGAACGCTCGGGCAAGCTGCTGACCAAGGTCGCGGCGGTCTTCTACGACCTCGTCTCGGCGCATTCCAACCCGGCCATCCTGGAGATCGACAAGGAGGTCTCCCTGAGGATGGCGCGGCACTGGAATCCGATCATGATGAACGCCGTGCTGTTTGGTCGCATCGCCCATCTGCATGAGAACCGCGCCAACCTTGGTCTGGCTCCCGAGCAGCTCCGCCTCCTGGAGCGCACCTACACCCGCTTTCACCGCTCCGGCGCCGGCCTCTCCGAGGAGGCCAAGACGCGGATGGCGGAGATCAACGAGAAGCTCGCCCAACTCGGCACCAGCTTCAGCCATCACCTGCTCGGCGACGAGCAGGAGTGGTTCATGGAGCTGGGCGAGGCCGATCGCCAGGGCCTGCCCGAGAGCTTCGTTGCCGCCGCCAAGGCTGCGGCGGAAGAGCGCGGGATGGCCGGCAAGGCCATCGTGACGCTGTCGCGCTCCTCGACCGAGCCGTTCCTGAAGAGCTCGGCCCGGCGCGATCTGCGCGAGAAGGTCTACAAGGCCTTCACGGCGCGGGGCGACAACGGCAACGCCAACGACAACAACGGAACGATCGTCGAGATCCTGGAGCTGCGGGAGGAGAGCGCCAAGCTGCTGGGCTATCCGACCTTCGCCGCCTACCGGCTCGAGGACTCCATGGCCAAGACGCCCGACGCGGTGCGCGGCCTGCTGGAGCGGGTCTGGAAGCCGGCGCGGGCGCGCGCGCTCGCCGACCGCGACGAGATGCAGGCGCTGATCACGGCCGAGGGCGGCAATTTCAAGCTCGCGCCCTGGGACTGGCGCTTCTACGCCGAGAAGCTTCGCCTCCAGCGCGCCAATTTCGACGACGCCGCGATCAAGCCGTATCTGACGCTCGACCACATGATCGCCGCCGCCTTCGATTGCGCCACGCGCCTGTTCGGCATCTCCTTCGAGGAGCGCAAGGACGTCCCGGCCTGGCATCCGGACGTCCGGGTCTGGGAGGTCAAGGGCCCCGACGGCAAGCACAAGGCGCTGTTCTACGGCGACTACTACGCCCGGCCGTCGAAGCGCTCCGGCGCCTGGATGACCTCGCTGCGCGACCAGCAGAAGCTCGACGGCGAGATCGCGCCCCTGATCATCAATGTCTGCAACTTCGCCAAGGGCGCGGGCGGGGAGCCCTCGCTGCTCTCGCCCGACGATGCCCGCACCCTGTTCCACGAGTTCGGCCACGGCCTGCACGGCATGCTCTCCAACGTGACCTATCCGTCGCTGTCGGGCACCTCCGTGTTCACCGATTTCGTCGAGCTGCCCTCGCAGCTCTACGAGCACTGGCAGGAGCGGCCGGAGGTGCTGCAGCAGTTCGCCCGCCACTACCAGACCGGCGAGCCGCTGCCGGACGACCTGCTGCAACGGTTCCTGGCCGCGCGAAAATTCAACCAGGGCTTTGCCACGGTCGAGTTCGTCTCCTCGGCGCTGGTCGATCTCGAATTCCACACCCAGCCGGCTGCCGCCGCGCAGGATGTCCGCGCCTTCGAGAAGAAGGAGCTGGAAAAGATCGGCATGCCCGAGGAGATCTCGCTGCGCCACCGGCCCACCCAGTTCGGCCACATCTTCTCCGGCGACCATTATGCCGCCGGCTATTACAGCTACATGTGGTCTGAGGTGATGGACGCCGACGCTTTCGGGGCCTTCGAGGAGGCCGGCAACATCTTCGACCCCGCCGTGGCCAAGCGCCTGCACGACGACATCTACTCGACCGGCGGATCGGTCGATCCGGAGGCCGCCTACGAGGCCTTCCGCGGCCGGCCGCCGGAGCCCGACGCGCTGCTCCGTCGCCGCGGCCTGCTCGACGCCGCGAAGGCTGCCTGATGAGGCTGCGTGCCTTGTTCGGATTGCTGCTCGCCGCCGGCCTGTCGCTCGCGGCGGGGGTGGCGAGCGCGCATCCGCATGTCTGGATCACGGCGACCAGCGAACTGCTCTACGCGGCGGACGGCAGCATCACCGGCGTGCGCCACGCCTGGACTTTTGACGACATGTTCTCGGCCTATGCGGTGCAGGGGCTGGAGAGCAAGGCCAAGGGTACTTATACGCGCGAGGAACTGGGGCCGCTGGCGCAGACCAATGTCGAGTCGCTGAAGGAATACGCCTACTTCACCTTCGCGCGGGCCGACGGCAAGAAGGAGCGCTTCCTGGAGCCGGTCGACTACTACCTCGACTACAAGGATACGGTGCTGACCCTGCATTTCACGCTGCCGCTGAAGAACCCCGTCAAGCCCAAGCAATTGATGCTCGAAGTGTTCGACCGCTCCTTCTTCATCGACTTCCAGATGGCCAAGGACAATCCGGTCAAGCTGGTCGGTGCGCCCGCGGGCTGCCAGATGAAGCTGGAGCGCCCGAGCGACGGAGCCGCGAGCGCCCAGAAGCTCAATGAGCAGACCTTCATAGACGGCCCGAACGCCAATTTCGGCCTGATGTTCGCCAACAAGATCACGGTGGATTGCCCTTGAACGGTCGCCTTCATTCGCCGCTTGTGCGCGGGCTGCTTGCCTGCGCAGCGGTTGTCGTCGTGCTGGGCGTGGCGGATGCCGCGCTTCACGATCTGCTCGCGCAAAACCCGTTCGGCGCGCCGCGCTCCGCCCAGGCGGCGGAGCCTGAGGCAAGCGGCCTCATCGGCTGGCTGCTGGCGAAACAGTCGGAGTTCTATCGCCAGATGTCGGCGACCATCCGCGCCGCGAAGTCCGACGGCTCGGCGGTGTGGACGCTGCTCTTCATCTCGTTCGCCTACGGCATCTTCCACGCCGCCGGCCCCGGCCATGGCAAGGCGGTGATCGCTTCCTATCTCGTCGCGAACCGCGAGACCGCCCGGCGCGGCATTGCGCTGTCGTTTGCCTCGGCGCTGATGCAGTCGCTGGTCGCGATCCTGATCGTCGGCATTTCGGCCTGGATCCTGAACGCGACCGCCAAGACCATGTGCAAGGCGGAAGGGGCGATCGAGATCGCGAGCTATGGCCTGATTGCGCTGTTCGGCCTGCGCCTGGTCTGGGTCAAGGGCCGCACCTTCATCCGCGCGCTCCAGGCGGCCCAGCCAGTGCCGGCGATCGCGGGCGTGCCGCATGACCATGATCACGGCCATCACCATCATCATGATGCCCATGATCATCATGACCACGATCACGGTCATGATCACCACCATGGCCATGATCACGCGCACGCCCATCACCACGTCCACGACGAGCATTGCGGCCATTCCCACGGCCCGACTCCGAGCGAACTCGCAGGTCCCGGCGGCTGGCGGCGCGGCTTTGCTGCGATCCTCACCGTCGGCATCCGCCCCTGCTCGGGCGCGATCCTGGTCCTGGTGTTCGCGCTCGCCCAGGGCTTGTTCTGGGCCGGCATCGCCGCGACCTTCCTGATGGGGCTCGGCACTGCGATCACCGTCGCCGCCATCGCGGTCGTCGCCGTCTCTGCCAAGGACATCGCTGCCCGCCTGAGCGCGGGGCGTGACGGCGGCGGCGCATTGTTCATGCGCGGCATCGAATTCGCTGCCGCCGGTCTCGTGCTGCTGTTCGGCGTCGGCCTGTTGTTCGGCTACATCGCTGCCGAACGGACGACGTGTTTCTGAGCTTTCGCCCGGACAGCTCGCGCGTCCGATACTAACCCAACTGCAGCACCACGCCCTTCATCGGCGATCAGGGTACCAACGCTCCTCAGCGGCGTGCGCACGTATCAGACATCGGGTCGTCTGCCGGTCGCAGGAACGTATGCATCTGTTCTGATGTCCCCGAAAGTCACCGGCCCCACCGGTGAAGTCGGCACATGTGCCTATACAATTTGCGGATCGGTCCTCACATCGCGCTGCTGTCACGGCTTCTGCCGATGAGGTGAGGAGCACTCCGGTGGTCATGAGGGTGATCGCGTAGAGCAGCTGCCGTGTCATCCGAGACTCCCTAGGATAGGTGCGAGCGGTCTGCTCGTTCCAGCCGCTGCGTTTGACGAGCGCTGGCTCGCCCGGAACGACAGTGGTGAACCCGACCACCTCGATGATGAAAACCCGTCTTGGATCGAATGCTACGCGCCACTTTTGGTGGCGGTTGATCGGTAGCCCATTGATCTGGATCAAGCGCGGGACCATCCGGGCAGCCAGCGCGCCGATGATGGGCCTGTTGCGATATTCCGGTCAGAGGCCGAATTTCTGGAATCGAAGAGGACGTCTCGGAATCGGTTCGAGAACGCAGTTCTCGTTTCGCCCCAATTCGCAACAGGCCTACACCGGGAGAAGGAAAGCTCACACCGGCAAAAAGCGCTTCAGCGCCGGCATGAAGAAGATCCCGAGATTGATCGCAAAGCCGATGCTCCAGAGGATCGAGCGCAGCGTCGGGCGGTTGCCGAGATAGGTCAGCACGTAGGCGATCCGCACGATCAGGAACAGCACGGCGAGCTCGTCGATCAGGCGCTGCGGTGAATCCCGGAATTCGGCAAGCAGGACCGCAAAAGCGAAGAACGGAAAGGTCTCGATGCCGTTCTGGTGCGCGCCGAGCGCGCGCTGCGCGATGGCGTCTTGATAGAAGCCCGGATCGCGCGGCTGGGAATTGTCGAACTTGCGAAACCTGATCCATTTGATCGAGGCGATCGTCGCAAGGTAGAGCAGCAGTGCTCCAAATACGCACCATTCCGCGAGTGTCATCTTTCCTCCCCCCGCTTGGGTGCGACCCTAGCGAAACCAGCCTCATCTTGACAAGTTCGGAGCAACGCGCGACGCAACGGTACCATGACGACTGCAGCCCCCATCGAGACCGCGAAGCCGACCGTTCAGTCCAGCCGACCGCGGGTCGGCGTGCTCCTGGTCAATCTCGGCACGCCCGATACGGCCGACGCGCCGGGCGTGCGGGTCTATCTCAAGGAGTTCCTCTCGGACGTACGCGTCATCGAGAACCAGGGCCTGGTCTGGCAGTTCGTGCTGAACGGGATCATCCTGCGCAGCCGTCCCCGCACCAAGGCGCTCGACTATGCGAAGATCTGGAACAACGAGGAGAACGAGTCGCCGCTGAAGACGATCACGCGCTCGCAGAGCGACAAGCTCGCTTCCGCGCTGTCGGACCGCGCACATGTCGTCGTCGACTGGGCGATGCGCTACGGCAATCCCTCGATCAAGTCGGGCATCGACACGCTGATCGCAAAAGGATGCGACCGTATCCTCGCCGTTCCGCTCTATCCGCAATATTCCGCCTCGACCTCGGCCACCGTGTGCGACGAGGTGTTCCGTGTGCTCGCCCGCCTGCGTGCGCAGCCGACGCTGCGCGTGACCCCGCCTTATTATGAGGACGCGGCCTATATCGAGGCGCTCGCGACCTCGATCGAGACGCACCTGGCCACGCTGCCGTTCAGGCCCGAGCTGATCGTCGCTTCCTTCCACGGCATGCCGAAATCCTACGTCGACAAGGGCGATCCTTATGAGGGGCACTGCGTCGCCACCACCGAAGCGCTGCGCCGCCGGCTCGGCATGGACGAGACAAATCTGCTGCTGACCTTCCAGTCGCGTTTCGGCAAAGACGAGTGGCTGCAGCCCTACACCGACAAGACGATGGAGCGTCTCGCCAAGGAAGGCGTGCGCCGCATCGCGGTGGTGATGCCGGGCTTTGCCGCCGACTGTCTGGAGACGCTGGAGGAGATCGCGCAGGAGAACGCCGAGATCTTCAAGCATAACGGCGGCGAGCAGTTTTCGGCGATCCCTTGCCTCAACGACAGCGAGCCCGGCATGGACGTGATCCGGACGCTGGTGCTGCGCGAGCTGCAGGGTTGGATCTGATGGGGCGCCCATGAACCGCCGCGAGATTTTGGCGCTTCTTGGGACGATCACAGCCTTGCCGCCCTCGGCGCTGGCACAGCAGCCCAATGGGCCGCGCCGGCTCGGCGTGCTCTCGGTGACAGCCGCCGACAATGCGATCGGAAATGAACGCAACGGCATTCTGGTCGAGGCGCTCGCCGCCCTCGGCTGGAAGGAGCAGGACAATCTCATCATCGACTGGCGCAGCGGCGGTGGTGACCGGGCGCGGATCGCGCAGCTCGCCGAGGAGATGATTGCACTGAAGCCGGACGTCCTGTTCGCGGTCGGCACGCCTTCGGTGGAGGAGCTGCGCCGCCGCACCACGACGACGCCGATCGTGTTCGCAATCGTCACCGATCCCGTCAGTCAGGGTTTTGTCGAGAACCTTGCCCGTCCCGGCGGCAACATGACCGGCTTCACCGACTATGACGGTCCGCTGGCCGGCAAATGGCTGGAGATTCTGACGCAGATCTCGCCGCCGGTGCGGCGGGTCTACGTCGTCTACAATCCCGCAACCGCCCCGTTCGCTCCCCTCATGCTCGGCACGGTCGAGCAAGCAGGACGCGCGCTCGGCGTGGCGGTCGAACCTGCACCGGTGCACGATGCCGACTCGATCGCCGCGCTGGCCTCGCGGAAGGATGGCGGCCTGCTCGTGCTGCCCGACTTCTTCACGATGGCCCATCGCACGGAGCTTTTGGCGGCGGTCACGAAGGGGGGCGTGCCGACGGTGTTCTGGAGCCGCACCTTCGTCGATGAGGGCGGGCTGATGTCCTACAGCATCGACACTGCCGAGCAGCTCCGCCGCGCCGCCTCCTACATCGATCGTATCCTGCGGGGGGCGCGTGCTGCCGACTTGCCAATCCAGAATCCCACCAAGTTCGAGCTCGTCATCAATCTGAAGGCAGCCAGGGCGCTCGGTGTCACGATCCCGCCCGGCCTGCTTGCACTCGCGCACGATGTGATCGAGTAGGGGGCTGCGCGATCCCACGGCACGGCCGCAGATATTAACCTTTGCCGCTAGGTCCTTGCCTGCGTGCTTTCAAGAGCTGTCCCGCAAATACATAATCGTGACCATTCCCTCTCCGCGCGTCTTGTGCAGAATTGCGCCGATGCCGATGTTACTCGCGACCGCTGAACCGGTGAGGTCGTGATGCCGACCAATGACAGCGCCGGAAAGGGCCTTTTCCCGGCTTGGAGGAGTTATGAGCGGTTTCGACATTTTCGCGATTGTTCTGGTTTTGCTCGTCATCGTCACGCTGCTCGCCGGCGTGAAGACGGTGCCGCAGGGCTATGACTGGACCATTGAACGTTTCGGCAAATACACCCAGACGCTGAGCCCCGGGCTGAACCTGATCGTGCCCTATTTCGATCGCGTCGGGCGCAAGATCAACATGATGGAGCAGGTGATCGACATTCCCGAGCAGGAGGTGATCACCAAGGACAACGCCACCGTGACGGTGGATGGTGTCGCTTTCTTCCAGGTGTTCGACGCGGCGAAAGCGAGCTACGAGGTCGCCAACCTCACCCAGGCGATCACGGTCCTGACCATGACCAACATCCGTTCGGTGATGGGCTCGATGGATCTCGACCAGGTGCTGTCGCATCGCGACGAGATCAACGAGCGCCTCTTGCGCGTCGTCGACGCAGCGGTCTCGCCCTGGGGCGTCAAGGTCAACCGCATCGAGATCAAGGACATCGTGCCGCCGGCCGACCTCGTCGAGGCCATGGGCCGGCAGATGAAGGCCGAGCGCGTCAAGCGCGCCGACATTCTCGCCGCCGAGGGCCAGCGCCAGTCAGAAATCCTGCGCGCCGAGGGCGCCAAGCAGGGCCAGATCCTCCAGGCCGAAGGCCGCCGCGAGGCTGCCTTCCGCGACGCCGAGGCGCGCGAGCGCCTCGCCGAAGCCGAGGCCAAGGCGACGCTGGCGGTGTCGGAAGCGATCGGCAAGGGCGACGTCGCGGCGTTGAACTATTTCATCGCCGACAAATATATCAAGGCATTCGGTCAGTTCGCGGATGCGCCCAATCAGAAGATCATCATGCTGCCGATGGAAGCCACGAGCATGCTGGGCTCGCTCGCCGGCATCGGCGAGATCGCCAAGGCGACGTTCGGCGAAAGCGCTGCGTCCGCGGCAGCCGCCGCCCGCCGCGGCAGCTCGGTGCCCCCGACCGGCAGTACGCCGCCGGCGGTGCCGCCGCGGCAGGGATAATTAAAGCGCATGACCCGGACCCGGAGGGCCACGTTAGTGCAAAGTGGGTACCGGTTTTGCCTCGCGACAAACGCGGAGCGCGTTTGCGCGGGGGACATGCGCCAATTATAGAGGTCGTGTCATGACCGACATGTTCGTATCGCTCGGCAGCTGGAACTGGCTGATCTTCGGCTTCATCCTGATGGCGCTGGAGACGCTGGCGCCGGGCGTATTCCTGTTCTGGCTCGGGCTCGCCGCTTTGCTCGTCGGCCTGATCTCGTTCGCCGTTCATCTGCCCTGGCAGATACAGCTCGTGATGTTCGCGGTGTTCGCGGCAGCGGCCGTGCCGGCGTGGCGCCGGCTCGCCCGGCCGAAGCTGGACGAAAGCGACAGCCCGTTCCTCAACAAGCGCACCGAGGCGCTGCTCGGCCGCGAGTTCACGCTCGAGAAGCCGATCATCGACGGCAGCGGCACGGTGCGCATCGGCGACACAGTGTGGCGCGTCGCCGGCCCCGACACGCCGGCGGGGACGCGGGTGAAGGTCGTGCAGGTGGATGGCGCCAATCTGACCGTAGCCGCGGCGTAGCTCCTTCTTTACCTCTCCCCGCTTGCGGGGAGAGGTCGGATCGCTCTTGCGATCCGGGTGAGGTGGTACAGGTCCCTCGACGACCTCAGGCGCGGAGAGAGGCCCCTTCACCGTCTCAGCTCTTCTTCCACCGCTCCGCAAACCGGTGCAGTGGCATGAACGTCTCACACAATTCCCGCCCGAGCGGCGTCAATCCGTAACCGCCACCTTCGCCCAGTTCGACGAACCCCGCATCGCGCAGCTCGCTCAGCCGCGCCTGCAGCACGGTCGGCGAGGCCTCGTCGCAGGCGGTGCGCAAGCCGCGTGAGGTGAGGGGCTCGTCGCGCAACTCCCACAGGATCCGCAGGCACCAGCGCCGGCCGAGCAGGTCGAGCAGCGCCATGATCGGCCGCCCGGTGCGCGAGCCGCGTACGGTACGGCTCCCTGATGATGCCTGCTTGGCCATCGTCGCCCTCTTGCGTCTTGCTACAGATAATGTAGCGTTGCTACAGTAAGTGTAGCAAGGAGGTCGGCCAATGTCTTCCGCCACGTCATCCCGGATGCCGCGCATTGCGCCGCTCGCGCCGCCTTATCCCCCGGAGATCCAGGCGCAGTTCGACCGCATCATGCGCGGCGCGCCGCCGCTGGTGCTGTTCCGGGTGATGGCGGCCCACATGCGCGCCTGGGACAAGTTTCGCGCCGGCGGCCTGCTCGATCCCGGCCCGCTCTCCCTGCGCCAGCGCGAGATCGTCATCGACCGCACCTGCGCGCTGACCGAATGCGAATATGAGTGGGGCGTGCATGTCGCGATCTTCGCCGGGCCTGCGCAGCTCAGCGAGGAGGAAGTGCGTGCGACTGTAAAGGGCGATGCGACGTCAGCCTGCTGGTCGCCGGCCGAGCAGGCGCTGATCGCTGCGGTGGACGCGCTGCATCATCGCGCAACGCTGAGTGATGAGGAGTTCGCTAAGCTCTCGGCGCACTACGACGAAGCCCAGATCCTGGAGATCATGCTGCTGTGCGGCTTCTATCGCACGGTGTCGTATCTGGCGAACGGGCTGAAGCTGCCGCTGGAGGAGAAGGCGGCGCGGTTTCCGCGATAGACTCCCTCGCCCCGCTTGCGGGGAGTGGGTTGGGGTGAGGGGGAGTCTCCGCGAGGGAGGTGATAGTCGGACTCGCGGAGAGTCCCCCTCACCCGGAATACGCGCGTGCCGCGCGCATTCCGGCCTCTCCCCGCAGGCGGGGAGAGGCGAAAGAGCTACGCCACGCCCGCCCGCAACAGATCGTGCAGGTGCACGATGCCGACCACCTTGTCCGCTTCGGTCACGACCAGCGTCGTGATCTTGCGCGTGTTCAGCACCTCGATCATCTCGGAGGCGAGCATCGAGGGCGGCACCGTCTTCGGCTGCTTCGTCATGATGTCGTCGACCGTCACCGTGAGCAGGTCAGGCCGCATGTGGCGGCGCAGGTCGCCGTCGGTGATAATACCCGCGAGCTCGCCCCCCGCGTTGACGATGCAGACGCAGCCGAGTCCCTTGGCCGACATCTCCATCACCGCGTCCGACATCTTGGTGCCGAGCGGCTTGACCGGGATCTCCGCGCCCGTGCGCATGTAGTCGCGGACGAATTTCAGCATCGCGCCCAACTTGCCGCCGGGGTGGAAATGCGCGAACTCCAGCGCAGTGAAGCCGCGGCCTTCGAGCAGCGCGATCGCGAGTGCATCGCCGATCGCGGCCTGCATCAGCGTCGAGGTGGTCGGCGCCAGATTGTGCGGGCAGGCCTCGCGCGCCTTCGGCAGCTCGATCACGATGTCGGCGGCCTGGCCGAGCGAGGAGGTCGCGCTCGACGTCACCGCGATCATCGGAATCGCAAACCGCGCCGAATAGTTCACGAGGGTCTTCATCTCCGGCTGCTCGCCGGACCAGGACAGCGCCATGATGACGTCGTCGGCGGTGATCATGCCGAGGTCGCCATGGGCAGCTTCGGCGGTGTGTACGAAGAAGGCGGGCGTGCCGGTCGAGGCCAGTGTTGCCGCGATCTTGCGCCCCATATGGCCGGACTTGCCGAGCCCGGTGACGATGACGCGGCCGTTGGCCTGCCGGATCAGCTCGACCGCCTTGGCAAAGCTCATTCCGAGCGGGCCGCGCAGGGCCGCCGCGAGCGCGTTGATGCCGCCGCTCTCCGTCTCCAGCGTGCGGAGCGCGGATTCGACGCTGTCGGGAATGGGTCCGGATGATGCGGTCATCAGCGGTTTCGAACTCGGCATATTCAGGTCCAGGAAGGAGGGGCGTTCGCCCGTTGATGCCTGCTTAGCACGCCCCGACCTGCGAGGCGACGCGCGCCCCGGACCGAAACGGGTCATTAACCATAATTGTTTTAACTCCATTAACGATGGTTACCGCCAGCCGGCGGGGGCATCGTGAAAGTGCTTGATTTCGTTGGGGTTATTTCATCGTGGGGGCGTCTCCAGCTAGGGGCCGGAGCAAACGCGGGCATTTCCTGCGCGCCGCTTTGCCATGCCTTGTGCTGACCGCCCTTGAGGGCGCGCCGGCGGCCGCCCAGAGCCTCACGCCCGACCTGTTCAATCCTAACCGAGGCGGCTTTGCCTCGCCCGACACGCTGC
>JAEYRD010000069.1 GCA_023435725.1 Pseudomonadota bacterium | reverse complement strand
CCCGCCAAGGCCACGCTGCTCGACGTCTTCAAGACGTTTCCGGAGACGAACCGTCCGCTGCTCGAATTCCAC
The DNA here is from genome assembly GCA_023435725.1 of Pseudomonadota bacterium. Classification (GTDB taxonomy): domain Bacteria; phylum Pseudomonadota; class Alphaproteobacteria; order Rhizobiales; family Xanthobacteraceae; genus Bradyrhizobium. The sequence continues at coordinate 71,892 of JAEYRD010000069.1, read as the reverse complement.
GAAACGCTGCTGCGCGGGCCATCGCCGTTCACCGAGGCCGAACGCGAGATGATCGCGGCCTACGTATCGGGCCTGGACGGTTGCCGGTATTGCCGCGGCGTGCACACCGCGACCGCCGAGCGTTTGGGCGTTCCGCAAGGGGCGATTGCTGCGCTGCTTGCCGGCGATCCCAAGGCCGTTATACCTGCGAAGATGCGGCCGGTGCTGGAGCTCGCCGCGAAGCTGACGGAGCGCGCCGACGGCCTGACCAAGTTCGACGCTGATGCGGTCTTTGCTGCGGGATGGGACGACAAGGCCTACTACCATCTTGTCGCGACCGTGGCGCTCTTCAACTACATGAACCGGCTCGTCGAAGGCCTCGGTATCGAGCTCGATCAGGCCTACGTGGACGTCGCCGCACAGCGCCTCGCCGACCGCGGTTATCGCCCGCTGATCGAGATGCTCGGAGAAGTCGGGGCGGGCTTGCCTCGGCGCAATTCGACGTAACCTATCGCCACGACTAGCGAACAGTCCAGGAGAACGCGGCGGCCCCGGCAAATTGCATCGCCGGCATTGCGCGGGCGTGCGGATAAGGAGGGAAGTTGCTGATCGGCTGTTGCGTTCACGGTCCGCATCGGCTTGAAGCCAGCGGCTTGATCGAGCCGCGGCAGCCTCACTCCGGCTTGGCCGGTTCAAATCCAGCAATCAGTTTCACCAGTTTGCTTTGCCGCGCTATACCGGTCTTCCGAAACACATTGTGGAGATAGGTCTTTACCGTCGCCTGTGTGATTCCCAGCAACTCGGCCATCGCTCGCACGCCGCTGACTTTCATGACCGCGTCAAGCGCCCGGATTTCACTGGCAGCGACCTTACGCCCAGGGAAGCCGGCATTACGGTCGGCCGATCCCTTAGAGACTTCGCAAGCGGTGCCGGAATCCAGTTCAGCACGGCGCGAACCCATCTTGATCGGGTCTCTCGCAAGACAGGAACCATGCAGCAGAGCCAGCTTGTTGCGGTCTTGAAAAATCTGCAGCTGACGCTGCGGCGTGGCTGACGCGGGCGCGCCCTTGATGACATGAAGAAGCGGTTTCGCGCTGTGGCGAAGCTGCCACGACTGTGGACTTTTTGTGTCCGCAGTCGTCGCGCATCCGGCATTTGACGGACGCGGGTCCACGCTTTCGCGTTGCGCCGCAAGACGCGGGACTGGTACGCCGCCGCTCACCTCTTCGTCGCGCGGGCGCGTGCGTCGGCGGCCACCCGCCTGAAGCCTTCGTAGTTGAGCGCCGACGTCACCCTGTACTGGCCGACGATGTAGGCCGGCGTTCCCTGCAGTCCGAGCGAGTCCGCCTGGGCGAGGTTGCGCCGCAGGACCTTGGTGATGTCGTCGCCATGGGTCTGGAGGTCGGCGTCCAGACGGTCCATGTCGACGCCCGACTTTGCGATCGCTTCGCGCATCCGGTCTGCAGGAATTTTCGGTCCGGGGATCGCCATCATCGCGAAATGGGCGTCGTCGTACCGGCCCTGATACTTCGCTGCCAGGGCCAACTGCGCGCCCTTGATCGACGCCTCGGTGAGGATCGGCCAATCCTTGTAGACCAGGCGGATCTTGCCGTCGGTTTTCACCAGACGCGTGAGCTCGGGCTCCGACTGCTTGCAGTACGGACAGTTGTAGTCGAAAAACACCACGATCGTCAGATCGCCCTTCGGGTTTCCCGTCGTCGGCGTCGCCGGATCGAAGAGGATGGCTTCGCGCGACACGTCCGCTTCGGTCGGATCGTCGTCGGCGCGCGCGGGCCCGACGAGATATTGGGCTCCGGCAACGACGAGGATCTGAGCGAGCGTGCGTCGGGAGATGTGGTGCGACATGAGGGGGCCCTTTTTCTATAGTTAAGTGTCACTCGGCCGCGACGACGGTCGACAATTTCGCGAGAAGTGCGTCGGCATCGACAGCGCCGATGATCCGTGTCGCGGAGTCGTCGCGTCCCGTCGCGCCGAACAGCAGGATGGTCGGCGGACCGACGATCTCGAAACGTTCCATGAGAGTGCGGCTCGCGGCGTCGACTGCGGTGACGTCCGCGCGGACCATGCGGAAGCCCTGCAACCTCTCGCGGACTTCGGGCCTACGCAGGACAGCGTCCATCGCCTTGCACTCGACGCACCAGTCGGCCGAGAAATCGAGCATGACCGGCTTCTTCTCAGTGCGCGCCGCAGCGAGTTCGCGGTCCAGAGCCGGTATGGAACGGACCGTTCTGACGGAGCCGTCCGGTTCGAAGTCCCGCGTGAAGAAGCGGTCGAGAATGCGGGCCGCGTTGATGGTGTTGTCGCCCGCCGAGCCGATCAGCAGAACCGAACCGATCAGCAGCGCGACAGTTGCGAAGCCCATCGAAACGAACCGCCACGACGTATGTGCGGTCAGGAATTGCGTTCCGAGATAGACGGTGACGCCCATGGCGAGCCCGCCCCAGAGCTGCAGCGTCAACTGCTGCGAAAGCATGCGCGAGAAAATCGAGATCGCGACGCCCAGCAGAATGAACCCGAAGGCGTGCCGAACGCGGACGAGCCAAGCGCCCGGCTTCGGCAGGAAGCGGGGTCCGAGCGCGCCAAAGATCAGAAGCGGTACGCCCATGCCAAGGCCAAACAGGAACAGGGCGGCCATGCCGCGTGCGACGTCGCCGGTGCGTGCGACGTAGAGCAGGGCCGTCGCGAGCGGAGGTGTCACGCAGGGGCCCGCGATCAGCGCCGATCCGAAGCCGAGCAAGGCGGCGGCGGCAAGCGGTCCGCGCCCGCCACCGGATGCCGCGCCCGATACCCGATCAACGAAGCCGGCTGGCAACTGCATCTCGAAGAGCCCGAACATCGAGAGCGCGAGAACGACGAGGACGGCGCTCATGACGCTGAGCGCGAGCGGCGTCTGGAGAAGGATCTGCAGGTTGGCGCCTGATCCCGAAAGGGCGGCGAAGGCGCCGAGCATCGCATAAGCCGACGCCGATGCGCCGACGAACGTGACCGCGAGCGCGAGTCCGCGCCCGAGCGATAGGCGCTCCTGCGATCGGGCCATCAGGCCGAAGAAGATCGGTACCAGCGGAAAGGTGCACGGCGAGAAGGATAGAAGGACGCCGAAACCGAAGAAGGACGCAAGCATGCCGCCGAGCATGCCCCAGTAAGACAGGCCCGCGTCCGATGGCTGCAAAGCGTCGGCCGGGCCGCCTTGACTCGGTCCGCCGGTGACCTCCTGGGGAGCGTCTACGAACGACGACGAAGCGCCGGACGGGCCGGCCTCGGCGGCGTTGCGGTCCTTCGCCACAAGCGTCTGCAGATCGATGGTCTTGACGACTGGCGGGTAGCAGATCTGGTAGGTCTCGGCGCAGCCCTGATAGGTCACCACGATTTCGTGAAGCCTCCGCAGATCGGCCGACGGGATTTCCGCTGTCAAAGTGCCGCGATATACCTCCTGGCGACCGAAATCCGGATCGTCCTTCGGTTCACCCGGAGGCATCCGGACCGCAATGGGGCCGCCCGGCGGCATCGCGTTTTTTGCGACGATCATGGCGCGATAGAGGTAGCTGCCCGGTCCAATGCTCCAGACCAGCGTCAGCCCGACATCGTCTCGGGTGGCCTTCAGCTGGAAGGTTTGATCGGCGGAGGGCGGGGTTCCCGCCCACACCGCAGCGAACGACGACAGGAGGGCGAGAAGCGCGAGAATCAAGCGCTGGATGTTCGGCATTCGGATGACCGCCATGGTGGAAAGTCGGTTTCGGAACGCCGCGCATGTTCGACGACCACCTTAAGCGAGGCTTAAGGTGGCCTTGGTGATTGCGGGACCGGAGGTCAGAGATGCGCGTGCTCGTCGTTGAGGACGATGCCGTTCTCGCGAACGGCTTGAGGATCGGGTTGGGGCTGTCCGGGACGGTGGTCGACGCCGTCGCGACATGCGCCGACGCGCGCGAAGCGGTGGCGTCTTCGGCGTTCGATGCGATCGTCCTCGACGTCATGCTGCCCGATGGGTCGGGCCTCGACTGGTTGAGCGAACTGCGGGAAGCCGGTGACAGGACGCCCGTGCTGGTGCTGACGGCGCTCGACGAAGTGGACGACCGGGTCACGGGGCTCGACCTCGGCGCCGACGACTATCTCGGCAAGCCCTTCGATCTCGACGAACTCGCGGCGCGCGTGCGCGCGATTTCCCGCCGGAGCGAAGGGCGCGCCTCGGGCCGGCTGACGTGCGGCGACGTCGTCCTGGATCCGGCAACGATGACGGTGACGACACGGCGGGGGAGCTCCAGATTGTCGCCTCGCGAGGTCGCGATCCTGTCGGCCCTGATGAAGCGGGCGGGAGACGTTCGGAGCAAGGACGAACTCGAGGGCGTGATGTATGGCTGGCAGGAAGGGGTCGAGAGCAACACTGTCGAGGTCCACATCCACAATCTGCGCACAAAGATCGGCAAGGACGCGATCGAGACCGTCCGCGGCGTGGGCTATCGCATAAGGGGCCAACAATGATTTCGCTCCGCACGCGTCTGTCGCTGATTGTTCTGCTCGCGACGGGCGCGATCTGGTTTTGCGCGGCGGTGTGGATCTACGCGGAGAGCAAGACCGAGGTAGAGCGCGTGCTCGACACGCGGTTGCAGGAGGCTGCGCGCATGGTCGCGTCCATCGCGACGCGCGCGGGTCCGTCCGACCTCGACAGACAGATGTCCGCCGGCACGGAAGCGCCGTCGGCGACCTACGAACGGCAACTGTCCTGCCAGATCTGGTCGTTCGATGGGAAGCTTCTCGCCAAGTCAGCCGAAGCACCTAGTGAACGCCTGAGCGACTCGAAGGAAGGCTTCTCCGAGCGGATGGTCGGCCAGGAGCCCTGGCGGGTTTTTACAGTCGAGAATCGCGATAAGGGCGTCCGCGTGATGGTCGGCGACAGTCTCACGCTGCGGCGTCGCCTGGTGACCGATCTCCTGACCGGCCTGTTGCTGCCGACGGTCCTCATCGTACCTCTTCTGGCCTTCGCGATCTGGGCGGCCATAGGCAAGGGGCTGCGGCCGATCGGCGCCCTCACGGCGGAGCTCGGTGACCGCAGCGCCGACGACATGAAGCCTCTGGAGGTCGGCCGCATCCCGCACGAGATCAGGCCGCTGACAGAGGAGTTGAACACGCTGTTCAGCGCGGTAGACGCCGCGCGCAGGCACGAACGCGAGCTGACGGCCTTTGCCGCGCACGAACTGCGCACACCTCTCGCAGGCCTGAAGACCCAGGCGCAGATTGCGATCGCGACAACGGACGAACAGGTGCGCGGCGAGGCGTTGCGGCACCTCGTCGTTTCGATCGACCGCACCAGCCGCCTGATCCAGCAGATGCTCACCACCGCCAGGCTGGACGCAGATCCCGAAACGGTCCGCACCGGCGAGGTCGACGTCCGTCGTCTCGTCGACGAGATCGTTGCGACGCATCCGTCCGGAAAGCGCGAGGTCGTGCTCGATTTCGGGAGATGCGATCCGATGATCGAGACAAACCGGGAGATGCTCGCTCTCGCTCTGCGGAATCTCCATGAAAACGCTATCCAGCACTCTCCCAACGAAGGTTCCGTCGCTTGGACGAGCCGGCGCGACGGCGAGTGGCTGGTGCTCGTGCTTGAGGACCGTGGCGCGGGCATTCCCGAAGACGAACTTCCTCTGGTCACCAAGCGCTTCTATCGCGGCCGCCACAAGCGCGACATCGGCAGTGGTCTCGGCCTTGCGATCACGGAGCTTACGCTCAAGCGCCTCGGCGGAAGCCTCGCACTGAGCAACCGGACCGACGGCAGCGGTCTTCGTGCCGAGATCCGGCTGCCGGCGCCGCGTCGTCCGTCACCGCCGCTGCGGGAGACGATCTGCGTCGATGCCCTCGACATTGGCTAGTTCTCGTCGTGCCTTTGTCGTTGCCCCAGGGTTAGAGCGCGCCGCGGGCAATTCGTTACGGGCCGTCTCGGCGGGAGGGTATATTCTGGTCGATCAGCATCAAGCATGGCATCGAACGCTAGCGGGTTGGCCGATCTGATTGAATTGCTACAGTTCACAAATCTCATTCTCGCCGGGATTGGAGGCTGGCGGTATAGCGAGACCGCCGTTGATGGATTTTCGCGAAAACAAGATGACACGCGCAAAAAAGGAGACGGCCCAAGCCCCAGAGCAGGAGCGCCCGGATATCCTGAATGACGCAAGACTTGACGGAAAAACCAGGCAAGCTTGATCGAGACCAGCTTTGTCGTCATCGACGAAGACCCGGTATCGACCAACTTGGCGCGAACACATGGCCCCTCTCGGTGTGGCGAACGCGAACGCAGCGCGCTGGACTGATCCGCGGTAAGGACATGTTGAGGATTTTGTCGAAGCCCTATGGCGGTTCGTCAGGGGGCATTTGCCGGTTTTGCACGGGCCGACGCCGACGATCTCAAGAAAGCAGTCTTAAGGTTGCCTTAAGGTTCCAGACCCAGACCTTGGCGGCGCGGACGCATCTGCAGCGCCCAGTGAACCGACCGTTTCCCGTTAGATTGTCGCGAAGCCGGGCGGAAACGCCTGCGGCGAGCGTCTATTGGGGGAAGTATTTGAAATGAACAACAGCGGGCTGGAGCGGCACGGGCCGACGTGGAAGAACCTGGGCCGATGGGCGGCCGTCGCGGCGATCGCCGCGGCGGTAACATTCTGGTGGGTGGTCACGCCGCCACGCGCCGACGACGCCGGCCGCAAGCTGCCCGACGTGGCCGACCCGGAGCTCATAGCGCGCGGCAAATACATCGCCGAGCTGGGCGACTGCGTCGCCTGTCATACCCGGCACGACGGGCCACGAATGGCAGGTGGGCGGCCACTCGAAACTCCTTTCGGCGTGCTTTATTCTACGAACATTACGCCTGATCCCACGACCGGCATCGGCAAATACAGCTTCGGCGCCTTTGATCGCGCCATGCGCAAAGGCGTGACGGCCGACGGCACTCACATGTATCCGGCCATGCCGTATCCGTCCTATGCCAGGATCACTTCGGACGACATGTATGCCCTCTACGTTTATCTCCTGAAAGGCGTCGAGCCGGCGCCCAGCGCAAACAAGTCGTCGGAAATCGGCTTCCCGTTCAATATGCGCTGGTCGCTCGCTTTCTGGAATGCCGTTTTCCTCGACGGCAGCCCGTTCGTTGCCGACGCCACCAAGGACGATACATGGAATCGCGGTGCCTACCTCGTGCAAGGACTTGGCCATTGCGGCGCCTGCCATACGCCGCGCGGCATCGGTTTCCAGGAAGTCGCCATGACCGAGAAAGGGTGGAACGGCGACAGGTTCGTCTCCGGCGCAAAGGTTGAGGAGTGGAATGCGATCAACCTCCGCAATCTGTGGACGGTCGGCGATACGGTGGAACTGTTGAAGACAGGGCAAAACCGCTTCGCCACCGTTTCTGGCTCGATGACCGAAGTCATTCACAACTCGACGCAGAATTTCACGGATGCCGATCTTGTTGCGATTGCGACCTATCTGAAATCGCTCCCGTCAGATCATCCTAATGAGGAGCCTGTGCCAAAGAGCGATCCGGTTCCCGATGCGATGTTCACCACGCGCGGTGGGTTGGCCTATGCGCAGTTCTGCGCGGACTGCCATCGCCTCGATGGCAGGGGGGTGGCCAGGGTATTCCCGCCGCTTGCAGGTAATCCGACGCTCGCGGCGACAGACGCTTCCACGCTGATCCATATCACCCTCACAGGATGGAAGACGGCGGAGACGCAAACCCATCCGCGCGTGTTCACCATGCCGGGCTTTGCCCGGCTCGACGATCGCGAGATCGCGGAGATTCTCTCGTTTGTCCGGGCGAATTGGGGAAACAAGGCGCCTCCGGTAAAAGCTGAGGGGGTGAAGGTCGCCCGCGTGACGCTCGATCCAAAGGTGGAAAATGTAGGCTTCGATACGCCTCGCGTCGCTGACCTTTTGAAGGAGCCCAACGCCGAGCAGCTTATCCGCGGCATGCGTCTCAATACCGAAACGCACACGCTGCTGCCGAACAATGTGGGCAACGTGTTGAACTGCGCGAGTTGTCATCTCAATGCCGGCACGGTGGCGGACGGTTCGCCCTATGTTGGCATTTCGGCGTTCTTTCCAAGCTATGCGTCACGTGCTGGCCGGGTGATTACACTTGAGGATCGTATCAACGGCTGCTTCCTGCGCTCGATGAACGGCAAGCCGCTCGCCAATGACGGCGACGACATGAAGGCAATGGTCGCTTATTTCGACTGGATGAAGCGGGAGACCAAGCCTGAGGACAAGGTCGAGGGCCGTGGCGTTGGCAAGATCAGCCAGTCCATCAAGCCTGATATCGAGAACGGCGAGAAAATCTACGAGGTTCAATGCACCGTTTGCCACGGGGCAAATGGAGAAGGATTGAAGGCCGGCAGCGGCGAATTCATCTATCCGCCACTATGGGGCGACAAATCCTTCAATATCGGCGCCGGCATGGCACGCACCTACACGGCAGCCGCATTCGTCAAGCGCAACATGCCCATCGGCTTCCACGAGCGTTTCCCGCTGGGGCAGGGCGGCCTCTCGGACCAGGAAGCGGTGGATGTAGCCGAATATTTCACGCATATGCCCCGACCGGACTTCCCTGGGAAAGTGAAAGACTGGCCAAAGGATAAGAAACCGGCTGATGCGCGCTACTGACCTCGTCTCCTGATGGTAGTGATCGCCTAGGATCTCTCAGGTCCGGACGGTCGCGCCTTTCGAACGACAACGGGGCGGCCAAGACCCGCCCCAGGCATCACAACTGCTTTTTGATCCGGACGGGACGTACCGACAGCGATCGATAACGTCCGCTTCATCATGCGGAGGCAGACCGAAGCATTTGTCAGCGCAGACGCCGATGCATTCGCGACCTCCGCGCGTGCGGCGGTACACCCGGTCAAACCCAAGCAACCGCCCGACAGGTTCGCACGGGGCGGAGGTCGACCTTGCGCGGTCTCAAGTCGCGAACTCTCTAAAAGCACGCTCGCGCCCGAAATGCACCTTATGCATCAAAGGATCTCTGCAACCCATTGAAGTCACAACAAATGCGATCGCCCTCCGAGCGCACCAAAGGCAATAAGTCGTTGACGCGAAAGTGCTTTCGCGATTTCTCTACTCCCACATTGTTACCCACAGCGAATGTTATTCCTTCGCTCCGCGAAGTGCTCCTTGCCCGGGCTTGCGGGTCTTGCTCCGACGCTTTGCTTTCTTGGTCTTGGCTGTCGTGTGTTCAATTGAACTAACTGCACGCGAAGCTAAACCATTATTTGCTCTCGCGAGGGCAGTGGCGTAGCCCAGCGTAGAAATCGGCGTGGTCGTACGCCGTGAAGCGCTACGGGCTCTCCAAAGCTGCGCTTCCACCAAACGACATGCGGGCAGGGAAGGCCGTTGGCACGGTGCCCGGTTGCGTTCTACTCGGACTTGCGTGATCGCCGCTAACTGCGCCAGGCGCGAGCCGTGGCAGCGACGACAGCTAGGGTCGCCTTCGCGCCGTCGGCCTCGCCCTTCTCGAAGTCCCCCTCCGTCTGCGCCATAGAGTTGGTTACATGCGCGAAGCAGACGACGGAACGTCCACTTGTCGTACTGAAGGCATACAGGGCTGCGGCTTCCATCTCGACGGCGAGTGCGCCCAACTGGCGCGCCCGCGCGATCGCTGCTTCGGTCTCGCGATAGGGAGCGTCGGTCGTCCATGTCGCGCCCCGATGTAGCCCAATGCCTTGGAGGGTGCGCACCGCCTGTTCTACACGAGCGAGAAGCGGCGCGTCGGGCGCCTCGGCGAATGTCGAGCCGGGCAGATAGTGATAGCTCGTCCCCTCGTCGCGCAGCGCACGGTCAATCAGAACGAAGTACGGCGTGGGTCCAATCGGAGTGATCTGGCCGGCGGATGTGATGGAGACGAGCAGTCGACAGCCGGACGCGAAGAGTTGCTCGGCGACCAGGACTGCGAACGGCGCGCCGACGGCGCAGCCGACGATGCCAACTTCGCCGATGCCATCGAGATCGAAGGCAAGAAGCTCCGTGTGATAGCAGGCCCAGCCTTCATGGAGGCGACCGGCGCCGGTCCGCTTGAGGTGGCGGACGACATCACCGTCCGGATCGAGCACGCAGATTTCGGGGACTGCGACGAGCGGCAACTGCCTCTGCCGGCGCGCCTCCCTCAACAGGGCTTCGGGCCGGAACACCGAGGGCGCGTTGTGGTCCTTGATGGAGACAATCGGCCATGCGGCTTCTGCGCGATGAGGCTTCTCATCCATGATGCACCTGATCGGCTGGTCTCAAGCGACGGATTCGACCGGCAGACCGGCGGCTTTCCATTCGGGGTAACCGTCTTCGAGCCGGCGGACGCGATAGCCTCGCGCCCGGAGTGCCGCGACCGCTTCGAATGAAAGAACGCAATAAGGGCCGCGACAGTAGGCGATCACCTCGCGGCCCTTCGGAAGTTCGCCGAGGCGTCTCTCCAATTCGACGAGTGGGATGTTGAGAGCCCCCGGAAGATGGCCCAGCGCAAATTCGTCTTCTGGGCGGACATCGAGCACCGTGACGAGATCGTCGTGCAATCTAGCGACCAGGTCGTCACGCGAGACCGGTTCGAGTGCATCGCGGGCGTGAAAGTAGTCGGTCACGACGCGGCCGATCTCGGCAACATTCCGTTCGCCAACGCGACCCAGCGCCTTCATGAGCGTGACCACTTCGGTGTCCCCGGCCAGGCGATAGAGAACATGCTTTCCGCGACGCTCCGTCTCGACGAGGCGCGCGCGCCTGAGGATCTGCAGATGGCGAGAGGTGTTGGCGAACGTCAGGTGGGCGCGGGCCGATAGCTCCTCGACGCTGCGCACCCCCTGGGCGAGGTGCTCCAACAGCTCAAGCCGATGCGGGTGGCCCAACGCCTGCGCCACTCCGGCGAGGTTCTCGTAGATCGCGTGTTTCGGTCCGGTACTTGACACGGCAGCTCCTGAATATATCATTCAGCAGATTGATTGAATGTTATCTAGCCGCTCTTAGAGAGGAGTGCAAGTCCATGATCCTCCGCCAGCTCTTGCATAGCGATCCCGTCGGCATCTCCTACCTCTTCGGCTGCGGCGGCAAGGCGGCCGGCGCGGTCGTCGATCCCGTCGGCGATATCCAGCCCTATCTCCAAGCTGCCGACAATGCCGGCATGCGCATTCACTTCGTCATCGATACGCATGTCCATGCCGACCACCTCTCGGCGGGCCGGGCTCTCGCCGACGCAGCGGGAGCGGCCTACGTGCTCTCGTCGGCCGCTTGTGTGTCGTTTCCGTTCAAGGGTGTGGCCGACGGCGACGTCCTTCCGCTCGGCAACGTCACGGCGACGGTTTTCCACACCCCAGGTCACACACCCGAGCACATCTGCATTCTTGTGACGGATCGGACGCGCGCCGACGAGCCTTGGTTCGTTTTGACCGGCCACACCCTAATGGTCGGCGATCTCGGCCGTACTGAACTCGCCGTCAGCGCCGAAGAAGGCGCAAAACAACTGTTCCGCAGCGTGAGCAAGCTGAAAGGCCTGCCGGACTATGTCGAGGTACTGCCCGGCGCCTATGCGGGTTCAGTTTGCGGTCGCAGGCTGAGCGGCAAGCCCTGGTCCACGGTCGGCTTCGAGAAGCGGCACAACCAGGCCTTCATGATCGAGGATGAAGCCGAGTTTGTCCGGTTCATGGTCGCTGAGATTCCCCCGGCACCGTTGGAAGCCGCGAAGATAAGAGCTGCCAATTCAGGCGTTACGGCCGCTGCGGCCTGATGCCATGAGCGAAGCGCTAGCCGTCCCGCAAGGACTGCCTTCGGTCAGGTTGGGGCTGAAGGAAAACTGGCCGCAGTTCGCTCTGCTGGTCCTGATCAACGCCTTCGTGGGCGGAATGGTTGGGATCGAGCGAACCGTCGTGCCGCTGATCGGCGCCGAAGAGTTCAAGATCGGCTCGACGACTCTGGTCGTCTCCTTCATCGTCAGCTTCGGCGTCGTGAAGGCGTGCGCCAACCTGATCTCCGGCCAGCTCGCCGACAGGTGGGGGCGCAAGCGGGTTCTGATCCTCGGCTGGCTCGTCGGCCTTCCAGTGCCTTTCATGATCATTTGGGCGCCAAGCTGGGAATGGGTAATCGCCGCCAACGCCCTTCTTGGCATCAATCAGGGCCTTGCCTGGTCGATGACGGTGATCATGAAGATCGATCTCGTCGGGCCGAAGTCGCGCGGCCTGGCCGTGGGCCTGAACGAGTTCGCCGGCTATCTCGCGGTCGGCGTGACCGCCTATCTCACCGGATATCTTGCCTCGGAGTACGGGCTGCGACCGGCGCCGATCTACCTCGGTGTGGCCTACGCGATCCTCGGCACCGGACTCTCGATCCTGTTAGTACGCGACACCCGCGAGCACGTCCGGTTGGAGACCGCGGCGCATGCCCGGCAAGCGTCTCCGATCAGCTTCCGGGAGATATTCGTCCTCACGTCGTTCAGGGATCGCAACCTGTTTGCCGCATCGCAGGCCGGGCTGGTGAACAACCTCAACGACGGCATGAGCTGGGGCATCTTCCCGCTGTTCTTCGTCTCCTTCGGTCTGGCGGTCGATCGGATCGGCATATTGAAGGCGGCCTATCCAGCGACATGGGGCATCCTCCAGGTCGCAACGGGTCCCCTGTCCGACCGCTGGGGCCGCAAGGGCCTGATCGTCGCCGGCATGTGGGTGCAGGCCGCGGGCTTGTTCCTGACCGGGGCGACGAGTCATTTCGAGTGGTGGCTCGTCGGCAGCCTTTTGCTCGGACTTGGCACAGCCATGGTGTACCCGAGCTTGATCGCCGCCGTGTCTGACGCCTCGCACCCAAGCTGGCGCGCGCGCTCGCTCAGCGTCTACCGTTTCTGGCGCGATCTCGGCTACGCCATCGGGGCGCTGTCCGCGGGCATCATCGCGGACAGATTCGGACTTTCAGCGGCGATCGTTTCGATCGCCGCCCTGACGTTCCTTTCCGGCGCCGTCGTGGCGGCGTTCATGTGGGAGCGTGCGGCGGGTTCGGTTGACCTCGCGCAACAAGCGAGCCGACCGGCGGAGTAGGCTGATTTTCTTCAATGCTGGAGCAAGCCGATGCAGAAAGTCTTGGTCCAAACGGTCGCCGCTCTCTGCCTCCTACCCGGGGCATTATGGGCGCAGGCGCAGGCGCCATCAGACGCCGAACGCTACTACGGCTGGGGTCCGCACATGATGGGGTGGGGCGGAGGAGGGTACGCTATGATCTTCGGTCCGTTGTTCATGATCCTCTTTCTCGCGGTCCTGGTTGCCCTCGCGGTTATCCTCGTTCGCTGGCTGGGCGGGCCATGGCCAGGGACATATCCGCCACACCAATTGCCGCCCGCCCGCACACCGCTCGATATCCTCAAGGAGCGCTTTGCGCGCGGCGAGATCGACAAGGCGGAATTCGAGGATCGCCGCCGCGTTCTCGGCGAATAACCCGGCGGCCGGTGCAAGGCTCGCCTACGTGGAAAGGGGGACGCCGGTGCAAGTCCTGCTGATACTGAACGATCCGCCCTACGGCAGCGAGCGGTGCTACAATGGTTTGCGGCTCGCCCTCGCGCTCGCCAAGAGCGATCCAGCGATCACCGTGACGGTCTTCTTGATGGCTGACGCGGTAGTGGCCGCGAAGTCGGGCCAGAAAACACCGGATGGTTACTACAATGTAGAACGCATGCTGAAGGGCGTCCTCGCAGGAAAGGGACAAATCCTGCTTTGCGGCACCTGCATGGACGCCCGCGGCCTTGCTGATGCCGAGATACTCAGTGGCGTCAGACGCAGCACCATGGCCGAACTCGCGACTCTTACCGCTTCCGCCGAGAAGGTGTTGGTGTTTTGAACCGCCCCAAGAGCTGGCATGCCGCCGATTGATCTCGACTACCATCGATCCGGCCGTGTTGCCGGCGATGCGGCCATTCCTGAGCGACGCCTTGGCAACCCCTCTAGCGGCCAGTGGGCGAGCACGCCGGCAAAAGCTGCGTTGGATCGCCCTGCGCCGAAGTCGCTGCTCTCCTTGGCGCCGCGCCCCTCTGCTGTCCTCGTCAACCAAGACTACCGCAGGGCTTGAAAAGCACCGATTGGGTGTGAAATGCACCTAAACTGTTCACCCATCTCCGCAAGTCATTGAAATCGCAGAAAATGCGACCGCCCTCCGAGCGCACCACACCTGAACAGAAGCAGGCCGGTCCGAACCTGGACCAGATATTGGCGGTTCAGCCGCCGATCCACATCTCGTCTTCCGAAATCTTCCCCGTTGCCTTCGGTTCGTCATCCACCTGCTGTGGGGCCCAAGGCTGAGGGGATCATCGGCGTTTGGTCGATTGTTCGCGTAATTCGGATGGCGTCATTCCGTAGCGCCGTCGAAAAGCGCGATTGAAGCTCCTGATCTCGCGAAATCCGGCTTCGAGTGCAATGTCGATGATTCTGCTGTGGTGTCGGCGCGGATCAACGAGGAGATCATGGGCGCGCATCAGCCGCTGCTGCATGACATATTCGGAGAAGGTGCTTTCCTCGGCCTCAAATAGCATGTGCAGATAGCGCCGCGAGATCTGCAGCTTTGTCGCGAAGCCGGGAGCCGAGAGATCCGGGTCGGCGAGATGGTTGAGGACTTCTTGTTTTGCGATTGCAAGCTGGGCGGCGCGCACGCCGCGGCGCGAGGCTGTTTCGCTTGCTTCGCGCGATGCGCCGATGGCGAGGGTCGCCAGATCAATCATGTGTCTTGAGACGGACTGTCGAAGCGCTACCGAGTCCGGTGGCGTCTGCGAGACGCTTCGGGCGTAGGCCAGCAGCAGCTTGAGCTCGGACATCCCGGCTGGCAAGGACCTTAAAGGCCGGTCATCGAGCACGCCAGCGAGTCCGCCGAGCGACGATCTCGGCATCTGAAACATTCTTGTTCGATGCTGCTGCGAGGCAGGCAACTTCAACGTCAGCCGGTGATTGAGCGAGCCAAGAAAGAAGTCGCCTGGCGCAATGTCGACGGTCAACCCTGTCGGCAGCGACGCGGAGGCACCGGCGGGAATCAGGCAAAGCATCACATCGTCTGCGCCGTCTGAAAGAAGCTCCGGCGTACGCGCAACCTCGATGGACGTGTAAGTGCTGGTCCCCATCATAATCCCGTCGAGAGGCCAAGCCTCAGAGCATATACGCATCGATTCGCCATCCAGCGACGCATAGTCCATGCGCTGCATCAGGCGTCCGTAATGCTCGCGAATGGCGTCTTGTCTGTTGGCGACAGGCAGGTCGTCAGTCGACAACCGAATCGACTCAAAACTTGTCATAGGAACCAAAGTGCAATGTGGATGGTCTCTAAGCGCAAGATAACAAGAGCGAAGACGCCTGAAAAGCAAGGGAAGTGTTGCAGATGCGCAAGTAGCGCAAGGATTTAGTTCGATTGCACTCAGCGTCCATCGACGCTTCCTTCTCTGTCGCGACGATCGAAGTCGCCCCCACTAAATCTGTTTTGCAGCAGCCATTTGAGGCGCGCGCATTCGATTCGTTGCGGCTTCCGCATGGTCCGGATGCGATCGCCTTCGATTCATATGCCTGGCAGGACCGATGAAGCGCGATACGATCAGAACGACACAGCTACAGTTTCTGGCAAGCCGAAAGCGGCGAGCTGGTTTTTTCGTATCTGTATCCATGCTTGCTCTTGGCGTCGCACTTGCATCCAATCCCGTATGCGCTGCCAACTATACCTGGACTGCCGGGGTGTCGGGCGACTACGGCAACGGAGCCAACTGGAGTGGGGGCGTAGCTCCGTGGAACAGCGATAACATCTCGGTCGATGTCGCGCTCGGCGATCCGGGCCCGCTCATATCGAGCGGCGGGAACTTCGTCGTTCTCAACGTTATCGTCGGCAATAACGGAACGGGCACGCTTGATCTGGATGCGGGCGGCTCGCTGGGGAGCGCCCAAGTAACGATCGGCTACAATGCCGGGTCACTTGGCACGATAACCGTCAATAGCACGAACTCGAACTGGCTGATTAACGGAGCCCTTGTGGTAGGCGAGCGCGGTGAGGGAATCCTCAACATCGAAAATGGCGGCGCTGTCTTTACGACAGGCAATGTGCTCGTTGGCGATATTGGGCCGCAGGGAAAAGGCACAATCTTCGTCGATGACATTGATTCAAAACTTACTGTCGGCGGTTCCTTGCTGATCGGGAATGACGGCGGCACGACGGGGAAAGTGACAATCTCCCATGGGGCCACGGCCTCGGTGCAGGACGTAATCATCGGTAACGCTTCGGGCGGCGTCGGGACGATGCAGATATCGTCCACCGCAATCCTCTCGGCCAATACCGTGACGGTCGGACGATTGGGTCAGGGGACCCTGACCCTCGGATATGAAGGGGGCGCGGTCAACGTCCTCAATAATGGCACCCTGTATATTGCTCAATTGGCGGGATCGATCGGCACCTTGAATATTGGTGCGGCTGCAGGCCATACGGCCCAAGACGCGGGAACGCTCACCGCCGGCACGATCCAGTTTGGCAATGGAAGCGGACAGATCGTCTTCAATCACACTACGGCGAACTACGTGTTCGGGACGGATATCACGGATATCTATGGACATGGGTCCATCCGGCAGATTGCCGGCACGACGATCTTGACCGGAGATTCGAGCGGCTTCACCGGCACGACTACCGTTGAGGGTGGCATGCTGTCTGTGAACGGCAAGCTCGGCGGCGCGCTTGATGTGTTCGCAACGGGCCGCCTGCAGGGCAGCGGCACGGTGGGCAATACGAGCGTCTCGGGCACCATCGCGCCCGGTAACTCGATTGGCACGCTTAACGTCGCCGGCAACGTCCTGTTCAACGCCGGCTCGATCTATGAGGTCGAGGTCAATGCCGCCGGCCAGTCGGACCGGATCAACGCGACCGGCACGGCAACGATCAATGGCGGCACGGTCAAGGTGCTGGCAGGCGCGGGCAACTATGCGCCGTCAACCCAGTACACGATCCTCACCGCCAATGGTGGCGTCGCCGGGACCTTCACTGGAGTGACCTCGAACCTGGCCTTCCTCGATCCTACGCTGACTTATGATCCCACCAACATCTATCTGACGCTGACGCGCAACGCCGTCAGCTTCCAGAACGTCGGCGTCACGCGCAATCAGATCGCGACCGGCAGCGGCGTCGAGAGCGTCGGCTTCGGCAGCCCGCTCTACAACGCGGTGCTGAACCTCTCGGCCGGGCAGGCGCAATATGCCTTCGACCAGCTTTCGGGCGAGATCCACGCCTCGGCGCGGACTGCGCTGATCGAGGATAGCCGCTTCCTGCGCAATGCGGTCAACGACCGCATCCGTGCGGCCTTCGATTCAGTTGGTGCCTCCAGCGGCGCGGTCGTGACCTATGATGACGGCGAGCCGCGGGCGGTCGCCGCGACGACGGATCGCCTCGCAGTCTGGGGGCGGGGCTTCGGCTCCTGGGGTCATACGAATGGCGACGGCAATGCGGCGCGTCTCAACCGTTCGACCGGCGGCTTCTTCATCGGCGCCGATGCTCCGGTGTTCGACACCTGGCGCCTCGGAGCGGTCTCGGGTTACAGCCGCACCGAATTCAACGTGCGCGACCGTCATTCGTCGGGAACGAGCGACAACTATCATGTCGGCCTCTATGGCGGCACGCAGTGGGGCAATCTCGCCTTCCGCACGGGCGCGGCCTACACTTGGCACGATTTGTCGACCAGCCGCTCCGCGGTTTTCCCCGGTTATGCCGACAGCCTCAAGGGTGGCTACAACGCAAGCACGGCGCAGGCCTTCGGCGAGCTCGGCTATGGCGTCCGCGCCGGCAACGTCGCCTTCGAGCCGTTCGCCAACCTCGCCTATGTGAGCCTACGGACTGACAGCTTCACCGAGCGAGGCGCCGCCGCCGCTTTGTCGGGCGCGAGCGCCACGACCGATGCGACCTTCACAACGCTCGGGCTGCGCGCTTCGACCGCCTTCGCGATGGGCGGGATCAATGCGACGGCAAGGGGCATGCTCGGCTGGCGTCATGCCTTCGGCGACGTGACGCCGCTTGCGGCGATGACGTTTGCCGGCGGCTCGGTGTTCACGGTCGGCGGCGTTCCGATCGCGCGCAACGCGGCCGTGGGGGAGGCGGGGCTCGACTTCGCGCTGACGCGCGCCGCCACCTTCGGCGTCTCCTACGGCGGCCAGTTTGGCTCTGGCGTTTCGGACCAGTCCGTCAAGGCCAACTTCAACATGAAGTTCTGACGGGACGTTGTGATGGACGGACAGACGGTCGCTCTCCGCCAGGAGGGCGTCTGTCGCCGGCCGAATTCGGTGAATGGATCATCGAACGTCACTCTCTCTTGCGAGAAACGGTAGAGGCGAGGCGCCGCGTTGCGCGC
Source organism: Pseudomonadota bacterium (assembly GCA_023435725.1). GTDB lineage: Bacteria > Pseudomonadota > Alphaproteobacteria > Rhizobiales > Xanthobacteraceae > Bradyrhizobium. The sequence continues at coordinate 53,546 of JAEYRD010000069.1, read as the reverse complement.
TATCGTGCCCCCGTGCTGAACCCGAAGGGCACGTGGCGCGGCTACGGGATATTGTGGTGCCCGACGGGCAAAACCCCCAAACGGTCGGTCAATTCGCGGCAGTAAAAATATTCTGCTTTGCCGAATTTCGGAAACAGCGTATCTGTCGCCACGACTCGGCCCAAGGAAGAGGGGCGTATCGCGATCGTCACGACACGCGGGCCGGGCGGCGGTGGAAGTGGATCACATCGGCGCGAAGGGATTTCGCAGGGCGGAGAGCCGTGAGTGAATACCTCGCGCACACGACCGGTGTGATCAACGTACGGCCAAATCGTGTGGTTCTGGCGCCCGGAGTCTGTGCGTCAAGTCTTGCGGTGATATGTGCTGTCCGACCGGACGCGCGCATCAGCCATCCGCAAGGCGACGGGGGCAATAGTGCATCGCTCCCCGGGGAGAGCGCGACATAAGCCGTTCCAACCACTGCGCAGGGAAGGCCGGGATGCTTCCGGTTGCCCTGTTTCCCGCTGTGCATCGTAGCGCAATCTGCTTCTGGCATGGCGGTCCATGGGAGCCAGCCGGCTCTCGGTCTTCCCTGCGCCCTCTTTCACGGGTGAGGCGACCAAGCAAAGCTCGGGCGAAACAAGCCGCGAGGATGCGAAGGCGTGTCAATTGTCGAACAAGGTCTCGTGCCCGGACGCAGCGCAGCACCAAGAGCGCGTTTACGCGCGTTTTCGACGCGCTATGGTGATGCGCTGCAGAGCCGGGGCCCACGCAGCGGCGAGTGCCGCGGCCTTCTGGGTCCCGGCTCTGCGGAGCGTCACTGCGTGCCGCACCCCGTCCGGGACACGCGAGGGGTGGACGCTCTCGCCCACACTCCGTCATCGCGAGCGCAGCGAAGCAATCCAGACTGCATCCGCGGAAAGACTCTGGATTGCTTCGCGGGCGCTCGCAATGACGGTGTTGAGGCAGCTGCACGCCTCTTTGTGAGTTGTGCCCGTGCCGCAGACCGTTACCATGCGTTCGGCTCCCGTGAACCACAGGGACGCACAGCAAGCGGAGGCGACATGAGCGGGCAGGAACGCAAAGCGAAGGGATCGGACCTGTTTGTCGCGGCGCTGGAGAACGAAGGCGTCGACCGCATCTTTGGCGTCCCTGGCGAGGAAAACCTCGACCTCGTGGAATCCTTGCGCACCTCCAAGATCGAGTTGATCCTGACCCGCCACGAGCAGGCCGCCGCCTTCATGGCCGCTACACATGGGCGGCTGACCGGCAAGCCCGGCGTTTGTCTCTCGACGCTCGGACCCGGGGCACTCAACCTGTCCACGGGTGCTGCCTATGCGCATCTCGGCGCGATGCCGATGATTTTGATCACCGGCCAGAAGCCGATCATGAGCAGCCGGCAGGCGCGCTTCCAGATCGTGGACGTGGTGGCGACCATGAAGCCGTTGACGAAATTATCGCGGCAGATCGTCAGCGCCTCCAGCATCCCGACCGTGGTGCGTGACGCCTTCCGAGTGGCGATGGAGGAGCGGCCAGGACCGGTGCATCTCGAATTGCCGGAAGACATCGCTGGCGATAAAGTACCCGCGGTCCCCGTGATCCCGGTTCATCCGATCGAAATCCCCGTCGCTCACCGCGCCGCGCTCGACCGTGCCACCGAGATGATTCTGGCCGCAAAACGTCCGCTGGTGATGATGGGCGCTGCGACCAGCCGGCCGCGGTCCACCCACGGCATCGCCAACTTCGTGCGTCGGACCGGCATTCCATTCTTCACGACGCAGATGGGCAAGGGCACCGTGCCCGGTGGCACCAATCTCTATATGGGAACCGCCGCGCTGTCCGAGCGCGACTACGTCCACGACGCCATCGACGCCGCCGATCTGATCGTGGCGATCGGCCACGATCCTGTCGAAAAGCCACCCTTCATCATGGGACCATCGGGGCCGAAGGTCATCCACGTCAGTTACACGCCGGCGAGCGTCGAACTGGTGTATTTTCCCGATGCGGAGGTCGTAGGCGACGTCGGCCCGAGCCTCGAGTTGCTCGCCGACCGCGTCGAAGGCAAGTTGCCGCAAGCAGCGGCGCTCTTGCCGTTGCGCGAGGAGATCCTGAGCCACATCGCCGACCGCGCGACCGAGACGCGCTGGCCGCCGACGCCGCAGCGGATCGTACACGACATCCGGCAGGTGATCCCGGAGAACGGCATCGTCGCGCTCGACAACGGCATGTACAAGATCTGGTTCGCGCGCAACTACCGCACCCGCGTCGCCAACACGCTGCTGCTGGACAATGCGCTGGCGACGATGGGGGCCGGCCTGCCGTCGGCGATGATGGCCGCGATGCTCTATCCCGACCGCCGCGTGCTCGCGGTCGCCGGCGACGGTGGCTTCATGATGAACAGCCAGGAGATGGAAACGGCCGTCCGCCTCAAGCTCAACCTGGTCGTGCTGGTGCTCGAGGACAACGCCTATGGCATGATCCGCTGGAAGCAGGCCGTCGATCATTTTGCCGATTTCGGCATGACCTTTGGCAATCCTGACTTTGTCCTTTATGCAAAGGCATACGGCGCGAAGGGGCATCGCATCGAGAGCATCGACAGCTTTGCTGCGACGCTCGACGCCGCGTTCAAGGAGGGCGGCGTGCATCTCGTCTCGATCCCGATCGATTATTCGGAGAACGTGCGGGTGCTCGTCGACGAACTGCGGGCGCATGAGAGGTCGAAGGCGTGAAGTGTTCGATGCTCTCGTCACACCCGTCATTGCGAGGAGCGCAGCGACGAAGCAATCCAGAGTGTTCCGCGGGAGACAGTCTGGATTTCTTCGCTGCGCTCGCAATGACGGAGTAGGTGGGCCGACTTGGCCACGATAACGACTTGTGTCGCGATCACCGATCACCGACACTCTCAATCATCCAACCAACGACAGGAATAAGACATGACTCGCGTTCGCTGTATCACCGAGATGGGCATGGGCGTCGACGTTCACGGCAAGGACGCCACCAAGGCGGCGAAGCGCGCGGTGTCGGATGCGATCAGGCATTCGAGCCTCGGTTTCTTCCGGATGATCGGGAAGACCGCAAACGACATGTTCGTCGATGTCACGATCGCGGTGCCCAATCCCGAAGCGGTCGACAAGGAGGCCGTCGCCAAGGAGCTGCCTTACGGCACAGTGACCGTCAACGCGGTCAAGGGCGGGCTGGAGATTCCCTCGGCCACGGAGCAGGCCAACGATCCCATCCTCATCGCCAATGCGGCCGTCATCGTCAGCTTCGACAAGGACTAGGCCGGTGTCGGACAGCGATGTGTCGCTGCTGGATCGGCCGATCTGGAGCGCGCTGACGACCAGCCAGAAGCATCTGGCGGAGGGCGGCCCGCGGGCGCTGCGCTATCCCGTGGACATGACGCCGTTTGCCGACATGGTCGATATGTCCGCGGCAAGTTTTGCGGCGCTTGGTGATCTCATGTCGGGCTCGCAGGTCGCCGCGCTGTTCACGCCGGAGCCGGTCGACATTCCTGCCGGCTTCAAGGTCGTCCTCGCCGAGACCGGGGAGCAGATGATCGGCTCGCCCGCCGATAGCCCGCTGCGCGATGCCGAGATCGTCACGCTGGGGACTGCCGACGTTCCCGCCATGATGGCGCTGACCGCGTTGACGAAGCCCGGGCCGTTCGCCGCGCGGACGCATCAGCTCGGTACCTTCCTCGGTATACGCGCCGCCGGCGAATTGGTTGCGATGACGGGCGAGCGGATGAAGCCGGGAAATTTCGTCGAGATGACCGCCGTCTGCGTGCATCCGGAATATCGGGGGCGCGGCTACGCGCAGGCGCTGCTCGCCGCGGTCGCGCGCCGGATCGAGGCGCGCGGCGAAATTCCATTCCTGCACGTGTTTTCTAACAATGCCTCGGCCATCGCGCTCTATCAGCGGCAAGGTATGAAAATCCGCCGCCGCCTGCACGTCACCGCCCTGATGAAGCAGGAATGAGCGGACCCGTTCGGACGGGCTTCATATCCGGCGAATTCGCGCTATATCCTCTCCAACCACAATCGGGGGAAACACATGGACGCCAGGACAACCGATTTTTCCGCCGTACGGACGGCGATGCAGCACTATGTCGATCAGGAGATCATTCCGGGCGTGTCCTGGGCGGTGCTGCGCGGGCGCGAGGTGGTCGACCAGCAATGTGTCGGCTTCGCCGACCGCGAGGCGAACACCGCACTTCGTCCCGACCACATCTTTCGCGCGTTTTCCAACACCAAGATCTTCATCACGTGCTCGATCATGCTGCTGGTCGAGGAAGGCCGCATCGGGCTTGATGACCCCGTCGAGAGATTCCTGCCGCAGCTCGGCGACCGCAAGGTCCTGAAGCAGGGCGCTTTGAGCCTTGCCGATGTCGAGCCGGCGAGGGGCCCGATCACGATCCGTCAGCTCCTGACCCATACCTCCGGGCTCAGCTACGGTATCTTCGATCCCGGCACGGTGCTGTTCAAAGGCTACAACGAGGCGCGCGTGCTCAATCCGCTGACGCCGCTGACCGACATGATCGACCAGCTCGCCGATCTGCCGCTGTCCTATCATCCCGGCGCGTCCTGGGAATATTCGGTGGCGACCGACGTGCTCGGCCGCATCGTGGAGGTCGTCTCGGGCAAATCCCTCGATGCGTTCCTCAAGGAGCGGATCTTCGATCGGCTCGGCATGACCGATACCGGCTTTCACGTGCCGGAAGCGCAGCAGGGCAGGCTGGTCGCGCACTACACCGGCGCCGACGTGCTCGATCCCATGAAGCCGGGCCTCACGCGCGCCGACAATCTGCCTTTTCCGCAGGCCTATCAGCGGCCGTTCCCGCGGCTGTCGGGTGGCGGCGGTCTGGTTTCGACCTTGCCGGACATGCTCGCACTGGTGCGCGCCTTGGTGCCCGGCTCGGCTGCGCTGCTGCAGCCGGACACGCTGCGGCAGATGATGACGAACCAGTTGCCCGCAGGCCAGACCATCCGCTTCGCCAATCTCGGGCCGATGCCCGGCAAGGGCTTTGGCCTTGGCGGCGCCGTGACCTTCGCGCCGACGCCGTTCGATCCTCCGAACTCGACTGGCGAGTTCCAGTGGGGTGGGCTCGCCGGTACCCATTGGTGGATCTGTCCGCAGGCCAATACCGCGGGCGTGCTGATGGCCCAGCGCCACATGGGTTTCTGGAATCCATTTTTCTTCGAGTTCAAGCGCCTGGCCTACCAGGCGGTCGGAAGCTGATGCGCCGGGGCATCGTCAGGAATAGGGCGTGCCAACGTACCTCGGACTCGATGGGTTTCGTTTCGGCTGGGTCGTTGCGTGGATCGATGATCGCGGCGATCACGGCTTCGATTATTCGCCGGGCCTGACGCGATTGCTCGCGATGCCGTATGCGCGCGCAATGATCGACATGCCGATCGGATTGAACGCGACTGGCTACCGAACGTGCGATTTGCGCGCACGCGAACTGGTCGGTCCTGCCGTGTTTCTCGGTGCGCGCCGTGATCTCTGGACATTTTCCGACATGGCGACGGCCAATCGTCACTATTGGAAGCACGAAGGCAAGGGCATGGGCGTGTCGGCGCAGCTCTGGAATATCAGGGACAAGATCCGGGATGTCGACGAGATCATGACGCCGGCGCGGCAAGAGACGATCGGCGAAGCGCATCCGGAATTGGTTTTCTGGAATCTGGCAGGACGAGTTCGGCTTGCGAAGAAGACATCGATGGAAGGCCGCGAACAGCGCATCGCGCTGCTCGCGCAACGCGGCTTCACGCGTCTGCCGAAATGGCTGACGCAGCGTCACGGCACGGGCATTGGCCGCGACGATCTGATCGATGCCTGTGCTTGCGCCGTCGCGGCGCGCGACAGCACGGAGCGCGTCGGCGGGGAGGAGATCGATCCGCGCGGACTGCGGATGGAGATCAACTATTGAGGCTGCCGGCCGGACGGCTATCGGTCGGGATAAATCGGCAATTTCTTTAGCGCATATAGGAACTGCCGACGGTCGGCCTGCGTTCACCGTGCGTACCGATGACAGAGAAGTCCGCACGATGAATGATGCCAGTCAATTCGCGACCGCGATGCTCACGCTCGTTTTCACCGGGGCATTGCTCTTCACCGGGCAGCTTTTCATCGAGCAGCGCGCGCAGCACGATGCGGCTTACGCCAGCAGTCATTTGCTGCATCCATTGTGATCCGGCCTTGCCTCCGGGAATTGGCGTAATGACTGCCCGGCCTTGCGCCATGCTCCGGCTCGCCTAGATTAGGCGGCATTCCATGCATGAAGCCGGGGGCCCGATGTCTGATCTTTCCTCCTTTGTCATCACCAAGCGCTGGCCTGCCAAGCACCCCGAACTGCTTCAGCTTTATTCATTGCCGACGCCGAACGGCGTCAAGGTTTCGATCATGCTGGAGGAAATCGGACTGCCTTACGAGGTCCATCTCGTCGATTTCGGCAAGGACGATCAGAAGACGCCGGAATTCCTTTCGCTCAATCCGAACGGCAAGATTCCGGCGATCCTCGATCCCAACGGCCCCGGCGGCAGGCCGCTGCCGCTGTTCGAGTCCGGAGCGATCCTGCAATATCTCGCGGAGAAGACCGGCAAGCTCTTGCCGGAGGATGCCGCGCGCCGCTACCAGACCATCGCGTGGGTGCATTTCCAGATGGGCGGCATCGGGCCGATGTTCGGCCAGGTCGGCTTCTTTCACAAATTCGCCGGCAAGGATTTTGAGTACAAGCGACCGCTCGAGCGCTACGTGGGCGAGTCCAAGCGCCTGCTCGGTGTGATGGAGACGCACCTGTCCGGCCGGCAATGGTTCATGGATGACGACTACACCATCGCCGATATCTCGATGCTCGGCTGGGTGCGCAACCTCATCGGCTTCTACGGTGCCGGCGAGCTCGTCGAGTTCAGCCAGTTCAAGTCGGTCGCGGCCTGGCTCGAACGCGGGCTGGCGCGCCCCGCCGTGCAGCGCGGGCTGAACATTCCGAAGCGGCCGTGAGGCCTAACCCAGCACCTTGTGGGTCACGTAGAGCGCCATCACGGAGATGAGGGCGATCATGACCGTTAGAACAATCGCCCGCCGTTCGGCACCGGCTTGCTGGGCTGGACCAGCACGACCTTGCCTTCGGCGTCGGGGAAGCCGAGCGTCAGCACCTCCGACACGACCGGCCCGATCTGGCGCGGCGGGAAATTGACGACGGCCGCGACCTGTTGTCCCACCAGCGTCTCGAGCGGGTGGTTTTCCGTGATCTGGGCCGAGCTCTTGCGCACGCCGATCGCGGGGCCGAAGTCGATCCACAGCCGCCAGGCCGGCTTGCGCGCTTCCGGGAACGGCTTGGCATCGACGATGGTGCCGACGCGGATATCGACCGCGAGGAAGCTGTTGAAGTCGATGGTCGGCGATGCGGCCGCGGCGGGATCGTGGGTGACGTGCATGGAATGTCCGTTCGGAGGGTTGGCTTCGTTCTCAATATTGTCGCGCGAAGCGGAGTTTCGTACAACACAGCAGCCGAAGCATCACGCATGCGCGAGGAACGTCTTGCCCAACATCATCTACGGCATCAAGAACTGCGACACCATGAAGAAGGCGCGGGCCTGGCTCGATGCCCATGGCGTTGCCTACGAGTTTCACGACTACAAGACGGCGGGCGTGGAGAAGGACAAGCTCGAGCACTGGAGCGACAAGCTCGGCTGGGAGACGCTGCTCAATCGCGCCGGCACGACCTTCAAGAAGCTGCCCGAGGCCGACAAGGAAGGTCTCACGGAGAAGAAGGCGCTGGCGCTGATGCTGGCGCAACCATCGATGATCAAGCGTCCGGTGCTGGAAGTTGGCAGCAAGCTCCTGGTCGGCTTCAAGCCGGACATCTATGCCAAGGAAGTCGGCGCCAAATCGCGCTGAGCGCTAGTTCAACTCGACGATTTCGGTGGTGATGCCGGGCGGATCTGCGAACTCGACCACGTCGGCGGTGGCGATACGGCCGGGGGCACGGTGAAAGAGGTCGCGGTCGATCACCGCGCGCAGTTTCGGGCGCGGCAGCGCGTCATTTCCGCGCATCAGATTCTTGATCTCGAAGCCGCCGTCCTCGCAGAAGGTCTTGAGCGAGGCGATGACGTGACAGACGTTACCATCGGTCTGGAACGGCAGCACCAGGCGCTCATAGGCAACGACGCGGCCGTAGACGTCGTCGACGTCGGCAACGCAGTAAACCGGAAGCCCGCGCGCCACGCATTCGCAATAGACCGGCATCACGAAGGGGGCGAGTCGCGGTCCGATATAGTCGTCGAGCAGAACCCCTTTGCCGGTATGTCCATAGGCGCGCGAGATGCGCGTGCCTTCGCTCTGGATGGTCAGGCGCGGCGTCGGCGTGGAGATGTCCACCGTATAATAGATGAGGTCGGACAGCTCTTCCTCGAGCCGCGCGGGCTGATACTCCCAGATCGCCGGCGCGAGTTGCTGGCGCGCATAAAGTCGCAGCCACGTGTTCAGGAGGTCACGCTGCCTGATCGATTTGACGATGGAAGGAGCGGCGCTTGCGAAATCCAAAACAATATTCCCGGCAGATCGAAACTCGCGCATGATCCGTGCTTCGGGAAAATTTTTCATGAAGGCTGGCGCGCGGGACGAAAGACCGTTAACGACGGCTTGATGACCGGTGCCTTCGCGAACCGGGAGGCCGGGCAGGCGCGACATCAAAACTCCGACTAAGGGAGCATAAGTCTCCCGGCCGGAGGCCTGACCTGCTCAGCTTTCCGCCTTGCCTAACCCCCGTCACCTCCGGCATATTCCGCGCCCGGAGGCGGCGTTCCGGGACGGGCTCCAAGGCCTCCGGAAAGCCGAAGTAAACTAAGGACAGCCACGCGCGTCGCGCGGGCAGGGGGAAATCTGTTTGGCCGATGAGTTCATTCTCGAAACGGAAGGCTTGACCAAGGAGTTCGCGGGCTTCTTCGCTGTCCGCGACGTTGCGCTCAAGGTTCGCCGTGGGAGCATTCACGCGTTGATCGGCCCGAACGGCGCCGGCAAGACGACGTGCTTTAATCTTTTGACCAAGTTCCTGAGGCCGTCCGCGGGGAAAATCCTTTACAAGGGACAGGACATCACCTCGATGGCTCCGGCCGACGTGGCGCGCATGGGGCTGGTGCGTTCGTTCCAGATTTCAGCGGTATTTCCGCATCTCACCGCGCTCGAAAATGTCCGTGTTGCGCTTCAGCGCCAACACGGCAGCTCCTTCGATTTCTGGCGCTCCAAGTCGGTTCTCAACCGCTTCAACAACCGTGCGCTGGAACTGTTGAACGATGTCGGCCTCAGTGAGTTTGCCAATACGCCGGCGGTCGAGATGCCCTATGGGCGCAAGCGCGCGCTGGAGATCGCAACGACGCTCGCGCTCGACCCGGAGATGATGCTGCTGGACGAGCCGATGGCCGGCATGGGCCATGAGGATATCGACAAGATCGCGGCGCTCATCAAGCGGATCTCTGCGAAATATACCATCCTGATGGTCGAGCATAATTTGAGCGTTGTGGCCAATCTCTCCGACATCATCACCGTGCTGACGCGCGGGCAGGTGCTCGCGCAGGGCAATTACGCCGAACTGACCAAGGACGAGCGCGTCAAGGAAGCTTATCTGGGAGCCGGTCATGCCTGAGACTGCAACCGTGGAAGCTTCCGCAAAGGCCGCAACTGGCGGCAACATCCTTCAGGTCCGCAACCTCGAGGCGTGGTACGGCGAGTCCCACATCCTGCACGGGATCAACTTCGACGTGAATGCGGGCGAGGTCGTCACCTTGCTCGGGCGTAACGGCGCCGGCAAGACGACCACGCTGAAGTCGATCATGGGCATCATCGGCAAGCGCGCCGGCTCGGTGAAGTTCAACAACCAGGAGATCATCCGCGCGACCTCCGACAAGATCGCGCGCATGGGCATAGCCCTCTGTCCGGAAGAGCGCGGCATCTTCTCCAGCCTCGACGTGCGCGAGAATCTGCTGCTGCCGCCGGTGGTGCGGCCAGGGGGACTGCCGCTCGATCAGATCTTCGATCTGTTTCCGAACCTGAAGGAAAGGCTCAGCAGCCAGGGCACCAAGCTGTCCGGCGGCGAGCAGCAGATGCTCGCGATCGCGCGCATCCTGCGCACCGGTGCGAGCTTCCTGATGCTGGACGAGCCGACCGAGGGCCTTGCGCCTGTTATCATCCAGCAGATCGGTCACACCATTGCGCGGCTCAAGAAGGAGGGCTTTACGATCCTCCTGGTCGAGCAGAACTTCCGCTTCGCATCCACCGTCGCCGACCGCTACTACGTCGTCGAACACGGCAAGATCATTGACGGATTTTCCAACGCGGAGCTTGCCGCCAACATGGACAAGCTCCACAGCTATCTCGGCGTCTAGAACGGCCACGAGAAAATTCACAAGGGAAGTAGCATGAAGACAAAGTCGATTGCATCGTTTCTGCTCGGCACGGCGTTGGCCGTTACCACCGCTGGCGTCGCCTTTGCGCAGGACAAGACCGTCAAGATCGGCGCGCTGTCTGATCAGTCGGGTCTCTATGCCGACCTCGGCGGGCCCGGCTCGACGCTCGCCGCGCAAATGGCCGTCGAAGATTCCGGACTTGCGGCGAAGGGCTGGAAGATCGACATCATCTCCGGCGATCACCAGAACAAGCCCGACATCGGCACCGCGATCGCGCGGCAGTGGTTCGACGTCGAGAAAGTCGACGTCATTGTTGACGTGCCGAACTCCGGCGTGGCGCTCGCCGTCAACAACGTCGTCAAGGAAAAGAACGGCGTCTACATCAATTCCGGTGCAGCGACATCGGACCTTACCAACGCGCAGTGCACGCCCAATACCGTGCACTGGACCTACGACACTTATATGCTGGCCCACACTACGGGCCAGGCGCTGGTGAAGGCCGGTGGCGATACCTGGTTCTTCCTCACCGCGGACTACGCCTTCGGTGCGGCGCTCGAGCGCGACACCACCGCCGTCATCACCGCCAATGGCGGCAAGGTGCTCGGCGGCGTCAAGCATCCGCTGAACACGCCGGACTTCTCGTCCTTCCTGCTCCAGGCGCAGGCGTCCAAGGCCAAGATCATCGGCCTTGCCAACGCCGGCGGCGATACCACCAACTCGATCAAGCAGGCGGCGGAGTTCGGCATCGTCAAGGGCGGCCAGAAGCTCGCGGCGCTGCTGCTGTTCCTCACCGACGTCAAGGCGATCGGCCTCGAGACCGCACAGGGCCTGAACTTCACCGAGACCTTCTACTGGGACATGGACGACAAGACCCGCGCCTTCTCCAAGCGCTTTTCCGAGAAGATGAAGAACAATGCTCCGCCAACCATGGTGCAGGCCGGCGTCTATTCGGGCCTGCGTCATTACTTCAAGGCGCTCGAGGCGCTCGGCGGCAATCCGCATGACGGCGTGAAGGTCGTCGATAAGATGAAGTCGATCCCGACCGAGGACGATCTGTTCGGCAAGGGCGAGATCCAGCCCAACGGCCGCACTATCCATAACGCCTATCTGTTCGAGGTGAAGAAGCCCTCCGAGTCCAAGGGACCGTGGGATTTCTACAAGCTCGTCGGCACGGTGCCGGGCGACCAGGCCTTCACGCCGCTCTCCGAGAGCAAGTGCGCGCTGCTTAAGAAGTAAGATAACGGCCCGCAGGCCTTAAGAGGCCTGCGGGCGACTTTCAGGGGAACGCCGAAGGGACCGGGTGCGGGATCGATGCAGGCTCTTTACGCTCAGCTACTTGTGGGACTGATCAACGGCTCGTTCTACGCGCTGCTCAGTCTCGGGCTTGCCGTGATCTTCGGCATGCTCAACATCATCAATTTCGCCCATGGCGCGCTCTACATGATGGGCGCCTTCGTCGCCTATTTCCTGCTGAATCTCGGCGGCATCAATTACTGGTGGGCGCTGCTGCTTGCGCCGATCATCGTCGGCATCTTCGGCATGATCCTGGAGCGGACCATGCTGCAATGGTTGACCGGGCTCGACCATCTCTACGGCCTGCTGCTGACCTTCGGCATCGCGCTGATCGTGCAGGGCGTGTTCCAGAACTACTTCGGTTCCTCCGGCATGCCTTACGCCATTCCGGACCAGCTCAAGGGCGGCATGAATCTCGGCTTCATGTTCCTGCCGATCTATCGCGGCTGGGTCGTCGTCTTCTCGCTGGTCGTGTGTCTGGCGACCTGGTTCCTGATCGAGAAGACCCGGCTCGGCGCCTACCTGCGCGCCGCGACTGAAAATCCGACACTGGTGCGCGCGTTCGGCATCAACGTGCCGCGCATGATCACGCTGACCTACGGCCTCGGCGTCGGCCTTGCCGCGCTCGCCGGCGTGCTCTCGGCACCGATCAACCAGGTGCGGCCGCTGATGGGCGCCGACCTCATCATCGTCGTGTTTGCGGTCGTGGTGATCGGCGGCATGGGATCGATCATGGGGTCGATCATTACCGGCTTCGCGCTCGGTGTGATCGAGGGCCTGACCAAGTATTTCTACCCCGAGGCATCCAATACCGTCGTGTTCGTGCTGATGGTGCTGGTGCTCTTGGTGAAGCCAACGGGATTGACGGGAAGGGCGGCCTGATATGACAGCCTTGACGGACGATACATTGCCGATGACCCCGCGCGCGATGCGCGACGAGATGATCGTGTTCGTGGTGATGGCGCTGCTGCTGGCGTCGGTGCCGTTCACGGGGGTCTACCCGTTCTTCGTGATGCAGGCCCTTTGCTTTGCGCTGCTGGCCTGCGCCTTCAATCTCCTGATCGGCTACGGCGGACTTTTGTCCTTCGGGCACGCGATGTTCCTGGGCACCGCCGGCTATTGCAGTGCGCATGCGCTGAAAGTGTGGGCGCTCCCGCCGGAGCTCGGCATCCTCGTCGGTATCGCCGCGGCCTTCGTGCTCTCGATCATTACCGGCTACATCTCGATCCGCCGCCAGGGCATCTACTTCTCGATGATCACGCTGGCGCTGTCGCAGCTCTTGTACTTCATCTACCTGCAGGCACCGTTCACTCATGGCGAGGACGGCATCCAGGGCATTCCGCAAGGGCGCATGTTCGGCCTCTTCGATCTGTCCAAGCCGACCGTGCTCTACTATGTCGTACTGGTCGGCTTCCTCGCCGGCTTCCTGCTGATCTACCGCATCATCAATTCGCCGTTCGGCGAGGTCTTGAAGTCGATCCGTGAGAACGAGCAGCGCGCGATCTCGCTGGGGTACCGGACCGACCAGTACAAGTTCCTGGCCTTCATCCTGTCGGGGACGCTGGCCGGCTTTGCCGGTTCGCTGAAGGTATTCGTGGCGCAGAACGCCTCGCTCACCGACGTCCATTGGACGATGTCGGGCGAAGTCGTGCTGATGACGCTGGTTGGTGGCCTCGGCACCATCTTCGGCCCGGTGGTCGGCGCCTTCGTGATCATCGCCATGCAGCAATATCTGGCGGGCTTCGGCCAGTGGGTGACGGTGATCCAGGGGTCGATCTTCGTGATCTGCGTGCTCACCTTCCGCCGCGGCGTTATCGGTGAAATCGCGCATTACTTCCGGCGGTCGCTCTAAGTAATTGATTTAAGATCAATTTACCTATTGCGTGAAAGCGGTGGATGATCCGGCTCCGCGGGCGTGAGGTAGCACGCGCGCGGATCGAAAATGGTCTATGACAGTTTTGTGACGGCCCGCCCGGGCCGGGCCATTTCCAACCGGTAGCCTATCTCCATGATGCGATGGTTTCGCGCCTTTCTCCCAAAGGAAGAACGGTTCTTCGACCTGTTCGACCGCCATGCCCAGACCGTGATCCAGGGCGCGATCGCGCTCCAGGGCGTGCTCAACGGGGGCGAGGAGACAGCGGTCTATTGCCAGCGCGTCAACCAGTTCGAGAACGACGCCGACAACATCACCCGTGAGGTGCTGACGGCGGTGCGCCGCACCTTCATCACGCCGTTCGACCGCGGCGACATCAAGAACCTCATCACCTCGATGGACGATGCCATCGACCAGATGCAACAGACGGCGAAGGCCGTGATGCTGTTCGAGGTCCGCACCTTCGAGCCGCCGATGCGCGAGATCGGCGCGCTTCTCATCGAATGCGCCAATTTGGTTGGCCGTGCGCTGCCGCTGATGCAATCGATCGGCCCGAACGTGGCGATGCTGACCGCGATCACGGAGGAACTGACGAAGCTCGAAGGCCGCGTCGACGATCTCCACGACATTGGCTTGAAAGAGTTGTTCCTCAAGCATCGCGAGGGTAACGCGATGGATTTCATCGTCGGCGTCGAGATCTACGACCATCTTGAAAAAGTGGCGGATCGCTTCGACGACGTCGCGAACGAGATCAACAGCATCGTCATCGAGCAGGTCTAGCGCATGATCCGGAAAAGTGTGCAGCGGATTTCCTTCGCGACAAACGCGGAACGCGTTTGCGCGGAGATCATGCGCAGACCTTAAGGCAGGGGCCGCGCCGTGGATGCTGCGTTGGGTCTTCCCGTCGTCGTCGGACTGATCGCCGTTGCGCTGCTGTTCGATTTCCTGAACGGCTTGCACGACGCGGCCAATTCGATCGCGACCATCGTCTCGACCCGCGTGCTGCGGCCGCAATTCGCGGTGCTCTGGGCCGCCTTCTTCAATTTCGTCGCCTTCATGGTGTTCGGGCTGCACGTCGCCCAGACCATCGGCACCGGCATCATCGATCCCTCGATCGTCGATGCCCAGGTGATCTTCGCGGCGCTCGTCGGTGCCATCGTCTGGAACATCGTGACCTGGGCGCTCGGCATCCCGTCCTCGTCGTCGCATGCGCTGATCGGCGGGCTCGTCGGCGGCGGCATGGCCAAGGCCGGGATATCGGCGGCGGTGTGGAGTGGACTCACCAAGGCCGTACTGGCGATCGTGCTATCGCCGCTGGTCGGCTTCCTGCTCGCAATGATGCTGGTCGCGATCGTGTCCTGGGCCTCGGTGCGCTCCACGCCCTTTGCCGTCGACCGCGCCTTCCGCATCCTGCAATTCGCTTCCGCCTCGCTCTATTCGCTCGGCCATGGCGGCAACGACGCGCAGAAGACGATGGGCATCATCGCCGTGCTGCTCTATTCGCAGGGCCATCTCGGCGGCGAGTTCTCGGTTCCATTCTGGGTGGTGCTGTCCTGCCAGGCGGCGATGGCGCTGGGCACGCTGATGGGCGGCTGGCGGATCGTCCGTACCATGGGTCTGCGCATCACCAAGCTGACGCCTATGCAGGGGTTCTGCGCCGAGACCGGAGGCGCCGCGACCCTGTTCATGGCGACCTTCCTGGGCGTTCCCGTCTCGACCACCCACACCATCACCGGCGCCATCGTCGGCGTCGGTGCGGCCCGACGCGTCTCGGCGGTGCGCTGGAACGTCGCGAGCTCGATCGTCTATGCCTGGGTGATCACGAACCCGGCTTCGGCCATCGTGGCGGCGCTGACCTGGTGGGCGGTCCAGATCTTCAGGTAACGAGCTTCAGGCCGATGATCCCGGCAACGATCAGGCCGATGCTGGCGAGGCGGAATGCGGCGGCCGGTTCGCCGAACAGGATGATGCCGAGCGCCGCCGTGCCGACCGCGCCAATACCGGTCCAGACCGCGTAGGCGGTTCCAATCGGAAGCGATTTGAGGGCGAGGCCGAGCAGGATGACGCTGCCGGCCATGGCCGCGAGCGTCAGGACGGACGGAACGAGCCTGGTAAAGCCCTCGGTGTATTTGAGGCCGATCGCCCAGGCGATTTCGAGAAGTCCGGCAACGAACAAGATGCTCCAGGCCATGACGACCCTCCATTCAAGGCAGGGTCGTCCCCGCGACTGCTGTGCTGATGGACAGGAAGGTCGTCCTTCCCAAGGCCATTGTGGCCAAGGCCGATATGGGGCTGGCCGAAGGGCTTCGCAATCACCAAATGAGGCTTGATCAGCCCCATATTCCCTGCCAAACGCTCCCGCCATGTCCGACATCGCCATATCAGCCGACTCGCCGGCCCGTTCCCCGCTTGCCACCGAAGTGGCGCGGCGGCGCACCTTCGCGATCATCTCCCACCCGGACGCGGGCAAGACCACCCTGACCGAAAAGCTGCTGCTGTTCGGCGGCGCCATCAATCTCGCGGGTCAGGTCAAGGCCAAGGGCGAGCGGCGCAACACGCGTTCGGACTGGATGAAGATCGAGCGCGAGCGCGGCATCTCGGTCGTGACCTCGGTGATGACCTTCGAGTTCGAGGGCCTCGTGTTCAACCTCCTGGACACGCCGGGCCACGAAGACTTTTCGGAAGACACCTATCGCACGCTGACGGCGGTCGATTCCGCCGTGATGGTGATCGACGCGGCCAAGGGCATCGAGGCGCGCACGCGAAAGCTGTTCGAGGTCTGCCGCCTGCGCGATATCCCGATCATCACCTTCATCAACAAGATGGACCGCGAGAGCCGCGACGTCTTCGAACTCCTCGACGAGATCGAGAAGACACTGGCGCTCGACACCACGCCGATGACCTGGCCGGTCGGCCGCGGCCGCGACTTCCTCGGCACCTATGACGTCGTCAACGGCGGCGTGCGCCTGCTCGAAGGCGGCGGCGCGAAGACCGGCGCGGCGCAGCAGATCGATATCGCCGAACTGGCCAAGCTCAATGCGAACCTCGACGTCTCCGCCGTGAAGGACGAACTCGAGCTCGTCACCGAGGCTTCCAAGCCGTTCGAACTCGGCGCGTTTCGCGAGGGCCATCTGACGCCGGTTTATTTCGGCAGCGCGCTGCGCAATTTCGGCGTCGGCGACCTCCTGGAAGGCCTCGGCAAGTTCGCGCCCGAACCGCGCGCGCAGGAGAGCGACCAGCGCAAGGTCGAGGCGACCGATCCGCGTATGAGCGCCTTCGTGTTCAAGATCCAGGCGAACATGGATCCGAACCACCGCGACCGCATCGCCTTCGCGCGCCTGTGCTCCGGCAAGCTCAGCCGCGGCATGAAGGCCAAGCTGGTGCGCACCGGCAAGAGCATGCCGCTGTCGAGCCCGCAATTCTTCTTCGCACAGGACCGCTCGGTCGCGGACGAGGCCTTTGCCGGCGACGTCGTCGGCATTCCCAACCACGGCACGCTGCGCATCGGCGATACGCTGACCGAGGGCGAGGATTTCACCTTCGTCGGCGTGCCGAGCTTCGCGCCGGAAATCGTCCGCCGCGTGCGTCTCACCGACGCGATGAAGGCGAAGAAGCTGAAGGAAGCGCTTCAGCAGATGTCGGAAGAGGGCGTAGTGCAGGTGTTCCGTCCGCGCGACGGCGCGCCGGCGCTCGTCGGCGTGGTCGGCGCGCTCCAGCTCGACGTGCTGAAAGCGCGACTCGAGGCCGAATATGCGCTGCCGGTGGAGTTCGAGGTGAGCGAGTTCCAGCTTGCGCGCTGGGTCTCCTCGGATGACCGCAAGAAGCTCGACACCTTCATCGCGGCCAACACCTCCAGTATCGCCGACGATGTCGACGGCGATCCCGTGTATCTGGCGCGGAACGAGTTCTATCTCGGCTATACCAAGGAGCGCGCCGAGGGGATCGAATTCACCAACGTCAAGGACGTCAAGAAGAAGGGGTAGGGCAGCCACCGTTGTCGTGCCCCGCGAAGGCAGGGCATCCAGCATGCTGCGGCCTCTCGGCTCAACAACGACTGCCTCTGGAATACTGAGTCGTCCGGTCCCGGCTCCGCCAAGGCTTCGCCGGGCTTTCTGTGGTGGGCCGGCGTAGCCTTAGCGAAGACGGCAAGCCGGACGACGACACCGAGGTTAAACGCGAGCATGTGAATACGCGCGGACTTGACGCTGTCAGGGAAGGTGCCACGTTTCATCCACGTGACATCGCGAGCTCAAGGCATGTGGCGCGGCATTCTCGTTCTTATCCTGCTGGCGGTATCGGCGGTCGCCGCCAACGCTCAGCGGCGCCGGCAGATCAACCCGATCCCGTTCTCGCACGAGCCCTGCAGCGTGCTCGACCACCGTCCTTGCACGCCCACTTTTTGCAGCGTGCTCGAGCACGGCCCCTGCATTCCCGAGATTTTCTATCCGTACGGCGAAAATCTTCAGCTCACGATCGAGAGCGTCCCGTCCGAGGCCGACCGCACCAAATACCAAAGGCCCGATCACGATCTCGATACGCTCGGTGATCTCTTTGCCGAGCTGCGCACCTGTTGGTCGCCACCATCAGACAATGCGCGTGAGGGCATGCAGATGTCGGTGCGCTTCAGCTTCAACAAGGCGGGCAGCCTGATCGGTCCGCCGCGATTGACCTTTGCAACTGCAGGCGTTCCGGCCGACACCCGGACCACCTATCTGAATGCGATCAATGCATCCCTGAACGCGTGCCTGCCGCTGAAATTCACCAGCGGCCTCGGCGGCGCTTTGGCCGGGCGGCCGATCGCGATCCGCTATGTCGATAATCGGGAGCTTGGCAGGTAGCGTATCAGTTGCGACCGGCAGCCAATCGATGATACCTGAGAAGCGGGGGCGCTGGTTGAGGGGAGGATGTCATGGGTCTGCTAGTCATGATCCTGGGGCTGGTGCTGTTTTTTGCCGCCCATGTTTTCACGACGAAACGCGAGGCACGCGCGCAGGCGGTCGCGAAGCTGGGCGAGGGGACCTACAAGATCCTCTATTCGCTGGTCTCGCTCGCGGGGCTGGCGCTGATCATCTGGGGCTTTGCACATTATCGCGCGGCCGGCTGGATCGATGTCTGGTATCCGCCGAAGGCGATGAAGCACATCACGGTCGCGCTGATGCTGCCGGCCGTCATCCTGGTGGTCGCGTCCTACTTGCGCGGCCGCATCTACGCGACGTTGAAGCATCCGATGCTGGCCGGCATCAAGCTATGGGCGGCTGCGCATCTGTTGGCCAATGGCGACCTCGGCTCCATCATCCTGTTCGGCTCGTTCCTCGGCTGGGCGGTGTATGACCGAATTTCGCTGAAGCATCGCAAGGACGCCGGTGCCCCGCCGATTCCGGTGGGCGGCATCACCAATGATCTAATTGCGGTCGCGGTTGGTATCGTTGCCTACCTGGCGCTCGCCTTTGCGTTCCATCCTGTGGTGATCGGTGTTCCCGTGATGGGCGGATAGCGCATGATCCGGACCCGCAGGGCCGCGTTAGCGCAAAGTGTGCTGCGATTTTCCGATAAGATCGTGCGCCGACAATAGCAGCGCAAGACAGTTCCGTGCCCCATGCGCGGAAGGTGACAAGAGCAACAAGCCGAGGCACTCCGATGGACTGGTCGCAATCTCAGATTCCGCCGATGCGGTTCGAGGCGCGTTTTGGCGATCGGGTGGTGCCGGCGTTCTGCGATCGGCCTTCGAACCTGTGGGCCATGATCGCGGAGGCCTGCGCGCGCAACGCCGATGGCGAAGCGCTGATCTGCGGGAATATTCGGCTGAGCTGGCGACAGGCGGCGGAGCGGGCCGCACGGATCGCGGCGGGCTTTCGCAAGCTCGGATTGCGCCGCGGCGACCGCGTCGCGATCCTGCTCGGCAACCGCATCGAATTTCCACTGCTGTTGTTTGCCGCCGCGCATGAGGGGCTCGTGACGGTTCTGCTCAGCACGCGCCAGCAGAAGCCGGAAATAGCTTATGTGCTCGCCGATTGCGGTGCGAAGATCCTGATCCACGAAGCCGGGCTCGCCGAGCGGATGCCCGGTGCGCAGGATGTGCCCGATGTGATCCACCGCATCGCCGTCGATGATAATCCGGCCCTGTCTCGCTTCGCGTTGCTCGCTGACAACGAGCCGGCTTCGGCGCCGGTCGAGACCAGCGAGGAGGACACCGCGATGATCCTCTACACCTCGGGCACGACCGGCAAGCCGAAGGGCGCGATGCTCGCCCATTGCAACATCGTCCATTCCTCGATGGTCTTCGTGTCCTGCCTGCAATTGACCGAGGTGGACCGTTCGATCGCGGCAGTGCCGCTCGGCCACGTCACCGGCGTCGTCGCCAACATCACGACCATGATCCGCTGCGGTGGCGCGCTGATCATCATGCCGGAGTTCAAGGCGGCCGATTACCTCAAGCTCGCCGCGCGTGAGCGCGTCACTTACACCGTGATGGTGCCGGCGATGTACAATCTCTGCCTGCTCCAGCCCGATTTCGCCAGCTACGACCTGTCGAGCTGGCGCATCGGCGGCTTCGGCGGCGCGCCGATGCCGGTCGCCACCATCGAGAAGCTCAAGGCGACGATTCCCGGTCTCAAGCTGGCGAATTGCTACGGCTCGACCGAGACGACATCGCCGTCGACGATCATGCCGGGAGAGTTGACGGAAAGTCATATCGACAGCGTGGGCCTGCCGTGTCCCGGAGCGCGCGTCGTCGCGATGGGGACCGATGGGCGCGAGCTGCCCCATGGCGAGATCGGTGAGCTCTGGATCCAGAGCGCCTCCGTCATCAAGGGCTACTGGAACAACCCGAAAGCCACGGCTGAAAGCTTCACTGGCGGATTCTGGCACTCGGGTGATCTGGGGGCGGTCGATGCGGAGGGGTTTGTCCGCGTGTTCGACCGGCAGAAGGACATGATCAATCGCGGTGGCCTGAAGATCTATTCGGCCGAGGTTGAATCCGTGCTGGCCGGCCACCCCGCCGTGGTCGAGAGCGCGATCATTGCCAAGGCGTGTCCGGTGCTGGGCGAGCGGGTCCACGCCGTGGTGGTGACGCGCGCGGTGGTCGCCAGCGACGCCTTGCGGGCCTGGTGCGCCGAGCGGCTGTCCGACTACAAGGTCCCTGAAACCATGGCGATCACCGCCGAGCCGCTGCCGCGCAACGCCAATGGCAAGGTGCTGAAGCGGCAGTTGCGGGAGCTCTTGGGAACCTGAGCCGGGCGGCGCGTATCCAGCCATCCGGGTGGTTAACGCCTTGATCGCGCTCGCTTTGCCTTGCCAGCGCCATATCGTTAGGGTACCTCGCCGCCACGTGGGGGACGGGATTCCTGACGCGAACGCTTTGGCGCGCGCACCCGAACGGGCATGGGATTGGCATAAGTGTCTGAATTATTTGACGAAGTCGACGAGGAAGTACGTCGCGAACAGCTCAAAAAGCTGTGGGATAAGTATTCGATCTACTTCATCGCCCTGATGGTGCTGATCGTTGCCGCCGTCGGTGGCTGGCGAGGCTACCAGTATCTGGAGGCCAAGAAGGCCGCCGAGGCCGGCGCTGCCTTCGAGAAGGCTGTCGAACTATCCGAACAGGACAAGCATGCGGAAGCTGAGGCGGCCTTCACCGAACTCGCCGCCAAGGCTCCTTCGGGCTATCGCACCCTGGCGCGGCTGCGTGCTGCGGCCGCGGCTGCGGCCCGTGATCCCAAGGCTGCCGCGAAGATGTATGACGACATCGCGGCCGACCGTAGCGTCGGCGGCGAGTGGCAGGATCTGGCGAAGATCCGCGCGGCCGGCTTGCTGCTCGACAGCGCTGGCTATGCCGACATGCAGCAGCGGCTGGAGGCTTCCGCCGCGCCCAAATCGACTTTCCGCCACAGTGCCCGCGAGATGCTGGCGCTGTCGGCCTGGCGCAACAACGACATGACCGCGGCCCGGAAATGGCTCGACACGATCGCCGAGGACGGCGAAACGCCGCCCGGCCTGCGCTCGCGCGCCGAGGCGCTCCAGGCCTTGCTGCCGCCCGTCGCCAAGAGCTGATGACGGTCCTCTGACGTTAGACGAGACACCGAGATGCGCCGCACGTCACGTTTGATCGCAGCCGCCGTCCTGATCGCCTTCACAGGCGTCCTGGGCGGCTGCTCCAGCTTCGATCCGAGCGACATGCTCGACTTCCTTGATACCAAGAAGAAGCTGCCGGGCGACCGCAAGCCGGTCTTCCCGGAGGGCGTGCCGGGCCTCGAGCAGGGCGTGCCGCGGGAGATGTACAAGGGCGCGCAGCAGCAGCCGGACCCGAACGCGCCCGCCGTCGCGGCTCTGCCCGCGGAGCCGCCGCCGGAGCCGGCCAAGCCGGCGAGGGGCGCCAAGGCAAAGAAAGCCAAACAGCCGGCCGCGGCCGCAGCGGCGCCGGCCGAGGCGCCGGCCGGCGAAGTCGACGGAGAGGCCCAACCTGAGGCCGCACCGCCCACGGCCGCTCCGCCGCCCAAGCAGAAAATCGTGCGCAAGCGCACCACCGCGCCGCCGCCCGATCAGCCTGTCCAGCAGGCGCAACCGACCCAGACCACGCAGCAGCAATCGCAGGGCGCTTTCCCGGCGCCGTTGCCGAGCGGCAGCTTCTCGCGCTGATAGTTTCATTGCATTGACAGGCGCAGCCCTCGCAGCGCACGAATGACCGATGTCCTTTACAATCGCCATCATCGGCCGGCCCAATGTCGGCAAATCGACCTTGTTCAACCGCCTGGTCGGACAGAAACTCGCGCTCGTCGATGACCTGCCCGGCGTCACCCGCGACCGTCGCGAGGGTGAGGCGAGGCTCGGCGATCTCCAGTTCACCATCATCGATACCGCCGGCCTCGACGAGGGCGCCAAGGGCTCGCTGACTGCACGGATGCAGGAGCAAACGGAGGCGGCGATCGCGCAGGCCGACGCGCTGTTCTTCGTAATCGATGCCCGCATCGGCCTTACGCCCACCGATCGCGCCTTCGCCGATTTCGCCCGCAAGGCCAACAAGCCGGTGCTGCTGGTCGCCAACAAGAGCGAAGGCAAGCATGGCGATGCCGGCGCGATGGAGGCGTTCGCACTCGGTCTCGGCGATCCCATCCAGATATCGGCCGAGCACGGCGAGGGCATGGGCGAACTCTACGATGCGCTCAGCAAGCTGATGCCGGAGCCCGTCGACGAAGATGAGGACGAGGACGACGAGCCGCTCTCCGAGGAAGAGGCCGCGACGCGCCCGATCCGGGTCGCCATCGTCGGCCGGCCCAACGCCGGCAAGTCGACACTGATCAACCATCTGCTCGGCGAGGAGCGGCTGCTGACGAGTCCGGAGGCCGGCACCACACGCGACTCCATTGCGGTCGAGATCAACTGGAAGGGCCGCGAGTTTCGCGTGTTCGACACCGCAGGTCTCCGGCGACGCTCGCGCATCGAAGAGAAGCTGGAAAAGCTCTCTGTCGCCGACGCGCTGCGCGCAGTGCGCTTTGCCGAGGTCGTCGTGCTGATGATGGACACGCAGAACCGCTTCGAGGAGCAGGATCTGCGCATCGCCGATTTGATCGAGCGCGAGGGCCGCGCGATGGTGCTCGCCGTCAACAAATGGGACCTGATGGAGACCAAGGGCGGCGGTGCGATCTCGGGTCTGCGCCGCGACGCCGATCATTGGCTGCCGCAGGTCAAGGGCGTGCCGATCGTCGCTGTGTCAGGCCTGATGGGTGAGGGCATCGACCGTCTGATGCAGGCGATCGAGGACGCCTATGCCGTCTGGAACAGGCGCGTGCCGACGTCCGCGCTCAATCGCTGGTTCGAGCAGGCGATCCAGGCCAATCCGCCGCCGGCGGTGTCCGGCCGCAGGTTGAAGTTGAACTATATCACGCAGAACAAGGCGCGACCGCCGAGCTTCGTGCTGTTCTGTTCGCGCGCAGATGCGGTGCCGCAGTCCTATCTACGTTATCTCACCAACTCCATGCGCGAGACTTTTGAGCTGCCGGGTACGCCGGTGCGCATCACCTTGCGCGAGAAGGCCAACCCCTTCGCTCACAAGCGCAAGCGGCCATCGTGAGCAACGATGCCGGCGAGGCGATGGCGCAGGGCGCTACGCCGGCCCGGCGCGGCGCTGTCGCCTTCATCTTCGTCACCATCTTGCTCGACATGCTCGCGCTCGGCGTGATCATGCCCATCCTGCCAAAGCTCATCGAGAGCTTCGTCAACAACGACACGGCGCATGCGGCCCGCATCTTCGGCCTGTTCGGCACCGCCTGGGCGCTGATGCAGTTCGTGTTCTCGCCGATGCTTGGCGCACTGTCCGATCGCTTCGGACGGCGGCCGGTGGTGCTGCTGTCGAATTTCGGCCTCGCGGCCGACTACGTGCTGATGGCGCTGGCACCGTCGCTGACGTGGTTGTTCATAGGGCGCGTGATCTCAGGCATCACCTCGGCAAGCATCTCGACGGCGTTTGCCTATATTGCCGACATTACGCCGCCGGAGCGACGCGCGGCGATCTTCGGCAGGATCGGCGCGGCTTTCGGCGCAGGCTTCATTCTGGGCCCGGCGCTCGGTGGCCTGCTCGGCGATATCGATCCGCGCCTGCCGTTCTGGGCGTCGGCTGCCCTGAGCTTTGCCAATGCGCTCTATGGGCTCTTCGTCCTGCCGGAATCGCTGGCGCGGGAGAAACGCGCGCCGTTCCGCTGGACGCACGCCAATCCGATCGGAGCGCTGCACCTGCTGCGTTCCAACGCTGCGCTGGCCGCGTTGTCGGTTGTCAATTTCATCGCACAGGTCGCGCATGTGGTGCTGCCCTCGACCTTCGTACTCTATGCGACCTATCGCTACGGTTGGGATTCCAAGACCGTAGGACTGACGCTCGCGATGGTCGGCATCTGCGCCATGGTGGTGCAGGGGCTCGCCATCGGCCCGATCGTGCGCGTGCTCGGCGAGCCGAGAACGCTGCTGATGGGCCTGTGCTGTGGCGCGATCGGCTTCGTGATCTTCGGCGCTGCGCCGACCGGGCCGCTGTTCTGGCTCGGCATTCCCGTGATGTCGCTGTGGGGTATCTCGGGTGCCGCCATGCAATCGCTGATGACGCGGCTGGTCGCGCCGGATCAGCAGGGCCAGTTGCAGGGCGCGACCGCGAGCGTGCAGAGCGTGTCGCAACTCGTCGGTCCGTTCCTGTTCACGTTGACGTTTTCCTACTTCATCGGCGCCAGCGCGCCGCTGCATCTGCCTGGGGCGCCGTTCCTGCTTGCAGCGGTTTTGATGGTGCTGTCACTCATGATAGCGGCTCGTGCGACGGCGACGGTCGCCCCCACCGGCTAGATGGTCAGCGCGAACAAGCGGTTGCATCTGTCTCCGATTTGCAACGGTGCGTGCGATTCTTAGGAGTTCTGCCAGGCTGACACGCATAGATGCTTCCGAAAGAAGGCTTAGCGTATAGAGTGAATCTGTAGATTCGTTCTTTTCCTGGTTGATGGTCGGGCAACTATTGGGCCCGAGGCAAAGCAAATTGCGATGGCGCGTGTGCCGGTCTGGATAGGTTGTTTCCCCCGATTGCGCTTGTCGTCCTTGGGAGCTGTCGCTGCGGTCGCTGCTTGCGTGACGTTCGCTCTGACGGATGGGACGCTTGGAGCCTGTTCACCGGCGGCCGACAACAGCCCCAATCCCCCGCCGGGCACGACTGTCACGTGCTCGGGGACAACGATCGATCAAAACGGGACCGACGGCTACGGGACCGGCAATCAAGCCGGCATCGCCATCGATGTTGGCGGGGGCGCCTCGGTCACCGGAAGCGCTGGTAGTGGAATCAAGGTCGGGAGCGCGACGGTTCGCAATTCCGGAAGCATCACCGGGGCGACGAACGGCGTTTTCACACAGAACGACGTCATCGTCACCAATGGCGCCGGCGCCAGCATCACCGGGACCGCGTTTTCCGGCGTCGGCTCAAACAACGGCAGCGTGACCATCGTCAATTCTGGCACGATCACGGCCAACGCGAACATTGGCGTATTCGCCTACGTCAACGCCACGGTTACCAACAACGCGGGCGGTACGATCACAGGCGATCTGGGCATCAATTCCGGATATTCCGCTGCCGCGAATGTCACGAATTTCGGCAACATCGTCGGCACCTCATATGGCGTTCTTGCTTACGGTACGGCGACCATCTCCAACAAGGCGGGCGGCCTGATTTCCGGCGGAATGACCGGCGTTGCGGCCAATCAGGTACTGAACGTGACCAATGCCGGCACGATTACAGGTGCCACCAACTACGGCCTTGATGCGTCCGGCGACGTTGAGGTCACCAACGCTGCCACCGGGACCATTACCGGCGCCATGGACGGCGTCCACACCTCCACTGGGTCGATTACGATCACGAATTCCGGGACCATCTCAAGCGCGGCCGGACTCGCCGCTTCCGCAAACGCCAATCTGACGATAGCGAATGGTGCCGGTGGAAGCCTGAGCGGTGGCTTGGTCGCCAATGCGGGCTCTGCGAATGTCACAAACCTCGGGACCGTTGCCGGCCTGAACAACACCGCCATTTTTTCCTTCACGGACGTCAATGTGACCAATGGCGTCGGCGGTCAGATCACGAGCCTGATCAATAACGCGATCTATGCCGATCATGGGGTCGCCACCGTAGCCAATTCCGGAACCATAAGCGCGGGCGGTTTTGGCTACGCCATTCGCGCCGAGACGAGCGCGGTTGTAACCAACTATGCCGGCGCACAGATCAGTGGCGGCGATACCGGCGTCCGCGCCAGCGCTGGATCTGTCTCGGTCATCAATTCTGGCGTGATCTCGGGCCTCACGGGCAACGGCATCTATGCGGGGACGGGCGGATCGTCCGTCTTCAATTCGGGGACCATCAGTGGCGGGACGGCCGCCATACAATTTTCCGGCAGCGGCAACGTCCTCACGCTCGCTCCCGGATCGGCAATCACCGGCAACGTGCTTGGGGGAGGCAGCGATACGTTCCAGCTTGGCGGCAGCGGTGCCGCGACCTTCGATGTCAGCGCGTTGGGTGCGGCTGCGCAGTATCAGGGGTTCAGTAGCTTTAACAAGGTGAGCGATTCGATCTGGACGCTGACCGGCACGGGCTCCTTTGCCGGTGACATTCATGTCAATGGCGGCGCGCTCATCGTGAATGGCAATATCGCGTCGGCAAACAGTCTCTTGGTCAACGCCGGCGGGACGCTCGGTGGCATCGGCACCGTCGGTAACACCGTCGTCAACGGCGGTATTCTGTCTCCCGGCAATTCGATCGGGGCAATCGCCGTCCAGGGCAGCCTCGTGTTCACGGCTGCCTCGGCCTATCTGGTGCAGGTATCGTCGTCCGGCTCCGACCTCACCAATGTGACGGGGGCGGCGACGTTGGCCGGAACGGTTCGAGTTGCTCTCGCCGACGGTACCCTCCGATTCAATTCGCCCTATACCATCCTGAGCGCCGCGACGCTGGGCGGCTCCCGGTTTGACTCTGTGACGACGCCGACCGGAATTTCCGGTTCGCTGACTTATTCGGGCAATGCGGTGCAACTCGTTCTGGGCTCGGGCCTCGCGCAGATCGGCGGCCTCAATAAGAACCAGCGCGCGGTTGCCACCGTGCTGGATAACGCATTCAATTCCGTCGGCAGCGTGCCCGCAGCATATGGCGGCATCTTCAGCGGCAACGTTCCGGCAAACCTGACGCAGGCGTCAGGTGAAGTGGCGACAGGTTCGCAGCAGACGACGCTCGACGCGATGAATCTGTTCGTCAATTTGCTGACCGATCCATTTGCTCCAGGACGCGACAGGATTGCGTCGACAGCCACTTCATTCCAGGAAGAGGGGACGGTCGATAGCTCTGCAAGCGGCGGGCGCCGCCGCTCCGGCTCCGAACGTGACGCCTACGCCATGATCACCAAAGCGACGGCGGCCGCCGGTTTCGACCAGCGCTGGCAGGTGTGGGGTGCGGGCTTTGGCGGTTCGCTGACCACCGATGGCAATGCAGTACAGGGATCGAACGCGGCCACCAGCCGCATCGGCGGCACGGCCGTCGGCGTCGAATACCGGGTCTCGCCATTCACACAGGTCGGTTTCGCACTCGCAGGCGGTGGCACCAACTTCGTCGTCGCCAATGGTCTCGGTTCAGGTCGATCCGACCTATTCCAGGCCGGGGCGAATGTCCGCCATGCGGTCGGTGCTGCGTATATCTCGGGCGCTTTGGCCTATGGCTGGCAGGACGTCACGACCAACCGGACGGTCACGATTGCCGGCGCTGACCAATTGCGTGCGCAGTTCAACGCCAATGCGTGGGCTGGGCGTCTCGAAGGCGGCTATCGCTTCATCGGCCTATGGGGAGGCGTGGGAGTCACACCCTATGCCGCCGTGCAGTTTACAGGCTTTGAACTGCCGAACTACGCCGAACAAGCCGTTGGCGGCACCAACACTTTTGGGCTGGCCTATGCCGCCAAGAACGTAACGTCGCCGCGCTCGGAACTCGGTTTTCGTACCGACAGGTCGTTTGCATGGTCGAGTTCGATCCTGACCCTGCGTAGCCGCTTCGGCTGGGCACACGACTACAACACCGATCGCAGCATTGCCGCGACCTTCCAGACGTTGCCGGGCGCATCCTTTGTGGTGGGTGGGGCATCGCCCGCGCGGGATGCCGCGCTCACTTCCGCGACAGCCGAAATGAGGTGGCTGAACGGGTTCTCGCTCGCGGCAACCTTCGAGGGTGAGTTATCGAGCGTCACCTCGAGCTTCGCCGGAAAGGGCCTGGCGCGCTATACTTGGTGACAACCGCGGGGATGCTGGACCCGGTGTATTTCCACGCCTGCAAGTGAACGCGGGCACGACGCACGCGGCGCCGTGCCCGCCTTCTGCTTGATCTACTTCTTCACCAGCGGGCACTCGCTGTCCTTGAGCGGCTTGGCCGCATCTTCCGCTGAGATGGTTGCGACCAGCTTGTAATAATCCCACGGCCCCTTCGACTCTTCCGGCTTCTTCACCTCGAACAGATAGGCCGGGATGATGCGGCGTCCGTCCTCGCGCAGCGGGCCCTTGCCGAACAGCGGATCGTCGGTCGGAAGCTCCTTCATCTTGGCGACGACCTTGGCGCCGTCATGCGGGTTGCCGCCGAGGGCCTCAAGCGCCTTGAGGTAATGCAGCACGGCGGCGTAGTTGCCGGCCTGCGTCATCGAAGGCATCGCCTTGTTGGTCACCTTGTCCTGGAAGCGCTTCGACCAGGCACGGGTGTTCTCGTTGAGGTCCCAGTAGAAGGATTCGGTGAAGGTCAGGCCGTGCGCGGTCTTGAGGCCGAGCGAGTGGACGTCGTTGATGAAGAGCAGGAGCGCGGCGAGCTTCTGGCCGCCTTCGACGATGCCGAACTCGGCTGCCTGCTTGATCGAGTTGGTTGTGTCGCCGCCTGCGTTGGCAAGCCCGACGATCTTCGCCTTGGAGTTCTGCGCCTGCAGCAGGAAGGACGAGAAGTCCGACGTGTTGAGCGGATGCTTGACGCCGCCGAGTACCTTGCCGCCGTTCGCGGTGACGACCGCGCTGGTGTCACGCTCGAGCGCAGCGCCAAAGGCATAGTCGGCGGTCAGGAAGAACCAGCTGTCGCCACCGGCCTTGGTCAGCGCCTTGCCGGTGCCGTTGGCGAGCATGTAGGTGTCGTAGGTGTAGGAGATGGTGTTGGCGTTGCAGGCCTTGCCGGTGAGGTCGGCGCTGGCGCCGCCATTGTTGAGCAGGACCGCGTTCTTCTCCTTGACGACGTTGCTGACCGCCAGCGCCACGCCGGAATTTGGCGTGTCGGCGATCATGTCGACTTTCTGGGTGTCGATCCACTGCCGCGCGATGTTGACGCCGACGTCAGGCTTGTTCTGGTGGTCGCCGCTGATGACCTCGATCTTCCAGCCCTTGGCGAGCAGACCGGAATCGTCGACCGCCATCTTGACCGCCACGACGGCGTTGGGGCCACCGATGTCGGCGTAGAGGCTGGACATGTCGTTGAGCACGCCGATCGTAGCGGTCTTGTCCTGGGCGTAGGCGGATGATGCAAAACCGAAAGCGGCGCAGGCAAGAAGGGCCGCTGAGCGGCGCGCGAACGTCGTCGTCATAAAAGGTTTCCTCCATTGTCAAATATCCGGACGGCTCTCTTGCGGAGCCTTGTTCCGGCTGATCGCTCTACCGTGTCCCGCAGGTCCCGGCAATGCGCCTAAAGCCGGATGACGCTGCGTCGTAGCGTCATCCGTCGGTTAACTTTTGGGCAAAATGCGTCCAGACGCTATTTGAGCGCATCCGACGTCAGCTTGAATTTCTGGATGCGCTTTCCGGTATCGACCTCGGCGGTATAGACGTTACCCTTGGCGTCGATCGCCATGGCATGCACCCAGTGGAATTGCCCGGCATTGCGGCCGTTGTGGCCGAAGCTGCCGACCACGTTGCCGTCGTCGCGCCTGATGACCCTGATCTCGTTGTTCTCGCCATCGGCACTGAGCAGCCAGGTCTGCTTCGGATCGGGCCAGATCGCGATGTCCCACACCGCGCCGTTGCCGAGCGTGTTCTTCTCGAAGAAGAACTCCTTCACGAAGGAGCCGTCCTTCCGAAACACCTGGATACGGTTGTTGATGCGGTCGCAGACATAGACCAGTCCGTCATTTGCGAGCTTCACGCAGTGGACGGGATTGCCGAATTGCTGGGAGACCGGAGCCTTGGGGTCATAGGCAGCCTGCTTGGCGTCATCAGGCTTGTTGCCATAGGCGCCCCAGTGCCGCTTGTAGGCGAGCGTGTTCGCATCGAACACGATGACACGGCGGTTGCCATAGCCGTCGGCGACGTAGATTTCGTTCGCTTCCTTGTCGATCGCGGTCTCGGCCGGCTTGCCTAGCTGGGTCGTGTCGTTGCTGCCGAGGCTCGGCGCTATTTTTCCGATCTGGGCGACATACTTGCCATCGAGCGTGAACTTCAGGATCGCGTTGTCGTTGTCGGCGTTGCCGCCGATCCAGACGAAGCCGCGCTCGTCGACCTCGATGCCATGCTCGCGGCCGACCCATTCATATCCCTGGCCCGGACCGCCCCAGGACCGCAGCAGATTACCCTCAGTGTCGAATTCGAGGACAGGCGGCGCCGACACGCAGCACTTCGAGCGCGGCGGGTTGAGGCTTGCGCCTTTCTCGTCATCAGTCAGGGAGCGCGGGCGATGGATCACCCAGATGTGGCCCTGGGAGTCGACGGTGATGCCGCCGACCTGGCCGAGGATCCAGTTGTTCGGCAGCTGTTTTGGCCAGGACGGATCGACCGCGAAAGTCGGGACGTCGCCCGCGGACGCCGCAACCGGGAGCGTGAATGCGATGGCTGCGATCAGGACGGAGAAGGCGTGAGATACACGTACGAGCGCACGGCCGAGATCTGTACGGTCAAGGCTTGCACGATCATGCCATGGCGCCATGGCAACCTCCCTTTTTTGGCTTGCGGCTTGCTGCCGCTTGAGCGCGGGCAGTCAATCGCGGGGAGGGACCCGAGTCAATCAGGCCGGCGCGCGGAAGCTCATCAGGCTGCGGGTCTTGTAGTCGTAGAACTTGCCGGTCTCGATCCAGTCGGGCGCGCACATCGGCACGATGAATTCGGCGACCTGCTCGGGCACATCGAGTGTCGCCGGGTCTTCGCCCGGCATCAAGGTGGCGCGCATGCGGGTGCGGACCGGACCCGGGTTGAACAGGTTGACGCGAAGCTTCGTATTCGCCGTTTCCTGCGCCCAGGCGCGGGCCAGCGTTTCCAGCGCGGCCTTGGAGGCGGCGTAGGGGCTGACATAGGCAGTTGCCTTGTTGGCAGCGCCCGAGGTGATGAACACGGCACGGCCCGCATCGGACTGCTTGAGCAGCGGCTCCATGCAGCGGATCAGCTGGAAGTTCGCGGAAACGTTCACCGCCATGACGTCGTTGAAGGTCTTCAGCTCGATATGGCCGATCGGCGAAGAGGGGCCGAGCACGCCGGCATTGCCGACGAGGATGTCGAGCTTGCCGTAGCGCTCGTGCAGGCCGGCCCCTAACCGCGCGATACCGTCGGAATCGGTGAGATTGAGCGGCACCAGCGTGGCGCTGCCGCCGTCCTTCCGGATCTCGTCGTCGAGCTCTTCCAGCCCACCCTGCGTGCGCGCCACGGCGACGATATGCGCCCCGGCTTTGGCCAGCGCGAATGCCGTGGCGAAGCCGATGCCGCGTGAGGCGCCGGTGACGAGAGCGATGCGGTTGGCGAGGGGTTTTGTCATGCAGGCGGTATTGCAGAGGCGGGCGGCCCGCACAAGCCCGCGGCATCCTCATTCCGAGGCGATGCGAAGCATCGAACCCCGAATCCGGAGGTTACGATTCACCGTCGAGTTCCCCACTGCGCAATGCGCATTGAGGTTCGATCCTACGGACCGCCCCGGGGACGACGGCTGCGCCGTCAGCTCGCTTCCGCCAGCAGCGACAATTGCCGCGGCTGCTGCTCGGTCTGGGTCTGGTCGGTGAGGTGGGTCGGATAGGCGCCGGTAAAGCAGTGATCCGAGAATTTCGGATTGGCGGGGTCGCGGCCGGGCTCGCCCATGGCGCGGTACATGCCGTCGATCGACAGGAAGGCGAGCGAGTCGGCGCCGATGATCTCGCGCATCTCCTCCAGCGAATGCGTTGCGGCCAGGAGGCCACCGCGGTCGGGCAGGTCGATGCCGTAATAGTCGGGGTAGAGGATCGGCGGCGAGGCGAGACGGAAGTGCACTTCCTTCGCGCCGGCATCGCGCATCATGCGCACGATCTTCTTCGAGGTGGTGCCGCGCACCAGCGAGTCGTCGATCAGGATGATGCGCTTGCCTTCGATCGCGGCGCGGTTCGCCGAATGCTTCATGCGCACGCCGGATTCGCGGATCGCCTGCGTCGGCTGGATGAAGGTGCGGCCGACATAGTGGTTTCGGATGATGCCGAGCTCGAACGGCACGCCGGAATGCTGGCTGTAGCCGACCGCGGCGGGCACGCCGGAATCCGGCACCGGCACGACGACGTCGATCGGCACATGGCTTTCGCGTGCGAGCTGCGCACCAAAGGCCTTGCGGACCTCGTAGACCGAGCGGCCGTGAACGACGGAGTCCGGGCGGGCGAAGTAGATGTATTCGAAGATGCAGGGGCGGGGCGCCATCGGCGGGAACGGCTTGTGGATGTCCTGGCCGTTCTCGTCGAACACGATGACTTCACCCGGTTCGATATCGCGGATGAAGCGCGCGCCGATGATGTCGAGCGCGCAGGTCTCGGACGTCAGGATCGGGCAGCCATCGAGCTCGCCGAGCACCAACGGACGGATGCCGCGCGGATCGCGCGCGCCGACCAGCTTCTTGTTGGTCAGCGAGACCAGCGCATAGGCGCCTTCGATCTCGCGCAGCGCGTCGATATAACGCTCGATGAAGCGGCTGCGCCTGGAGCGCGCGACCAGGTGCAGGATCACCTCGGTGTCGGTGGTCGACTGCATCATCGCGCCGTTCCTCACGAGCTCGCGGCGCAGCGTCAGGCCATTGGTCAGGTTGCCATTGTGGGCGACCGCAAGGCCACCGGCATTGAGCTCGGCGAACAGCGGCTGCACATTGCGCAGGATGGTTGCGCCGGTCGTGGAATAGCGGACATGGCCGACGGCCATACTGCCGGGCAGGCGGTCGATCACCTCGCGGCGGGAGAAGGTGTCGCCGACAAGACCAAGGCGGCGTTCGGAGTGAAACCGGCTGCCGTCGTAGGAGACGATGCCGGCGGCTTCCTGGCCGCGGTGCTGGAGGGCATGGAGGCCGAGTGCGGTGATTGCTGCGGCGTCGGGGTGTCCGTAGATGCCGAATACGCCGCATTCCTCCCGCAGCGTATCTCCCTCCAAGTCGTCCTGCTCCAAGTCGTCCTGAAGCTCTAGCGCGGCTGGGCCCAATCCGGCCTTTGCGTCGAGATCAAGTTGGGCGTCCTGGTCAGGGTTTCGCATCTCGTCCGCGCCTCTCTAGTTGGTTCAATTACCCTTGGCTCGATCAACGCGCCGCAGGCTTCTCGATCAGCTTTTTCAAGCTGTCACGAGCAGGTTTACTGTATCCGTCGCCGCTGCCCGAAGGCTGCTGCTCGGAATCAGCTTGATCATCATCTGGTTTGTTTTTCTTGAATCTCTTCAAGATGGTGTTCTCGGGGTCATCCGGCAAGAGGGACATCAGCCAATCCCCGGTTCCCTGAAGAACGACGCGGGATTTGGCCCCAGTGACCCAGTCCGGGCGCTGCTTGTCCGGAACCAGCCAGGTGAAGAACAGGAAGGCAACCACGACGATCAAAAGCCCGCGAGCCAGGCCGAACAGGAAGCCGAGGGTGCGGTCCAGCGCGCCGATCCGAGAGTCCAGGATCATGTCGGAGATCCGGACCGTGATCACGGAGACCACGACCAGGGTGCCGACGAATACGCCGGCGACCACGACCACGCTCGCGACGGTGTCGTTGTTGAAATAGGTCTTCGCGGTCGGCAGCAGCTTCGAGAACGAGTACAGCGTCACGATTGCCGCGGCGCCCCAGGCCGCAATCGACAGGATTTCGCGCATGAAACCGCGGACCATGGCGAGCAGGCCCGAGATCAGCATCACACCGAGCAGGATCAGGTCGAGGAGTGTTACTGGCATCGGCTGGTCTGGTCCGCTCGTACTCTCAAAGGTGCTCAGCGAATCGGTGTTTGGCCGCCGCCCTAACTGAGGGGCAGACGGCGTTCCCGGCAAGGCCGCAACCACGCAATCCCATGCTGCTTTTGTGACGGCTGTATAGCTGTAGGGGCCGGGGACGTCACCTCCGGCTAACCCTCTCCGCGGCGGAATCTTGCCGGTGTGGCATTTTTCTCCGCCGGTGCGTGCTGTTCACCCCGGCGTGAGCCTCGGGCGGCGATCTCTGCGACCAGCGTCGTCAGGCTACCGATCGCATTGAGCGTGAGCCCGGCGTCGCCGCTGGCTTCGCCGCGGGCCGATTCGGGCAGCACGGCGCGTTTAAAGCCCAGTTTCACGGCTTCCTTCAGCCGGGCCGGGGTCTGCGCTACCGGCCGGATGACGCCGGAGAGCGAAATCTCACCGAAATACACCGCATCGGTGGGTAACTGCGCATTAACCAGGGAGGACACCAGCGCGGCCGCTGCGGCCATGTCGGCCGCCGGCTCGTTGATACGCAGGCCGCCCGCGACGTTCAGATAGACGTCGTGGCCAGACAGCTTGACCCCGCAATGGGCCTCCAGCACCGCCAGCACCATGGAGAGTCTGCTCTGATCCCAGCCGACCACGGCGCGGCGCGGGGTGCCCAGCGAAGTCGGGGCGACCAGCGCCTGCAATTCGACCAGGACCGGCCGAGTGCCTTCGATACCGGCGAACACCGCGGTACCGGGCGTGCCCAGATCGCGCTCCGACAGGAATAGCTCGGAGGGATTGGTGACCTCGCGCAGGCCGAGGCCCGTCATCTCGAATACGCCGATCTCGTCGGTCGGGCCGAAGCGGTTCTTCACCGCGCGCAGGATACGGAATTGCTGCGAGCCTTCGCCCTCGAAGGACAGCACGGCATCGACCATGTGCTCGACCACGCGGGGGCCCGCGATCTGGCCGTCCTTGGTGACGTGGCCGACCAGGATGATGGCGGCGCCGGTCTTCTTGGCGAAGCGGATCAGCGCCTGGGCCGAGGCCCTTACCTGGGTCACCGTGCCGGGCGCGGATTCCACCGTGTCGGTCCACATGGTCTGGATCGAGTCGATCACGATCAGCCGCGGGACTGCGCCCTCCGACAACGTCGAGACGATGTCCTCGACCGAGGTCTCGGCGGCAAGCTGCACCGGCGCGTCGGATAGCCCGAGCCGTTCGGCGCGCAGCCGCACCTGCGCGACCGCCTCTTCGCCGGAGATGTAGACGATGCGGTGTCCGGCGCGCGCCATCATGCTGGTGGCCTGCGTCAGCAGCGTCGACTTGCCGATGCCGGGATCGCCGCCGACCAGCAGCACCGAGCCGCGAACGAAGCCGCCGCCGGTGACACGGTCGAGCTCGGTCATGCCTGACGACAGGCGCGGCGCATCAGGGCTCTTTCCCGCAAGGCTCTCCAGCGCGAACGTCCGGCCCTTACGCTTGGACCGGATCGACACCGGCACGCTACCGGCCGTGTCCTCCTCCGCGAGCGTATTCCACTCGCCGCAGGACTCGCACTTGCCCTGCCAGCGGTTATAGGCCGCGCCGCAGTTCTGGCAGACGAAGGAAAGCGTGTTCTTGGCCATGGGGACAGCGAGTCGGAGTTCTCGGGGTTGCTGATAGCACGGAATGGCAGGCTGCGAGGTGACCGCCAGCGCCTCAATTAGCGCAATTCACCGTAGCCGATACACCCTTTGTTAGCGCTAAGCCGCAGCACCGCGCCAGACTTTGCCAAATGTTAGCGGACGCGGGTTCAGTTTCGGAGCCAATACGGGATGGCGAAACAGAAACAAATGACGGGACTTTTGCGCATATTGCTCATTGTGGGCATGACCTGCGGCGTTCTCTTGCCGCGTGGCGGCGCGCTTGCGGCCGACGCGAAGCATCTCAACATCGTTTTCGTTAACCCCGGCAAGACCGGCGAGGTCTATTGGGACATGGTCGCTCAGACCATGCAGGCCGCCGGCCGTGAGCTCGACGCGCATGTCGAGGTGCTGACCAGCGAGCGCAATTACCGCACCATGCAGGAGCTCGGGCTCGGCGTGCTCGCCCGTGCCGACAAGCCCGACTTCCTCATTCTCTCGAACGAGGAATCCGCGGCTGTGCCGGTGCTGGAGGCGGCCGAGGCCGCCGGGGTCAAGACGCTGCTGTTGTCGAACACGCTGATCGGTGAGGATGCGGCGCGTCTCGGACCGCCGCGGCGGGTGCTCAAGACCTGGCTTGGCGATATCACGACAGATCTCCAGAACGCCGGTGCGCGAATGGCCAACGCCCTGATCGACGCCGCGCGCGCCGGGAAGCGGCAGAGCCGTGACGGCAAGATCCACATTCTCGGCATCGGTGGCGACGAGATCACGCCAGCCTCGATTGCCCGCAACGCGGGTCTCAAGCTCGCGGTGGAGGCCGCACCCGATGTCGTGGTCGACCGGATGCTGTTCGCCAACTGGACGCAGTCGGAGGCCGAGCAGGTCACGACGAATTATCTGGGCTGGGCCTCGCGCAAGGAGATCCGGCCCGCGGGCATCTGGGCCGGAAACGATCCGATGGCGCTTGGCGCTATCAAGGCTGTTTCGGCGGCAGGGCTCGTGCCTGGCCAGGACATCCAGGTGGTCGGCCTCAACTGGTCGGAGGACGCGCTGCGCGCGATCAGGGCGGGCCGCCTGCTTCTGACCGACGGCGGTCACTTCCTGCTCGGCGGCTGGTCGATCGTTCTGCTCCGCGACTACGCCGATGGTTGCGATTTCGCTGCGGCTTCGTCCCATGTCGAGGTCAAGACGTCCGCGATCACGCGCGCCAATCTCGCCTCGGTCGGAGACCTTATCAGGACCCGAGCCTTCGACCGGATCGATTTTGCGCGGTTCAGGGCGAAGGCGGGACGCTGCGGCCACTACGACTTCTCCATTGATGCGCTCATCTCGTCGTTGGCGCCCCTGGAAGGGGCTGCTGACTGATGCGAAGCGGTGATGACATGATCGATCCGGTCCGCAACGCGCCGGCGGCGCCCTCACGCTCGCGCTCGGTGGTCCGCGCGATGATCTGGGCCACAGTGCCGGTGTTGCTGGTGGTGCAGCTGCTCGCCTCCGCCGGCGTCGAGGTCTCGAGCTTCTGGTCGCAGATCCGGCAGCTCGATGCGCGCATCGCCCGCACGGCCGAGAGCCGCGCCGAGTTGATCGCCGAGCCGCTCTGGAAGATGCGTTACGACCAGGTCACGAGCGTGATCAACGAGATCTTGCACGACGAGACCATCGCTGCGGTGGCCGTCTATGACGATACGGGCGTAGCGATCGCTCGCGTGGTGGCGCGTCCAGCGGACCAGGCGGTCTCGGAGGTTTCTCGTCCGATCGACTACCGCAACGGCAACATCGCCGTTGAGGCCGGCCGTATCGTGATCGCCTATTCCTACGCGACGATCTACGCCGACACCGGCAGCCGGCTGCTGCTGCTGCTCGTCGTCGGCCTGCTCGCAACGCTCGCGACGATGGTCGCGATGAGGATCTCGGCGAACATCTTCATCGGCAAGCCGCTCGCGGCAATCATGTCTGCAATCCAGCGCAGCAAGCAGGATGGCCGCGCCTATCCGGCGGAAATCAGGTCGTCGAACGAATTCGGACAGCTCGCACATGCCTTCAATGCCATGCAGCACACGACGTCGGGCGCGCTGGACCGGCTCGGGCACATGGCCTCGCACGATCCGCTCACGGGGCTGCCCAATCGCCGCTCGTTGTCCGAGCGCCTGGTGACCTTGAGCCGCGATGCCGGTTCGCCGGACTCCCTGATTGCCTTCTGCTTCATCGATCTCGACGACTTCAAGGGCATCAACGACACCTTCGGGCATGACGCCGGCGACAAGTTCCTCGTTCACATTTCCGAGCGTCTTCGTCACGCGGTAGAACCCGAAGATTGGGTCGCGCGGCTCGGCGGCGACGAATTCGTCGTCATCCGTCCCGAGGTCAGCAATGCCGCGACCGCGCAGGCGTTCGCGCGTCAGCTGCTGGATGCGATTTCTGATCCGATCCTGCTGCACGACAAGCAGGTCGTGCCACGCGCCAGCATTGGCCTTGCCGTACGCCGCGCCGGCGATCCCGAGCTGTCGCATCTGCCGGCGCTCGCGGACATCGCGCTCTACCATGCCAAGAGCAAGGCGCCCGGCACCGTTGCCGTGCTGGATGAAGCGCTTCAACGCGACTACCGCCGCC
The DNA here is from genome assembly GCA_023435725.1 of Pseudomonadota bacterium. GTDB lineage: Bacteria > Pseudomonadota > Alphaproteobacteria > Rhizobiales > Xanthobacteraceae > Bradyrhizobium. The sequence continues at coordinate 15,137 of JAEYRD010000069.1, read as the reverse complement.
GCCGCGATCTTGAACTCGCCATTTCCACCGGCTTCTCCGATGGGCAGTTCGAGGTCTGGTACCAGAGCCAGGTCGACCTCGAGAGCCATGCCGTCGTCGGCCTGGAGGCGCTCATTCGCTGGCGCCATCCCGAGCATGGCTTGATCGGTCCCGGCGAGTTCCTGCCGCTGATCGAGCGCAGCGGCAATAACGCAAGGCTGACCCGCTATGTGCTGACTGACGCCTGCCGCGCGCTGCAACGCCTGGCTGCCGCCGGCAAGCCGCAGATCCGGATCGCGATCAACCTGCCGCCGTCCGAGCTTGCGGACCATTCGTTCGCCGTCGAGCTGCGCGCGACCTGCGCGCGCTTCGGAGTCGCGGCCTCATCGCTGGAGCTCGAGATCACCGAGGGATCGCTGATCAACAACATCGCCAGCGCGTCCGAGACGTTGCACGGCCTGCGGCGTCTCGGCGCGACCATTGCGCTCGACGATTTCGGCACGGGCTACAGCTCGCTCGCCCATCTCAGGCGTTTCCCGCTGGACAAGGTCAAGATCGACAAGGCCTTCATCAGCGAGATCCCGGGCAGCGCAGAAGACAAGGCGATCGTCGGCGTCATCGCATCGCTCGCGGGCACATTGGGGCTAACGCTTGTCGCGGAAGGCGTCGAGCGCGCCGAGCAGGCGCGGGCCGTGCGCGAGATGGGCGTGAGGCTCGGACAGGGCTTCCTCTACCAGCATCCGCAGCCGCTCGAGGCGGTGCTGCAGTGGCTCGAGGCGGGGCCCGTGAGTGTCGTTCTCGCCGACAGCCCATCGATCGCACCCGAATTTGCCGCCTGAGCGCTGCGCGATCACGGCTGCGTCGCATTCCAGAGCATGGAGAGGCCGGCCGCGATCATGATCGCGTCCATTACCAGGCGGAACATGTCCGGCTTGAGGTGCAGCACGAAGCGTTTGGCGATGAAGGCGCCTGCCATCAGCGAGGAGCCTGCGATCAGGCCCTTGATGAAGACGTCGCCGGTCAGCGCGCCGAAACGCTCGAAGGTCACGGATTTCGCGAAGTAGAGGCCGAGCGAGGAGGCGGCCTCGGTTGCGAGGAACGCACCTCTGCTAAGGCCGTAGAACAGGAACAGCGGTACACTGAGCGGGCCCGTCGAGACGACGATGCCGGTGAGATAACCGATGATGGCCCCGCCGATCGCAAGATGCCAGAGATTGGCCTTGAGATCGTGCCGCGCCAGCCAATGCCGCAGCGGCACCATCGCGATCAGGAAGATGCCGATGGCGAGATCGACGGTGTGCGAGGGCAACGCCAGCAGCGTGCGCGCGCCGAGCGCTGCGGCCGGAATGCCCGTGACCGAATAGGTCGCGCAGGCCCGCCAGTCGACCTCGCGCCACCAGGCCAGGATCCGCGAGAAGTTCGCCATCACGGAGGCGACCGCCATGATCGGCACGGCTTCCTTCGGCCCATAGGCATAGACCAGCACCGGCATCAGCATGATCGACGATCCGGTGCCGACGATGCCTGAGATGGTGCCGGCGATGAGGCCGACGGTGAGGACGAACAGGAAGGCCAAGGACGGAACTCCTGGAATCGGAGCAGTCTAGCCGGAGGGAGTGGTACGGGTGAATGGGGCTGCCAAATATTCGCCAGGACGATATTGGGGAATTTCGCGCGAAATTGCTTAAGCTTCGTCATTGCGAGCGTAGCGAAGCAATCCAGACTGTCGCCGCGGAAAGACTCTGGATCGCTTCGCGGAGCCTGTCATCGGGCCGCGCTTCGCGCGGACCCGTTGGCTCCCAATGACGGAAGATGAGCAGCAGTGCGGCCGTCAGCCTTGCTCGTCCATGACGCGCAACTTCTCCACGCGGCGGCGGAAATCCTCGTCCGTCGAGAATTCGGCCGAGAGATAGGACGAGACCAGATCGACGGCGAGCCAGGCGCCGACGATCTGCGCGCCGATGCACATGACGTTGACGTCGTCGTGCTCGACGCTCTGGTGGGCGGAATGGATGTCGTGGCAGACCGCGGCGCGGATACCCTTCATCTTGTTGGCCGCGATGGAAGCGCCGACGCCGGTACCGCACACCATGATGCCCCGGGCTGCTTCGCCCGAAGTCACCTTCTGCGCCACGGCCCGCGCAATGTCGGGGAAATCCACCGGCTTGTCGTCATAGGAGCCGACATCGACGACGTCGTGGCCAAGGCTGCGGATGTGATCGATGACGGTTTGCTTGAGCGGCCAGCCGGCGTGGTCGGATCCGATGACGAGGCGCATATGATTTCCTTCTTTGGAATTTGCATTGACCGTGACAGCCGGAAAACGACTGTCACGGTTTCTATGTGGTTCAGCCACGCATGTCGGGCGGCAGCTCGACGCCGTGGAACTTCTTGTAGATCGCGTTGAGCTTGCCGTTCTTGACGTTCTCGGCGATCCAGGCGTTGAGCTTGTCCATCAGGCGCTGCTCGCCCTTCTTCAGGCCGATGGCGAGGTCGAAGGTCGCCAGCGGAATCCGGGACTCGAAGACGCGGGCCGGATTCTTCACGCCGATCTGGTTGATGATCGTCGCGGACGAGCCGACGCAGTCGACCTGGCCGGAGACGGCCGCCGTCACCATGGTGGCGTCGTCATCGTAGCGGGCGATCTTGAGGTCCTTGTCCTTCATGTTGGACAAGGCCGTATCCTGCGTCGTGCCGCGCGAGACGCCGATCGACTTGTCTTTCAGCTCGGGCCAATCCTTCACGGTCGACGACTTCAGGCAGCCGATGTCCGATTGCAGCGTCGCGTAGCGCTTGGTGAAATCGATCACCTTGGCGCGATCCGGGGTCACCGACAGGGTCGAAATGATGATGTCTGCTTTGCCGGTCAGGACGTTGGGGATACGGGTCGCGCCGGTGGTCTGGATGAATTCGAGCTCGAGCCCCCAATCCTTGGCGAGCAACTGCGCCACTTCGACGTCGGAGCCGGTTGGCTTCATGCTGCTGTCCATCATGCCCGAGGGCGGAATGGCGACGTCCGTCGAGATGCGAATCTTCTTGGCCTGCATGATGTCGTCGAGCAGGTCGGCCGATGCCGGCGTGGCGGCCATCATCACGAGGCCGCACAGCGTTGCCGCTGCTCCGAGCAGTTTCTTGTTTGTCATCCCTGGTTCTCCTCTCCTGTTATGATTTCAGGTTTCCTGTGCCGACGAACTGCATGAGCTCGGGCGTCGTTGGCGATGTCAGGATCGAGGCGGGTCCGGTCTCGTGGACCTTGCCGCGATGCATGAAGACGATCCGGTCGGCGATGCCTTTGGCAAAACCCATCTCGTGGGTGACCATCACCATGGTCATGCCGTCAGCCGCCAGTTGCTCGATCACCTTCAGCACCTCGGCGGTGAGCTCGGGATCGAGCGCCGAGGTGACTTCGTCGAACAGCATGACCTTCGGCTGCATGGCGAGCGAGCGGGCGATCGCCGCGCGCTGCTGCTGGCCGCCCGAGAGTTGCTCGGGATAGGCGTGCAGTTTCTCCTCGAGCCCGACCTGCGCCAGCACCTTGCGCGCGAGGTCCCTGGCCTGCGACGCAGCCATACCTTTCACCGCGCAGGGGGCGAGGGTGATGTTCTGCTCGATCGTGAGGTGCGGAAACAGATTGTAGCTCTGGAAGACGATGCCGACGTCCTGGCGGAGCGCACGCAGATCGACGTCCGGACGGTCGACCCGATGCCCGCAAACGACGATTTCGCCGCCGTCGACCTTCTCGAAACGGTCGATGCAGCGCAGCGCCGTGCTCTTGCCGGAGCCAGAGCGGCCGATGAGCGTCAGAACTTCGCCGCGCTCGACGGCAAAGGAGACGCCATCGAGCACGCGGAGCGGGCCAAAGCTCTTCTGCACGTCGCGGAGCGACACGATCGGTTCGGAGGGGGAGGGGTTCTGCTGCATGTCAGGCTGGCGCGAGGTTGGACCTGCCGCGCCCCATCCGCCGTTCCAGCCTCTGGCTGAACAGCGACAGGGGATAGCACATGGCGAAATAAACGACGGCGATGATGGCGTAGATGATGAACGGCTCGAACAGCGAGTTGTTGACGATCTGGCCCGAGCGCATCAGCTCGACGAAGCCGACGACGGAGGCGAGCGAAGTGTTCTTGATGATCTGCACCATGAAGCCGACGGTGGGCGGCGTCGCGATGCGGATCGCCTGCGGCAGGATCACCTTCATCATGCGCTGGGTCCGGCTCAGCGCGAGGCCTTCGGCGGCTTCCCATTGCGGCTTCGGCACGGACTCGATGCAGCCGCGCCAGATCTCGCCTAGATAGGCGGCGACATAGAGCGTGAGGGAGGCTCCAGCGGCGGCAAGCGGCGAGACCTGGAATCCGATTGCGGCGAGGCCGAAATAGCCGAGAAAGAGGATGACGAGCAGCGGTGTGCCTTGAACGAGCTGAACATAGACGGCGCTGGCGAGCCGTACCGATTTGAGCGGCGAGATCCGCGCGAGTGCAATCACGAAGCCGACGATGCCCCCGCCGATCAATGCGATCACGGACAGTCCCATCGTCCACAGCGCGCCCTGGCCGAGGAACATCAAATGATTGATGTTGAGATGTCCGCCCATGGTCATCTCACAGCGGTGTGCCGAGCCGGCGCCGGCGCGGAAACAGCACGAGGCCAAGGCCCCAGAAGCCCGCGCGCATCACCAGCGACAGGATGACGTAGAGCACGGCGACGATGATGTAGGTCTCGAACGCCCGGTAGGTATCCGACTGAATGTAGTTGGCGACGGCCGTGAGCTCCTCGGCCGAGATCTGCGAGCAGACCGAGGAGGCCAGCATCAACAGCACGAACTGGCTGGTCAGCGCCGGATAGACCTTCTCGATCGCAGGCAGCAGGATGATGTGCCAGTAGATCTGGAGGCGCGACAGTGCCAGCCCTTCGGCAGCCTCGATCTGTCCGCGCGGGATCGCCTCGAAACCGGCGCGCATGATCTCGGCGGTGTAGGCGCCGACATTGATCGTCAGCGCGGCCACGGCCACCGTGAAGGCGGACAGTTTCAGCCCCAGGCTGGCGAGGCCGAAATAGACCAGGAAGATCTGCACCAGCAGCGGCGTGTTGCGGATGGCCTCGACGTAGACTCTGCAGGCGCGCGAGATCAGCGCGTTGTGCATGCCGCGCCCGACCGCCGCGAGCGTGCCGAGGAGGGCGCCGAGCACCGTCGCGAAGGCTGCCAGCTCCAGCGTGAGGGCGGCGCCGGCGAGAAAACTCGGCCAACGCTCCAGCACTGCGGGAAAGTCGAGTTGAAGGCTCATCGCCGTCGGGTCAGCCGGTCACCTTGTTGGTCATGCGGTCATAGACGCGGAACAGCGCCTGATTGCCGTTGTTTCCTTCTCCGTGCGCGCGTGCATCGACATATTGGCTGGTGACGAGCGCGGTGCCGGGCAAAGGCACGCTCAGCGCTTGCGCATGTTCCTGCACTAGGCGGAGGTCCTTCAACATCAGGTCGATGCGGAAGCCGGCGCCAACGTCGCCCTCGATCATGGAGGGGCCGAGCTTGTCCAGCATCCACGACGCTGCCGAGCCGCCGAGCAGCACCCGGCGGAGCAAGTTGAGATCGACACCCGAGGCGCGTCCCAGTGCGAGCGCCTCGCAGATCGCCTGAATGTTGATGCCGCAGATGAGTTGATTGCAGAGTTTCACGGTCTGGCCGGCGCCGGACGCGCCGACATGCGTGATGGTCGTGCCCACCGCGCGGAAGAACGGTTCAGCCTGCGCGAACGCGGCCGCATCGCCGCCGGCCATGATCGAGAGCGCGGCGTTCTTGGCGCCCACCGGCCCGCCCGAGACCGGCGCGTCGATGAAGCTGACGGCGGCCTTTTGCAGGTCGGCGTAGATGCGGCGGACGGCGACCGGCGAGATCGTGCTCATGTCGACAATGAGCTTGCCGGGTGGAGGAGACTTCAGGAGGCCGTGCTCGCCATAAATGGTTGCCTCGACATGGGGCGTGTCGGGCAGCATCGTGATGACGATGTCGGCGCCTTGCGCTGCATCGGCCGGACTCTTGGCGCGCCCGGCGCCTTCCTTGACGCTGTCGGCCTGTGCGGCCTCGTTGAGATCGAAGACACGAACCGAGTGCCCGGCCATCAGAAGATTGCGGACCATCTCGCGGCCCATCGTCCCGATGCCGATGAAGCCAACATTGCCCTTGTCGTTCCGTCCCATGTTATCAGCCCGTTTCTTGGTTGATTTGTCTCTTGTTGGCTTGGCTCGCCGCGATCAGCGTGAGGCGCTCGTCTTGTCCATGTCGCCGACGAGGGCGCGTCGCCGGTATTCGTCGCCGATGGCAAAATGCTTGCGCAACGTCGCGTCCGCCCGCTCCGGATCGCGCGCGATGACAGCTTCGAAGATGCGCCGGTGATCGTCGATCAGATACGTCTTCATCGACGGAAAGGCCTGCACCAGTTCGCGACGGCTGCGATGCGAATGCGTCAGCAGGCCCGCCATCGAACTGTGCAGAACCGTCAGCGTCTCCGAATGCGATGCCACGACGATGGCGCGATGGAATTCGAAGTCGGCCATGCCGCCGGCGTCTGCCTCGTCGATCGTCTCCCCGATCTTCGCAAGTGCGCGCTGCAGGCGTTCGAAATCGGCAATGTTGGCGCGTTCGCAGGCGAGCCGGATCGCCTGGCATTCGATAGCGACGCGCGCCTGCATGACGTCGTCGAGCATGTCCGCCTGCTGGGCCAGCGCGAAGGTGAAGAAGTCATTCAGAACAGAAACGTCCGGCCGCGTCACGACCGTGCCGATGCGGTCGCGGATCTCGACGATGCCGAGCACGGTGAGGGCGCGTAGCGCCTCGCGGACGATCGGCCGGCTGACGCCGAGTTGGGTGGCAAGCTCGCGTTCGGAGATCAGGCGGTCGCCGGGCTTGAGCGAGCCCGCGAGCAGGCGCTCGCGCAAGAAGGCGAACACCTTCTCGAACCCTTTTTCGCCTTCGGCGGCCCGCTTGAGCTCCATCCCTGTCTCTTTTGGTCTGATCTTGGTCAGACCAGTATTATGACCAGAGAAGAGCGTCAAGGGCTTTGGTTAATCGGTGGTGTCGCAGGCGCCGACAATCCGATCCGCTCGCCGGCCTGGTCCTTAGAATTTGAAGCGTATTGATCGGAGCGTTCGCTCAAAGCATTTGAGGTCCGCGATGCCCGATCACCACGCCTTCTCCGCCCTCGACCGCCATGCGGTGCTCAGTGGATCCGACAACGGCTTTCCCTGGTTCGCGGGCGCGATGCTTGCGGTCGAGGCCAGCGAAGTGGTGCGGCTGCGCTGCGAGAAGCTCAGCCATGGCGACGAGGCCGCCGGGAAGGAGGCTGTGCTGATGGTCAGCGAGAAGATAGCCGCGGCGTTCGAGGCGGCGGCGAACCTGCTCGCCGGCGCAACGCCGGCGGCAATCGTCCAGCGCTATCGCGAGCATGTGGCGGCGAATGCCAGGCGGCTGTCCTCGAACGAGGCCCCGTGACGGACCTGCGCTGCTGACAGCATGTTGGCAGCAGGGACCGGCTACGACCATCTCCTGACAAAACGGAGAGCGGGTCATGCCGATCGAGGCAAGCTGTCATTGTGGCGAGACGGTGTTCGAGGTGACGGAGGCGCCCGCCAGCGTGACGCGCTGCACCTGTTCGCTCTGCGCCAAGCGCGGCGCGTTGTGGGCCTATTACACGCCGGCGCAGTTTCGTCTGCTGTCTCCTGCGGACAATGTCGCGACCTATCTTTGGGGCAGCCGCACGGTCAAACATCATTTCTGCGCGAGTTGCGGCTGCGGCACCTATTCGGAGTCGCCGGACTGGTCGACCGGCAAGCCCGACTTCGACAATCCCAAGGTCGGCGTCAACGCGCGCCTGTTCGACGATTTCGATCTCGAGGTTGTGCCGGTGAACGTGATCGACGGCAAGAATCTGTGGTGACCACGCAGCTTCTGCAGAAGGCGGCGTGTGACACCGTGCAGGAATATTACGGGCGCTGACCTACCGCAGCACCACCCACGCCGGCGCGTGATCGCTGGCGCCGTCCTCGCCGCGAACCTTCCTGTCGACGCCGGCCTTCGCCAGGCGTGAGGCGAGGGCTGGGCTGAGCAGCAGATGATCGAGGCGCAGGCCCGCATCGCGCGGCCAGCGGTTTCGCTTGTAGTCCCAGAAGGTGTAGATGCGCTTGTTCGGCTGCAGCTCGCGGATCGCATCGCACCAGCCTTGTGCGACGAGTGAGGCGAAAGCCGCGCGGCTCTTCGGCTGGATCAGGGCGTCCTTGTCCCATGAGCGCGTCGGATAGATGTCGATCTCCGTCGGTGCGACGTTGTAGTCGCCGGCAAGCACCACGGGCAAATCCTGCCTGATGAAGGTCCTGGCATGGCGCTTCAGCCGCGCGAACCAGTCGAGCTTGTAGTCGAACTTCGGTCCCGGCTGCGGATTGCCGTTTGGCAGATAGATGCTGGTGACGATGACGCCGCGCACCGCGGCCTCGATGTAGCGGGCTTCGTGATCTCCCGGCTTTCCCGGCAATCGATTGCGAGTGAGAATGGGCTCCGCGTTGCGGGCAAGGATGGCGACGCCGTTCCAGGTCTTTTGTCCGTGCCACACCGCGCCGTAGCCGGCCTTTTCGATGGCGGACGCCGGAAATTCGCCATCACTTGCCTTCAATTCTTGCAGCGCGACGACATCGGGCTTCGCCGCTCGCATCCATGCCAGCAGATTGGGCAGACGGCGGTTGATGTTGTTGATGTTGAATGTCGCAATCTTCATGTAGAGCTACCGGCTCCTGCCTTCCGCCACCGGAGATACAATGTCCAAGTTGAGCTTTGCCGCTATCGTCGTCGCCGTTGCGTTCTCCGGGATCGCCTCGGCACAATCGTCCGATCCGCGCGGCGCGTGCAAGGCGGACTATGACAAATTCTGCGCCGGCATCGCGCCCGGTGGTGGCAAGATCATCGCCTGCCTCAACGCCAAGCGCGACCAGCTCAGCGCGACCTGCAAGACGGCGCTGGACAGCCGGAAGAAGAAGTAAGCGGCAAGACGCTCTCAGGTCGGCAGCGGCGGCGGGCTCGCCAGCTGTTCGACCGGCGGCGGGGAGGGCGGCTGCTCGGTCGCCGATGCCGGAGCCGGTCTTGCCAGCGTCTCCACCACGTTGCCGCCCTTGTAGATGCGGGCGTAGCGATGTCCGAGGCTGGTGAGCACCTCATAGCCGATGGTGCCGAAATGATGCGCCAGTTCGTCGACGGTGATGCCCTCGCCGAGCAGCGTCACCATGTGGCCGCGCCGCGCCGCGTTGGGCGGCAGATCGGTGATGTCGATCGCGATCAGGTCCATCGAGACGCGGCCCGCGACCGGGCAGCGCTTGCCGGCGACGATGACCTCGGCGCCGCGGGTGCCGTCGTTGGAGCTGGCGGCACGGAAATAGCCGTCGGCATAGCCGACCGCGATGATCGCGAGTTTGGTCGGCCGCCGCGCGGTCCAGGTGCCGCCATAGCCGACGCTCTCGCCGCGCTCGACATTGCGGGTCTGCACGATACGCGCCTTGAGGTCGACGACCTGCTGCATCGGATTGTCGGCCTCCGGCGTCGGATTGATGCCGTAGAGCGCTGCGCCCGGCCGTACCAGGTCGAACTGGAAGGGCGCACCCAGGAAGATGCCCGACGAATTGGCGAGCGCCGCCGGCACGCCGGAGAATTCGCTGGCGATGGAGCGGAAGGCCGCCAGCTGTCTTGCGTTCACGGGGCTGTTGAGCTGCTCGGCCGAGACCAGATGGCTCATCACCAGCGTGATGCCGTGATCGCCGGCATTGATGCGGGGGATGATCGCCTGCGCCTCGGCAAGCGTCAGCCCGAGCCGGTTCATGCCGGTGTCGATGTGAACCGCGGCGCCCCCGGTCCAGCCGGAGCGGCGGCAGAACACGTCCCATTCGGCCAGCTCGTTGAGATCGCCGATCACCGGACGGCAGTTGATCTTGGCGTAGTGTTCGCCGGTGTTCTGGAAATAGCCGCCGAGCACGTAGATCGCGGGCTCCGGCACGGCTTCGCGCACCGCGCGCGCTTCCTCGATCGTGGCGACGAAGAAGGTCTTGCAGCCGGCCTTGCTCAGGGCGCTCGCGACCTGGGCCGCGCCGCAGCCATAGGCGTCGGCCTTGATGACCGCCGAGCATTCGGCCGGCACTGCCGTCTTCTCGAGCTTGCGCCAGTTGGCGATGATGGCGTCGAGGTCGATGGTGAGTACGCCACCATAGGCAGCGAGCGCGGCAGCCTGATTGGCCTCCGCGGAGAGTAAGCCGGATTGCGATGTCATTTTCGGGTCGGACGCCATGTTCATGGCGTCGTTTTACGCAAGAGGCAGGTCCGGTTCAAGAAACTCAGTAATCGCTACCGCTGCGAGCCGGCAGCTGGCTGTCAGGCGCGAGGTCGCCGAACCGCGTGACCGAGGCTTCGAACGCCAAATCGACGGTGCCTGTCGGGCCGTGGCGCTGCTTGCCGATGATGACTTCGGCCTTGCCGTACGCAAGGTCCATGTCCAGGCGCCATTTCTCGTGCTCTGGCGTGCCAGGGCGCGGCTCCTTCATCGCGAGGTAATATTCCTCGCGGTAAACGAACAGCACGACGTCGGCGTCCTGCTCGATCGATCCGGATTCACGCAAGTCGGAGAGCTGCGGCCGCTTGTCGTCGCGCGATTCCACCTGACGCGAGAGCTGCGACAGCGCGATCACGGGCACGTTGAGCTCCTTGGCGAGCGCCTTCAGGCTGGTCGTGATCTCCGTGATTTCCTGGACGCGGCTGTCGCTGGCGCGCTTGCCCGAGCCGGAGAGCAGCTGGATGTAGTCGATCACGAGGAGATCGAGGCCCTTCTGTCGCTTCAGCCGGCGCGCGCGTGCCATCAGCTGCGCGATCGACAGGCCGCCGGTCGCGTCGACATAGAAAGGCAGCGACTGCAGCTCGATCGAGACCTCCCGGATCTTGTCGAAATCGGCTTCCGAGATGCCGCCACGGCGGATGTGGGAGGAGGGAATGCCGGTGCGCTCGGCCACGATACGCGTGGCGAGCTGGTCGGCCGACATTTCGCAGGAGAAGAAGCCGATCACGCCGCCATTGGCGGCCTTCATGGTGCCGTCGGCCTGGAGCTCGCCGACATAGGCCTTGGCGACGTTGTAGGCGATGTTGGTCGCCAGCGACGTCTTGCCCATGCCGGGACGTCCCGCGACGATGATGAGGTCGGAATGCTGCAGGCCGCCCATCTTGGTGTCGAGGTCGCGCATGCCCGTCGAGATGCCGGACAACTTTCCGTCGCGCTGGAACGCCTTTGCCGCGAGATCGACCGCGACCGCCAACGCCTGCGAGAATTTCTGGAAGCCGCCGTCATAACGGCCTGACTCGGCGAGCTCGTAGAGACGGCGCTCGGCGTCCTCGATCTGCGCCCGCGGCGCAAAGTCGACCGGAGCGTCATAGGCGACATTGACCATGTCCTCGCCGATGCCGATCAGGTCGCGCCGCAGGGCAAGATCATAGATGGTGCGGCCATAGTCCTGGGCGTTGATGATGGTGGTCGCTTCCGCCGCGAGCCGCGCCAGATATTGCCCGATGGTCATGCCGCCGACATCGGTATCGGCCGGAAGGAACGTCTTCAGCGTCACGGGCGTGGCGATCTTGCCCATCCGGATCAGGCTGCCGGCGGTCTCGAAGATGGTCTGGTGCAACGGCTCGAAGTAATGCTTCGGCTCCAGGAAGTCGGAGACCCGGTAGAAGGCGTCGTTGTTGACCAGGATCGCGCCGAGAAGGCTCTGTTCTGCCTCGATATTGTGCGGCGCGCTCCGATAGGCGGGAGTTCCGGCTTCGGGCGCGAGTTTGAGGACGTTCGAATCAGTCAGGGCCATGGTCGAGCGATAGCAATTTTCTGGGGCGGATGCGGGGCCGGGATAAAGCGCCGCCTCAGCTCAAAGCGGAAGCGAAAGCTGACTGCTATCAACCGCTCAGTTAAAATGGTGGATGGTTAGCAGCTGCAGCATGCGCCGCGCTTGACGGATTTTCGCGGAACCCGCCGGGCCCGCGAGCAGGCCGCGGAAAAATCCGGATGCGGTGAACCTTCTGGATCGGGGCGCAGACGTATCGAAGAGCGCGCGAAATCGCGCCCGCCGGGAGCTTTCAGCTCGGGTTTTCAGACCAGCAGGAGGTAGACCAGAGCAACCAAGGCCGCCCCGACGCCGGTGGCGATCAGGGCGTAATCGGTGCGGAGGTCGTCCTGCACGTCAAATGAGGTTTGGGGCTCTTTGCTCATGACGACGGTCTAAGCCAGGGCCGACGAGAGAAATGTGAAGCAGATCACATCTCTCCGGATTCTTTCGGGGTTAGGACCGGAACAGGCAGGCGGGCAGGGAATTGTCTCCCACGATCGGCCAACAGGGATACGAGGCAGGCAATGCGGCCAGAACGGCAGCAGCAGATTTGGCGAAGCGAGGCGGGCAGCCGGCTTTGGTTGTCCGGGCTGATTGCCGCCATGGAGCACGCCGAGCGGCCCGAAACCCGCCGGCAGGCGGTTGCACCGGAAATCCTGGCGGAGCTGCGAGCGCGATTGGCGTTAACAGCTTCTTTCCCGACCCTCCCGATCTCCACCCTGCGTCACTAGAGCCATTTCCGTTCCAACGGAATCGGAACGGGGCTCTAGATTCTTGTTTTGACGCGTTTTCTTTACGCGAACCGGTATCCACTTCGCTCGAAAACGCTCCAGCGCTTATTCACCAGCCAGCTTCAGCTTGGGCTTGGCGCCGTGTTCGCGGCCCCGCAGCCGGGTTTCCTCGTGCGCGATATAGCCGCGGGTGATCGGCACGATGCCCTGGCGCTTGGTGAGCTGAATCTGGAAGTTCATCATGCCCTGCTTGCGGAAGGTCATCTCGCAGGCCGCCAGATAAAACTCCCACATCAGGGCGAAGCGCTCGTCGTAGAGCTGCACCGCCTCCTCGCGTCGCGCCATGAAGCGTTCCCGCCACGCCTTGAGCGTCTCGGCATAATGCAGGCGCAGGATCTCGATGTCGCAGATCAGCAGACCGGCGCGCTCGATCGCCGGCAGCACTTCCGACAAGGCGGGGATGTACCCGCCGGGGAAGATGTATTTCGCGATCCAGGGATTGGTGGAATCCGGCCCCTGCGAACGGCCGATCGAGTGCAGCACCATGACGCCGTCCTCGCTCAGGAGCTCGGCGCAGCGCTGGAAGTAGGCGTCGTAGAACCTCGCCCCGACATGCTCGAACATGCCGACCGAGACGATGCGGTCGAACGGGCCCTCGATGTCGCGATAATCCTGCAGCAGGAATCTGGCTGATCCGGTCAGGCCCTTTTCGGCTGCACGCGCATTGGCGACCTGCAATTGTTGGGTCGACAGCGTGACGCCGGTGACGTCGGCGCCGGCGATCTCGGCAAGATAGAGGCCGAGCCCGCCCCAGCCCGAGCCGATGTCGAGCACGCGCTGGCCGCGCCTCGCGAGAAGCTTTGCTGCGATGTGCCGCTTCTTGGCAAGCTGCGCATCGTCGAGCGTCGTCTCCGGTGTCTCGAAATAGGCGCAGCTATATTGCTTGTCGGCATCGAGGAAGAGCGAATAGAGCCTTGCGTCGAGATCGTAGTGATGTGCGACATTGCTGCGCGAGCGCGAGCGCGGGTTGAACTGCTTCAAGTGCCGCGTCAGGTAGCGCAGGTGCCACCATGGCTTTGCCCACTGCGGCAATAGGTCGGGTTGATCGAGCAGGATGGCGAGGGCATCAGCTATGGTACCGCGCTCGACGACGAACTCGCCGTCCATGTAGGCCTCGCCAAGCCCGAGTTCGGGATTGATGAGGACCCTCCGTTCTGCGTCCGTCGTAACGAAGCGCACTTCAACGGGCTCACCGGAGCCGTCGCCGACAGTGAATTTCGATCCGCTTGCCGTGGTCACCGTCAGAGACCCGCGGCGGATGAATTGAGACAGAAATCTGCGCAGCAATCGGTCCATCGACACCTTCCTCTCGGGCGACCCCCGAAAGATGCGACTAACCCGGCCTCTAGATTCGACGCGCAGGCACCGAGGCGGTTCCTATGCGTTTGCATCTAAATCTAGTACGGATGTTCCAGTCCGCTATTGCACTATGGTCACAGCCGATATTCCAAAATCGCTTAATCACATCCTTGCGCGCGGAGCCTCCTTCCATTCGCGGTTCAATCGGCTAAAAGATGACCGCCGCCGTGCCGGAAGCTGGCTGCACTGCGGAAATTCAATGGAGATGATGGGAATGTCGAGCCGAGCGCTCAGCCTCGCGACGGTATTGCTTCTGATTGGCTTCGGCGCGACCGATACCGTTCTTGCGCAGGCGACGAACCTCGAGGCCGGCAAAAGCCCGTCCCAGCTTTTCGCGCAGACCTGCAATGCATGCCATAAGAGCCCGCGCGGCCTTTTGAAATCCGTGGCGCCGGGCTCGCTGCCGGGATTCCTGCGCCAGCACTACACCACGAGCTCGGACATGGCGGGCATCCTCGCCTCCTACCTCGTCTCCAACGGTGCTACCGACACCCGCTACCAGGCCAAGGACGGCAAGGACAAGAAGGACGTCGCCAAGGAGAAGGAAGCCGGCACCGCTCCAGGCCAGACGCCCGAACATCAGGGTCGCCGTCAGCGCGCCCAGGAGGCCGCCAAGCCGGAGGGCGAGCCGGCCGCGCCCGAGGGTGCGCGCCAGAAGCGTGCTACCCGGCCGGCCGAGGAGGGAGCGAAGGAAGGCGCGAGGCCCGAGGAGCCGGCCACCAGCGAACACACGCCTGAGGGTCGCAAGGCCAAGCGCCAGAGCAAGCGCGGCAGGCCGGGGACCGAGGAGGTGCCGAAGGTCGACGCTGCGGCACCGGCGGCCGAAGACAAGAAGAGCGAGCCGAAGCCCGAGAGTGCCAAGGTCGAGCCCGGTCGCGACGAAGCCAAACCCGACAGCAGCAAGGCGTCAGAGAAACCTGCTGAGCCCAAGCCGGAAAGCGCAAAGATCGAGCCGCGCGGCAGCGAGGCTCCGGCGCCGCGGCCGGATCCGGTGCCGCAGGTGACGCCGGCCCCGCCGGCTTCCGCCGCCAAGCCCGACGAGGCGGTCGCGCCCAAGTCGGTGGACGCCAAGTCGGTGGACACCAAGCCGGCGGCGCCTGCAGCGAGCTCCGAACCGGT
>JAEYRD010000068.1 GCA_023435725.1 Pseudomonadota bacterium | reverse complement strand
CTTTTGTGTACCTACCAGAACCGGCTCCAATTTCTAAAACTTTATCATTCGCTTTGATGTGTCGGTTCAAGATTTCAAGGTGTACCCGATATAGAAGTTCACCATGACCATCTTTTTCAAGACGCGTCCATTCTCGGTCTCCATAATTATTATATCTGTCTCTTGGAATATCTGGGTTGTAACTCATAAAAGCTTCCTCCTTCTAAATTATAATTAGTAATATTTTCAATATCGCTAATATCGCTTTCACTCATACAACCACCCCCCCAGGATAATTTTAATTATCTACTTCGTATTTGTAGACAATAACAAAGTAATTACCAAATTATACATTTCTCAATATGCAAAGTCAACACAATATGATGACAGTGTATAAACAAATGAACAAACAGACAATAAAATCGCTAACCCGTAATTTTAGGATTAGCGATACTTTTAAATGAAGCGCGAGACGGCGCACGAGGCCCGGTGGACCTCGGCTCTGCGCGGACCGGAACGGAGACAATCGAATTCTATCCCCTCGTAAAAATACTGATATAAACCAAAGGGACTTCCAGCACATCCGTATTCTTCGTACTCATCAGGGTACTCATTTTATCAAGGTGATTAGTTAACTTAAATGAATATAGATTATAATCTATCGACCTTAATAAAATGTTTCCCATAGTTTTTCATAAATGTTTTATATTCTACTATATTTGGTGTGAGAATAAACGCAGGATATGCATTTACCTTTCTATTTTTTAATGCATTAAGCATTTCATTTTGTATATCCGCAAAAAATTTATTTTTCTCATAACGTACAATTAAAGGCTCTGTTTCTCTAACATTATTTCCATATGTCTTTTTTAATACCTTGCAGTTTACCTTCTCAAATTCGGGTTGAATCAATCTCAAAGGAATTTTAACTACACCATATAAAATATAATCGGATTTAATATATTTATTCTCTATTTCATATCCCATGCAAAACATAAAATATGACTGTATCCATTCATCTGCCATTCCGGCATTAGCATAATTTATCGCCGATGAGAGAGAAACTGTAAATTCCAGCGTCTTATCCTTCTTACAATATAAATCTTCTTTATAGAATCTAATGATAAAAAGTATTCATCTGCTAATTCTGAAATCGTCATTCCATTAGCATATTTATTGCATATCATACGGTTTCTTTTTATAAGTTTTTGACGATATCCAGATACTTCACCCCAACTTTTAACTTCTTCCTTAACAGGTACATATAAAAGTTTTCCTGCTGCATAGTTTTGTACCTGTCTCAAAATCTCATCAGGCAATAAATCCTTTGCATTTTCATAATTCATTACAATTCTCCATTACAATGATATAATTCTATCTTCTAATTCATCTAGTGACTTCATTATTGAATTACATGATTCTACATCATCAATAGAAGCATGCCATCTTAAAGTATCAATGCCTTTATAATATGCCATACAAAGGAATCTTTCTTTAAAATATGGGATTTCAATACTATTCTTTTTACAATACTCAAATAGTAGTTCCGGAATATGCAAGTATGGCTTATTCAAGTCCATAATTGCAAAATCTAAAAGAAAATCTGTGATGCCAGCTCTGCTCCAATCTGATAATCCTACGGTATTTTTCCCATCTGTAATCATATTAACAAAGAATGTATTGTTATTTACTAGATAACGTTTTCCTTCACAATATTTAATTTTTTCTACTATTTTAGCATAAAATCTTTCAAAAAAATCTTGATTTAATACAGTGGTTTCAAACATTTCTTTCCAATGATACCAATAACCCTCTTTCTCGGTCGAAAAAGTATCAAGCATAAAATCCTTGCATGACGCAAATTCAGTTTTGTTATCATCATTAAATTCACCATATCCAGATATGTTTTCAATATTTGTTTTGCTAATCATAAAAATATTATCAAAAAATACAGTGTGCATCTCCTGGAATTGTTCTGGGTTTAATTCATTTGCAATAAATCCCGCGGGATTCATACATATTGCTTCTGATACTAATCCTTTGCTTTATAATGCGATTTTATTTTATAGTGCATGTAATTGAGAATATAATAAAAATATTTTCTGTAAGATTATAGGTGGAGGTTTTCAGTAAAATATTCAGACGATTACTGTAAGCGATGAAACGCTTTCCATAATATTTAGATCTGTAATGGTAGATTGATGTTCTGTTGAATTTTGTGAAGATGAGATGCTTGTGAAATACAGTATTAGTCTTGATTTAGGATTGTTTCTTGAAGATAATTATCAAAGAAAAATCATTAATGAAGAACTTTCTGTAAACGGCAATGTATTATTTAAACGTGGAGAAAAGCTGAACCTTAACAATTTGAATGTTATTAAAAAGTATTTGCCAGAAACTACAGAACAAAATTCTGAAAGTGCTTTAGGAATTGCACAAAACAGCTTGAATCAAGAGGAATTATTCCTCACAAATGGTTTTAAACTCATTTTTTCACATGCATTTGTGAAGGTTCGGTCTGTATGAGATCGAAAATTCTATCTTGAGCTTAAAATACAAGAAGGTTCATCCTTTCGGATGAACCTTCTTGTATTTTAAGCGCGA
>JAEYRD010000061.1 GCA_023435725.1 Pseudomonadota bacterium | reverse complement strand
CCGCAGCGCCGCGCGCCGCGGTCGTCGGTGCAGACCGCCGCCAGCCGTGAACCGCAGCCGCGGCGCGACGTCGGCTTCGCCGAGACGCCGCGCGGTCCGGTCAACGGCTACGTCGCCGGCCGCAGCTCCTCGGGCACCAAGACCAATACGCTGATCATGGAGACGCCGCAGTCGGTGTCGGTGATCGGCGCGGACCAGATCCGCGACCAGAAGCCGAACAAGCTCGACGAGGTCCTGCGCTACACCGCCGGCGTGCGTGCCGGAACGTTCGGCGCGGATACCCGCAACGACTGGTGGCTGATCCGCGGTTTCAAGTCCGACGACATCGGACTGTTCCTCGACGGCATGCAGCTGTTCTACACCTCCTATGCGAGCTGGAAGCTGCAGCCGCCGAACATGGAGCGGGTCGAGGTGCTGCGCGGTCCGTCGGCCGTGCTGTACGGCGGATCGAGCCCGAGCGGCATCGTCAACGTCATCAGCAAGATGCCGCCGAGCGAGCCGGTTCGCTACATTGAGACTGGCGTCAACAATTTCGGCAACGCCTATGTCGGCTTCGACGTCGGTGGTCCCGTCGCGACGCAGCCCCAGGACGGCAAGCTGTTCTATCGCGTCGTCGGCCAGGTCCAGAACGGCGGCACGCAGGTCAACTTCACGCCCGACAACAATTACTTCATCGCGCCGTCCTTCACCTGGAAGCCGGACGCGGACACGACACTCACGGTGCTGGCCTCGGCCTCGAAGCAGGACACCCGCGGAATCAACTTCCTGCCGTATCAGGGCACGGTGACCAACGCCCCCTTCGGCAAGATCCCGACCAGCTTCTTCGCCGGCGATCCCAGTGTCGACAAGTTCACGCGCGAGCAGGAGATGCTCGGCTATCTGTTCGAGCGCAATCTTACGGACGACCTGACATTCCGCCAGAACGCGCGCTTTGCGCATATCGACCTGACCTATCGCGGATACATCGGCAACGGCTGGGACAATATCAACGCGGCCTCTCTCGGTCGCTACAATTGGTATGCCAAGAACACGGCCAACCAGGCCGATCTCGACAACCAGCTCGAGTATCGCTTCAACACTGGTCCTGTGCGGCACACGATGCTGTTCGGGGTCGATCTGAAGGGCTACCAGATCGACGATTATCAGGCCTTCAACTTTGGCACCGTTCCTCCGATCAACGTATTGAATCCCGTCTATGGTGTGGACATCCCACTTACGGGGGCGCCGTTCCGCAACTTCCTGATCACGCAAAAGCAGGCTGGAACTTACGTTCAGGATCAGATGAAGCTGGGCAACTTCACGCTGGTGTTGAGCGGTCGCAACGATTGGGTCGAGACGACGCAGGCCGCCCGTGACACGGGAGCGACGCTCGCCAGCAACAATGACAGCCGGTTCAGCGGTCGCGCAGGCCTGATCTACAATTTCGACAGTGGCATCGCGCCCTATATCTCCTACGCAACGAGCTTCAACCCGATCATCGGCCTCAACGCGCGAAACCAGCTGTTCCAGCCGGAGACCGCCCGGCAGGCTGAAATCGGCGTCAAGGTCGCCCCCAAGGGATTTGACGGCTACTTCACTGCCTCGGTGTTCGACCTGAAGCGCCAGAACGTGCCGACCACCGATCCGGTCATCGTCATGCTGCAGAACCAGACCGGCGAAGTGACCTCGCGCGGCATCGAACTCGAAGCGGTGGCCAATGCCACGAAGGAGCTGAAATTCATCGGCGCCTTCACGGCCTACCATCTCTTCACCAGCAGGGACCTCGATCCGGCGCTGGTCGGCAAGACGCCGACCAACACGCCGGAGATGCTGGTGTCAGGTTGGGCGGACTACACCTTCAAGGACGGTCCGCTTGCGGGATTTGGTTTCGGCGGCGGCGTGCGCTACGTCGGCTCCTCCTGGGCCGATGCCGCCAACACCCTCGAGGTTCCTGCGGTGGTGCTCGGCGATCTCGCGGTCCACTACGAATGGCAGAACTGGCGCACGGCAATCAACGTGATCAACCTGACCGACAAAATGTATGTCGCGAGCTGCGCGGGGATTACGTCCTGCTTCTACGGCGACCGCCGGCGCGTCACCGCCAGCGTCTCGTACAAGTGGTAAGCATAGTCGGGGGGAGGGCCTCGTGAAGGCGCGCACGGTCAGGCTCTGGTCGATGGTCCATACCTGGACCAGCCTGATCTCGACCGTCTTCCTGCTCCTGCTCTGCCTGACCGGCCTGCCGCTGATCTTCCATCACGAGATCGATGAGCTCCTGGGCTATGCCCCCCAGCCCGAAGCTCATGCGGGCGCAGCGCGTGCGACGACGCAAGCCGTCGCCGACGCCGCGCTCGCCGCCGACCCTGGGCGGGTGCTGCAATATATCTCCTGGGACAAGGACGAGCCCGGGATCGTGACGGCGTTCACCAACAGCGCCGTCGACGGGCAGCCTGACAACACCACCGTGCGCGCCTTCGATGCGGTGTCGACCAAGCTGCTTGGACCGGTCGGCGTCGGGCCGATGCTGATCATGCTCAAGCTGCACACCGACATGTTCGCCGGCCAGCCCGGGAAACTGTTCCTCGGCGGGATGGGCCTGTTGTTCGCGGTCGCCATCGTCTCCGGCGTGGTGCTGTACTGGCCGTTCACCCGCCGCCTGCGCTTTGCCACTATTCGTGACAGCGCCTCGCGCCGCGTGCGCTGGCTCGACTGGCACAATCTGATCGGTGTCGTGACCATAGCCTGGGCACTGGTGGTCGGGCTGACCGGGGTCGTCAACACCTGGGCCGAGCTGATGCTCAACCAGTGGAAGGCGACCGAGCTCGCCAGCATGGTCGCGCCCTATGCCGGCAAGCCGTCGCCGACGCACCTTGCCTCGCTCGACGTCGTGGTCGCGCGCGCCAAGCAGACGGCTCCCGGCATGGAGGTCGCCTTCGTCGCTTTTCCGGGCACGCCGTTCACCTCGTCGCATCACTTCGCCGCGTTCATGCGCGGTGATACAGCGCTGACGGCGCGGCTGCTCAAGCCGGTGCTGCTCGACGGCGAGACGGGGGAGGTCGCGGACAGCCGCGCGCTGCCGGTCTATCTCCAGGCGCTGCTGATCTCGCAGCCGCTGCATTTCGGCGACTATGGCGGCATGCCGCTCAAGGTGATCTGGGCCGCGCTTGACCTGCTCACAATCGTTGTAATCGGAAGCGGCCTCTATCTCTGGCTGGCGCGTCGGCGCAAGCACGCGCCCGGCCGGACCGACGCATTCGCCAGACGAGCCCCGGTCCCGTCGTGATGCATGGCTCCTCTGACCGCTCGCGCCTGTGGATACGTGTCTTTGCTGCACCTATCCTGATCGCGGTCGCGACCATGGCCGGCCTCCTGGCTGCGCTGCTCTGGGGAACTGTCGGCCAATATGTCGCCTGGGTGACGGTCGGGGCCCCCGTGCTGGTCGTCGCCTGGGTTTGGGTGCGCCGCCGCACCACAAAAACCGAGCAATTTTCACGGGCGCCGCGTGGCAAGAAGCGGCCTTGGCCCGTGCGCCGCAATCTCAGAACGGCTGCCCTGCAAAACTGTGGCTGCCCTTGCTGGGGGTGGCGATCTGCTCCATACCAGCGCCGGGGTGATTCCGGGACTTCCACCGTTCCGGGAGTGGCAAAGGGGCTGAAAAGAGCGTGTCTTGCGCCCATTGGTGCACTGCGCTAAGGCTCAGAATAATTCCAAATCGGACGAATCCGTGGCTGCCCCGAGGCTACGGGAAAAAGGGCTCGCCAATGAGCGGCATTCTGCAGAACTATCTTCCACTCGTCGTCTTTATAGGTGTAGCGGGCCTCATTGGCCTCGTGCTGCTGATCGCGCCCTTCATCGTGGCGTTCCAGCAGCCGGACCCGGAAAAGCTGTCGGCGTATGAGTGCGGTTTCAACGCCTTCGACGACGCCCGAATGAAGTTCGACGTCCGCTTCTATCTGGTCGCCATCCTCTTCATCATCTTCGACCTCGAGGTGGCGTTCCTGTTTCCCTGGGCGGTGGCGTTCGGCAAACTCGGCGCGACCGGCTTCTGGTCCATGGTGGTGTTCCTCGCCGTGCTGACGGTCGGGTTCGCCTATGAATGGAAGAAAGGGGCACTGGAATGGGATTGAACCCTGCATCGTCCGCTGGTCCGGTTGTTGCGCCGGCCCCCAAGGGCATTCTGGATCCGTCGACCGGCAAGCCGGTCGGCGCCAATGATCCGTTCTTCCTCGAGGTCAATTCCGAGCTGTCCGACAAGGGCTTCTTCGTGGCCGCAACCGACGATCTCATCACCTGGGCGCGCACCGGCTCGCTGATGTGGATGACCTTCGGTCTCGCCTGTTGCGCGGTCGAGATGATGCAGGTGTCGATGCCGCGCTACGACGTCGAGCGCTTCGGCTTCGCGCCGCGTGCCTCGCCGCGCCAGTCTGACGTGATGATCGTTGCAGGGACCTTGACCAACAAGATGGCCCCGGCGCTGCGCAAGGTCTACGACCAGATGCCCGAGCCGCGCTACGTCATCTCGATGGGCTCATGCGCCAATGGCGGCGGCTACTATCACTATTCGTACTCGGTCGTGCGCGGCTGCGACCGCATCGTGCCGATCGACATCTACGTGCCGGGCTGCCCGCCCACGGCGGAAGCGCTGCTGTACGGCGTGCTGCTGCTTCAGAAGAAGATCCGGCGCACCGGCACCATCGAACGCTAAGGTTTTACGTCATGGACGACGGCAAGCTCGACGCCCTTGGGCAAACGATCGTTAGCGCGCTTCCGGGCGCCGCCACCGGTCATTCGGTGGCCTTCAACCAGCTCACGGTTGATGTCGAGGCCAGCAAGATCGTCGAGGTGGTCAGGTACCTCCGCGATGATCCGAATTGCCGCTTCGTCAACATCACTGATGTGACTGCGGTCGATCACCCCTCGCGCGAAAAGCGCTTCGACGTGATCTATCATTTCCTGTCACCGACCCTGAACACGCGGATCCGGCTGCGCGTCGCCGCCGACGAGACCACGCAGGTGCCGTCCCTGATCGACTTGTTCCCCGGCGCCGACTGGTTCGAGCGCGAGGCCTACGACCTCTATGGCGTGTTCTTCGTCGGTCATCCCGACATGCGCCGCCTTCTCACCGACTACGGTTTCGAGGGGCATCCGCTGCGCAAGGATTTCCCGACCACCGGCTTCGTCGAGGTCCGTTACGACGACCAGGAGAAGCGGGTGGTGTACGAGCCTGTCAGGCTCAACCAGGAATTCCGCAAGTTCGATTTCCTCTCGCCTTGGGAAGGGGCGGACTATCCGCTGCCCGGTGACGAGAAGGCGGGGCCGAAGGTCTGATCATGAACGAACAACCTGAGAACCTCCGAAATTTCACCATCAACTTCGGGCCACAGCATCCGGCGGCGCACGGCGTTCTGCGTCTTGTGCTCGAATTGGACGGCGAGATCGTCGCTCGTGTCGACCCGCATATCGGTCTGCTTCATCGCGGCACCGAGAAGCTGATCGAGCAGAAGACCTATCTCCAGGCGATTCCCTACTTCGACCGGCTCGACTACGTCGCGCCGATGAACCAGGAGCACGCTTTCTGCCTTGCTGCCGAGAAGCTGCTCGGCATCGAGGTGCCGCGCCGCGGCCAGCTCATCCGCGTGCTCTATTGCGAGATCGGTCGCATCCTGTCCCATCTGCTCAACGTCACCACGCAGGCGATGGACGTGGGCGCGCTGACCCCGCCGCTGTGGGGCTTCGAAGAGCGCGAGAAGCTGATGGTGTTTTACGAGCGCGCCTCGGGCAGCCGTATGCACGCGGCCTTCTTCCGCGTCGGCGGTGTGCATCAGGACCTGCCGCAGAAGCTGGTCGACGATATCGACGCCTGGTGCGATCCGTTCCTGAAAGTGGTCGATGACCTCGATCGCCTGCTCACCGCCAACCGCATCTTCAAGCAGCGCAACGTCGACATCGGCGTAGTGCCGCTGAAGGAAGCCTGGGAGTGGGGTTTCTCGGGCGTGATGGTGCGCGGCTCGGGCGCGGCCTGGGACCTGCGCAAGTCGCAGCCCTATGAGTGTTACGCCGAAATGGATTTCGACATTCCGATCGGCAAGAACGGTGACTGCTACGACCGCTATCTGATCCGCATGGAAGAGATGCGCCAGTCCGTACGCATCATGAAGCAGTGCATCCAGAAGCTGAACGCGCCGGACGGGAAGGGGCCCGTCGTCGTCGAGGACAACAAGGTCGCTCCGCCGCGTCGTGGCGAGATGAAGCGCTCGATGGAAGCGCTGATCCACCACTTCAAACTCTACACCGAAGGTGTTCGCGTGCCGGCCGGCGAAGTCTACGCCGCGGTCGAGGCGCCGAAGGGCGAGTTCGGCGTCTATCTCGTCTCTGACGGCACCAACAAGCCCTACAAGTGCAAGATCCGCGCGCCGGGCT
Organism: Pseudomonadota bacterium; assembly: GCA_023435725.1. Lineage (GTDB taxonomy): Bacteria > Pseudomonadota > Alphaproteobacteria > Rhizobiales > Xanthobacteraceae > Bradyrhizobium. Next base: position 13,163 of record JAEYRD010000061.1, on the reverse strand, counting down.
TTGCCCATCTCCAGGCGATGGATCACATCTGCCGCGGTCATCTGCTCGCCGACGTCTCGGCGATCCTCGGCTCGCTCGACATCGTGTTCGGAGAGGTCGATCGGTGATGGCGCAGGCGCCAATCCAGTTTGACCGTGCCTCGGGGGCCCTTGAAGGGGCCAACCTGTGGGAGCGGACGGCTGCCTTGGCGCTGGTGACGGGATCGAAGATCTCGTCGCACTTCTCGCATATGGGCTACATTGCCTGCGCGAACCTGCTGCGGAAAACGCTGCCCGAGCGCAACATCGCGATCAGGCTCAATCCCGACGCGGTGTTCGAATTCCCGTATGGCGACGGTTACTGGAGCAAGCTGCTCAACCGCTCGTACAACTACGAAGACGAACTCGAGATCCTGTTCGCTGATTCCGTCGATGTGGACTACACGCTGCTCGATTGCGGCGCCAATTACGGCTACTGGTCGGTGCTGGTCTCGAGCAGGCCGTTCGGCTCCCACAAGGCGATCGCGATCGAGCCGTCGGGGCAGAACTATCCGAAGCTCGCCAACAACGCGCGCGTCAATGATGGCCGCTTCGAGACCATGAAATGCGCGATCGGCGCGGCCCGCGGCTCCGCGCGGCTGTCCGGCACCAAGCACGAGGCCTTCAGCATCGCCGGTGATGCGTCGGCGGGCGGCGAGGAAGTGCCTGTCATCGCGCTCGACAATTTGATCGACGACGGCAAGGTCGCAGGCACCGGCAGGTACCTGATCAAGCTCGACGTCGAGGGTGTCGAGATCGAAGCGATCAAGGGCGGCGCCCGGCTACTCGAGGCCGACAGCGTGATCATGTGCGAGGAGCACGGCAGCGACCGCTCTCATGCCGTGTCGCGCTACATCCTCGAACAGACCCCGCTGAAGCTGATCGTGTTCGATCCGCGCAGCAACCGGATGGAGACCGTGACCGAGCTGTCGATCCTCGACCGGATCAAGGTCTCCACCCACGTCGGCTACAACGTTTTCGGCACCGCAAGCGCGTTCTGGCAGGACAGGATCGATGCCCTGAATGCCAAGATTCTGAACGCCAAGACCGCGCGCCGTATGCAGTGAGAGATAAGAGATGTCCGTCCGCCGATTAGCACCGAAGGAAGTCCAGCCCGCGAGCTTTGCGTTCACGGAGGAGAACCTCGCGTTCGCCAAGCAGCAGATCGCAAAATATCCGGCCGGACGTCAGGCCTCCGCCGTCATTGCGATCCTCTGGCGAGCGCAGGAACAGCACGACGGCTGGGTCTCGGAAGCCGCGATCCGCGTCATCGCCGACATGCTCGACATGCCCTATATCCGCGTGCTCGAGGTCGCGACCTTCTACACGATGTTCCAGCTCGCACCCGTGGGCAAGAAGGCTCACGTCCAGGTCTGCGGCACCACGCCGTGCCGTCTGCGCGGCGCCGAGGATCTGATCCACGTTTGCGAGCACCGGATCCATCACGAGCCCTTCCATCTCTCCAAGGACGGCAATTTCAGCTGGGAAGAGGTGGAGTGTCTGGGTGCCTGCGTGAACGCGCCGATGGTTCTGATCGGCAAGGACACCTATGAGGACCTGACCAAGGAGAGCTTCGGCAAGGTGCTCGACGGCTTCGCCTCCGGCAATCCGCCCAAGCCCGGTCCGCAGAACGGCCGCCAGTTCTCGGCGCCGATCACCGGACCGACCACGCTGAAGGAGAGCACCTGATGCGTGATCTCCGCGCAAGGGGAGGGAACGAGGCCGTGAAGAAATGGGGCTTCGTCGCCATGCACGCCGCGGTCGCGGCGACCTTCATGTTCCTGCTGCAGCGTTTCATGATGAACGCTTCGCAGGAATCCAGTCTGCTCTGGGCGCTGACCTTCGCCGTCTGTGCCGCCGGGCTTGCCTACAAGCAAGCCAACCGTTGATCGGAAAGCACTGAAATGCTCGAGGACAAGGATCGCATCTTCAAGAACCTCTACGGCCTCCACGATTGGGGGCTCGAGGGCGCGCGGCGCCGCGGCGCATGGGATGGCACCAAGGCCATCATCGACAAGGGCCGCGACTGGATCATCAACGAGATGAAGGCCTCGGGCCTTCGTGGGCGCGGTGGCGCCGGCTTCCCGACCGGGCTCAAATGGTCGTTCATGCCGAAGGAATCGACCGACGGCCGGCCGAGCTATCTCGTCGTCAACGCCGACGAGTCAGAGCCCGGCACCTGCAAGGATCGCGAGATCATGCGGCATGATCCGCATCTCCTGATCGAGGGGTGCCTGATCGCGAGCTGCGCGATGAACGCGCACACCTGCTACATCTATGTCCGCGGCGAATTCATCCGCGAGCGCGAGCATCTCCAGGCCGCGATCGACCAGGCCTATGAGGCCAAGCTGGTCGGCAAGGACAACGTCAACGGCTGGCCGTTCGATATCTATGTCGCGCACGGCGCCGGCGCCTACATCTGCGGCGAGGAAACCGCGCTGCTCGAAAGCCTCGAGGGCAAGAAGGGCCAGCCGCGCCTGAAGCCGCCGTTCCCGGCGAACGTCGGCCTGTTCGGTTGCCCGACCACCGTCAACAACGTCGAGTCGATCGCGGTTGCGCCCGACATCCTCAGGCGTGGCGCGGCCTGGTTCGCCGGCATTGGCCGCCCGAACAATGTCGGTACGAAACTCTTCTGCATCTCCGGCCATGTCGAGCGGCCCTGCAACGTCGAAGAAGCCATGGGCATCCCGTTCCGTGAGCTGATCGAGAAGCATTGCGGCGGCATCCGTGGCGGCTGGGACAATCTGAAGGCCGTGATCCCCGGCGGCTCGTCGGTGCGCATGGTGCCGGCCGAGCAGATCATCGATACGCCGATGGATTTCGACAGTCTGAGCAAGCTGCGCTCGGGTCTCGGCACCGCGGCCGTGATCGTGATGGACAAGTCGACCGACCTGATCCGCGCGATCGCCCGCATCTCCTATTTCTACAAGCATGAGAGCTGCGGCCAGTGCACGCCGTGCCGCGAGGGCACGGGCTGGATGTGGCGCGTGCTGACCCGCATGGCCGAGGGCCGCGCCCACAAGCGCGAGATCGACATGTTGCTGGAAGTCACCAAGCAGGTCGAAGGCCACACCATCTGCGCGCTCGGCGACGCGGCGGCCTGGCCGATCCAGGGCCTGATCACGCATTTCCGTCATGAGATCGAAGCGCGCATCGACCAGTATTCGCACAAGGCCGACATCGACGATATCGGCGTCCGCGATCCCGTGAACATGGTCGCGGCGGAGTAGGATAAATGACCAAGCTCATCATCGACGGCAAAGAGATCGATGTCCCGCCGGAGTACACACTGCTCCAGGCGTGCGAAGCCGCCGGCGCCGAAATTCCGCGCTTCTGCTATCACGAGCGCCTGTCGATCGCCGGCAATTGCCGGATGTGCCTCGTCGAGGTGAAGGGCGGCCCGAAGCCGGTCGCGAGCTGCGCCTGGGGCGTGCGCGACTGCCGTCCTGGCCCCAAGGGCGAGCCGCCGGAAATCTCCACCCGTTCGCCGATGGTGAAGAAGGCGCGCGAAGGCGTGATGGAGTTCCTGCTGATCAACCATCCGCTGGACTGCCCGATCTGCGACCAGGGCGGCGAGTGCGATCTTCAGGACCAGGCGATGGGCTATGGTGTCGACACCAGCCGCTTCGCCGAGAACAAGCGCGCGGTCGAGGACAAGTATCTCGGCGCGCTGGTCAAGACCTCGATGAACCGTTGCATCCAGTGCACGCGCTGCGTCCGTTTCTCGGCGGAAGTCGCCGGCGCCCCCGAGATGGGCGCGACCGGCCGCGGCGAGGACATGGAGATCACGACCTATCTCGAGCACGCGCTGACGTCGGAATTGCAGGGCAATCTCGTCGACATCTGCCCGGGCGGTGCGCTGACCTCGAAGCCCTATGCTTTCGCGGCGCGCCCCTGGGAGCTCGGCAAGACCCAGTCGATCGACGTGATGGACGGCATTGGCTCGGCGATCCGCGTCGACACCCGCGGCCGCGAGGTGATGCGCGTGCTGCCGCGCATCAACGAGGCCGTGAACGAGGAGTGGATCTCCGACAAGACCCGCCACATCGTCGACGGCCTGCGCACCCAGCGCCTCGACCGGCCCTATATCCGCGAGGCCGGCAAGCTGCGCGCGGCGAGCTGGCCCGAGGCCTTTGCCGCGATCGCCTCGAAGGCGGCGCGCACCGACGGCAAGCGCATCGGCGCGATCGCCGGCGACCTCGCCGGCGTCGAGGAGATGTTCGCGCTGAAGGATCTCCTGGCCAAGTACGGCTCGAGCAATCTGGCGGTGCAGGGCGGCGACGCCTTCGATCCCGTGCTCGGCCGCGGCTCCTACATCTTCAATCCGACGCTGGTCGGCGTCGAGCAGGCCGACGCGCTGCTCATCATCGGCGCCAATCCGCGGAAAGAGGCGGCCGTGTTCAACGCCCGCATCCGCAAGCGCTGGCGCGGCGGCGGCTTCAAGGTCGGCGTGATCGGCCCCAAGGCCGATCTGACCTACGATTATGACCATCTCGGCGCGGGCACCGAGACGCTCGGCGAGCTCGCGGCCGGCAAGCACTCCTTCATGGACGTGCTCAAGAACGCCAAGCATCCGATCATCCTGGTCGGCGCGGGCGCGGCCTCGCGTCACGACGGCGCCGCCATTCTCGCAGCCGCCGCCAAGCTCGCGCTCGATGTCGGCGCGGTGAAGGACGGCTGGAACGGTTTTGCCGTGCTGCACGAGACCGCTTCGCGCGTCGGTGCGCTCGATATCGGCTTTGCGGCCGGTCAGGGTGGCCTGAACGCGGCGCAGATGACGACGTTCGGCACGCTGGACCTGCTGTTCCTGCTCGGCGCCGACGAGATCAAGGCGCCGGACGGCACCTTCGTCGTTTATATCGGCACCCATGGTGACCGCGGCGCGCACCGCGCCGACGTGATCCTGCCGGCGGCCGCCTACACCGAGAAGTCCGCGATCTACGTCAACACCGAAGGCCGCGTGCAGATGACGGGACGCGCCGCGTTCCCGCCGGGCGAAGCCCGCGAGGACTGGGCGATCGTTCGCGCGCTGTCGGAGGCGCTCGGCAAGAAGCTCGGCTACGACTCGCTCGCGGCCCTGCGCCAGGCGATCTTCAAGGCCGTGCCGCATCTGATCCGTCTCGACCAGATCGAGGCCGGCTCGGCCGACCAGGTCAAGAAGCTGGCGGGCAAGGGCGGCACGCCGGAGAAGGCGCCGTTCAAGCCGCTGGTCGAGGACTTCTACCTGACCAACCCAATCGCGCGTGCGTCCGCCGTGATGGCGGAATGCTCGCGGCTTGCCTCCGGGCAGATGCTGACCGCAGCGGAGTGAGCGTGATCTGATGGAATTCTTCGAAAGCGCATTCTGGACCGGTTTCCTCTGGCCGTTGATCATCATGGTCGCGGAGAGCGTCTTGGTGCTGGTCGTCCTCCTGGTCGCGATCGCCTACATCCTGCTCGCCGACCGCAAGATCTGGGCGGCGGTGCAGATCCGCCGCGGCCCGAACGTGGTCGGCCCATGGGGCCTGCTGCAGTCCTTCGCGGACCTTCTGAAGTTCGTGCTGAAGGAGCCGATCATCCCGGCCGGCGCCAACAAGGGCGTGTTCCTGCTCGCGCCGCTGGTGTCGTGCGTGCTCGCACTCGCCGCCTGGGCGGTGATCCCGACCAATCTCGGCTGGGTGATCTCCGACATCAATGTCGGCATCCTCTTCATCTTCGCGATCTCGTCGCTGTCGATCTACGGCATCATCATGGCCGGCTGGTCGTCGAACTCGAAGTATCCGTTCCTGGCTGCGCTGCGCTCGGCGGCGCAGATGGTGTCCTACGAAGTCTCGATCGGCTTCGTCATCATCACGGTGCTGCTCTGCGCCGGCACGCTGAACCTCTCGGCCGTGGTCGAGGCCCAGCATGCACGCGGTCTCGCCAGCCTGATCGGGCTGCCGCAGCTCACCATCCTGAACTGGTATGTGTGGCCGCTGTTCCCGATGTTCGTGATCTTCTACGTGTCGGCGCTGGCGGAAACCAACCGTCCGCCCTTCGACCTCGTCGAAGCGGAGTCCGAGCTCGTTGCCGGCTTCATGGTCGAATACGGCTCGACGCCGTACCTGCTGTTCATGCTCGGCGAATATGTTGCGATCGTCACGATGTGCGCGATGGCGACGATCCTGTTCCTCGGAGGCTGGCTGCCGCCGGTCGATCTGCCGCCCTTCAACTGGGTTCCGGGGATCATCTGGTTCGCGCTGAAGCTGTTCTTCATGTTCTTCCTGTTCGCGATGGCGAAGGCGATCGTGCCGCGCTACCGCTACGATCAACTGATGCGCCTCGGCTGGAAGGTGTTCCTGCCGCTGTCGCTGGCGATGGTGATCGTGGTGGCCGGCGTGCTGCATTTCGCCGGCATCGCGCCGAAGTGAGGGCCGTCATGGGTATCAACATCAACGCCACTGCACGCTCGCTTCTGCTGTCGGAATTCGTCTCGGCGTTCTTCCTCGCCATGCGCTATTTCTTCCAGCCGAAGCCGACGCTGAACTATCCGTTCGAGAAGGGGCCGATCTCGCCACGCTTCCGCGGCGAGCACGCGCTGCGCCGCTATCCGAACGGCGAAGAGCGCTGCATCGCCTGCAAGCTGTGCGAGGCGATCTGCCCGGCGCAGGCCATCACCATCGAGGCCGGCCCGCGCCGCAACGACGGCACACGCCGCACCGTGCGCTACGACATCGACATGGTGAAGTGCATCTATTGCGGCCTCTGCCAGGAGGCCTGTCCGGTCGACGCCATCGTCGAAGGTCCGAACTTCGAGTTCGCGACCGAGACCCGCGAGGAACTGTTCTATGATAAGGCCAAGCTGCTCGCCAACGGCGATCGCTGGGAACGCGAGAGCGCGAACGCGATCGAGCTCGACGCGCCGTACCGGTGAGGTGAGGGCATGATCCTTCCCGCGCTTTTCTTCTATCTGTTCGCCGGCGTCTGCGTCGCCTCGGCGGTGATGGTGATTGTCTCGCGCAATCCCGTGCACTCCGTGCTGTACCTGATCCTGGCCTTCGTCAACGCCTCCGGCCTGTTCGTGCTGATGGGCGCCGAATTCCTGGCGATGATCCTGATCGTCGTCTATGTCGGCGCGGTCGCGGTGCTGTTCCTGTTCGTGATCATGATGCTCGACGTCGACTTCCTCGAGCTGCGCGAGGGCTTCATCGAGTACCTGCCGGTCGGCCTCGTGATCGGCGGCATCTTCCTGTTCGAGCTGCTGCTCACCGTCGGCTTCTGGGTGATCAACCCCGGCGTCGCCAAGACCATCACGGCGGCGATCCCGACCAATGTCAGCAACACCGAGGCGCTCGGGCTCGTGCTCTATACGAAGTACATCCACTACTTCCAGCTCGCCGGCATGGTGCTGCTGGTCGCCATGATCGGCGCCATCGTGCTGACGCTGCGGCACAAGGCGAGCGTGAAGCGGCAGGACATCAACGTTCAGAACGCGCGCACGCCCGAAATGGCGATGGCGATGCGCAAGGTGGCGTCGGGGCAGGGGCTCTCTGATGCCGATGCGGCGGAGTGGGTGAAATGACGATCGGGATCGGACACTATCTTGCCGTCGGCGCGATCCTGTTCACGCTCGGGATCCTCGGCATCTTCCTGAACCGCAAGAACATCATCGTCATCCTGATGTCGATCGAGCTGATCCTGCTCTCGGTCAACATCAACCTCGTGGCGTTCTCGACCTTCCTCGGCGACATCGTCGGTCAGGTCTTCGCGCTGCTGGTGCTGACCGTTGCGGCCGCAGAAGCCGCGATCGGTCTCGCCATCCTGGTGGTCTATTTCCGCAACCGCGGCTCGATCGCGGTTGAGGACGTCAATCTGATGAAGGGCTGAGCTCGGTCATGGTTCAGGCAATCGTTTTTCTGCCGCTCCTGGGCGCCATTTTGGCCGGCCTGATCGCGCTCGCCGGCGCGCATGCCCGCAACCCCTCGGGCGACACGGTCGAGCATCACGACGATCACGGTCACGGCGATGCGCACGCCTCGGCCGCCCATGGCGGCGATGGTCACGACGATCACGCTCATGACGACCACGGCCACGGCCCGGTCGAGCCGCCGGCGGCGGGCTCGCGCGGCGCCGAGCTGATCACGACGGCACTGCTGTTCGTGTCGGCGGCGCTGTCCTGGATGACGCTGGTCGACGTCGGCTTCATGCACCACGACATCAGGATCCAGGTCCTGCCCTGGATCTTCTCCGGCGACCTCCAGGTCTGGTGGGCGCTGCGGGTCGACACGCTCACCGCCGTGATGCTGGTTGTCGTGACGACCGTGTCCTCGCTCGTGCACCTCTATTCCATCGGCTACATGGACGAGGACCCGTACCGGCCGCGTTTCTTCGGCTACCTCTCGCTGTTCACCTTCGCCATGCTGATGCTGGTGACTGCGGACAATCTGGTGCAGCTGTTCTTCGGTTGGGAAGGCGTCGGTCTCGCCAGCTACCTGCTGATCGGTTTTTGGTACCAGAAGCCGTCGGCGAACGCCGCGGCCATCAAGGCCTTCGTGGTCAACCGTGTCGGCGACTTCGGCTTCGCGCTCGGCATCTTCGCGATCTTCGCACTCGTCGGCTCGACCGATTTCGAGACGATCTTCCACGCCGCGCCCGGCCTCACCGGCAAGACCATCAACTTCCTCGGCTGGCACGCCGACGCACTGACCCTGACCTGCCTTCTGCTGTTCATGGGCGCGATGGGCAAGTCGGCGCAGTTCCTGCTGCACACCTGGTTGCCGGACGCGATGGAGGGCCCGACTCCGGTCTCCGCGCTGATCCACGCCGCAACCATGGTCACCGCGGGCGTCTTCATGGTGGCGCGCCTGTCGCCGCTGTTCGAACTCGCCCCGACCGCCCAGGCCGTCGTGATGTTCTTCGGCGCCACCACCGCGTTCTTCGCCGCGACCGTCGGCCTCGTCCAGAACGACATCAAGCGCATCGTCGCGTACTCGACCTGTTCGCAGCTCGGCTACATGTTCGTCGCGATGGGAGCGGGCGCCTATTCGGTCGGCATGTTCCACCTGTTTACGCACGCCTTCTTCAAGGCGCTCTTGTTCTTGGGCTCCGGCTCGGTGATCTACGCGATGCACCACGAGCAGGACATCCGCAACATGGGCGGCCTCTGGCGCAAGATCCCCTACACCTACGCGGTGATGGTGGTCGGCACGCTGGCGCTGACCGGCTTCCCGCTTACCGCCGGTTATTTCTCCAAGGACGCGATCATCGAGTCCGCCTACGCCTCGCACAATCCGTTCGCGGTGTACGGCTTCCTGATGACGATCATCGCCGCCGGCCTGACCTCGTTCTACTCCTGGCGCCTGATCTTCAAGACCTTCCACGGTGAGCCTCATGACGAGCATCACTACGAGGCCGCGCACGAAGCGCCGCTCTGGATTCTGATCCCGATCGGCGTGCTCGCGGTCGGTTCGATCGTCGCGGGATTCCCGTTCAAGGAGCTGTTCGCCGGTCACGGCGTCGAGGAGTTCTTCCGCGAGTCCGTGAAGATGAACCCGCACATCATCGAGGAGATGCACCACATCCCCGAGACCATCGCCTTCCTGCCGACGGTGATGATGGTGCTGGGCTTCCTCGTGTCGTACCTGTTCTACATCCGTCGGCCTTACCTGCCGGTCGAGCTCGCGAACACGCAGCCGATGCTGTACCAGTTCCTGCTCAACAAATGGTACTTCGACGAGCTCTACGAGGTCATCTTCGTCCGCCCGGCGAAGTGGATCGGCTATCAGCTCTGGAAGAAGGGCGACGGCTTCATCATCGACGGCTTCGGGCCCGACGGCGTTTCCGCGCGCGTCCTGGACATCACCCGCAATGTCGTGAAGATCCAGACCGGTTATCTCTATCACTATGCATTCGCCATGCTGATCGGCGCTGCCGGCCTGATCACCTGGTTCATGTTCGGCTTTGGAGGCCAGTAAATGACAACCTGGCCCATCCTTTCGGTCACGACGTTCCTGCCGCTGGTCGGGGCGTTGATCGTCTATCTCAGCCGCGGCGATGACGAGGCGGCCAAGCGCAATTCGCGCTGGATTGCGCTCTGGACCACGCTGATCACCTTCGCGGTGTCGGTGATCCTGGTCATGCGTTTCGATCCCACGGTCGCCGACTTCCAGTTCGTCGAGAAGGCGAACTGGCTGGCCACCGGAATCACCTACCACATGGGCGTGGACGGCATTTCGCTGCCGCTCGTGATCCTGACCACCGCCGTGATGCCGTTCTGCATCATCGCGAGCTGGAACGCGATCACGAACCGGGTACGCGAGTACATGATGGCGTTCCTGATCCTGGAAACGCTGATGATCGGCACCTTCTCGGCGCTCGATCTCGTGCTGTTCTACCTGTTCTTCGAAGGCGGCCTGATCCCGATGTTCCTGATCATCGGCGTCTGGGGCGGTCCGCGCCGGGTCTACGCATCGTTCAAGTTCTTCCTCTACACGCTGCTCGGCTCGGTCCTGATGCTGCTCGCCATCATGGCGCTGTACTGGAACGGCGGCACCACCGACATCCCGACCTTGATGCACACGGCCGTGCCGCGGTCGTTGCAGACCTGGGCGTGGCTCGCCTTCTTCGCTTCCTTCGCGGTGAAGATGCCGATGTGGCCGGTGCACACCTGGCTGCCCGACGCGCACGTCGAGGCGCCGACGGCAGGCTCGGTGGTTCTCGCCGCGATCCTGCTGAAGATGGGCGGCTACGGCTTCCTGCGTTTCTCGCTGCCGATGTTCCCGCTGGCCTCGCATGACTTCGCGCCGTTGATCTTCACGCTCTCCGCCATCGCCATCATCTACACCTCGCTGGTGGCACTGATGCAGGAGGACATGAAGAAGCTGATCGCGTACTCCTCGGTCGCGCATATGGGCTTCGTCACCATGGGCATCTTCGCCGGCACCATGCAGGGCGTCGCCGGCGGCGTGTTCCAGATGATCTCGCACGGCATCGTCTCCGGCGCGCTGTTCCTCTGCGTCGGCGTCGTCTACGACCGCATGCACACCCGCGAGATCGCGGCCTATGGCGGCCTCGTCAACCGGATGCCGCTCTACGCGCTGACCTTCATGGTCTTCACGATGGCCAATGTCGGTCTGCCCGGCACGTCGGGCTTCGTCGGCGAATTCATGACGCTGCTCGGCACCTTCAAGGTCTCGATCCCGACTGCGTTCTTCGCCTCCTTCGGCGTGATCCTGTCGGCGTCCTACGCGCTCTGGCTCTATCGCAAGGTCGTGTTCGGGGCGCTGGTCAAGCCTTCGCTGATGAGCATCAAGGACCTCACCTTGCGCGAGTGCGTGACGCTGTTCCCGATGATCGCGCTGACGATCCTGTTCGGCGTCTATCCGAAGCCGGTGCTCGACATGTCGGCCGCCTCGGTCCAGCAACTCGTCAACAATTACAACACCGCTGTGACGGCCGTGAAGGCCGCCGCACTGCTCCAGTGATCGGGCAGGTCAGGATATCGCCATGAGCTTTGAGACTGCAGGTTATCAACTGGCGCCGGTGCTGCCCGAGATCGTGCTCGCGATCGGCGCCATGGCACTCTTGATGCTGGGAGCCTATCGTGGGCAGGAGACGACAAGGACGGTCACGTCGCTTGCCGTCGTGCTCCTGATCGTGGTCGGCGCGCTCGTCTACATGCAGCCCGCGGGCAAGCAGGTGACCTTCGGCGGCAGCTTCATCGTCGACGATTTCGCGCGCTTCATGAAGATCCTGGCGCTGATCGGCTCCGCGGTGACGCTGGTTCTGTCGACCGAGTTCCTGTCCGACCCCTCGCGGCGTATCTTCGAATACGCGATCCTGGTGCTGCTCTCGACGCTCGGCATGATGGTGCTGATCTCGGCCGGCGACCTGATCTCGCTCTATCTCGGCCTCGAACTGATGTCGCTCGCGCTCTATGTCGTGGCGGCCTCGAACCGCGACAACACCAAGTCGACCGAAGCCGGCCTGAAGTACTTCGTGCTCGGCGCGCTGTCGTCGGGCATGCTGCTCTACGGCGCCTCGCTGATCTATGGCTTCACCGGGACGGTCAGCTTCACCGGTATCGCCTCGGCCGCGACGATCTCGAATGTCGGCCTCGTCTTCGGCCTGGTCTTCCTGCTCGCCGGCCTGTGCTTCAAGGTCTCGGCCGTGCCGTTCCACATGTGGACGCCGGACGTGTACGAGGGCGCCCCGACGCCGGTGACCGCCTTCTTCGCCTCGGCACCAAAGGTGGCCGCGCTCGCCGTCTTCACCCGCGTCACGCTCACCGCATTCCCGGGCATCGTCTCGCAGTGGCAGCAGATCCTGGTGTTCGTGGCGATCGCCTCGATGGCGCTGGGCTCCTTTGCCGCGATCGGCCAGACCAACATCAAGCGCCTGATGGCCTATTCCTCGATCGGCCACATGGGCTTCGCCCTGGTCGGCCTCGCCTCGGGCACGGTCGAAGGCGCACAGGGCGTGCTGATGTACATCGTGATCTATGTCGCGATGACGCTCGGCTCGTTCTCGGTCATCCTCGCCATGAAGCGCAACGGCCAGGCCGTGGAGCAGATCAGCGATTTCGCCGGCCTGTCTCGGACCAATCCGCTGATCGCGTTCATGTTCGCGATGCTGCTGTTCTCGCTCGCCGGCATCCCGCCGCTCGCCGGCTTCTTCGCCAAGTGGTACGTCTTCGTCGCCGCCATCAGGGCCAATCTGTTCACGCTTTCCGTTATCGGCGTGCTGACCAGCGTGGTGGGTGCCTATTACTATCTCGCCATCGTCAAGACGATGTACTTCGACGAGCCGGTCGGCAAGGTCGACCCGGTGCGTTTCGAGGTGCGGACGGTGCTGGCGGTCGCGGGCCTGTTCAACCTGCTGTTTGCGCTGTTCGCGGGCCCGGTAGTGAGCGTCGCCTCCGCCGCGGCAAAGTCGCTGTTCTAGGATGGGGTTCGCGCTCGGTCCTCGTGCACTCTCTGCGGGCTACAGGCTCGCAGCTTTTGAGCGGACCGGCTCGACCAATACCGAGGCGATCGAGCACGCAAGGCGCGGCGAGCGCGGCCCGATGTGGTTCGTCACATCGGAGCAGACCGCCGGCCGGGGCCGCCGCCAGCGCGCCTGGATCGCGCCGCGCGGCAATCTCGCAGCCAGCGTTCTCGAGGTCATCGACGTCGCGCCTGCGGTTGCCGC
>JAEYRD010000019.1 GCA_023435725.1 Pseudomonadota bacterium | reverse complement strand
CTGCGCTGATACTGGATACGAGCGGCTTTGGTCCACGGCATGGTGTCCTCCCTCGAATCTTCGCAAATCCGAAGGAATCACAGGCCCGCCAAAACCGCTCACCTTTTTCGGTCAGGCTCTGAGGAGCCCGCGTGGCGGGCGTCTTGAAGGATGTCTGCAGGCACTGCTGCAAATCCGCGCAGCCGCGCCAGGATTGCACTGGCCAGTGTGACAATGTTGTGAAAAGATCATATCGTTGCCGCGATGGGCGTGCAGCGGACGGAATGATTTTCGTGACGAGATGGTCTTTGCGGGCGGTCGAGCCCGGCGCGGTGCTGCTGTTCGGCGGGCTCATTGCCGCGAATGTCGCTGCGTGGGCCTGGGCCTTCGCGCTGTTCGCCGACCGGCCGACGGTCATGGCGACCGCGCTGCTGGCCTGGGTGTTCGGCCTGCGTCACGCCGTCGATGCCGACCACATCGCCGCCATCGACAACGTCGTGCGCAAGCTGATGCAGGCCGGCGATGCGCCGCGATCCGCGGGGCTCTACTTCGCGCTGGGCCATTCTACGGTCGTCGTGGTCGCGACCATGCTGCTGGCGCTCGGCGTGGTGAGCCTGGGCGGCGACAGCCTGCTGAGGGATATCGGCGGCCTGATCGGCACGTCGGTGTCGGCGTTGTTCCTGCTCGTGATCGCGGCTATCAATCTCGCGATCTTCGCCGGCCTTTGGCGGACCTTTCGCGTCGCGCGGGCGCAGGGTGTTCACGACGCCGAAGGCCTCGACGCACTGCTCGCCGATCGCGGATTTCTGGCACGACTGTTCGGCCCGATGTTCCGTCTGGTGACAAAACCCTGGCACATGTATCCGCTCGGATTCCTGTTCGGGCTCGGATTCGACACCGCGACCGAGATCGGACTGCTCAGCATTTCCGCCAGCGAAGCCGCGCGCGGCGCCTCGCTCGCCGATGTTCTGGTGTTCCCCGCGCTGTTCGCAGCCGGCATGGCGCTGGTCGACACCGCGGACGCGGCACTGATGGTCAGTGCCTATCGCTGGGCCTTCGTCGATCCCATGCGGAAGCTCTGGTACAACCTCACGATCACCGGCGCCTCTGTTGCGGTGGCGCTGTTCATCGGCGGCATCGAGGCGCTCGGCCTGATCGCCGGCCGCCTCAATCTGTCCGGTGGCGTGTGGACGCTGGTTGACAGCATCAACGAGTCGCTCGCCAATGTCGGCTTCGCCGTGATCGGGCTGTTTGTGATTGCGTGGCTGGTCTCGGTCCTGCTCTATCGCCGCATGTTTGCGACCGCCTCCGATGCCGCGCCAGAAATCCTGGAATGCGCCGATGTCACCGAGGCGGCCTGAGTCATTGACCTCTCCCGCTTGCGGGAGAGGGAGCGCGCGTTCTCCGTAGCAGCAATCAAGCCGAAGCCGCGCTCTGCGCCGGCTCCGCCGGCAGATCGTCGCCATTGGGATCGCCCGGCGCCGTGGCCCAGGCCAGCTCCACCAGCGTCACGATCCTGCGTCCACCGCCGTCGAGCTGGCAGACGATGAGGCCCTGCTCCTCCATGTAGCCGAGCAGGCGCTGCGCCCGGCGCAGCGAGTGCGAGCCATAGGCGCGGGCGATCGCCGCATCGCCCGGACAGGGCCAGCCTTCCTTCGCCGCGCGCGCGATCATCATGAACACGCCCTGCATGTCGTCGGGCAGGATGGAGGCGCGCAGCGACACATCCTGCCAGGCATCATCTTCGGCGAGATCAGCGCCGAGCCCGGCCCGCGCATGCGTCAGCATGCGGCGGAATTCGTTGAGATCAGGCACGGCCGAGCCGAGGCCTTCGATACGGCAGCGGACCACGAACTCCTGGTAGAGCACGCCGATGGCGCGGAAGCCGGCATCGGGCTCGGCCAGCACGGCGCGCAAGGTGCGGTCGACGCGTTCGCGCCGCTCGGCGAGCTCTTCTGCGCTGACCGGCAGCTCGATCGGCTCGGGGCGCGTTTCCGGCGCAGCCGCCTTCGCCGCGCGGAGCTGCTCGAGCAGGTCCGGCGCCGGGCGGCGCTGTGGCCGGCTGGCATCGGGCGGCGGCGCCGCCAGAATCACGGCGCGCGCATCCTCGAGCGTCGCTTCCGGCAGCGGCATCAGCCGCGGCGTGGAATTGCGTGGCTGGGTGTCGGTCGCGCCGATATTCAAACGCAACGGGCGTCGCGACAGCGCCGGGCCCAGCGCCATGAACTGACCGCGCTCGAGATCGCGAAACGATTCGGCCTGCCGCCGCTCCATGCCGAGCAGGTCGGCGGCGCGCGCCATGTCGATGTCGAGGAAGGTCCGGCCCATCAGGAAATTGGAGGCTTCCGCCGCGACGTTCTTGGCGAGCTTGGCCAGGCGCTGGGTTGCGATGATGCCGGCAAGGCCGCGCTTGCGACCGCGGCACATCAGATTGGTCATCGCACCGAGCGAAAGCTTGCGCGCCTCGTCCGAGACTTCGCCAGCGACCGCCGGCGCGAACAGTTGCGCCTCGTCCACCACCACCAGCATCGGGTACCAATGGTCGCGGTTCACGTCAAACAGACCGCCGAGGAACGCCGCCGCACGGCGCATCTGGTTCTCGGCGTCGAGCCCTTCGAGATTGAGCACGGTGGAGACGCGATGCAGCCGCGCGCGCTCGCCGGCGACCTGAAGGCCGCGCTCGGTGTGATCCTCGGCGTCGATCACCAGATGGCCGAAACGCTCGGCCAGCGTGACGAAGTCGCCTTCAGGGTCGATGATGGCCTGCTGCACCCAGGGCGCACTCTGTTCCAGGAGCCGCCGTAACAGATGCGACTTGCCGGAGCCCGAATTGCCCTGCACCAGGAGGCGGGTCGCCAGCAGTTCCTCGAGGTCCATGGCCGCCGCGGCGCCTGCCGTGGTCTGCCCCATCTCGATCGCAACCGTCATGTCCCGACTCAAGTCCCCGTCATTCGCGGACAGGGGCTTATCAACCCGGCCGGCGCGCGTCGAGCGCTACGGCGCGAATCATGCCGTGTTGCCCACGGCGGAGTTCAGGCCTGATTCGACAACCTCAAAAGTGCGGGCCGGTAGGGAGGTTGCGGATCGTCGTCCTCGTTCGCGGGAATCGTGCAGGACCCGAATTCCTGCCTGATCCGCTCGATCTCGGCGATGCGCTCGTGCAGCCGCTGCAAGTGCTCCCGCGATGTCGCCCGCCAGAACCGGAAGGTGTCGGCGGCGAGCGGCAGGAACGCAGTGCCGAACAACGTCGGATCAGGAACGACGGTGCGTCCGAGCAGCAGGAACCGGTCGGCACCGGAGACGATAAGGGTCGCGTAGCCGCGATTTCCGATCCGCCTGATCCCGTTCAGCGACCATTCGGCCAGCTTGCTGAAATACGGCTCCTCGCGCCAGCGATCGGGACAATCGTCGTCGACCGTCACGTTGACGGCGTCCTGGCTGAAATGCACCACGATACCCGACTTCGCGGGAAACCAATTGTCGTCGAGATGGCCCTGCAGCCAGGCGCAGACGAATGACCGGCACATCTGCGGGCGGCGGTCGTAGATGGTACACCCGGTGCCTGCCTGCCAATGCCTGCAGAGTTGGTTCACCGGCTTGTCGACGCCGGCCACCTCGAGGATATCGCAGCAGGCATTGCACGTTCCGCATTCCCGGGCGGGACGCGGCGTTTTCGGCAGGCCGGTAGCGCGAAAGCCCTGGCTATCGCGGACCAGCAGCATCTGCTTCTCCAGCGCATTCAACGCACGTTCGATCTTGAGACGGGACAGTCCGGTGGCGTCGATCACGCCCTTCATCGTCGTCGCGCCTGCCTCTACCGCGCGGACGACGCTCAGCATCGCCTGATCCATTTTTGTTGTTCTTGTTTGTTGTTCTTGGTCTTCTGTTTTTTTGTCGGCTATCGAGTTCGCGCTCGCTGATGCTTGTTGCGCGCGAGTGTTACAGAGACAAGAAGGCGAGCCTGACACGCACGCATGCATCGCTTGCGCAAATGAATGATCGCGAATGGCGATCGCGAGCCTCTTCAAGGCGACCGCGAGCAGAGCCCCTGACTGATTTGGCTCAATTCGCAGCCAAACAGGCTCGGTTTGCCGTCATCTGGCGCTGAAATATGATGAACGACATGCTTTCTCTCACGCAGTCGTGATCCTCAGGCCGGTTGCTCTCGCGTACGTCGGAGACGACACGTTCGCGTGATCGAGGCGCGATGGAATGAGTTCGAGCGTCGAGTGACGCGCGCATCACACTCGGAACTATCCGTGGCGCCGCTTGCGTGATGAAGCTCAACCGATGAGAGCGCGATGCGGGGTCACTGCGGCATCAGCTCGACATGGGTCTCCGCCGAACGATCAAGGTCGCGGCCGAAATCCATCCGCAGCTCCGTCGCATGACGCAGATCAAGATCGACCGGCCGAGAGCCTGCTAACTTCCTGCTGGCGGTGCCGGGGCCGACCAACACCTTGCTGGCGACATCAGGCGCAGGGGTCGGCATCTCGCGCTCGCTGCATTTGCTCGGCGCCGAGCTGTGCGGCTATCTGCTGGCGATCGCGCTGTTGCGCGTGGCGCTCGGCCCTGTCGTGAGCGACATCCCGATCGCGGCCGTCGTGCTCCGCATAGCGGTCACCATCTACATCCTGTGCCTGGCCGTTACGCTTTGGCGCGTCAACGCGCGCGAACTGCGTGATGGGGCTCTGGTGACGTTCGGCCAAGTGCTGCTGACCACCCTGTTGAACCCGAAAGCGCTCGTCTTCGCTTTCCTGCTCCTGCCTCTCGGGGCCGGGCCGCTCGAACTCTTGCCCTGGCTCGGCGTGATCGCGCTTCAGATCCTCACGGCTGGCGCCGCATGGATTACATTGGGCGCAACACTCGGCAGCGGCGCCCGCCGGCTGGGGCACCCCGAGATCGTGACGCGCACCGGCGCGGTCACGCTCGTCGCCGTGACCGGCCTGATCTGGCTTCAATCATTTCTGAGCGCCTGAGCGCGGCCGCTGCTCGACAGGGACCGGAGAGGCGCGCTATTGCGCGCCCGATCCACCCTGCACGATTTTCTCGTTCAGCTTCTGGTCGACGGTCTCGACCGTGCGGTCGATCTCGGCATTGGGCACGCCGAGCTGATGCGAGATCAGCTTCACCAGCAGATCGACGCGCTCGATGAACGGCGCGCCGCTGGCGACCGCGCGCGCGGCCGATGACGGCTTGAGCAGGCTTTCGGCGGCCTTGGCGTATTTCGCGAACGGGACCTGGTCCTGCGGATCGGCGCCGAGGCGGCGGGCGATCGCGTCGACGTGGTCGTAGATCGTCTGCGAGCGCGCGAGATCGCCGTGCACGGCGTCACGGATCGACTGCGGCTCGTGCGGCGTGATGCAGCGGTAGTTGCCGGTCAGCAGCATCGACCATTTCGCCAGCGGCACGAACAGCGAGTCGAACACCTTCAGCTTCACCGGCACGTCCTTGCCGTCGAGCGTCACCGCGTCGATGTCGGCTTCGAGCTCGCGCAACACCTTGTTGTGCTTCTCGTCGGCGAACGCCGACGCCTTGAAGTTGGTGGGCAGGCCGACATGGAGCACGTTCGCCGCTTCTTCCGGCGGACGGAAGGCCTGCGGGTCGGGCGAGCACAGCGTCACCAGGCCGGGCTCGAAGCGCTCCCATACCTGCGCGTTGGTGTAGGCCTCCTCGAGGTCCATGCCTGCGAGCGAGGGGATCCGCTTCAGATAGGGCAGCGGCGGCATGTTCATGATCGACAGGCACGGCAGCTTCGCCGCGGCGATCTTGACCATGAGAACGCGGACGGTGTGGTTGGTATATTGCGGCTCCTGCATCGCAAGGCCGACCATGTCGTAGCGGGAGACGTCGACATCGGCCGGCGTCACCGCGTCGAGCTTGCCGGGCAGGTCACGCGAGAAGATGGCACGGTGCACCGCCTCGTCGCGCAACTTGATGCGCACCTCGGTACCGTCGCGATTGATCAGCTCCGCAGTCTTGGCGCGGCAGACCAGGGTGACATTGTGCCCTGCCATCAGGAGCTTCGTGCCCAGCAGTGAGCCGTAGGAAGCCCCGAGAATCAGAATGTTGCGCGCCATATTCCGTCCCTTTGACAACTTGTGCGATTCTTGAGCCCCGGCCGTCATCCGGGGGTGAGTTGGCGGCATGTAAGGCAAACTGCCCGCGGATGGCAACTGGGATAATGCATACAAGGGGCGGGCCCGGCCGTGCTGTCCGGCAGAAACGGCGGACAAGTCGCTCCATTCGGGCGGCAGGCCGTTGCGCGACATGGTCTCAAATTGACCGATGGACAGAACACTCGCGCCGTGTCGCTCTTGTCGAGGTATTCGATTTAGCAGAAATTCGGAAATATGGCATCTCTCGCCTCCTGTTCAGCAGGAGAGGCGATCATCGTGCGTTGTCACGTTTCGCGCGCCGGGTTGCTTCGGATACGGCAGTGCCGGCATGCGGGCAGTACGGAGCGGCGCTGATGGTTAGTTTCGCCAATAATTGTACGTCGACAGTTGGAAAACCTCGCGGCGAAGACAGCCGGCATTGATGCAGCGGCAATCCGCCGCATCTTTTGCCGTATCGCGCATTCACGCTGAAATGCGACACAGGCGTGCCGCTTCTGTCGTCAAATGAATCTACTTTAGTCGTCGATCGCAACAAGAAACGGCAGAGCCGCGACCGCATAAGTGGTAGAGCGGGCGGGCCTGTGACTGTATGTCAGCGACGGAGCTGAGACGTGACGATTGAGTTGAGCCGGCGTGGATTGTGTATCGAAGCCGGCTCGTTTGGAGTGCTGACCGTTTCGTCCGGTGCCTTCGCCACGCGAAGCGAAGATGGAGCCATCATCGGGCTGGGTCTCGTCGCGCCGAGGGGTGGAGCGAACGCGGCGTATGGGGCCGTTGGACGCGATCGGGCACGCCTGTGATCGCATCAAGCAGGCGTGCGGGGCGCAGCGCTGAAAGCGCAGTTGGCAAATCCGGGCACAAGTCCGGGCAACCGCTGACGGCGCCGTTCGAGGATTGAGATGGAAGGTGATCATTGGCCGCACGGCTCGTGTGACGGCGCCGGCCAAGGTCTGGCACGCCTGCGCAACCGTGCATCCGGATTTTTCGAAAGCTTGTCCATCGCAGAACTTGCGCGCGTGGCGCACAGGCATCTGTGGATTTCGGACTGGTTGAGGATCGCAGACGTCTACCAGACATACGCCGAATCCGTGCGCGATACTTCCGTTCTGGCTGCACGGGAAGCGTGGCTGTGCTCGCTGACGGCCCTTGAAGTCGCGAGAAGCTTGTCTTGCCCGGGAGATCTCGAGAATGCCGACCTCGCAGACAAGGTCGGTGTCAGCCTGAGAGGCTTCGAGGATGCCGCTGATCCGGCGATTGAGCGCGTCCAGATTGATTGGCTTAATGAAGGGGCGTTGACCGGCCTTTTTCTCCCGGCGGTCCGTCATGGACCGTCCGCACCCGCCGTTATCTGCGTCAGTGACGAAGAGATCTCACTGGGCTCGATGATGAGCAGGTTGTTGCCGGCCTCACTCCGCCGGAACATGTCGCTCCTGCTCATCGATGCCGGCAACTCATCCGTTCGTCGCTCTTTCAAGCCGGAGCATATGCTTCAATGCTGGTTGGACTATCTGGAGGCTCGCCCTGATGTCTGCTCGCAGCGGATCGCGATCTATGGCGAGGGGGCGGGCGCTATTCATGCGTCCCGCCTAGCGCTCTCGGATCGCAGGATAGCTGCCGCCGTGTGCGACGGCGGCCTTTTGACGCCGGTCATACGTCGCGCATCACTGCACTGGCTGACCGGCTTCGGGCAGCCCATCCAGGACGGGACCTCGACAGGTTCGTCGCTGCCGTCGCGTCGAATACCATGCCCGCTCCTCACGGTTGTCGGGAGTCGCTCGATGATATGGGAGCAGGATGCTCTCGAACTGCAAGCCGATTATCGCCAGGCAGGAGCTGATTGCTCGGTCGTCGTGCCGAACCGCATCCCGCACCCTCTGGGCGAGGTCGAGAACTTCATCGCCGTGGACGACTTCATTCTCGATTGGCTCGACAGCAAGCTTGGAGCCGCCCGTCAGCTTGAAACCTTGGTTTATCTCTAGAGCGTTTTCGAGCGAAGTGGATACCGGTTCGCGTCAAGAAAACGCGTCAGAATAAGAGTCTAGAGCCACGTTCCGATTCCATCGGAACGGGAATGGCTCTAGTCGTGTGAGGGAGAATTGCGCGCAGGCTGATCCTGGCGCGGCGCGACGTATAATGACGTCCGGCTCTGACGCTCAATCCGTGCCCAGAGTCCGCGGATCACGAAACGTCGATAGCCAGCAATCGTGCAGCCAGCCGGGCGTTCTTGGCGATCGTTGCGAGCGCGGTGTTCAGGTCAGCCAGGGTTTTCTCGTCGAGCTCGTTGAACATGGTCGAATTCAAGGCGAGCCTTCTCTTGGACAGTTTTTCGATTTCCGTTGTCGCCTTCGCCGTAAGCGACATCAGGACGAAGCGCGCGTCGTCTGCTCCCGGTCGCCGCGATAGAAAGCCGCCCTTTTCGAGGTTCTTGGTCTGGTTGGTCACAAAGGCCGGATGGACCCGCAACTTGTTCGCAATGTCGATCCCGGCGACGCCGCGCCCGTCGTCCAGTTCGGTGATTGCCATCAAGATCAGCCATTGCGGCTCGGTAATGCCCAGCAGTCCGGCCCAGCTGGTGTGAATGTCCTCCAGCTGAGAGTGGATTTCGACCACGTTCCAGATGAAGTCAGTAATCGTTCTGTCGAGTTTCTTCTCGATCATGTCGGTCCCGGCTTCGTTCAGGGGGCAGATCAGCTCCTTGTACCGGGATATTTGGCAGGCGTCTCAATATCGCGCACGGATGATGCCGATGTGGATATCGCATCAAGGAAACGATCATCTTCTTTAGTGCTTGCAAAAAACAATTAATTAAATTACGTCTTTTGACACTCAGAATTTGCTGCTCTTGACCGTCTCGATGGACAGCAATGTGAGATCTCCAAGGAAGCCCTCGGGATGCCCCCTGAGGGCTTTTTTTGTTCAATATCTTGCAGTTAGACGGAGCTTTGACGGTCCTGTTGCCCTCGGGCAACATCTCGCTCCGAACTTTCGATTCACTAAATCAATAAATTGAGGCGATTGTTTTTATAAACTATATGTGAAGCCACGACGGAGGGGGGGCACCTCACTGTCGTTTCAGTCCGGACCTTCAGTGCGGACCTGAATTGAACGGAAATTGAAGAGGGTAAAGCGGCGTCCGCCGAGGAGCCGAGCCCCCTGAACCGACTTGGAGGTTTACTAATGAAGTTGACGAAGACGCTCTTTCTCGGCTCGGCTGCCGGCCTGATGGCTGTCTCCGGGGCGTTCGCAGCCGATCTCCCCGTGAAGGCCAAGGCGGTCGAGTACGTGAAGATCTGCTCGCTGTACGGCGCCGGGTTCTACTACATCCCGGGCACCGACACCTGCATCAAGCTGGGTGGCTATCTGCGTGCTGAAGTCGGTCTGAACACGAACAGCATCTACGGCACCCAGGCGACGGCTCCCGCGAACGGGCGCAACCGCCTGAGCAACTACTACACCATGCGCGCTCGTGAAGATCTCAACATCGACACGCGCACCGCCACCGAATACGGCGTCGTCCGCACCTTCTTCGACGCGACGTTCTCCTGGACCACGGGCGGCTATCAGGGCACGGGCTCCAACACCGGCGCGACCGCCTACAGCAGCACGCTGGCCCTCAACACCTCGAATCCGGCGGCCCCGGCGCTGGTTGGTTCGTCGATCAACCCGACCGACGGCGGCACCTCGGGCGGTTCGCTCGGCGTGTACTACGCCTTCATCCAGTTCGCTGGCTTCACTATGGGTAAGGCCGTGTCGCAGTTCGACGCGCCCTGGACCAACTATCCCGGCAACAACTTCGACGGTCTCGTCGGCGGCTCGGGCACGGTCACTGGTGTCACCCAGTTCACCTACACCGCTGACTTCGGTCAGGGCGTGACGGCGGCGTTCTCGGCGGAAGACGCGACTGCGTACTACCAGGCCGGTAACCTCAACCTGTCCGGCGCGTCTGGCCTCGGTGGTGTGACCGGTGCTGCGTACGGCTCCAACGCCATCGGCGGCTCGCGCTCGCCGAACCTCGTCGGTATGGTGCGTGTCGACCAGGCTTGGGGTCTCTTCCAGGCGTCGGTGGCTGCGCATGACAACCACGTTGCCTATTACGGCGCGACCGAGCCGACTGGCCACCCCGACGACAAGTGGGGTTGGGCGGTTCAGCTCGCTCTGTCGATCAAGAACATCCCGACCGGTGCGGGTGACG
>JAEYRD010000013.1 GCA_023435725.1 Pseudomonadota bacterium | reverse complement strand
GGGCTGCATCGGCTGCGGGCGCCGCCGCATCCGCGGCCGGAGCCGGGGCTGCGGCGGATGCGGCACGACCGAGCTGCGCCACGCCGGTCATGGTGGGCAGACCCGCAGCAAGCGTCGCGGCCTGGTTGCCATCGACGTAAAGCGTGATCTGGGCACCCTTGGCCGTGAAGGCGACGTGGTGCCACGTCCCTGCCGCGATCGCCGCACCGCCTACGCTGCGCTGCGTGTTGGCGCTATTGGTGACCTCTACGAAAGCCACGCCGTTGTCCAATCCGACCGTGAGCCCGTTCGCTCCCTCCGTGCGTGCGAAGAGCACTGCGCCGGGCTGCGGCGCGGTCATCTTGATCCAAAGCGACCAGGTCAGTTCGCCGTTCTCCGCGACCACCAGCGAAGGCGAGCCCGGAAGCGTCAGTGCGGTCTGCCCGTCGAAGCGCGCACCCTGCCCGATGATCGCGCCGTCGGCGCCCGGCACCGCGTTCTGCGCGATGTTCGCCCAGGCCGTGATATCCTGCGCCGGCGTCGAGCGATCGTTGAAATGATAGACCAGCAGCGTGTCGGGATCGTAAGTCCCCTTGGCATCGACCGCGCTCGGCGCCTTCTGGTTTCCGTAATAGAGCCAGATGTCGCTCTTGGCACCCGGCTTCAGGTCGGGAACGCCGACCCACACCAGCGCTTCGCCGAGCAGCGAGTCGTATTTCTCGACATGGTGCTTGAGCGGCGTCTTGTCGTCCGCGGCGACGAAACGAAGATCGCCGCCGTCCTCCTTCGCCGCTCCGAAGCGAAAGTTGCCGACATGGAGGCGGACCAGGATCGGCGTGGTGCCGATCGCATCGCTGATGCCGGCCCCCGACGGGCCGGTGTCGATGGTGATCTTCTTGCGCAGTGTCCACTGGTCGTTCCACCAAGCCGACGCCGGCCCCGGCCACAGCGCCGCAAGCAAGACGAGGGCAAGCATCACCGGCGCGCTCAGGCGAAATCCGGGACGAGTTCCAAAGCGAAGGAGCGACATCTAGAACTCTCCCCAGACCCGAAAGCTGATACGCGGGTGATTGGCGACGGTGACCTGCTGGCTCGTCAGCGGCATGCCGACGAATACGATGCTGTTGAAGTAGCGAAGCGTCTTCATGCGCATGCCGACGCCGTAGCTGGCCAGGTCGAAGTGAGACTGCTGATCAGTCAGCGGCTCGTGGATCCTGGCGTTGCCGCCATCGACGAAGGCGAAAAAGCGCATCTCGTCGAAGGCGTTGTACTTGATGGGCTCGCCCACCGGATTCGGCAGCTTCTGCTCGAGATATTGCGCGAGATTTGGTGTGCGCAGCTCGAGCGTGCCGGCGACGCCGTAGTCGCCCAGCACCTCGGATTCGAGATAGCCGCGCACCGTGTCCTGGCCGCCGAGGCTCAACTGCTCGCTGGAGACCAGCGGCTGATCCGCCGCCTGCCCCTGGAGCTTGGCGTAGAGCTGGAAGCCGCCGGCGAAATCCTGGGTGTGCGAGATGTCGGCATGCAGCGCGATGAAGCTCGCGGACGCCTTGTAACGTTTTGCGTCGAACTCGTCGCGGTTGGAGCCGATGCCGCGCAGGCCCGCGGTGATCGAGGCATTGAGCTGCGTGAGCCGCCCCTCGCCCTGCCAGGACGCGCCATAGGCGCCGACCAGCGGCACATAGGTCACGGGCGAGTCGAAGGCATCGGAGCCGAGCTTGAGCGACTGCTTGAAGTCCTTGTAGTCGACGCCGAGCGACAGCGTGTGGAACAGCTCGCCCTTGGACGGCAGCGTCATCACCGCACGTCCGCCGACGACCTGACCGGGGCCGACGACGTTCGCGCCGCCGACGGTCGCGACCGCGCTGTCCGACGTCAGGCCGTAGACGAGGACGCTGAGCCAGTCGATCTCGGTTCTCGCCAGGTACGATCCGGACACGACCATCGCATCCTTCGGATTCATCGGCGCGAACTGGTACGTCCAGGTCATGGAATGACCGAGCTGCCACAGATCGTCGTAACGCATCGAGATGCTGGTGCGCAGCGGCGTCGTGCTCGGGCTCTGCTTGTTGTTCAGCTCGACGCTGCCGTGGAGCGGAAAGGTGTCCTCGACATTGAGATCGACGTCGACCGTTCCTGGCGCGGCGCCGGCCCGCAGCGCCGGCGTGACGCGACGGTCCGGCCAGCGGTTCAGCGCGACGATGTCTTTCGTCACGTCCTGAAAGTTCGGCAGCGTGCCTTCCTTGAGCGAAGGCGCACCGCCCTTGATGTTGTCGAGATCGAAATAGCGCGAGCCCTTGACCCGCAGCCGCCCGACCTTGTTCTCGGTGACCTTGAGCACGACGAAGCCGCGCTGCGCATCCTGCTGCGGCACCGCCACGCTGACGGTTTGAAGGCCCTTGTCGTGATAGGCCTTCTCCACCGCGGCGCGCGCCTTCTCGACATCCTGCGCGCTCTTGTTCGGACCGAGGAAGGGATAGACCGCGGACTCGACCTCGATCTGCGGCAGATTGTCCGCACCCTCGACGCGATACTCGTCGATATCGAAATGAGGTTCCGGCGCTGTCGGCTTCGCCGCCTCCGCCGCGCCCTTGGCCGGCTTCGCGTCTACCGGCGCGGCGACGACAGGCTTTTCGTTCGGCTTGGCGCCATCAGCCGCAGACTTCGCGGCAGCCGGTTTGGTGCAGATCGCGCAGAGGATCAGGCCGCAGACGGCGAGACGCGAGCCGCATGCCGCTTCGGACCGGCCGCTCCGCAACGCGCGCAGCAGCAGCGGAGCACGGCGACGCGCGCCATTATGATACAGACCACGCGATTTCACCTCGGCCTCGATATCATTCTCGCATTGCGGCCCGCTCGCGCGCGAGCCGCAGTGTTCTTCGGACAGCCCGAACCGACCGAAACGCGCCGGTCTGCGGGGCCTTATCCCGTAGACGCCGCGCGTGCAGCCGCAGCGAAAACTTTTTCCCGATGCGTGACGCGCCGCTCATCAGCAGCGTGGTGATTTCGCGCAACATAACGCGATCAACGTGAAGCATCTGTTATTCACTAACGGTTCGTCACATTACCGTTGTGGGGCCTTACTACCGTCCCGCCGTCAAATGGGGACTGAGTGAAGTGGGGCGTAGTATGACTATCGACAGCATCAGCAGCTTGCGGACTCTTCTGCTCGCGGAGTATGTCGACTTCGATCGGAGGCTGACGCGCCGCCTGGGCTCGTCTGACCTCGCGTCCGAAGCGCTCAACGAGACCTATCTTCGTCTCGAAGGCCTGCGCGAGCTCGGGCCGGTGCGCAGCCCCAAGGCTTATCTGTTCCGCATCGCGCTCAACATCGCAGCCGATCGCCGCCGCGCCGAGAAGCGCCGCCTCACGGCCGACGAGGTCGATGCCCTGCTCGAGATTCCCGACGACCGGCCGGACGCCGCGCGCGTGATCGAGGATCGCTCCGAGGTCAATCTCCTGAGGCACGCGATCGCCGAGCTGCCCGAGCGCAGGCGGCGCGTCCTGACGCTCTCGCGCATCGAGGGCATGCCGAACCGCGAGATCGCGGCGCTGCTCGGCGTCACCGTCCGCACGGTCGAGACCGACCTCAAGCAGGCTGTGGAGCATTGCGCCGATCGCCTCAAACGTCCTGCCCGCGGCAAATTCGGTTTTCAGCGCCCCGCTTCGTCTTACGTACAGAGACACGTCGATCGCGAGCATCCGCTCGCGACCGGCGTCTGCGGGAAAGCGCTGGATCGTGACGAAGCGAAGCCATCAGGTCGATCACTTAGATCCCTTAATCCGTGAAGCCCTGTCATGGATCATGCGCCTCAAGTCCGGCGAGGCGACGCTTGCCGATGCCGAACAACTGATGGACTGGCGCGGGCGCAGCAGCGCACATGAACACGCCTTCCGCGATGCCGTGAAATGCTGGCGCGCGATCGGCCAGGCGCTTGCACCCGGCCGAGCCGCTCCCGCAAGCCGACGGCGACGCGCCCCCAACAGCAAAGCGCGCGCGTGATGCGCCTCGCCTGACCGGCAGGCTTCGCTGCCTCTCTCCTGTCAGCCTCTAAAGCGCGATGAGATTGGGATGAATCGTCATCGCGCTTTAGGTAATTGTTTGAGCATGATCTTTTCGGAAAGCCGCTTCACACTTTTCCGGATCATGCCTATTAGCGCAGATCGGACGGCGCCTTGCGCTCGACCACGCCGCGCAGGCGCGTGTTGAGGGCCGCGAAATTGATCGAGCTGCCCGCCGTCTGGACTCGGCTGCCCCGGACGGATCCGCCGCCAGGCCTTCCGAAAGTCGCCTGCGGAACGGAGCCTGTGACGGCGCCCCCGTTGGCCGCAAGGTGCGCGCGGACGCGCGTGCAGTACTCCACTGACAGGTAGGAGAACCGCGTCTCGCCATGACCGGCGCGATATTTCATCGTCGCGGTGCAGAGATCGCCGTTGGCGCGGCGCCAGGCACCGGCGAGATAGCGCACGCCGTAGTGCACGTTGACCTCGGGCGATGCGAGCTCTGCCGGAGTCCCCGCAAAACCCATCATCCGCGCTGTCGGCAGCATCACCTGCATCAAGCCGACCTCGCCGTCCATGCCGACCACGCCGGGATTGTACCGGCTCTCGACGGCCATCACCGCATCGACCAGCGCCGGCGGCAGGCCGAAGGCAAGCGATTCACGCTCGATGAGCTGGCGGTATTCGGCGCGGCCGGCGCGCCAGTCGCGGCCGAACATGGCACTGGTCCGATAAGTATAGTTGGCGAGCAACGGATTCGCAGGAGGGAAGTCTGCGGCCGTGAGCGGCCGCGGCGCGAAGCGTTCGAGCGCCAGCGGTTTCACTTCGCCATCATCCCCGTCGTCGGCGGAGGCGGCGACGTTGCCGGTCTCGGCCTTGACACTCCCCTCATCCTCCTGCGCCCGTCCCTCGCCGCTCACGACGAGCAGCAGACATAACATCGCGACCGGCCACGACCAGCGCGCGGCTCGCATGCCCTTTGCCTGTAAGGAGGATGCGGTCATCAGCGATGCGGCGGAACGTTGATGACCGGCGGCGGGCGGAAAGGAAAGGCTGAGCGGCCGTAATTGGAGCCATATTGCTGGCGAACGGCCGCCTCGTTCACATTGCCGACGCGCACATCGGGTGAACGTGCATCGACCGGCGGCAGGTTGAGCGAGGGATTGACCTTGTCCACCTCGCGCCGGAGCTTCTGGTTCAGACAGCCGAACGCGCTCTCGTTTCCGATCTGCACGTCGAGGCAGCGTTCGACGCTGGTCGTCGGCTGGCCGCCGATGATCGTGCCTGGCCGCTCCGCCGGCGGCGGATTGATCGGGCCGGGACCGGGAGACTGAGCCGCGGCAGCTCCCGCGTTCGCGAGAAGTCCGATTGCGAGGCCTCGCACGCCAACATATCCGAACCAGTGCAAAGCGCGGCTCATGGCCCGTTCCTCTGCTCGCCGGCGCGCTCCATCAGCATATCCGGAGCATGCATTAACATAATTCGGTACAGCCGGTGTCGATCCCAACGATGAGTAACATCTGCGGACCCGCCGTCAAGACATGATCCACTCGTTCCCGCCATCGAAGGACCTGTTCAGGGCGCGATGACGGTCGTCGAGGACGTCGATCCAGGGAAGCGGATATTGTTGACGAGGTTCACGCCGCTCTCCGCAGTCACTAGCGTGGTGTTGATGAAGGTCAGGACCTTTGTGACATCGACCTGCGGCGCGTTGGCGGCGTAGAGCACGTCGAAGGGGCGCATCGGCATCTTGGTGGCGATGAAATATCCGGCCGGATCCTGAAAATTGACATTGAAGACGATCGGCACGGTGTCACCGTCGAATTTCGAGCAGTCGACGCCGAGCCGCTGTGCCACCTCGCGCGGCTCGCGGCGATAAAGGAAGACCGACGCCGGGTCGGCCTGGATATCGAGCAGGCCGCGCGCCTTCGCGACTGCCTGTGTCAGGTTGATACGCCAGGCTTCGAAGTTGAACTCGCCCTGCTGGCCGGTGGCGCCGAACGCGATGAATTTCATCGGCTCGCGGTAGAGATAGATGCGGTCGCCGGGCTGCACGAAGACGTTGCTGGCGGGGAAATAGACGAGATTGCCGAACGGCACCGTGGCACGCTTTCCGTTGCGCTCCAGCACGACCCAGGTCTCCCAGCCCGCGCCGCTGATGCCGCCTGCCCGCGTGATCGCGTCGGTGATGCGGTCCTGCGCGCCGGCCGACGGCATCGGGAAGCGCACGGGCGTCCTGACCTCGCCGAACACGCTGACGAGCGAGGAGCGCTGCTGGCTGGACGTGACAACGACCTGCGGATCGATCGCGCGCTTCTTGATCTGCGCGAGGATGTCCTCCTGGACCTGCACATTGGTGCGGCCCGCGGCGCGGATCCGTCCGGCATAGGGCACCGTGATGTTGCCGTCATTATCGACGGCCTGATCGGGCAGATTGACGAAATTGCCGGGACGCACGCCGGCCTCCAGCGGCACGTAGAGCCCGCCCGCCGAGGCCTCGAAGATGGTGACGCTGATGATATCGCCGATACCGAACTTGATGCTCGAGGGCGGACGCGCGTCCGTGAGGAATCCGGGCAATCCGTTCGGCTCGAACTTCTCGAGCAACTGGACCACTTCGGGATTGAGCTTGACCATTGCGAACGGCAAGGTGGTGGTGTTCTCGTTCCTGACATCGAGACTCGCCGGTCCCGACATCGGAATGAATCCGCAGCCGCCCAGAACAGCCGACCAGATCAGGCAGCATGCGATCGACAGACACTTTCCAAATCGCATGACCGTTCGCTTCACACCAAGCTGGTGCACACCAGGACAGGCTGGCAAGACGCCTCGCAGCGCCAGCATGCCTCCCGCGCGACCGGCGCGGGCGATGTGCGGTTCCTGCTGAGTAGACGCTGCGCGCAGCGCAATTGCGAAAACGAACGCGACGGCTTACGAGATTTTTCGGTTGCACGTTACGCGGAAACGCTGTCCTGCCTTCGCGCACCGGGGCAACGGGCCTGCGCGGCGCGCTCAAACGAACACATTAACGCACCCAGCTTCCGCTCAGGTGCACAGACCGCGGGACGAGCGACAAGAAAACACGATTGGCCGCCGAAGCAGCGGCCGCCCAATCACATCAGTTCGAGGTCAGCAATTCGCGCAGGCGCGCGATCTCGATCTGGGTCTCCGAGACCATGCGCATCAGCAGCGCATTCTCGTGCTCGAGATCTCTGATGCGGCGAAGCCGGCTGCTTTCATCCTGCTTCAAGCCGAGATCGTAGACGTTGGCCTTGGATTTCGGGAGCGCGGACTCAGGGCAGACCGGTTCGATCGGATTTGTCGCGCGCATTTCAACCCCCAAAACACAAATTCAAACAAGCCAACTTGCCAAACTCGTACGGACAGCAGCCCACTGCCCTCTTCCACGAAGCCGGTTGCGGTCCTTGTAGGTTCGTTTCTTATCGTTGCTGTGACCGATCTTGAACAAAGAGACGGATTTCCGGACAGAAAGTGTCTGTTCGGTGGCGGATGTGCTTTGCGCGTCGAAAATATGCATCGATTACGAGCGCGCACGGCATGCGACTGTCATAAATGACTGACCTCGCGCCTGGCCGAAGAAGAATGCCTCGACCACCGCACGAGCCGCTCCAGCATGACACGCGCAAATTGCCGCAGCGATCGCGAGAGGATCAAGTCCGGTCGCGATGCCTGCGCCGTCATTGCTTGCAATCGTCGGACGACGTCGTGTCGCACGGTTTCTTGTCGTCCGACTGATTGCCCTGCATCTGACCATCGCCGCCGCCGTAGCCGATCACTTCGACGATGAAGATCGAGGCCGGCTTGCTGGCACCAGATGCGGTCGGTGTGTCCGCCGTCTTGGCCGCAGCGCCCGCCGTGTTCGAACCCGCGGTCAGCGCACCGACATTGGGAACGGAAACGGTGGGAACTCCGGTCGTCGAACCCTGAACCGACGAGTTGCCGTAATTGGCGACAACGGGCGCGACGAAGACCGCGTTGCCCGAGGCCTGCACGCCGGCCGTGCCGAAGTCGATCGTCCCGCGCGGCGCGAGAAGATAGAGGTTGGACGCCCGCGCTACGTTCGAGGCCTTGAGCGTACCGATGCCCGCACCGGTCACGAAGCCGCCGAGATCGATCGACTGATAATCGTCCTGGTCGTACAGCACCTGCAGCGCCGGCGCCGACAGCGTCGTCTTGGAGCCGCGGCCGGCGTCGAGATTGCCGTTCGAGCTCCACATCAGGATGTCACCGCCCTGGGTCGTGAGCACGCGGCTCGAATTCACCAGCACGCTCTGGTCCGTGAAGGTGTTGATCGCACCGCCGCCCAGCGTGAGGATGCCGATGTCACGCAGCTTCAAGGCCTGGTTGGACTCTGCTGCGAGCGAACCGGCGATCATGTTGCCGCCCGGGCCGAAGATGGAGATATCCCCGCCGAGCTTGGTCTGGATGGTCGCATGCAGCAGGTTCATGTCACCGGTCTTGACGAGTGCGCTGGCGCCGTTACCGCCGCCGCCGATCGCATTCTGGGTGTAGCCGAGACGCGCCGGGAACATCGTCTCGATCATGCGATAACCGCGCTGGGAGTCCGAGGACGTTCCCGCCGCCTGGATGATCCCGACCGCCTTGATCTCGGCGAAGAACACCTGGTCGACGAAGACGTGCTGGAGATCGGCCGGCAGAGCCTGGAACGATGCGAACGCACTGGCATCGTCACCGTTCGCCGGCTTGCCGATGCGGGTCAGGAAGGCACGCAGCTCGGGCATGTAATTGTGCTGCACCATGGTCGCGTTGGCCGGATTGATATAACCATCGATCACCGCCTTGTAGTCGACGCCGAACTTGGTGCCGAACATCGTGATGATATCTGCGCCCTGATTGGTGCCGGCGGCCGCGACCAGCGCGGCGTTGCGCCGCGGGTTGTTCGCCGGGCCCAGGAGCGCCTCGTTGTAGATGCCGACCGAGCCGCCTCCAGTGGTCGCCGAAACATAGAAGTTTCCGACCGGCGTCGGGCTCGAATTGCCGACCGATATGATGCCCTCCTGAACCGGCGCCTGGGAAGCATTGTCAAACGCCGCCGGGAGGAACGGTCCGATGTCGCCGCCGGCCTGGACCACGAGGAAGCCGGGTCCGGCAACCTGCAAGCCGCCAGCATTGTTGTAGCCGGTATAGGTGATGTTCCGGCCAGCCGCGATGGTGCTCACGTCGCTCGTATGGATGTTCTGCACGATGATGTTGAGATCGACGATGTCGCGCCCTGCATAGATGCTGGTGGGACGGTTGATCTCGATGCGCTGATAGACATTCAGGCCGTCGCCGAGCGTGCGGTTACCGAAACTTCCCGTTGCCCTGATGTCGCCGGTCGCGGCGTAGATCCGGGCGGTGGTGTCGAGGCCGTCTGCCACATCGTTCTCATGCGCAAGGATCGTACGGCTGGAGGCTTCGCCATGACCGCTATTGGGCCGGAATGGATCGAACGCAGCATCCATCAAGGACGGGCCGGCGGAGATCACCGGATGAGGCGATTTCTGCAGCGCTCCCGTCGATTTCTCCGGATAGCCGAACGTCAGATCGATACTGCCGCCCGCGATCAGAGCGAACGTGCCGTGGTCGGACGGGCTGAGCACGATGCCCGGCGCCGGAATTGTCACGCCCGAAACATTCTGATCGAGGACGGCGCTGATGCCGGTCGTGATCAGATCGCCCTGCAAAGCGATAGCTTCGAAGCTCGCGGGATAACTCGCCGTCGCCGCCGGAACGGCGGTCGTGCCGATCGCGGTGGGCGCAATGTCGATCGTCACGTCGCCTGACTGTGCGACCAATCGGACCTTGCTGTCCGGACCGTATGTATCGAAGTAGAGCGGTATCTGCGCGTCGCTATTCGTCTCCAGGGGATTCGCCTTGCTTGGTTGCTGGGCGTGTAGCGCGGCCGGATTGACGACACCCGCCATCGCTATCGAGCCGCCCGCCGTCATCGTGATCTGCCCGGTATCGACCGCAAGCGACGGAAGGTCCGGAAGCGTCAGCGGGCTGGCGTTGTACCTGACGATCGTTCCGTTCTGGCCGATGTCACCGCGCGCGACGATGCTGGCATGACCGGATCCCTCGTAGAACGAGCCGCCCAGGATGTCGGCACCGGCGCGCACGACCATGTTGCCACTGCTATTGAGATGAGTCACAGGCGTGCTATCCGCCGACAGGCCACCGGTCACGCGTCCGGTCGTCGGAGCCGACACCGATACACCGAGCATATTGCGGCCGGCGAAAACGCCGAGATTGCCGCCGGCGCTGAGGAAGCCCTGCTGGAAGCTTCCGTACTGGATCCACCACCCGGTTTGCGAGGCAATCTGCGTTCCTGCAGGCGCGAATACACCGGCCCCGAGGAGCGAAGCGCTGGCGCTGGGCGTGAGGCTGGAATTGGAGAGCAGCCAGGGCTGATAGTATTGCAGAACTTTCTTGTCGGTCGTGACGTTGCCGACGATATCGCGTTGTGCATCGACGACGACATCGCCGCCCTTTTCCGGGAATGCCGCTGCGGTCGGCGGGCCGTAGTAGAGATCCGCCGCCCCCTGCACGGCTGCATTGTTGCCATAACCGAGGACTCTCGGCTCGAAGAAGCCATCCGGATTGGTCGCAACAACACTGGTGACGCCGTTAACCGTCTGCGTGGCATACGGATCGGCATAGGTCGCCGTGTTGACGCCGGCCGCATAGATCACCCCGGGCGCAACCGCGTCCTGCAAGATCACGTCCCGCGCCGCCGAGATCGTGATGCTGCCGGTACCGGTTCGCACCATGGTCGGGATATTCACCGAGACGGAAGCGAACTCCGTCCCCGTGCTCCTGTCCGGCAAGAGCCCCTGGCGGTAGCTGCTGTGCTTGTCGACGATCACGTCGCCTCTGCCGCTTGCGAGCGGGGCTCTCGCGGTCGGATTGGCGCTCGATACGTCGGCACCGGCCGTGAGAATATAAGACCAGGACGACGGAGCGGTCACCGTCTTGATGTTCGCGTCGGTGCAATCGGTCGTACAGACCCTGAGGGAGTGCGGAAACAGGTCCGCGCTGGCAAGATCCTGCGATTTCGGACTGATGCCATTTCCCACATCACCGGCTTGGTATGGAACGGGCGGCGGAGTGCCGTTCGCGCTGTTGCCCAGGTAGTAGGCGTAAGCTCCGCCCTTTTTGTCGATCGAGCGACCTCCGAAGTCTGTACCAAAATACAGACGGACCGCCGATTGATAGTCCGGGTCGATATAGTTCGCGAACTGGAAGAAGCCGTCGGAAATCGAGGCGTTGACGTTGATGTCCCCGGCGGCACGCAGCGTCAGCGCCCCGGCGTCGAGCCCGCCCCAGGGCGTGACGAGACGGTAGGTGAAATCGACGTAGCTCGACGGGTCGAAGTACGAGATGTTCTTGGGCCCCGTTTCAGTCTGCAAGGTTGCGGACTTCAAACCACCGGCGGTGCCGGCCGCCAGGTTCCAGTTGCTCGCAACGGTGATGTTGCCGCCGTTCTTGGTGCTGCTGGAATTGACCAGCTCGATACCGGGCTGAACGTGCACGACATCCGCGCCGAGCTGCTTGACAAGACCGTTCTGAAGCCGGTCGAACAATCCGGTGAACTGGTAGCTGCCGGTCAGGCCGTTGCCATGAATGCCGTTGCCCTGAACGAAATCGGCGAGAACGTCGGAATAGAGCAGTTGATGATCCTGGTTGGGTGTGATCGTCAGATCCGCGCTGTCTCCGCTGCCGTTGAACACCTTGCTGGTCGAGATCGGTATGAAGCTCGATCCGACGCTCGGCACGAACACGTGATCGCTGTCAGACGTTCCGCTGAAACCCGTTGTCGCTCCCGCAAAGGAAACGGTTGCACCGCTGCCGTTTCCGGCGAGGATCACGGTGGGAAGGTTCGCACCGGTGTAACCCTTCGTTACGCCCGTGATGCTTACCGCTGCGCCCATCGTCGCGGTCGCGGTCGCAGTTGTGCTTCCGCCGCCCCCGGAGAAGGTGACGTTGACGGCGCCGGAGTAACCACTTCCTCCCGTGGCCAGCGTCACAGCGGCGACGCTGAGCGTGACAGACGAGAAATGGTCGGCGGTCACATCCGGCGGTTTGGCCCCGAACCCGCCAAAGCGGATGGAGGCGAGGTCGCCGCCACTATTCGTTCCGGACGAGACGATCACCTGCTTCAGGACGCCGCCTTGGACAACAGCCGTTCCAGTCGCCAGCAGCTTACCCGTGCCATCAAGCAGCTGCATCGACCTGCCGTTGAAGGAATCGTCGACGGACACGCCGCTGATGCTGATGTCGTTGTACTTCATCACGGCTGTGGCGGCCGCCTTTCCGCCCCAACCCGGCGGTTCCTTGCCGTCCGCCGAGGTTACCGTGACAGTGGGCGTACTCGTGTAGACGCCGCCATTGGTGATGGTCACTGTCGAAACCTGCAGACTGGACCGGAAGGTCGTACCGGTCACGGGGTCGGTGACCTGATTGTAGACTGCGCCCGTGGTCGGATCGACGTAGACGGAGCCGCCAATCGTGCTGCCGCCGCTCACGACGGATATCGTCGGCACCGCAGTGTAGCCGGACCCCGGCGTAACATTCAGTTTCTCGCCGGTAACATTCGTCCACGGTCCGAAATCGATCGGCTTGCCATCGTTGGTCACCGCCCCCGCCGGATCGACGTAGCCGTCCCAGATGGCCTTGACGCCGTTCTTCGTCGTGAGCTGGCTGCCGTCGATGCCATTCACGTTGTTCGGACTTCCTTCGGTGTTGATGGTCACGAACGCCTGGATATTGACAGCGCGTGCACCGGTGATGGTGGCATCGAGACCCTTGATCTTGACATCGTTGTTGCCGTCAAGCGGCGCGCGCAGCGTCACGGTGCCGCCCGACAGGCCGCCCCTGGTGCCGCCGGACACATCGATGAGCGAGCCCGATTGCAGGTCGATCTTGCCGGCCGCCGACCACGCCGTGCCGATCATCACGTCGCCGCCGCGCTCGTCGGCATGGCTGGAGCGCGCGAGGATCTGCGCGGTGCTCTTCAGCACGACCGCATTGCGGCCAAACAGGCCGACCTGCCCGCCCGCCTGTCCGGTCCCGTCGGCCGTCTTGCCGGCATAGCCGTCGGCGTTGAGCGTGCCTGAAATGATGACCTGACCATATTGCTTCGAAGGACTAACGTCCCAGGCCGTATCGTCAGCGGTCAGCGTGATGGAATTGGCCTTGAGCGTGTGGCCCTCGAGCAGTTCGAGATTGCCGGTGCCCGTATGGATATCGACAGCGCCGGTGATGCCGCCAGCGAGAAGATTGTCGGCCAGCGGCGTCAGATCGGCGCCGCCCTGCACATCGAGCTTGAACCGGCCGCCAAGGCCTGGACCGCCGCCACCACGCAGGATGCCTGCAATCGTGGCGCCGCCACGGAGCGCGCTCACGTCGATTTCGCCGCCATAGCCGAGACCGCCGGCAGGCTGCGCGACGTCGATGACGCTATCGGCGTCGATCTTGACCTGGCCTCCGCCGGGCAGTGGCAGGAACTCCGCGCCAATGTCCGCATTCAGCACGATCTTGCCGCCCGGCGCGTAGGTGTCGACGTCGACAAGCGTCTTCTTGTAGCCACCGGCCGAGAGATAGGCGCCGGACTTGAGCTCGACGTTGCCGGCGATGGCATTCAGCTTGATCGTACCACCCTGGGCCTGAACCGTGCTCGCGATGGTGATGTTGGACGCCGTGATCTGGAGGCTGCCGCCGACCTCGGAGCTGTCGGCGGGCCGATCGGCAACGCCGCTGCGCGCGACGCTGTCCTGAATGGTCACGTGGCCCGCGTAGCCGGTGATGGCGAAGCCTTGCGATTTGGTCCCGGTCGCCCCCGCAACCAGCACGCTTGGCGTGGTGACGGTGAGATCGACCTTGTCGCTGTTGGTGACGCCGAGCGTCAGCACGCCCGGCCCCTTGACCAGCACGCGGTCGGTGGCGGACAGGCCCACGCTCGAGTAGCCGGCGATGGTCATGTAGGTCGCGGGGGCGACGCCGTTCACGACGCCGCTGCCAAGATCGATTTCCTTGGCGACAAGTTGCAGCGTGTTGGCGCTTGCGGTCGTGCCGCCGCTGAATGCCGGGCCGGACGTGTTCGTCAACGCAATGGTGCCGCTGGCGCTTATCGTGGCGTGATGCGCGGTGCCGCCGTCGATGCCGAGCGCAATGCCGTTGGCGTCGAGCGTCAGGTTGCGGGTGCCGGAATTGAAATTGCCGTAGACAGTGATCGGGCCCGAAAGCGCACGCAAGGCCAACGTCTGCACATCGGCGAACTGGGCGCTGTTGGTCGGCAGGACCAGGCTCTTGGCGGCAATCGCGTTGGCAGAGCCGATGCCGATGCTCGGAGCGACCAGGTTCACCAGATTGGCGTGGAGACCCGTCGTATTGAGGGCGATCGCATTGTTGGCGGCGGTGCCCTGAAGCGTCAACGTGTTGGTCGAGATCTTGACGCCGTCCGCAACGATGACCTTTCCGCTGTTGCTGGTATCGCCGCCGGCCAATCCCAGGCTTCCGCTGACCTGGTCGTTCCCGACATTCGCGAACTTGATGGTGAGCCCAGAAGCCGAGGTGCCGGTCTTGCTCGGCCCTGTCAGCTGCAGGCTCGGGTCGTTGCTCGCCGCAACCAGCGCCCCCCGCCCCGGTTGCTGCGCACCGCCATTGGCGTAATAGGCCAGAGCCTGCAAGGCCGCGCTGCCGGCCGTCGTCAGCTTGGTCAGGTCGGCGTCCAGGATCTCGGTTCCCGAGAGCGTACCGCCCAGTGCCGCCGCGAGACTTGCGGCGGTGACTACCGGCTGGCCATCCGACACCACGATGTAATGGCGGCCGAACCCGGCATGAACGGTGCCGGTGGTTTCGATGACGCTGCCGGACTTGACGGTGATCGTGCCGGTACCGTCGACGGGCGTGTAGACTGGAAGATCCAGCAGCACCGGGCTGGACCCGACGGTCACCCATTGCTGGACTTCCTGCCACTGTCCGGTCTGCTGGGCGACAAGCAGGATCTCCGGCGCGCTGAACTTTTCGCCGCGCGTATCGACGACAACATTGCTTGCCGTCGGCGTGATCAGCGTACCGGTCGAAATATCGCTGCGGCTGCCGCCGATCAGGATGCTCTCGAAGCCGTTGAGCTGGGTGACATCGAGGCCGACATAGCCGGCCGGAACGTCGTCGCTGACGAATTCGGCGTGACCGACCACCGCGAGCTTGGGCGCGCTGATATCGAGCTCGCTACCGCGTCCGGTGTTGCCGCTGCTGTCCCGCCCCGGCTGCGTCAGCGCCATGCCGTTCAGTACGATCGACTGGAGCGCGGAGACCGAAAGCCGGCCGGCATCCATCGGCAGCCGCGGCGCCGTGGTGTTCTGCTTCGCCGCGAGCTGCGCGTAAAAGGAATTGGCGCCCGTGAAGGTGTATTCGCTGTATTGCTGCCAGACCGAGCTGGTCTGCACCGCGAACACGGTCTGGCCCGACGACTGCTTGCCGGGCGCGGTCGACTGCGTCGTGTGGCCGGTCACCAGCACCGTGCCGTCGGGCAGCTTGGTCCCCGTGGGGACATTCTTGCCGGTGTTGTCGCTGGCATAGACCACGACCCTCATCGCGCCCGGCAGCGTCGCATAGTGCGCGGGATAGAGCGTATACGTTCCCGCCGGAATGCCGCCGCCGCCGTCGATCGTAATCTGCTGGCCCGGGAGGGGAATGCTGTCGCCGGCGGTGACGGTCGCGCCGTTGTCGGCGCTGCGGGCGGTCGCAAAATGAATGTCGTAGGCCGCGATCGGATCGCTACGGGTCGGCACCAGCGCGTAGACGGTCTGGCCCGGCGTCGAGGCCAACGTATCGCGCGATCCACCCTTGCCCGGAATCCACTCCATGGCCTGAATGTCACCGCCGCCGCGCAGGTCGATCGTGGAGCCGTCAGAGCGCGTCACGGTCGATCCGGACAGGATCAGCCCCTTCGACGGCGGCGCCGACAATGGGTTCTGGCTGGCGTTGTAGTACCAGTTGGTGCCGTCCGAGGTAGCGCCATAGGGAACGGTGGTGTCGGCCAGCGACACCGAGGTGAGGCTTCCCGGCGCCAGCACCACCGACTGGGTGATGATGGGTGACACCGCGCTGTCGGTGCTGCCCAGCGTGATGGTGCCAAGCGGCGCGAACAAATTGCCCGCCTGCTCGATGGTCTTGGCGTGCACGGTGATACCGCCGCCGGCCGACAGCGGAATGGTCGTATTGCTGTTCGTGGGCGACGTGAACTTGACGTTGCCGGGCGTCTCGATTCCGAAGGTGACGGCGGTCACCGGATAGATGCGCTGGGCAGAGAGCAGCAGGTCGCCGGCGGTGACGAGGTTACCCGTGAAGCTCGATTGCTCCGCTGTTGCCGACGTGTCCGCGGACGTCTTCTTAAGTCCGTCCTGAACCTTGAGCGTGCTCAGGCGAATATCGCCGCTGGCAATCAGGTTGATCTGATTGAAGCCGGAAAAATCGAGCCCCTGCACAGGATCGCCGGACTTGGCGCCGGTTGGCGTCGGTGCTCCTTCAAGATCGATCGTTTGCGCTTTCACCGTCAACGTGCTTGCGCCGGCGACCGGATGGTTGCCGCTGCCCGCGAGCGAGACGTAAGGTGCGGAAATGGTTGCATCGACTGAACCGGTCGATGGAGCGCTGATGCTACCGGCCGCAATGTGCAGGCGATTGGCCACATTCCAGTTCAGAGAACTGGAAATCGTCAGTGTCTTCCACGCAATTGCCGGGCCGACGCCACCGACCGCAGAACTCGTGCCCGTAATGCCGTAATTGTTGCCCGGCAGATCCGTGAAGATGAGCGGCGCACCTCCTATCGCATTCCCGGCATAGAGGTAGACATTGTCGAACGGCGCAAGCTGATCGGCCGCGACGAAGAACGCCGCCCCCTGACCAGCATCGCTGGTGTGCTGCCCTAGCG
This sequence comes from Pseudomonadota bacterium, assembly GCA_023435725.1. Taxonomy (GTDB): domain Bacteria; phylum Pseudomonadota; class Alphaproteobacteria; order Rhizobiales; family Xanthobacteraceae; genus Bradyrhizobium. The sequence continues at coordinate 331 of JAEYRD010000013.1, read as the reverse complement.
AGATGTCCCCGCCGCCCAACAGGATCGTGCCGCCATTGGCGCGCGAGTCCGCCCGGGTGCTGCCATCGCCGGCGACATATCGGCCGCCCGCCGCGGCGAAATTGCCACCCCATGCGAAGCCGGTGACGTCGACGCTGACCGTCCCGGCATCGCTCCAGGACCATTGTGATGTGGCGGCACTGCGTGTGTGTTTCACCTGGATGTTGCCGGCGGCGCCGGACACATCCACCAGCGCGCCAGCATCGGCGACAAGGGAGCCGGAGGGCGCGGAGTAAATGTAATTGGCCTTACCCCCGACATTGCCAAATGTCAAATTACCCGCATCGACCCC
>JAEYRD010000088.1 GCA_023435725.1 Pseudomonadota bacterium | reverse complement strand
GGCCCGACCAGGCCAAGCTGATCTCCTTCAGTGTCGACGAGGAGAACGCGGGCTGGTTCAGCGGCGGCTATTTCGGCGTGATCCTGCGCTCGGTGACGCTCGACGGCTGGGTCGTCATCGGCCTGCTCGCGATCATGGCATTCATCAGCTGGTACGTCATGGTCGACCGCATCTCGTATCTGAACCGGGTCTCGGCCGGCAACACGATCTTCCTCAAGCATTTCCGCGAGACGTCGACCGACATCGGCGGCCTGCTGCAGCTCGACAGCAAGGAGAACGATCCGGGCTTCGGCGGCGAGCTCGGCGCCAAGCAGCGCAGAGCGGTCCACGCCGCGCCGCTCTATCGTCTGTTCGCGGCCGGCGCGCAGGAAATCCGGCGCCGCTTCTCGGGCAATGGCGGTTTCCGCCGGCTGTCGCCGCAGGCGATCCAGTCGATCCGCGCCGTGCTCGACAGCGGCTTCGTGCAGGAGAGCCAGCGTCTCAATCGCCTGATGGTGATGCTGACCATCGCGATCTCCGGCGGCCCGTTCCTCGGTCTGCTCGGCACCGTCGTCGGCGTCATGATCACCTTCGCGGCGATCGCGGCCAGCGGTGACGTCAACGTCAACGCCATCGCGCCCGGCATTGCCGCCGCGCTGGTCGCCACCGTCGCGGGTCTCGGCGTCGCGATTCCATCGCTGTTTGCCTACAACTACCTCACGATCCGCATCAAGGACGTGAGCAGCGAGATGCAGGTCTTCGTCGACGAATTCATCACGCGGATCGCGGAATCCTACGAGCTTCCGGACGAGCCGGTGAAGCGGGCGGCGGAGTGAACCGATGCAAGTCCAGTCCGAAAGCAAGCCGTACGACGACATCAACATCACGCCGATGCTCGATCTCGCCTACGTGCTCCTCGTGATCTTCATCATCATGACCACGGCGACCGTGCAGGGCATGAAGGTGAACCTGCCGAAGGCCAGCGCGGCGCCGAGCCTTGCTCAGCAGACCACCAAGGCGATCACGGTCGCCAATGACGGCAAGCTGTTCCTCGACACGATCCCGGTGACGCTGCCCGAGCTCGAGCAGCGCCTGGTGCAGCAGCGCGCACTGACGCCGGAGTTTCCGATCGTCGTGCGCGGCGACAGCCAGACCCCGTACCAGAACGTCGTCGACGTGCTCGATCTGCTCGGCCGCCTCAACTTCACCCAGGTCGGCATGGCGACCAAGCCATCGGCTCGATGAGACGCGACGATGGCGTGGGGCGACGACAGCAACGACGAGGATGGCACGCCGGCATGGCGACGCTATCTGCTGCTTGGCGGCTCGGCGCTCGCAGTGATCGCGCTGATGGTCAGCGGCATCGTCATGGTGATGAGCGGCGACAAGGATCCGCCGCGCAAGGTGAACGAGCTCCAGGTGACGATGGTCGTTCCACCGCCGCCGCCTCCGCCACCACCGCCGCCTCCGCCCGAACAACAGCCGGAGCAGCAGCCCGAGCAGAAGGTGATGGAGCAGACGCCGGTCAAGGACGTCGTCGAGGAAAAGCCGGTCGAGACTCCGAACGATGCGCCGCCCGACGCCGGACCGGATCCGACGCCGGGGCCGCCGGACCTCGGCCTCGGCAGCGGGCCGGGCAGTGGTGGTCTGGCGCAGGGCAAGGGCCGTGGCGGAGGCGGGGGCGGCGGCAACAGCCGCTTCGGCTGGTACGCGAGCATCCTGCAGTCGCAGATCGAAGCGCGTTGGCAGGCGAACGAAAAGACCCGTTACGCCGTGATGCGATCCGAAGTCAGGGTGTGGCTCGACAGTACAGGCAAGGTGACCCGCGTGCAGCTGTCGCAGTCGACCGGCGACAGCGCGCTCGATGCGGAGATCCGGGACCAGGTGGTGGGTGGCATGCGCGTGCGCGAGCCGCCGCCCAGAGACATGCCAATGCCGATCATTACCCGCTTCTCGGCCCGGAGCCCGGGCTGAGCGCGGTACGACCAAAGACTGTGAGTGAGTTGAGAGAAGAGGTGACGTCATGTGGCGTGAAATGAAGACGCGAGAGCTGACCGCGACGGCTTTGATGCTGGTTGCGCTCGCAGCACCCGCGGCGGCCCAGGACGACGGGATGCCGCAAGGCAAGCGTCCGACCGTGTCGCGCGACGCGCCGCCATCGTCGAACGCCACCGTCAATCTGATCAACCTGCTCGTGAAGCAGGGAACGCTCACCGAGGAGCAGGCGGCGACGCTGGTCAAGCAGGCCGACGATGAAGCCTATGTCGCCCGGCAAGCCACGCGCGATGCGGCGGCCAAGGCGGAAGGCGCGGAGAAGAAGGCCACCAGCGCGGCCGATGCAGCGTCGCCGCCCGGCACCAAGCGCGTCACCTATGTACCCGAGATCGTCAAGAAGCAGCTGCGTGAGGAGATCAGGGCCGAGGTGATGGACCGCGCCCATAAGGAGGGTTGGGCGTCGCCGGGCGCTCTGCCGGAGTGGGTTTCGCGGATCCGTTTCTATGGCGATGTGCGCATACGGCACGAGAGCGACTTCTTCCCGAAGGGCAACGCGGTCGGTTATTTTCCGAACTTCAATACCATTAATTCCGGGAGCCCGTTCGACGTCAGTGATCTGAGCAATCCGAACACCTATCCATCCTACAACGTGGATCAGGATCGGAACCGAGAGCGTCTTCGTGCGCGGTTTGGGTTCGAGGCCGAACTTTTCGATGGGTTCCGGAGTGGAATCCGCGTCGCGACCGGCGACAACAACGGCCCCGTCTCCTTCAATCAGACGATGGGAGGCTCGGGTGGAAACTTCAGCAAATACGCCATCTGGCTGGATCGTGCCTACATCCAGTACAACCCCACCAAGGATATGACGTTCAGCGCGGGGCGGTTCGACAATCCGTTCTTCACTGCGACGGATCTCTTGTATCACCGCGATCTCGGTTTCGACGGCTTTGCGGCGCAAGGCCGCTACGAAGTCGCGCCGGGTGTTACGCCGTTTGCGGTCGCCGGTGCATTCCCGATCTTCAACACGGCATTCGATGTCGGAGCGCAGCTTTCGTCGGATGGAACGAACGCCACCTTCTCGAAGCTCCCAAGCCGCGACAAGTGGATGCTCGGCGCTCAGGTGGGCACCAATTTCAGGCCGGAGCCCGAGATCGAACTCACGGTAGGCGCCGCGTTCTACGACTTCACCAACGTCCAGGGCAAGATTTCGAGCCAATGCTACGTCTATAGCGTTCAGGATCTATGCGATACGGACCTGACACGTCCGTCGTTTGCGCAGAAGGGCAATACCTACATTCCGCTGCGAAGCATCGTCCCGACGACATTCAACGGTCTGGGCACCCAGTTCCAGTACCAGTATTTCGGTCTTGCGTCGAAGTTTCAGAACGTGGACCTGAGCGCTCGCCTGGATCTCGGTCACTTCGACCCGATCCACATCATCATCGATGGCGAGTATGTGCGGAACATCGCATGGAATCGCAGCGACATCGCGTCAAAGCTGATCGGAGCGGGCACGGTCTTCCCGGGCAACGGCTTCATACCGCTCGGACCGGCCGCGGCTTGCGCCAGTCTTCCTTGCCCGCAGATCTACGAAGGAGGAAATCAGGGGTGGCTTGCGCGCCTGACAGTCGGCAACCGGGAGATGAAGCAGCTTTGGGACTGGAACGCGTATGTCGGCTATAAATATCTCGAGTCGGATGCCGTGCTCGACGCCTTCGCCGATTCCGACTTCGGCCTTGGAGGCACAAATCTCAAGGGTTACTTCGTCGGCGGAAATCTCGCACTGTCGTCGAACGTCTGGCTGACAGCGCGCTGGATGAGCGCGAACCAGGTCGCAGGCGCGCCCTATGCGGTGGACGTCTTCCAGCTCGATCTCAACGCGAGGTTCTGACCATGCGCCTGTTGCGTTTTTTGTTTATCGCGGCATTGGCGCTGACGGTCTCGTCGGCCGCCTATGCGGACCAGGAAAGCGATCGTCTGCGTGACGCGCTGCGCAGCGCCACTGCGCAGGCGCGTGCGGCGGAGGATCAGCGCGCCGCGCTTCAGGCCAAGCTGACCTCGACCGAGCAGGAGCGCGATCGGCTGCGCAAGCAGGTCGAGATCTACCGCGCCCAGGCCAAGGAGGCCGAGCAGTCGCAGCGTCAGGCTGTGAAGGACTATAACGAACGCCTCGCCGAACGCGACGACGCACTCGAGAAGTGGAAGAGCGCCTATGGCGAGGCCGCGAGCGTGGCGCGGACCAAGGATGCCGAGCGCGCCAGGTTCGAGAGCGAGGCGACGACATGGAAGGCGAGCGCCAAGGCCTGCGAGGCCAAGAACGTCAGCCTCGTCAAGATCGCCGGCGACGCCGTCAAGCAATATGAGAAGATGGATCCGATGGAGAAGGTGCTCGACCACGATCCCGTGTTCGGGCTGAAGAGGGTCGAGCATCAGAACGCGGCCCAGGATTTCCGCGACAAGATCATCGAACAGAAGGCTAAGCCATGACCGCTTTCAAGCTCGCGCTGCTGGCCGGCGCGCTGTACGCCACCGTGCCATCACCGGCACTGGCGCAGACGCGCAATCCGCCCCAGCCCGCGGCCCCGCGCGCGACGGCTGCGCCGGCAGCTCCTGCGGCGGTCCAGGCGGCTCCCGCTACGCAGGACAATACGGCCGTGAAGGGAGGCGAGATCATTGCCCGGGTCGGCGACAGCGACGTCACGGCGGAAGAGGTTCGCGCCACGATCCAGCTGCTCGACGCGCGCCAGCAGGCGGCGATGGCGCGCGATCCGGCGCTGCTGAGCCAGACCGTGCGCGCAATCCTCGCCAATCGCCTGGTGCTCAAGGAAGCCGCGGCCAAGAAGTGGGACCAGCAGCCCGCCGTGGTGACGCAGCTGGCGCGGGCGCGCGATACCCTGATCGTCGAAACCTATCTGCAGTCGGTTACGGCGCTGGGCGACAGCTATCCGGGCGAGGCCGACATCAGAAGCGTGTACGAGGCGAACGCCAGCGCGTTTCTCGTTCCCCGCCGCTTTCGACTGGCGCAGATCGTGGTCGACCTCGCGAAGGACGCTGACAGGGCCGCGGAGGACGCGGCACGCAAGAAGCTCGACGACATCGTGCGCAAGATCAAGCAGCCCGGTGCGGAGTTCGGTCCGATCGCGAAGGCTTCGTCGGAGGATACCGCAAGCGCGGGGCGGGAAGGGGAGATCGGCTGGGTCGCCGAGCCGGATCTGCGCGCCGAAATCCGCGCCCAGGTCACCGGCCTGCCGAAATCGGGCATCACCGATCCGATCCGGCTGGAGGACGGCTGGCACATCCTGAAGCTCGTCGACACCGAAGCGTCGCATACGCGGCCGCTGGTGGAGGTGAGGGATGCGCTGGTGCAGCGGATGCGGACCGAACGCATCGAGGCCAACCGCCGCGCCTATGTGGCGGAGCTGCTGAAGCAGACCCCGCCCGTGGTCAACGAGATCGCGCTGTCCAGATTGCTCGAGTCCAAGTCGGACTCCAAGTCGGACTCTAAGTCCGACTCCAAGCCGGACACCGCGCCGTCGCGCTAGAGAGGGACGGTTCAATGACCGCGCAGACGCGCCGTCATGCATCGGCGACGCAATGGTTAATCGACGGTAAAAGTATCATAATTGTGGTACAATGCGCGTGATATCCGGGATCGCGACACCTATCCCGGGGGCGAATTGTGACCGACCTGACCAATGCGGGTGAATCGACATCGGCGTTCGAAAGCCGGCCGCCCGTCCGTCTCGCCATCCCGTTCAGCTTCATCGAGCCTCTGTTTGCCGCGGTCGACTGTTCGATCATCGTCGCCGCCGGCGCCGTTGGCGGCATCGCCTATCAGCGTGCGGTTGGCGGCACCGCCGAGGACATCGGCTTCTACGCCGGACTGGGTCTGGTGGCGAGCCTTGCCTATGTGCTGGTCGCGCACTTCCTCGGCCTCTACCGGCTGAACCAGCTCCTGCAGGACGAACTCGACGGCGGCCGCGTCTGGGCCGGCTGGTGCCTTGCCGCTCTCGTCCTCGCGGTCGTGCTTTTCCTGTTCAAATCGAGCGGGGACGCATCGCGCGGCGCGGTGCTCTGCTTCTTTGCGACCGGCGGCACCAGCCTTCTTGCGGCCCGCTGGCTGGGCAAGCGCGGCCTTCGCTCGACGCTCGTCGCAGGCACGATCCGCGGCCGGCGTGCGGTGGTGATCGGGACCCAGGGCGAGCTGGCGCAGTTCGGAAGGAGCGATCTGCTCGCAAGATTTGGCCTGCACGAGGTCGATCGCATCACGCTCTCGGCTTCGGGATCGGCGCAACACGATGACGTGTTGCTGAAGCGCATCCGGGACGCCTCGGCCGAGGAGATCATCCTGGCGCTGTCCTGGGCGGATCCGCGAGGCGTCGAAGCCTTGCTCGACCGGTTGCGCGTGATCCCGCTTCCGGTGCGCCTGCTGCCGGATCGGGCGGTGTCGACCGTGCTGCGCCACCAGACCTCGATGCCGCCGCGGCTCTACATGGTGGAAGTCCAGCCGGCGCCGCTGTCGGCGCTCGATCAGCTGACCAAGCGGCTGCTCGACGTGATTGTCGCGGCGACGTCGCTGGTCTTGCTGTCGCCCGTGCTGATCATCACGGCGATCGCGATCAAGCTGGAGTCGCGGGGGCCGGTGATCTTCCGGCAACGCCGTCACGGATTCAACGGCAAGCCGTTCGTGATCTACAAGCTGCGCAGCATGAGCGTGCAGGAGGATGGCGGCGCGGTGGTGCAGGCGACCAAACAGGATCCGCGCGTGACCCGCGTCGGACGTCTGATCCGCCAGACCAGCGTCGACGAGCTGCCGCAGCTGCTCAACGTGCTCCAGGGTCATATGTCGATCGTCGGGCCGCGCCCGCATGCGCTGGTCCACGACTACGAATACGGCAGCATGATCGCGAACTATGCCTTCCGCCATCACGTCAAGCCGGGCATCACCGGCTGGGCTCAGGTCCAAGGCTACCGGGGCGGCACGCCGCAGCTCGAACTGATGAAGCAGCGGATCGCGCTCGATCTATGGTATATTGATAATTGGAGCTTGTTGCTCGATATCCATATCATGTTCAGGACGGGGTTCGAGTTGATACGACCGCGCAACGCTTATTGATGTGAACCGTGGCGGCGCTCCGCGTCTCGGAACGGTACAGAATAGTTAACATTGATTCATTTTTACGCCTGCCCGGTGGTCGGTTTGGCCGCCGCCGGGCCGTCGTCTTGCGGTCGCACTGCGACGCGCGGCCCCGGCGCCAGTTGCCGGTGCCGATAATCATGGGTACAGGACACTCGGCGGGCCTATTGAAAAGGTTCACGATTCGCGCTTACTAGGCCCGGGCTGGCGCAATTCGGGCCGGAGGGGACCCACTATGGTTGGCAAGAGGCATGCCTCCGACGAGATTTCGGCCAAGCTAGCGCAGGCCAACGAGCTCGCGGCCAAGGGCAAGACCCAGCGAGAGATCTCCAAGGCGCTCGGCGTCAGCATCATGACCTACCATCGCTGGAAGAAGATGATCAAATCTTCCGCTCCCGCCGTGGATCATGGCCGCCGCGCGATGGAGAACGCGCCGCGCCCGGCGGCCGATACGAGCTCGGAGGAGATCATCAAGCGGCTGGAGCTCGAGAACGCCCAGTTGCGCCGTCTCGTCACCGACATGCTGCTGGAAAAACTGAAATACGAAGAGGAATTGCGGGCGCGGCAGGGCTCGCGGATGCGTCGGCCCGACAACGGCTGACACCCTCCGCCTGCCGGTCGCGGCAGGCGTTAGCTACCCCTCATGTAATATCCATTCTGATAGATGCCCGGCTGCTCGAACCGCTCGAGCAGACGCAGATTCGCCTTGTTCAGGACGACGCCGAGCAGGCGGTCGTGCAGCTCCGTCTCCGCGAGCAGATGACGCCGCACCGTCTTGATGCTGGTCGCGCCCCATTCCACCACAAAGACGAAGGAGTCGATCGTCGGGACGATGGCCCGGACGTCGACGACGGGGGCGAGCGGCGGCAGGTCGACGATGATGTAGTCGTAGCTCCGGCGAAGCCGCTCCAGGAGATCGCGGAATCCCTGCGAGGCCAGGACCTCGTCGGAATGGACGGGGGCCTCGGTCAGGAGCAGCGGCAGCAGCGCCAGCCCGGTGCTCGGCTCCCGGCCGGTAGCCTGCGCGAGCTCGAGTTTGCCACTCATGACCTCGAGCCATCCCGCCTGCGGCCGCGGGGTCAGCGAGCGCGCCAGCGTAGGGTTGCGCAGGTCCGCGTCGATCAGCACCACGCGCCGGCCAGCGTCGGCCATCAGGGCCGCAAGGTTGGCGGCGACGGTGGACTTGCCTTCGCTGGGCAGGGTCGAGGTGATGCCGATCACCTTGTTCTCCCGGACGTTGGACTGGAGCCACGCGCTCACCTTGATGGCGCGGAAAGCTTCGGTGAAGACGGAGATCGGATCGTCCACCGCGCGGCGCTTCAGCGAATCGCTGAATGCGTAGCGCTGCTCCTCCGCTGTCGGATGCTCCAGCGCACCTTGCGGGGGCGGGAGGGCGGCGAGATCGGCCGGGTCGGCCACCATCGCGGCGCCGGATCGTGGAAGCACCGGCGAGGCCGATGCGGAGGCGAGCGGAATCACGGACAGACAGCGTGCCCCGAGCTCCTGCTCGGCCTGCCGCGCCGTGCGGAATACGCCGTCGACGGCTTCGCGCAGCGCTGCGATGCCGATGCCCGCCATCAATCCCATCGTGAGCGAAATGGCGAGCACCAGCGACGTCACCGGCTTGCTTTTCTTGGTCGGCGCAACTGCGGCACTGATGATGCGCGCATCGGTGATCGGGAACGACTGCTGCTGGATCGCCTCCATATAGCGCTGGAGGAAGCTGTCGAACAGCGTGTGATAGACCTTGGCCGAGCTCTCGAGCTCGGCGAGGCCAAGCCGGTCACGGTTTGTGAGCTGTCCTTCCGACACCAGCGCCGCCAGCGACCGCTCCAGATTCTCCTCGCGGGTCCTGGCGATCTCGTAGTCGCTTTTGTAGCTGCCGGCGATCCGACCGAGTTCGGCGCGGATGTTGCGGCGGACTTCCTCCATCTGGTCGCGCAGATTGGTCGCCGCAGCATGGTCGGCGCCGTACCGGGCGGAAATGTTGGCTTCGCGCGCGGAGAGGTCGACATACTGGTTGCGCAGGCGGGTGATGACGTCGTTCTTCAGCGTGTCCGCAACCGCCCCCTCGCTGACGTCCATCTTGCGGACCTGCTCGATGCGGTCGAGGCGCGCCTTGGCCTCGCTGGTCGCGCCGCGCGCGGTCGCGAGCTGGCTGTTCAGCTCGTAGAGCTGCTGCTCGCCGATCAGCCGGCTGAACGTGCCGGCGCCGGCCGCCGTCGTGCCGGCGCCTCCGAGATCGACGATGTTGTTCCTTTCCTTGAACTCGAGCACCGCGCGGTCGGCCGCCGTCGCCTTGGACTTCAGCTCGTTGATGCGGTCCTGCAACCAGCCGCTCGCGCGTGTCACGGTCTGGTATTTGGCGCCGAGCTGGTCGTCGATATAGGCCTCCGCGATCGCATTGGCGACTTTCGCGGCGGTCGCGGGGGTCCTGGACGTATAGGAGATGTTGAGCGCGTAGGTCTTCTCGGCGCGCGAGATGCCGCGATGGGCGAGGAATTCGTCCAATGCGTGCTGCTCGCGATCTTCCGGACCGCCAGCGGCGAGGGACGCGAACGGATTCCAGCCGCTCGTTCCGCTGAACTCCGGATCATCGGCAAGGTGGAGATCCCTCACGACGGCGAGGGCCAGCTTGCGCGAGGCCAGGATCTCGACCTGCGATCCGACCTGAAGCGTGTCGAGCGGCACGTCGCCGCCCTGTGGCTGGAGCTGGTTCTGGAACACCCGCAGCGTCGTGCTGTCGATCAGCAGCGTGGTGGTGGCCGTGTATTGCGCGGGGGTGACGAGGAGATAGAGCACGCCGATCGCGAGCGCCACAGCCGGAACGATGAGGAAGACCCGGAACTGCCGCCGGACGACGCCGGTCACCTGGTCGATCAGCGCCGACATCGAGCCCGATGCCTCGTCCCGCCCGGCGCCATGGTCGACACCTGTTCTGCGCACCAGCATGTCCATCGTCGATCATATCCTCGGCGCCTGGCTTGGCCGGCACATGTGACTCAATCCTTCCCGCCGCGCGAACGGCGAGGGCGTGAACTGGTCGGACCGGCAGCCTTGGGAAAACGGCGTGGCCTCCGCTCAGGCGCGCCCCAACCGCGCGGTCAGACCGGGGCCTTCACGCTTTTCGCGTTACCTCTAACGAAGAAATAATACACATTTGCAACAATCGATGTGACTGAGTGCGCCGGAAGTTGCTGAAACCCGTGGTTCGGTCGACTGTTGGTATCATTCATTCACATAAGTTGCGATATTTGTCCCCGCCCGAATGCGTGTCCCGGCTGGCTCGTGGTGCTGGCGGCGCAAGGCGCGAAACGCGCGGGCGGCGGCCGTTGCGCCACCGGACGCCCGTTGTTCCATAGGAACCATCACTTCAAGCACGAGTTGCCCGGCCGGCAGGACGAAATGTCAGACGAGGCCAATCGTGCAAGAAGCTGTGCGCGTGCGCGACAAGACCGGCGCTGTGCTGGTCGCCGACGACGGCAATACCGTATGGCGGGTGACCGCCCGCACGCAGGTCGCGCAGCGATAGACCTCTAAGAGCTCGAGGAGTTGGACAATGGGCCTTGCTCAATACGCGATCGTGCCGGTTCAGGACGAATGGGGCGTGCTGCACGATGGCAACATCAATGGCAAATACGCCACCAAGGAATCGGCGTTCGAATCGGCGGTTGCCGCCGCCTCGCTGGCACTCCGTCAGGGCCATGAGGTCCATGTCTGCGTGCCCGGCCGCGAAGCGCGCGAGAGTGCGCTCGGCAGTTAGGGTCGAGTACCGACCGCTGCCGCCTGCTGCTGACTTGGCAGCGCCGCTCTGCGGCTGACGCCGCGGTGCCATTCGGAACCAACATTCCGGATTGCCGCATCTCCAGCTAAGACTGATCGCACAGGCGTGATCCACGCCTGCCGGGCAGGCGGCGGTTGGAATGCGGTTTCTGAAATCTGACAGCGGGCTGATCGGCGTCCTGCTGGTCCTCGCGGTCACCCAGCTGGTCGGGTGGGGCACGATCGGTCTTCCCGCCATCGTCGGGCGCGATCTCGCAGCCGATCTCGGCATGGGCCTGCCGGTGGTGTTCGCCGGGACCTCGGTGCTCTATGTCTCGATGGGGCTGTGCGCGCCCTGGCTCGCCAAATCCTTTGCGCGGCACGGCGCGCGAAACGTCATGATGGCGGGCACGGTCGTCGCCATCCCCGGTTACGTTCTGCTGTCCTTTGCCCGCGAGCCGTTGCTCTATTTCGCTGCCTGGGTCGTCCTCGGCATGGCCGGCAGCGCCACGCTCTCGACCGGCGCCTATATCATGTTGAACGAGGTCGCCGGGCGGGGGGCCAAGAACGCCATCGGCGCGCTCATGCTGGTGACGGGCCTCTCCAGCAGCATCTTCTGGCCGACCACGTCGTTCCTGAGCGGTCTGCTCGGCTGGCGCGGGACGTGCCTCGTCTATGCAGCCACGATGCTCGTCATCAACCTTCCGCTCTATGCGTTTCTCGCGCCGCGCCGGAGGATTGCGACGGATGATGGTCGCGAGCCGGTCAAGGCTGCGCCGCCGCCGGCGATCCCGAAGAGCACCTTCAGCCTTGTCGTTGCCGCGATCACGATGAATGCCTTCGTCAATTTCGGCGTCAGCGCCATTCTGATCGAGTTGTTGAGGGCGGAGGGGCTCGCGCCGGCGCAGGCCCTTGCCTTCGGCTCCATGCTGGGCGTGATCCAGGTCAGCGCCCGCGGCCTGGATTTCCTCGGTGGCGGGCGATGGGACGGGATCACGACCGGGCTCGTCGCGGGCACCGCATTGCCCGTGGCCATGCTGCTGATGATGGTGAGCGAGGGCGCGACCTGGGCGGTCGCGGCCTTCATCCTGCTTTATGGCGCCGGCAGCGGTGCGATGGCGGTGGCGCGGGCGACGATCCCGCTCGTGTTCTACGACCAGGCCGAGTTCGCCAAGGCGATGTCGATGATCGCGCTGCCGCTCAATCTGGCGTCCGCGATCTCACCGCCGCTCCTTGTCGGTTTGCTCACGCAGTTCGGCAGCCGCGGTGCGCTCGGTCTCACCTTGGTTTTCTCCTGCGCAACGTTGCTGATCCTGGTCCTGCTCGGCCGCCGGCGTCCGCAAATCGCCGCGGCGGCCGCGACCTGAGCCGATGGTAATATTCACGGCGCGGAAATTCGCGGCCGGGGGCCGCAGTTGCCCGGCAGCGGATGGCCGTATTCCCGGAGTGCAGTGCTCAGTAGGCGAAAATAGTGTATCCGCAGGAAGCGCGGTCCGCTTCGAGCCGCTGCGCCAATATCCAGTTCCCGGAGGAAATCGACATGTCGGCCTTGCCGCTTTCAGGCATCAAGATCCTTGACCTCACCCGCGTGCTTGCCGGGCCCCTGTCGGCCCAGATGCTGGGCGACTTAGGTGCGGAGGTTATCAAGATCGAGCGGCCGGGCACCGGCGACGACGCGCGCGCCTTCGGCCCGCCTTACTTGACCGACCCCGAGGGCAAAGCGAACAACAACAACTCGTTCTATCTCTGCGCCAACCGCAACAAGAAGTCGGTCACCGTCAACATCGCCAAGCCCGAGGGGCAGGCGATCATCCGTGAACTCGCCAAGGACGTCGATGTCTTCATGGAGAACTACAAGGTCGGCGACCTCAAGCGCTACGGCCTCGATTACGAGACGATCAAGGCGATCAACCCCCGCATCATCTATTGCTCGGTGACCGGCTTCGGCCAGACCGGACCGTACGCGCCGCGCGCCGGCTATGATGCCATCCTGCAGGCGATGGGCGGCCTGATGAGCGTCACCGGCCATATGGACGGCGAGCCGGGCGAGGGCCCGATGAAGGTCGGGCCCTCGATCGTCGACTACATGACCGGCATGAATACCTCGATCGGGATTCTCTCGGCACTCTACAATCGCGACGCCAATGGTGGCGTAGGACAGCATCTCGACGTCTGCCTGTTCGACACCGTGATTGCCTCGCTCAGCCACTGGCTCCAGATCTACCTCGTCAACGGCAAGACACCGCCGCGCCGCGGCACCTGGGGCAATGGCGGCATGCCGGCCGGCGTGTTCCGCTGCACCGATGGCGAGCTGATGCTGGTGGTCGGCAATGACGGCCAGTTCCAGCGCACCTGCGCGGTGCTCGGCGAGCCCGAGCTTGCCAATGACAAGCGCTTCATCAAGAACAACGACCGCGTCGTGCACGGCAAGGAGATCATGGCGATCTTCGCAGGCCTGTTCCTGAAGAAGCCGGTGGCCTACTGGCTGGAAAAGCTGGAGGAGGCCGGCGTGCCGTCGGGTCCGATCAACAATTTCGAGCAGGTGTTCAGCGATCCGCACGTCCAGTCGCGCGGCATGCGGGTGAAGACCGAGCACAAGTTCGAGCCGGAGCTGTCGCTGATCCGCAACGCACTGACCTTCTCGGAAACCCCGATCAAGACCTACCGCGCGCCGCCGTTGTTGGGCGAGCACACCCAGGAGGTTCTCGGCGCCAAGCTCGGCTATGATGCCGACAAGATCGAGACGCTGAAGAAGCAGGGTATCATCTAACGCGTTTTTGCCCTCTCCCCTTACAAGGCAGGGCTATCGCGTGACGGTTGAGAGGCTGCCGAACGTGCTCGGCCTGCATGGTCGAGACGCCCGCCTCGGCGGGCTCCTCACCATGAGGTTTGATACCTCGCCGCGAAACGTGACCTCATCCTGAGGGCCCGCCGCAGGCGGGCGTCTCGAAGGATGGCCGCGGGCGAGCCTCCTGACACGTTTTTTTCACATGTGATAGCCCTGGACCGGAAGAACTCAAGGTTAGTATCCGGTGCCGCCGGCCGATCGGATTTGCGTACGCGACCTGGTGTTAAGCTGGTCCAAGAGGAGTTTGGCCTCTTTCAAATCAGGCGTGTCGAAACCCTCGACGAATCCGACGTAAACCGGCTCCAGAACGGAAATGGCTTCAGTATATCTGCCTTCGTCATGCCAATGCCTCGCAAGGCTGGTGGCGGCGCGCAATTCCCACCAACGGGCCTGTTGCTGCCGTGCAATCGTCAATGCAAGCTGCAGTTCAGCTTCCGCATCGTCCTTCTCGCCCAAACTCAGGCGAATCTTCCCCCGCAAACGATACAGTTCTGCTTCGAAAAACCGTTCGCTTGTTGCTTCGACCTGTTGAATGGCTTCGTCCAACAAGGCGAGGCCAACCTGCGGCTGACCGAGGCTCGCATGGGCAGACGCGAGATGGCCCAAATAATGAGTGCGCCGGTTCCATTCAGAGTTCAATTCGGCCGCCGCCAAAGCACTTCGCATGAGCTCGATGCCGAGTTGGAGATCACCAGCCTGGGCTAACAGGGACCCTCGCAAGAAACGTGCTCTTCGAACGAGGGCAGCGAATTCGTTGTCGACGCCGAGGGATATTGCTTCATCAGCGCGGGCCAGGGCCCGCTGCGGATCGCCGCCCATCGTGCCGAGGATAGCCATGTTGGTGAAGGCTAAGGCGGTGGTGAAAGTGCGTCCTATCGCTCGGGCTCGCTTCTCGGCTTGCTCCGCAGCAGCAGTGGACTGCTCTGGGCAGCCAAGGAGCAACAATATTGATGCGAGCATCGACAGGGTATTGACTTGATCGTCGACACCGAAGCGACGATACGTCGCGATCGCATCTGGATTGGTTGCGCAGAGTGCGAGCGTTCGCTCCAGATGAACGCGTGCATCGACGAATGCACCCATGTAATGCAAGGTCTGGCCCGTGAACCGGTTCGCCAGCGCCGACACGCCGGGGTGATCATGCTCCAAAGCCAAGGCCAGGCATTGCTGAGCAACCTCCAGCGCCGCGGTATGTTCCGCTCGCATGCTGTGAGCCAGGTAGGTGCCCCAGAGGATCGTCATCTGTTCTTTCAAAGTGCCAGTGTCGCCGAGCAGCTCGCGCGCCCGTGAGAATACCCTTGATGTTTCGTGCGCGGCATCGCCCTCGGTTGCCGCCACGGCCGGCCCAAGGGCAAGGTAGAAATCCAGTTCTTTGCGAACGCGTTCGGGCGATTGTGCCGATTGCCGAGTCAGCTCTAGTCCACGTCTGAGATGCTTGACGGCTTCACCGTTTGCTGAGCAGCTCAACGCACGCTGACCAGCCTTGAGCCAGTAGGTGGTGGCGAGGTCAATGAACCCGGCTTCAGTGAAATGGTACGCCAGGATTTCCGGCTCGCTGGTCACGACATCCGAAAACTTGTCCTCGAGTGTGCGCGCAATTTGACCATGCAGCTGCTGTCGCCGTCTCTTGAGCAGACTCTCATACGCCGCATCGCGCACCAATGCGTGCTTGAAGCTGTAGACGGCCTCCGGCGGCTCGCCGTGGCGGTATACCAGTTCCGCCTGCTCCAGTTCGGCGAGTGCATGCTTCAACACGGTCTCGTCGCGTGGGATCACCGCACGGATCAACGAATATGAAAACTCGCGCCCGATGGTGGCGCCGACCTGGGCGATCTGCTTCACCGAATGCAGGCGGTCGAGCCGCGCCATTAGGGAGTCCTGAAGGGTTTCCGGGATCGCCAGAGGCGGAAGGGGTGTATCGAGCCGATAGCCCTCGGGGTGTTCAACCAGGATGTCCGCTTCGAGAACAGCCTTGGTGAGTTCCTCGACGAACAGCGGATTTCCATCGGTCTTTGCCACGATCTGTTTCAGCACTTCGGTGGGGAGCGCGCGGCCGTTGGCCACCTGCGTAACGATACGTTCGACGTTCTCACGATTGAGTCGATCGAGCACCAAGGTACCGACATTGGCGAGACCAGCCCAAGGTGGTTCAAACTCCGATCGGGAGGTGACCAGTGCAAGGATCGGCAGCTGCCGTGCTCGCTCGACGATGAGATCGAGCAGCTCCAGTGAGGTATCGTCGGCCCATTGCGCGTCTTCAATCAGCAACAGGACCGGTTGTCGGCGCGCATGAATTTCGAACTGGTCGAGCAACGCTGCGAGTGTTCGGCGGCGCTGTTGCGCGGGGCTGAACTCCAGTTGAGGATATCGGTCGCCGAAGGGGATCGATAGCAATGCGGCAAGTAGCGGAGCCACAGCCTGAACCTGCATTGTGCCTGGGGCGAGTAGGGCTTCCAGCTTGTCGAGGCGTAGCCCGGGCGCATCCTCTGTCTTAAACCCCGCCGCTCGTTCCAACTGGTCAATGATCGGACGAAGCGCGCTATTGGCATGGTAGGGTGAGCATTGGTAACGAAAGCGCGTGTGCGCCTGCCGGGCGAGACGATCGGCGAGAGCTGCTGCGAGTCGGGACTTGCCGATTCCAGGTTCGCCCGAGATCAAGATGATTTGCCCTTCACCCTTCCAGGCCAGGCGTTGGCGTTCCAGCAGGAAAGCCATCTCGGCCTCACGACCGATCAGTTCGGCCAGGCCGGACGGACGGACCGCCTCGAAGCGGCTATCGGGAGCCGACGGGCCCTCGACTGCCCATGCCCTGACAGGTTCGCCAATACCCTTAAGCTCGTGCTGGCCAAGGTCGCGCAGACAGAAACGGTCGCCTAGCAGCCGGCGCGTGGACTCCGCGACGACGACCGTATTCGGCTCGACCAACGTTTGCAGGCGAGCCGCAAGGTTCGGCGCGTCACCGACCACAGCATGCTCCCGCAGCTTGCCTTCGCCACCAAGGTTCCCCACCACCACTATCCCGGTGGCGATGCCAATGCGGACCGAGAGCGGTTCTCGAGCACGCGTTTCGAGCCGCGCAACAGCGGCAATGATATCGAGCCCTGCGCGAACGGTTCGCTCGGCATCGTCCTCGTGCGCGCGGGGATAGCCAAAATAGGCCAATATCCCGTCTCCGCGGAAATCAGCAAGAAAACCGTCATAGGATACCGTGATACGGGCACAGGCGGCATGATAGGCATCGATCACGGCGCCCATGTCCTCCGGATCCAGTCGCGCCGTCAGGGCTGTCGAGCCGACCAGATCGCAGATCAGGACCGTGAGATGACGGCGTTCGGCGTCGTGTCGACGCGCCCGCTCGGCGATCAATTCGGCCCGATTGATTTCGGGGATCACGCGCAGCATTTTTCGGCGATGGCCGAGCAGGACCCCGAGCCTGTCGAGGTCCTCGTCCGTCAGTTCGGGAAGGACGCTAACATCGATCCCATTCTCGGCAAAACGCTGCGCGTATTGCCCAAGCCCAAGTTCCGCGAGCCAGTCCGCAATCTGCTGCATTGGCTCTGCCCACGAGCGTCTCCGCTATGTTTGTGGTTTGGGCTGGCGAAATGGTTCAAGTCATCGGCTGCAGTCGCCGAGGCCGCGATGCTCGCTTGCATGGTCGGCGGTAAGCGGGTGATGAGCATGACCGGGTCGCCATTCTCTCGGACATGGTCAACAGACTTCCGGACAGTGGTCCGCCCGAACTTTGCCCCTTGTCCCTCCCGGCTGGAGCGGAACTCTGCCGCTGAACGTTGAACGTATCAACGCGTCGAGGGCATATGTCTGGATCACGCCTCAGGGCAGGCGCATATCGGATCGACCTCGTCATCATGTCGAGCATCCATCGTCAGCGCAGGGAACGCCATTGCATCACGTCCCCTGCGCAGACTCCTTGCGCGGCCTACCTAGGCGGTCGATGAGTTCGGCCGCATCAGCGGCTGATTAAATCCCAACGCGAAGCTCTCGTATTACCAGCTCCAGCCGCCACCGTAGTAGCGCGGAAATAGCGTAGGCCGTCCGGTGACGTAGCTGCGGTTGGCATAGCCGCCGCCGTAATAGCCGACAGGGTAGCCCGCGGCATAAGCATCGTAATTGCCGCCAGTGCCATAGCCGCCGTAGTAGCGTGGAAACAGCGTTGGCCGCCCGGTGACGTAGCTGCGGTTGGCATAACCGCCGCCGTAATAGCCGCCGGGGTACCCGCCATAGTAGCTGCCAGGGTAGCCGCTGTTGTAGCCCCAGTCGGTGCCTACGTAGGGGCCGCCGCCGTAGTACCCATAGGGTGAGGAGGCAGCTACCGCAGCGGCTCCAATCGCACCGGCGGCCAAGCCAGCACCAACCACACCAGCACCGTAGCCATACGCCGCCCGCCGGTACTGTCGTCGCGCAACCCCCGCAACGCTCACGGGCGTAAACGGACGACCGATCCGTGCCTGAGCGCTCTCGACTGCCAGCGAGACACCGTGCTGTTCAGACCAACTGAACGAGAGCAGTGCCGCACAAGCGACGGTCGAGGTCGCAATTGCAAGCTTCCGCATATTCATCGGCTTCATGGATTTTCTCCATTACTGCCTGCCCCGCGCCTATTCATGGGCCTTCGGGCTACGGGACCCTTGCGTCAGATCAAGATTCCCGGGATATCAGGGGCAAGGCCGTAGGAAGGCCGTACAGCGCCCCGGGGAGCGCGGCAGCGGTCGCTTTGAGTATACGGACAAGGGCAACGTCACATGACCACTGGCAAGACCATCATCACCTGCGCGATCACGGGCAACCTGACAAAGCCCGAGCAGTCGCCTTACTTGCCGATCACGCCCGAGCAGATCGCGACGTCAGCGCTTGAAGCGGCCGAAGCCGGCGCTGCCATCGCCCACATCCATGTGCGCGATCCCGCGACCGGCCGGCCCTCGATGTCGGTCGACCTCTATCGCGAGGTCGTGGAGTTGATCCGCGCCCGCAACAAGAGCCTCATCATCAATCTCACGACCGGCCCCGGCGGACGCTTCGTGCCCTCGGTCGAGGATCCCCGCGTTGCCGGTCCCGGCACCACGTTGCTCCAGCCCGAAAAGCGTGTCGAGCATATCGAGCTGCTCAAGCCCGACATCTGCACGCTCGACCTCAACACCATGAACTCCGGCGGCGAGGTCGTGATCAACACGCCGCGCAACGTCCGCATCATGGCCGAGCGGATGAAGGCGGCCGGCGTGCTGCCCGAGATCGAGCTGTTCGATTCCGGCGACTGCCATCTCGCCCGAGACATGTTCGCGGACGGCACGCTGAAGGGGCCGGGCCTGTTCTCGCTTGTGCTCGGCGTCAAATACGGCTTCTCCGCCACGCCGGAGACGATGTTCTATGCTCGCAGCCTGTTGCCGCCGGGCGCGATCTGGTCCGGTTTCGGCATCGGCCGCGCCGAATTCCCGATGGTGGCGCAGGCCTGGCTGCTCGGCGGCCACGTCCGCGTCGGCATGGAGGACAATCTCTATATGTCGAAGGGCGTGCTGGCGAAGACCAATGCCGAGCTGGTCGCGCATGCGGCGAGCATTCTGAAGAGCCTTGGCGCGACGGTTGCAACCGCGGCCGATGCGCGCGCGATGCTGGGGCTGGGGTAGGGCTGCTACTCGCGCTGCTCCCGCCACACGGATTTCGCCGCCTCGCGAAAGTCGGAAGGGGGGCTGCCGAAATGGCGGCGGAAGGCGCGGTTGAAGTACGAGACGTCGCCAAAGCCGCTCTCATGGGCGATCTGCGCGATGTTGAGATGGCCAGAACTTTGGTCGACCAGCATGCGGTGTGCCTTTGCCAGCCGCTCGGCGAGCACGAAGGCCGAGAACGACGAGCCGTCCTGCTCGAACAATTTGCGCACGTAGCGTGGCGAGATGCCGTGGCGGATGGCGATGGCTTCTGTCGACAGCTCGCTGTCGCCAAGCGCCTTCAGGATGTCGGACTTGATCGCGGTCAGCCGCGCGGCGGTGCCGCCACGTACGCGTGCGAACTCCGCATAGTCGCCATGGGCGCCGAGCGCGAGCGCGGCGAGGTCGAGCATGTGCTCGGAGACGCTGCGCGCGATCGCCGGGTCGGCCGCCGAGCCGTCGGCGGTGATGATGTCGACGTAGCTGGTCAGAAGACGCAGCGCGGCGTTGGAGCTTGGGATCGACCGGCCGAACGCCTGCGTATAGTGCGGAGCGCGGCGCGCGATCATCGGCAGGGGCAGCAGCAAGGTGACGAAGCTGCCTTCCGTGAGCATGGTGCTGGTCGAGGAATCGAGCGGGGCGATCACGCTGGCGCTGCCGATTCCGGAGATCAGCTCCTTGCCGAACTGGGTGGCGCTGGCGCGGCCCGAGCGCAGCACACTGACGGCGATGAGATCCTTGGCTCTTGTCGCGAGCTCCTTGGAGGCACGGTAGTGCGCCGGCGAGCGCGAGCCGGCGGCGATGCTGACGCCGTAGAACCGGCTGAAGGTCACGTCGGCGTGGAACGGGGTGTCTCCGATCGGCTCGATGTCGACGGCGGCGATGCCGCGCCCATAGACCTCGCGCCACATCCGAAGCCGCCCGGCTTCCGGAAAAGCGTCAGTGGAGATTCGTGCGCGCCGAAGCGATCCCGTGTCCTGCATTGGCCCCCGCCAGAAAACATCGCGTCGAGCCCTTAGACGCGCCGTCGCGTCTTTGCGTTCGAAGCCGTTCCGTCTAGGACGATATTTTCCGCGAGATGGTGGCGCGGAGGCCACAGGTTCTTGAAGAAAACTCACAGTTGTGCCGCATGGGCTGACGCGGTGCCGTCGAGGCCAAGACAGCCAGAACCTCCCCGGGTCAAGTGAGCCACGCGGCTGCTTCGGCTGCAAGACTTTGAGCTACAAGACCTGGGAATGCCTAATGAAAACAACGATCGGCCAAGCGCGCTACAAGCTGCTGCCACAGGCGACATTCAATACGAGGCGGTCCCGGGCAGGGCTGACGATCGCTGCGTCCCTGTCGGTGGTCGCCATCGCCAGCTTCGCGCCGGCGCCAGCCATGGCCGCCTGCGTGCAGGCGGGCAATGTCGTCACCTGTAGCGACACCGCCACGGCCGGTTTCGGCGACGGTACGCAGAATGGCTATACCGTGACCGTGCAGCCGGGCTCGTCAATTGCGCTCGGCGCGGGTGTCAACGGGATTTGGCTCAATCAGAACAACACCGTCACAAACAACGGCACCATCACGACCGGCGACAGCTCTTACGCTATCCGGGGAGAGGGCGACGGTAACATCTTTACCAATAATGGCTCGATCTCTCTCGGGGCGCAATCAAGCGGCGTTCTAGTGAATGGCGTTGGAAATACGGTGACGAACAACGGCACCATCTCCTCGACTTCCCTCCACACATTCGGTCTTGATGTGGACAGTGACGGGAGCGTTGTCACAAATACCGGCACGATTACCCTGACCGGCTCGTCGAGTAATGGCATCAATATTTTTGGAGCCAGCAACACCATCCTCAATTCCGGAACGGTGACGGTTGGGAGCAGTGCTTCGACCAATGACATCGGCGTCTGGCTGTACAACAGCAACACGTTCACCAACACCGGTACGATCAATGCCATTGGTAACAATTCGATCGGCGTTGATGTGTCTGGTGACGGCAATACGATCATCAATAGCGGTGTGATCCGTGGCACTTCGGGGCTCTCGATCATCGGCATGAACGAGACGATCGTCAATAACGGCACCATCGCGGCCTCGTCTGCCGGAGGCTCGATCATCGGTCTCATGGTCCAGAGCTCGCTGACCAACAACGGAACGATCGACGGCCGGCTGTTTGTGAATGACGTCTTCAACACGAATACATTCACCAATGCGGGGCTCATCACCATTACCGACCCGAATACGCCGGTGGGTACCGGTCATTTGTTTCAAGGGACGTTCAACCAGACCGCGACAGGCGTCCTGGCGCTGCGGGTGAATGCGGCGGGTGCCGCGGACACGTTCACGACCACAACTGCCAATCTCGGCGGCACATTGCGTGCGGTGGTCCAGCCAGGAGCCTATGCGTCGACGACGTTCTACAGCGGCGTCTTCACAGCGACCAATCCGCTCAATGGCCGGTTTGACCAGGTGACCGCTTCATCGGCGTTCTTCACGGCGACAGCAACCTACAACGCCAATTCTGTCGACGTGACCCTGGCGCGTCAGGGATTTGGCGCGGTCGCAGGGGAGACGGCCAACCAGCGGGCGGTCGGCAATGCGCTCGAGGCCGGCTACTCGCCGGCACTCACCGGCACCGCGGCGGCGTTTTACCTGCAGCTGCTGGGGGCCGGCTCCGTGAGCGTGCTCGACAGGCTCTCGGGTGAGGGCACCAGCGGCACCCAGAACACCGCCTTTGCCGCCGGAAGCCTGTTCGGCCAGACTATGGACGGTCAGATGAACGCCTGGCGCGCGGGTGGCCGCGGCGGTGCGGGATCGGGCGCGCTCGGTTATGCCGAGGCGCGGCCGATGACCTCGGCGTTCAACGCCCTCAAGGCGCCGCCGCTCGTGCAGCCGCAGTGGCACGCCTGGGCCTCCGGTTTCGGCGCGGGTCAGTCGCTCACGGGCGATGCGACCACCGGCAGCGCCGGTTTCAGCGACCGGATCGCCGGCGGCGCGGCCGGTGTCGATCGCCTCGTCAATCCCGATCTCCTGGTCGGCATCGCCGCCGGCGGCTCGAGCGCCACGTTCAATGTCGACGATCGCGCCACCTCGGGCCGGCTCGACGGCGCCCATGTCGGCGCCTATGCGATGCAGCGTCTTGGCGCGACCTACGTGTCCGCGCAGCTCGCCTACAGCCATTTCAACAATTCGACGACGCGCATCATTGCCGGCGTCGGCCCCAATGAGATCGCCAAGGGATCGTTCGGTAGCGACCAGTTCGGCGGACGGCTGGAGATCGGACACACCTACGATTTCAAGACGGTCGCGGTGACGCCGTTCGCCGCGCTGCAGGCCGCAAGGCTGTGGCAGGCGGGCTATACCGAGACCAGCGTCACCGGCGCAGGGCCCGGTGTGCTCGGCCTCAACTACGCCGCGCGCAACGTGTCGTCGCTGCCGCTGATCCTCGGCAGCAAGTTCGATGCGCGCTACGACCTCGGAGGCGGCATGATGTGGATGCCGTTCGCCAACGTCGCCTGGGTGCACGAGTTCTCGCCGACCCGCGGCGTCACCGCGGCGCTGGTGTCGCTGCCGGTTGCCGGTTTCACCGTCGAGGGCGCGCGTGCGGCGAGCGACGCCGGCCGCGTCGAGCTCGGCTCGCGTCTCGCGCTGAACTCCTGGTCGGAACTTTCCGCACGCTTCACCGGCGAGTTCTCGAATGTGGGCCAGAGCTATGCCGGCACCGGATCGCTGCGGATAAGTTGGTGACGTCAGCGCGACGCCCGTCGCGGCTTTCCCGAGGCTTGCGCGTAATCCCGATCCGTACTCGCGCAGGCTTCCGCTACGCGCGCGACTCAGATTCGATCCCTCCACTGGGTTTGGGAGGGAAGTGCATGTCCTACACGATCGGGTTTCAGGCCAAGGACCAGAAGGCAGTTCTGGCCACCGAGGCGGCAACGGCCAATCAGGCGGTCGCCATCATTGCCGCGCTCCGGCAAAGCGCCGACGAAATAAAATTCATCCGCTCGCCGCAGGAGGGCGACATGGGCATCGAGATGTTGCTGCTGCTCGCCAAGGAAGAGGCCGAGGAGATGCCGCAGCGGGCCTAGCCCGCATGATCCGGAAAAGTGCGTAGCGGTTTTCCCTCGCGACAAACGCGGAACGCGTTTGCGCGGAGATCATGCTCAAACAATAGACCGAAGCGCGATGACATCGCGCTTCGATAGTGCGGCCACACTTCGATCGGAAGCGAAACATGCCGGCTGCAAGATGAAGTAGCAAGGCGCCACTCTCGCTGGAACCGAAGGTGGTAGCCCATGAAACGCCAAGCGCTCCGCGTCGAACCGATCTCGACATTTCTCGATCGCTGGAAGGCGCCGACCTCGCCGGTGACGCGCGCCGGCAACATGATCTTCGTCGCCGGGCTGCCGCCATTCGACCCGGAGACGGGCGAGCTTGCCGAGATGCCGATCGAGCGGCAGAGCGAGATCGTGATGGAGCAGATGAAGCTGTGCCTGGAGGCGGCGGGCGCGAGCCTCGACAACGTCATGAAGTGCAACGTCTACTGCACCTCCACAAGACATTTCGCCGCGTTCAACGCTGTCTATGCGCGCTACTTCCCACATGATCCGCCGGCGCGGATCTTCGTCTGCACGCCGGAATGGTTCGGCCCGTTCGACGTCGAGATCGACTGCATCGCGATGACGTGAGGGACGGGAGCGTTTTCTGACGGGGGCTCTAGCGTGCGTCCCGCGCCGCCCGCGCCTTTGTCTCCGTCCGTCCTGCCGTCAGCGCCATCGTCGCCACGCTGACGACGCGCGCGATGACGTCCTCGACGTCGTCGAGATCGCATTTGCCTTCCGACAGTTTCGTCAGCCGCTCGCTCTCGCGGATGGTGTGGTGCGCCATCGCCAGCGCGAAATTCAGCCCCCAGTAGATATCGACGTCGCTGCGCTCGGGCAGGGAGCGGCGCATCGCGCCGACGAATTTCCGCAAGTGATCGATCTCGCGGTTCTTGATGCGGCGGATCGGCGGCACGGACTCGATCGAGGCGCGGATCATGAAGCGCGCCGCGGTCGAGCGCTGGTTCTCCGGACCGAGGCAACCGCGCAGCGTCGGGCCGACGAGCGCGCGCAAAATCACCTCGATCGGCGCGCGGCCGCCGCCTTGCTCTTCGGCCGCCTTCAACTCGCGCAGACGTTCGCGATTGGTTGCGATCGAGCGGGTGACAAATAATTCCGCGATCAGCTCGTCTTTTGAGCCGAAATGATAGTTCACCGCCGCGAGGTTGACGTTGGCCTCCGCGACGATGTCGCGCAGCGTCACGTCGCCGAAGCCCCGATCGGCATAGAGCCGTTCGGCGGCGGCGAGAATGGCAGACCGGGTATGATCGCTGGCCATGGGTGCCCTCAGGGGAGGGAGTTGCAATTCAAACACTTGTATGAAACTATCGTTTGAAGGTCGGAGAAAGTCAATCCGCAATCGAGACTCGTTCGCAACTCGCGAACGGGGTCCGGGGCCCGCAAGGCGCGCATTGGCGCTTGCGGGCCGCGCAGAGCGGGAGGACAGTCCGGCGCAAAACAGGCTTTCAAAGCGAGACCGAGGAGCGTCCCATGGACTTCGATATGTCGCCCAAGCAGAAGGAATGGCTCGACCGCGTGCAGTCCTTCATGAACAAGCACGTGCGTCCGGCGGTGCCTGTTTACAACGAGCAGGACAAGAGCGGCGACCGCTGGAAGGTCATTCCGGTCCTGGAAGACCTCAAGAAGAAGGCGAAGGCCGAAGGCCTCTGGAACATGTTCATGCCGCCGAGCGAGCATGAGGACGATGAATTCCGCGGCGCGGGATTGACCAATCTCGAATACGCGCTGCTGTCGGAAGAGATGGGCCACATCTCCTGGGCCTCGGAAGTGTTCAACTGTTCGGCGCCGGACACCGGCAACATGGAAGTGTTCATCCGCTACGGCTCCAAGGAGCAGAAGCGCAAATGGCTGCGTCCGCTGATGGACGGCGAGATCCGCTCGGCCTTCCTGATGACGGAACCGGCAGTCGCCTCGTCCGACGCCACCAACATCGAGACCCGCATCGAGCGCGACGGTGACCATTACGTCATCAACGGCCGCAAATGGTGGTCGTCCGGCGTCGGCGATCCCCGCTGCAAGATCGCGATCCTGATGGGCAAGACCGATTTCAACGCGGCCAAGCACCAGCAGCAGTCGCAGATCCTGGTTCCGCTCGACACCCCCGGCATCAAGGTCGAGAAGATGCTCCCCGTGTTCGGCTTCGACGATGCGCCGCATGGCCACGCCCAGGTGCTGCTCGAGAACGTGCGCGTGCCGAAGGAGAACATCCTGCTCGGCGAGGGCCGCGGCTTCGAGATCGCGCAGGGTCGTCTCGGTCCGGGCCGAATCCATCACTGCATGCGCACCATCGGCAAGGCCGAGGAAGCGCTGGAGAAGATGGTGAAGCGGCTGATGTCGCGCACGGCCTTCGGCAAGAAGATCGTCGAGCATTCGGTGTGGGAGCAGCGCATCGGTGAAGCCCGCACCAACATCGAGATGACGCGTCTTCTGTGCCTCAAGGCCGCCGACATGATGGACAAGGTCGGCAACAAGACCGCCCAGGCCGAGATCGCCATGATCAAGGTCGCAGCCCCCAACATGGCGCTGAAGATCATCGACGAAGCGATCCAGGCTTTTGGCGGCGCGGGCGTCTCCGACGAAGCTGGTCTTGCCAAGGACTATGCCGGCATCCGCACGCTGCGGCTCGCCGACGGTCCGGACGAGGTGCACAATCGCGCCATTGCAAGGCTCGAAGTTCGGAAGTATGCCAATTCTCCCAAGCATTAAGAGGGAGAGCCGGGCGGCGCTCCTGAATTGAAGAACGACAGGGCATGATCCGATTGGGGTGACCGCTTGACGCAAGTGCGTCAGCGGTTACCGATTAGGATCATGCCTGGACTGAAGAGGGAGCGTCACCGTGGCTGACGGCGTCAGGAAAGACGAAGAATTCTCGGGCACCAAGCCGGTCGAGGAGCGTCATCGCTTCGACGAGATGCGGCTCGAAGCCTGGATGCGCGACAACGTCGAAGGCTTTGAAGGCCCGCTGGTCGTCCTTCAATTCAAGGGCGGCCAGTCCAATCCAACCTACCGGCTGAACACGCCGAACCGCTCCTACGTGATGCGCAGAAAGCCGTTCGGCAAATTGCTGCCGTCGGCGCATGCGGTCGATCGCGAATACCGCGTCATTGCAGCCCTCGGAAAACAGGGCTTTCCGGTCGCGCGCGCCTATGCGCTGTGCCAGGACGACAGCATCATCGGCGCCGCCTTCTACATCATGTCGATGGAGGAGGGCCGGGTGTTCTGGGATCCGACGCTGCCGAGCCAGGATGCCGACGCGCGCCGAAAAATCTTCACCAGCAAGATCGAGACGCTGGCCAAGCTGCACATGTACGATCCTGTCGCGATCGGCCTTGGCGACTTCGGCAAACCAGGCAACTACTTTGCCCGGCAGATCGACCGCTGGACCAAGCAGTATCGCGCGTCCGAGACGCAGCACATTCCGGAGTTCGAGAAGGTCGCCGAATGGCTGCCGAAGACCGTGCCGGAGCAGGCGCGCGTCTCGATCGTCCATGGTGACTATCGCCTCGACAACATGATTTTCCACGCGACGGAACCGCGCGTGCAGGCCGTGCTGGATTGGGAGCTGTCGACGCTCGGCGATCCCATGGCCGACTTCACCTATCTGTTGATGCAGTGGATCATGCCGGGCCTGGAGGGCGCCGATCTCAAGGCGCTCAACATTCCGAGCGTGGAGGAAGCCGCGCAGATCTATTGCAACGTCACCAGGATGACGGTGCCTGATCTCAACTGGTACTTCGCCTACAACCTGTTCCGCCTCGCGGGCATCACCCAGGGCATCGCGGGCCGCGTCCGCGACGGCACCGCCGCCAACGCCAAGGCGCTCGAATCCGCCAAGCGCACCGTGCCGCTGTCAAAGGCCTCATGGGAATACGCGCAGAAGGCGGGCGCGGTGTAGGACGAGCAAAGGCGCGGCTGTCGAGGCCGCGCCTTTTTCCTTTATAGTTCTGACGCGTGCTTGCGCCGTTCTCGTGTTTCGGACGCGGCGCGGCGCGAAGTGCCGCTCCGCAGAGCCCGGACCCAGTTACGTTGCCAAGCTATTCAGCTCATCCGTGAAATCGTGCCAATCCGGATTGAGCTCTTCGATCAATGGCCATAGCCCGGGTGAGCGCAGCGATACCCGGGAGGGTGGTCCCGCATGTCACTTTGCTCATGCGGGCTACGCGTATCCCCGCATACTCCGTCATTGCGAGCGAAGCGAAGCAATCCAGAGTGTCTCCGCGGCGGTAGTCTGGATTGCTTCGTCGCTACGCTCCTCGCAATGACGAGAAACTACGCCTTCACGCAATGCGCGATCAGCTTCTCCACGAACCCCGCGCACTTCTCGAGCTCTGCCATCTCCACGAACTCATCCGGCGTATGCGCCTGTGCGATCGCGCCGGGGCCGATCACCACTGACGGCACGTCGGCCATGCTGACGAACAGGCCGGCCTCGGTGCCGAAGGCGACCTTGGCGTGGTCGTTGCGCCCCGCAAGGCTCTTGGCCAGCGTGACGATGGCGGCGTCGGGCTTGGTGTCGAGTGCGGGGTAGTCGAGGATCTCCTCGAAATCGATGCCGCACTCCGGATGCTTCGCTTTCATCGCCGGCTCGAGCTCGGCCCTGGCCCAGGCGATGATCGCATCCGTCACCTGCCGGGACTCGGTGATGCCGATGCCGCGGCATTCGAAATCCACCACACAGGTATCCGGCACGATGTTCAGTGCCGCACCGCCATGCACGATGCTGGTGAGCAGTGTCGAGTGCGGCACGTCGTAGAGGCTGTCTTGCGAGACCGCGGCCGCAAGCTTCACCGCGCGGCGGCGGATCTCGGTGATCATCTCGGCGGCGTATTCGATGGCGTTGACACCGTCCGGCGCGATCGAGGAGTGGCGCGCAAGCCCCCTGAACTTCGCGCGCACGCCGTGCTTGCCCTTGTGGCCGATGATGACCTGCATCTGCGTCGGTTCGCCGACGAAACAGCCGAGCGGCTTGACCTTCTTCTTCGCGAGCTCGCGGAGCATCGGCCGTACCCCGACGCAGCCGATCTCCTCGTCATAGGAGATCGCAAGGTGGATCGGCGTTGCAAGCTTCGCCTCCAACATCTCCGGAACCATGGCGAGGCACACCGCGACGAAGCCCTTCATGTCGGTGGTGCCGCGGCCGTAGAGTCTGCCGTCGCGCTCGACCAGCTTGAACGGATCATGGCTCCACTCCTGGCCCGCGACGGGCACCACGTCGGTGTGGCCTGACAGCACGAGGCCGGGTCGATCCTCGGGCCCGATCGTCACCCAAAGCGAGGCCTTCTGTCCGGTCGCATCCACGATGCGCTCGCTCTTGACGCTGAGCGCGGCGAGATAGCTCTCGATATGGGCGATCAGGGGCAGGTTGGTCCGGTCGCTGACGGTGTCGAAGCCGACGAGGTCGGCGAGCAGCTTGCGAATCCGGTCGGGTCTTGAGTCTGGCATTCTCGGGATCATGTCATGGGGGGCGTGGTCGGCTCTGCCGCGTGCACGAACCATACCAACGGAAGGGCATGACGTGCAAACCCGCCGGGCAGGGCGCGCAAGGCGGGTCGGTCAAATGCCACCCGGATATGCTCAATTCTTCTGGGCGGCGCTCTTTTTCGCCGGGGCGGGGGCAGGTGCCGCGGCAGTTTCCGGCGGCGCCTGCGGCGTTGCCACCGAAATGCCGAACGGCCGCCACTGGTTGCCGACGTTCTGGAACGTCAGATCGAAATTGATCTGCAACGGGCGGGTGGGGAAGAACCCCGTCAGTCGCAGCATCTTGTTGGGATCGAGATAAGGCGGCGTCGAGAGCTGCGGTGCGGCAAGCGCCACCGAGAACAGGTCGAAGTTTCGCCGCCGCAGATCGGTGAAGCCCAGCGCGAGATCGGCTGCGGTGTTTTTGGCCTGAAAGTCGGGCGCCGCGAGATCGCGCAGCACGGAATAGTTTCCGGAGCGGTTGGCGTCGTTCAGCGTCAGCAATGTCGACCGGATCAGATAGAGCGCCTGCTCGGCGCTGACGGGAAGTTGCGGTTGCTGCTGCTTGGCCGAGGCCTTGTCGTCTTCGGCGAGGGTCTTGCTCGATACCACCAGCAACAAGGCGGCGACCACGGGCAGTGCGAAACCAAGGCGCTTGAAACCAAGGCGCTTGAATTCAAGGCGCTTGCCGATGCGCGGGACCAAATCTCGCCTTACCATTCGAATCTGCCCCCGACACGCGAGCCGAACCGCAGGCGCATCATCATGTCCCAACCTGACAACAAGGATGCGAGACTAGCTGCCGGATCGCGACGAAGCTGTAGCCGCAAAGCAACATATCGAAACTCAGCCTTGCTTCAATTCAACGTCCATGACGCGCCGGCCCGCACGCCGATGGCGCCCTGCTGTGCCGCGGTGAACGCTGCGTTGAAGCGTATCTCGTTTGAAACGGAATAGCCGAGGCCGACCGCGAGGCCGGACTGCCCCTGGAAATTGCCGA
>JAEYRD010000121.1 GCA_023435725.1 Pseudomonadota bacterium | reverse complement strand
TCGGCACGATCTTCGACACCACGCCCTTGTTGCCGTGGCGGCCGGCCATCTTGTCGCCGGGCTGGATCTTGCGCTTCACCGCGACGAAGACCTTGACCATCTTCATCACGCCGGGCGGCAGCTCGTCACCGCGCTGGAGCTTCTCGACCTTGTCGAGGAAGCGCTGCTCGAGCCCCTTCTTCGACTCGTCATACTGCTTCCGCATGGCCTCGATCTCGGCCATCAGCTTGTCGTTCGGCGAGGCGAACAGCCACCACTGCGACTTCGGATACTCCTCGAGCACCGCACGGGTGATCTTGGTGTCCTTCTTGAAGCCCTTCGGACCGGAGATGCCCTGCCGTCCCTCGAGGAGCTCGGCAAGACGGTTGTAGACGTTGCGGTCCAGGATCGCCTGCTCGTCGTCGCGGTCCTTGGCCAGACGCTCGATCTCTTCCCGCTCGATCGCCAGCGCACGCTCGTCCTTGTCGACGCCGTGACGGTTGAACACGCGCACTTCGACGATGGTGCCCTGCACGCCCGGAGGAACGCGCAGCGAGGTGTCGCGGACGTCGGAGGCCTTCTCGCCGAAGATGGCGCGCAGAAGCTTCTCTTCCGGCGTCATCGGGCTTTCGCCCTTCGGCGTGATCTTGCCGACCAGGATGTCGCCGGCGCGCACTTCCGCACCGATATAGACGATGCCGGCTTCGTCGAGGTTCTTCAGCGCTTCTTCCGAAACGTTCGGAATGTCGCGGGTGATTTCCTCAGGTCCGAGCTTGGTGTCACGGGCCATCACCTCGAATTCCTCGATGTGGATCGAGGTGAAGACGTCTTCCTTCACGATCCGCTCGGAGAGCAGGATCGAGTCTTCGAAGTTGTAGCCGTTCCACGGCATGAACGCGACCAGCACGTTCCGACCGAGCGCGAGCTCGCCGAGATCGGTCGACGGACCGTCGGCGATGATGTCGCCCTTCTTGACGATGTCGCCGACCTTCACCAGCGGACGCTGGTTGATGCAGGTCGACTGGTTGGAGCGCTGGTACTTCATCAGGCGGTAGATATCGACGCCCGACTTGGTCGGATCGAGATCTTCCGTGGCGCGGATGACGACGCGGGTCGCGTCGATCTGGTCGATCACGCCCGAACGGCGCGCCGCGATCGCGGCACCCGAGTCGCGCGCAACCACGCCTTCCATGCCGGTGCCGACGAACGGCGCCTCGGCGCGAACCAGCGGCACCGCCTGGCGCTGCATGTTCGAGCCCATCAGCGCGCGGTTGGCGTCGTCGTTCTCGAGGAACGGGATCAGCGCCGCGGCGACCGAAACGAGCTGCTTCGGCGACACGTCCATGTAGTCGACCTTGTCCGGCGTCACCGGCAAGACTTCGCCGGCGTGACGGCAGACAACGAGGTCTTCGGTGAAGCGGCCCTTCGGATCGAGCGGCACGTTGGCCTGCGCGACCGTGTAGCGACCTTCCTCCATCGCCGAGAGGTACACGACCTCGTCGGTGACGCGGCCGTCCTTCACCTTGCGATAAGGCGTCTCGACGAAGCCGTACTTGTTCACGCGCGCGAACGTCGCGAGCGAGTTGATCAGGCCGATGTTCGGACCTTCCGGCGTCTCGATCGGGCAGATGCGGCCGTAATGCGTCGGATGCACGTCGCGCACCTCGAAGCCGGCGCGCTCGCGGGTCAGACCGCCCGGTCCGAGCGCCGACAGGCGCCGCTTGTGGGTGATCTCCGACAGCGGGTTGGTCTGGTCCATGAACTGCGAGAGCTGCGAGGAGCCGAAGAACTCGCGCACGGCGGCAGCCGCCGGCTTCGCGTTGATCAGGTCCTGCGGCATGACCGTGTCGATGTCGACCGAGGACATACGCTCCTTGATCGCGCGCTCCATACGCAGGAGGCCGATGCGGTACTGGTTCTCCATGAGTTCGCCGACCGAGCGCACACGGCGATTGCCAAGATGGTCGATGTCGTCGATCTCGCCCTTGCCGTCGCGCAGATCCACCAGCGTCTTGATGACGGAGAGGATGTCTTCCTTGCGCAGCGTCCGCTGGGTGTCGGGCGCATCGAGGTCGAGGCGCATGTTCATCTTAACGCGACCAACCGCGGACAGGTCGTAGCGCTCGGCGTCGAAGAACAGCGACTGGAACATGGCCTGCGCCGAATCCAGCGTCGGCGGCTCGCCCGGACGCATCACGCGATAGATGTCGAACAGCGCGTCCTCGCGCGTCATGTTCTTGTCGGCCGAGAGCGTGTTGCGGATGTAGGCGCCGACATTGACGTGGTCGATGTCGAGCAGCGGCAGCTCCTTGTAGCCCTGCTCGTTGAGGGCCTTCATGGACTTGTCGGTGATCTCTTCACCGGCTTCCGCGTGGATCTCGCCGGTCTTGGGATTGACGAGATCTTCGGCGAGGTAGTTGCCGACGAGCTCCTCATCCGACAGGCGCAGGGCCTTCAGCCCCTTCTCCTGGAGCTGGCGGGCGGCACGCACGGTGAGCTTCTTGCCGGCCTCGAGCACGACCTTGCCGGTGTCGGCGTCGATCAGATCGTTGATGGTCGAGTAGCCGCGGAAGCGGTTGGCGTCGAACGGAACGCGCCAGCCTTCCTTGGTCCGCTTGTAGAGAATCTTCTTGTAGAACGTGCTGAGGATCGCCTCGCCGTCGAGGCCGAGCGCGAACATCAGCGACGTCACCGGAATCTTGCGGCGACGGTCGATACGCGCATAGACGATGTCCTTGGCGTCGAACTCGATGTCGAGCCAGGAGCCGCGATACGGGATCACGCGGGCAGCGAACAGCAGCTTGCCCGAGGAGTGGGTCTTGCCCTTGTCGTGGTCGAAGAACACGCCGGGCGAACGGTGCATCTGCGAGACGATCACGCGCTCGGTGCCGTTGACAATGAAGGTGCCGTTCATCGTCATGAGCGGGATATCGCCCATGTAGACGTCCTGCTCCTTGATGTCCTTGACCGACTTCGCGCCGGTTTCCTCGTCGATATCGAACACGATGAGGCGCAGCGTCACCTTGAGCGGCGCAGCGAAGGTCATGCCGCGCTGGCGGCACTCGTCGACGTCGTACTTCGGCAGCTCGAACTCGTAGCGGACGAATTCCAGCATCGAGGTGCCCGAGAAGTCGGAAATCGGGAACACCGAGCGGAACACCGCCTGCAAGCCTTCATCGGCCCGCCCGCCCTGGGGTTCGTCGACCATCAGGAACTGGTCATAGGACGCCTTCTGAACCTCGATGAGGTTCGGCATCTCGGCGACTTCCTTGATGTGTCCGAAGAACTTGCGAACGCGTTTGCGACCGGTGAATGTCTGCTGCGCCATCGTGGCCTCTCATTTTCGTCGCCCGCTCTGGGCGCGCCGTCCGGAACGCGGCTGCCACCGCTCCCCGGGTTGAATTTTCGAACCCGTTTTGGGGCCGGAGACTCAGCTTCAGGCGAAAATGTCCCGAGTCTGTTCTTCAGACCTTCAAAACGCAAAACGACGCGCGGGGCGCATATGCGCGCCCGCCCGTCACAACGATCGTCTTCACGGACTGCAAAAGCCCGAAATAGCCTGCTCTCCCAACGGCCTACAGGGAAATCCGGCATCCCTGCCACCGCGCTTTCGTGCTGCCGACCCGATATGGGGCGACAATAGTGGAGATTCGAGAGGTAAGCCCTCAAATCCCCACACTTTTTCGTGTTCGGCCCGCGCCGGGAGGTTCCGTCGCACGCCTTTTGCATCCGGCCCACCCTTCGAGGGGGACCAAGATCCCGGATCCAGCTGAATGCCGACCCGGGATCCCGCGCAAGCAAGACTGGCTTACTTGAGCTCGATCTTCGCGCCAGCCTTCTCGAGCTGAGCCTTGATCTTGTCGGCTTCTTCCTTGTTCACGCCTTCCTTCAGCGGCTTCGGAGCACCCTCGACGAGGTCCTTTGCTTCCTTCAGGCCGAGACCGGTGATGGCGCGGACTTCCTTGATGACTTCGATCTTCTTGTCGCCGGCGCTGGCGAGAACGACCGTGAACTCGGTCTTCTCTTCCGCCGGAGCGGCGGCAGCGCCACCACCGGCCGGGCCAGCCACGGCGACAGCCGCGGCAGCCGAAACGCCCCACTTCTCTTCGAGGAGCTTCGCGAGTTCAGCAGCTTCGAGCACGGTGAGGCTCGAGAGGTCGTCAACGATCTTCTGCAAGTCAGCCATTGTTCAGTTTCCTTACGTGTAAGTCTGGTTCGGGTTTGAGTTTTGCGAAGGGCGTCAGGCCGCTTCGCCCTTTGAGGCATGAGCCTGGATGACGCGCGCGAGCTTGCCCGCGGGCGCATTGGCGAGCTGGGCCAGCTTGGTCGCCGGGGCCACGATAAGGCCGACGATCTTGCCACGCAGTTCGTCAAGCGACGGCAGCGAGGCAAGCGCCTTTACGCCGTCGACATTCAGGACGGTCTTTCCCATCGAGCCGCCAACGATGACGAACTTTTCGTTCGCCTTGGCGAATTCGACGGCGACCTTTGGCGCCGCTACCGGATCGTTCGAAGTGGCGATCACGGTCGGTCCCTTCAGCATGGGGCCGATGTTAACGACGTCAGTGCCTTCAAGAGCAATTTTGGCGAGACGGTTCTTCGAGACCTTCACCGAGGCGCCAGCCTGCTTCATCTGCATGCGCAGCTTCTGCATCTGGGCAACGGTCAGGCCGGAATATTGAGCAACGATCGCGACGCCCGTGGTCTTGAAGACCCCATTGAGCTGTTCGACCGCCTCTTTTTTTGCCGCTCGTTCCACAGCAAGCTCTCTCCGGTTGGCAGTCATCGCGAAAGCGGGACCGCCGGGTTGCACCCATCGTCCCGCCCAAACCTGAACCTCCGGGCCAAAACCCATCGGACACGCCGGGCAAGACGACAATTCAAAGCCTGCCCTCCGGGAGCCCTTAAAGCCCACGGCGTGTCGAGGTCCGAACCAGACCCATTCCGCGACAGCCCCTTAAGGCTGGATGCGAAGTAAAATCCGGTCTTCACCCGTCTATGCAGGCCATACGATTAAGCCGTTGAGAAATCGAAACTTCCCGCAGGCGCCTGCAGTCTTGGACAGGACAAGGTCAGCCGGCGAACCGCCCGACCCCTGCCCGCACCCACCAACCGACGGTTTTTCTTCCTTTTCCGGCAAATCCTTGCGGACGTCCTGAGAAGGAATAATCTCCTGTCGTATCGGGTTTTCGGGATGCGTGCACGAACGCGCCAGCCGAGGCCGGCACGTCCGGAGGCGGTTCTTTAACCGCTCCGGGCCGGCTTGCCAAGAGCAAAATTCACACCAGTTTGCAATCCGTTGCCGCCGGCGCTTGACCCCGGCAAACAAGGGCCGAATCAGGCCGATTTGACCTCATACGGCAGCGGCTTGCCCTCGAAGAACGCAGTTAGGTTCGCCAGCACGCAGTTCTGCATCCCGACGTGCGATTCGAGGGTGTGGCCGCCGATATGTGGGGCGAGCACGACGTTGGGAAACGCCGTCAGCGCGTCGGGTGCGTGCGGCTCCTTCTCGTAGACGTCGAGGCCGGCGCCGGCGATGGTCTTGTCGGAGAGCGCTGCGACCAGGGCCTTCTCGTCAATGACTGAGCCGCGGGAGATGTTGACGACGTAGCCATCCGCCCCCAGGCGCTTGAGAATATCGGCGTTGACGACGTGCTGGGTCTCGGCCCCTGCCCGCACCGCGATCATCAGCACGCTGCACCAGTCGGCGAGCGCCTCCAGCGTCGGGAAATATTGATAGGGCAGATCGTATTTGGTGCGGCTGAAATAGCCGACCTCGCTCTCGAACGCCGCGCAGCGCGCCGCGATCTTGCGGCCGATCTCGCCCATGCCGTAGACGCCGATGCGACGGCCGGGCATGCCGGCCTGAGGCCGCATCATCGGCGACGGCTTTGACGAGGCCCAATCGCCGCTGCGGACATATTGGTCGGCAACCAGGATCCGCCGCGTCGTCGCGAGCATCAGGGTCATCGCGATATCGGCGACCGAGGCAGCATTGGCCCCGGGGCTGTGGCTGACCGCGATGTTGCGGGCAGCGGCCGCCTTCAGGTCGACGCCGTCATAGCCGGTGCCGTAGCAGACGATGGCGCCAAGCTTCGGAAACAGATCCATCGCCTCCGCGCCGAGCGGCGTGCCGCCCGCGGTGAGCATCGCACGGATACCGTCGAGCTCTTGGGTCGAAAACACCTCGCGCGCCGGCTTGCCGGCGGTATCGAGCAGCTCGAACCGCTCGGCAAAGCGCGCCATCATCGTCTTGGGAAAGCGCGAGTAGATCAGGACCTTGTCAGCCATTGTTCTTGTTTCCGTAAAGCGCCGCCACAAACGACGAGGGGCGGAATCGGTTGCCCAATTCCGCCCCTCACCTCATGCAATTTTCAAACCTTAGCCGAGAATGGTGCCCGGCTCGACCTTCACGCCGGGGCCCATCGTCGAGGACACCGCAACGCGCTGGATGTAAGTGCCCTTCGAGCCGGCGGGCTTCGCCTTGGAGACAGCGTCAGCCAGGGCCTTGATGTTCTCGACCAGCTTCTCTTCGGAGAACGAGGCCTTGCCGACGCCGGCCTGCAGGATGCCGGCCTTCTCGACACGGAACTCGACCGAGCCGCCCTTGGCACCCTTCACCGCGCCAGTGACGTCCATGGTCACGGTGCCGATCTTCGGGTTCGGCATCAGGCCGCGCGGGCCGAGCACCTTACCGAGACGGCCGACCAGCGGCATCATGTCGGGGGTGGCGATGCAGCGGTCGAAATCGATCGAGCCGTTCTGCACCTTCTCGACCAGGTCCGCGGCGCCGACGACGTCGGCACCGGCCGCCTTGGCTTCGTCGGCCTTGGCGCCGCGGGCGAACACGCCGACGCGGAGCGTACGGCCAGTGCCGTTCGGCAGGGTCACGACGCCGCGGACCATCTGGTCGGCGTGGCGCGGATCGACGCCGAGATTGATCGCGACCTCGATGGTCTCGTCGAACTTCGCCTTGGCGCGTTCCTTGACCATCTTGATGGCGTCCGCGAGCGGATAGAGCTTTTCGCGGTCAACACCTTCGCGGGCTTTGTTCAAACGCTTTCCGATTGCCATGACCGCTTACCCCGCAACTTCCAGACCCATCGAACGGGCCGAGCCCTCGACCATTTTCATGGCCGCTTCGATGGTGTCGCAATTGAGATCCTTCATCTTCTTCTCGGCGATCTCGCGCACCTGCGCCTTGGTCACCTTGCCGGCCTTGTCACGGCCCGGCGCCTTCGAGCCGGACTGGATCTTGGCGGCCTGCTTGAGGAAGAAGGACATCGGGGGAGTCTTCATCTCGAACGTGAACGAACGATCGGCGTAGATCGTGATCACGACGGGAATCGGGGTGTTCTTCTCTTCCTTCTGGGTCTGGGCGTTGAACGCCTTGCAGAACTCCATGATGTTGAGACCGCGCTGACCAAGCGCGGGACCGATCGGGGGCGAAGGATTCGCCGCACCGGCCGGGACCTGAAGCTTCAGGTATCCGGTCACTTTCTTTGCCATGTATCACTCCTGTTGTGCCGGCCGCTTGGCCGGCGGTTTCAGGTTCGTGGTCTGGGTCGGATGCGGCTGGCAACCGCCCTCTCCCTCCCACGGCCTCTCTTTGCGCGAAGCTTTTCGGCTTCACGCGCTATCCGGTCAGACCTTCTCGACCTGACCGAATTCCAGTTCGACCGGCGTGGCGCGACCGAAGATCGACACCGCGACCTTCACGCGCGAACGCGCCTCGTCGATTTCCTCGACGACGCCCGAGAACGACGCAAACGGGCCGTCGGCCACGCGCACGTTCTCGCCGATCTCGAACGACACCGACGCCTTCGGCCGTTCCACGCCCTCCTGCACCTGGTGCAGGATGCGCATGGCCTCGGCTTCCGAGATCGGCATCGGCTTGTTTTCAGCACCGAGGAAGCCCGTCACCTTCGGCGTGTTCTTGATCAGATGGAACGCCTCGTCGGTCAGCTTCATCTTCACCAGCACGTAGCCGGGGAAAAACTTGCGCTCGGCATCGATCTTGCGGCCGCGGCGCACTTCAGTGACCATCTCGGTCGGAACCAGCACCAGCTCGAACAGTTCCTCGAGCCCGCGCTGCTTGGCCTGCTCGCGGATCGACTCGGCGACCTTCTTCTCGAAATTCGAATAGGCGTGGACGATGTACCAGCGCTTGTCGGACAATTGAGCGGTTGCTGTTGCCATCAGTGAATGCCCAGAAGGAATGTGATGAGGACACGAATGATCTGGTCGGCGGCGAAGAAGAAGATCGAGGCCACGGCGACCATGACGAACACCATGATGGTGGTGATCGTGGTCTCGCGGCGGGTCGGCCAGGTAACCTTGGCGGTCTCCGAGCGCACTTCCTGCAAGAACTTGAACGGGCTGACTGCCATCGTTTGATGTCCAACGTCCGTCGACAGACGCGAATGAATTTCAGGGAACCGAACAGCCGCCGTTGACCCAGCCCTCTGTCTCGAAGGATGAGCCGGAAACCGGGCTCGATTGTTCGGGGATTTCAAAGCCGCGCCGGAGATCCGCGTCTAACGGGCCGGCTGCGAGTGCCGGGTATCTACTGCGGATGGGGCCAAAGGTCAAGGTGTGGGCAGGCGGGCCGGCTCGCGGTTGTGGTTTACGGACCTGATCCGGATCAACGACTTACCCAGTCCCCATGAACCACGGTCCGAGCTTTTCGGCCCGTCGCTGTCCTGCCGTCGATCCTGATTGTCGGGATTAGCTGGCAGGAGTGGCAGGGCTCGAACCTGCGACCCCCGGTTTTGGAGACCGGTGCTCTACCAATTGAGCTACACTCCTACGGACCCTTACGTCGCCGCGCGGATCAGGGCCGCTTTCAAGCACAGGGGACGGCTGGATTGCAAGGGAGAAGCGCGCTGGCTTCGCTTGTTTGTGCCGCGTCTTCTGGGCCACAGTCCGTTCCCGATAATAAAGAGCAACCGGGAGTGCCCATGACCACCCAAGCGTCTGCGACAGCCGCCCTGAACACCGCAACAACGCCGAAAACACCGCTTCTGCCCGAGGCCAAGCCAGAAACGCTGGGCCTGTCGCGGCGCCGCCTCCAGGCCATGTCGGACGCGTTCAAGCGCGAGATCGACAAGGGAACCGTCCCCGGCGTCACCGTGCTGGTGGCCCGCCGCGGCCAAATCGGCTGGTTCGAGGCGCTCGGCAAGCAGAGCCCGACGGGCACCGCGCCGATGGCGCGTGATTCGATCTTCCGCATCTTCTCGATGACCAAGCCAATCGTCTCCGTCGCCATCATGGCGCTGGTCGAGGACGGCCACCTTCTGCTCGGCGACGCGGTCGCCAAGTTCATCCCGGAGTTTGCCGATCAAAAGGTCGGCGTCGTCAGCAGCGGCAAGCTGGAACTAGTCCCTCCGAAGCGGCCGATGACGGTGCAGGACCTGCTTCGCCACACCTCGGGCCTGACATATGAGCACCAGGGCGACGGGCCCGTGCACAAGATCTACCAGGACTCACGGGTGCGCAGCCGCAAGATCACCAATGCCGATCATGCTGCACTGGTCGCGAGCTTCCCACTGGTCTGCCATCCGGGCGACGAGTTCAACTACAGCCGCTCCACCGACATCCTCGGCCGCATCATCGAGGTCGTCAGCGGCAAGTCGCTCGGCGCCTTCCTGACCGAGCGCGTCCTCGCGCCCTTGCAGATGACCGAGACCGGCTTCTCGACCAGCGAGGCCAATGCCGGCCGGCTCGCCGAGCCGTTCGCGGCCGATCCCTGGACCGGCGACAAGGTCGCG
This sequence comes from Pseudomonadota bacterium, assembly GCA_023435725.1. Lineage (GTDB taxonomy): Bacteria > Pseudomonadota > Alphaproteobacteria > Rhizobiales > Xanthobacteraceae > Bradyrhizobium. The sequence goes on along the minus strand of JAEYRD010000121.1, from coordinate 3,167 downwards.
CTGTTCAACATGCTAGAACAGCCGGTCATGGAGTCCGGCGGCGGCGGCCTCGTCTCCACCACCATGGACTATGCCCGCTTCTGCCTGATGCTGCGCAACGGCGGCACGCTCGAGGGCAACAGGATCATCGGCCGCAAGACGCTGGAACTGATGGCGTCCGATCACCTCGGACCTGATGTCGTAACCAACGGCACATTGCTCTCCCCCGGCCACGGTTTCGGCCTCGGCTTCGCCGTGCGCACCGAGCCCGGCATAGCGCCCTTCCCCGGCAGCGTCGGCCAGTATTTCTGGAGCGGCATTGCGGGAACGTTCTTCTGGATCGACCCGAAGGAAGACCTGTTCACGGTGTTCATGACCCAGGGCCCGGGCCAGCGCGACTATACGCGGACACTGGTGCGGGATCTGGTTTACGCGGCGGTAGATTAGCCACTCATGCCACGGGATCTCGACAAGCTGCTGGGTCCCGGCTCTGCGGAGCAGCACTGCGTGCTGCACCGCGTCCGGGACACGAGACCGTCAGCTGATCGTCGCGCCGCCGTCGATCACCATGGTCTGACCGGTCATGAAGTCGCCGGCCTTCGATCCCAGGAACACTGCGGCGCCAGCGATCTCGTCGGGGATGCCGATGCGGAGCAGCGGCGAGCGTGAGGTCGACGCCTTCAGGTTCTCCGGATTGTCCCACAGCGCTTTGGCGAAATCCGTCTTGATCAGGCCGGGCGCGATGCAGTTCACGCGGATGTTGTGCTTGCCGTATTCGCAGGCGAGGTTGCGCGCGAGCTGCATGTCGGCGGCCTTCGAGATCGCATAGGCGCCGAGGATGGTGGAGCCCTTGAGGCCGCCGATCGAAGAGACGATGATGATCGAGCCGTCCTTGCGCTCGATCATCTGCGGCACCACCATCGAGATCAGCCAGTTGTTGGCGACGATGTTATTGTCGAGGATCTTTCTGAACTGATCGTCGGAAATGCCGGCGAGCGGACCGTAATACGGGTTCGAGGCGGCGTTGCAAACCAGCACGTCGATCTTGCCGAAGGCGCGATTGCTCTCGTCGATGAGATTTTGCAGATTCTCCTTCGAGGAGATGTTCGCGGCAATCGCGACCGCGGTGCCCTTGCCGAACTTGTCGTTGATGCCCTTGGCAACCTGATCGCAGACGTCGGCCTTGCGCGAGGAGATCACGACCTTCGCGCCGTGCTCGGCCATGCGTTCGGCGATCGCGAGCCCGATGCCGCGCGTCGAGCCGGTGATGACGGCAACTTTGCCCTTCATGTCGAACAAGGTCATGTTTCTCTCCCAGAGTACAGTGTGATTTGACTTGAAGCTTACACCGCGTCCGCGCCAGCGGCTCACGCGAGCTTGGGCTCACGCGAGCTTCTTGACTTCCGGTCCGGCCAGCTGATGCATCGCTGCGTGCGCATCATCCGCGATCCACGGCTGCTGGTTCACCATCGGCAACCGCCAGACCGTGCGCTCGGGGCTTGCGAAATAGTCGAGCCGCGTCACCGACACATTGTCGATATCGAACGCGAGCCCCCGCTCCGGCTGGCCGTCGAGCGCGAGCCCGAGCGCGGCCTTGATGGTGCCGCCATGGGCGACCGCGATGATGTCCTGCCCGGCCGCCTCAATGTTGATCCGCTCGATGGTGCGGCGCGTGCGGTCGTAGAGATCCATGAAACTTTCACCGCCGGGCGCAGGCTCGTTGATGTCGGCAAACCAGCTCGTGCCCACGGGGCGGCTGGCGATGAACTGGGCGCGGTTCATGCCCTGCCAGCGGCCGAGATTCTGCTCGGCGAGGTCCGCTTCCCACTTCATCGACGCAGGCCGCGGGAAACCGGCCGCCCAGATCGCTTCCGCGGTCTGGTGCGTGCGCATCAGATTGCTCGAATACCAGACCGCCTTGCGTGGCAGCACCTTGGCAACAGCATTGAACACATAGGTGTCGCTGGTGTCACAGGCGATATCGCTCTGCCCGTAGATATTGCCGCCATCGCTGCGCACCGGCGCATGACGGACCCACCACCAGCGTGTCGTGACCACATTCGGCTTGTCTGCGGCTGCCATCGAAACTCTTCCATCCCGTGTGATGTCGCTGTACGTGAGTAGCGAACGTGTCTCAAGACACTTTACCGTTTGAAATTCTGTTTGAAATTCCGTCGCGCGGCAAGCGTCGCGCACGAGCCAAAGGGAGAAGCGCATGGGCCGTCTGCAAGGCAAATCCGTCATCATCACCGGCGCCGGAAGCGGCATCGGCCGCGCCGCTGCGCACCTCTTCACCAGGGAAGGCGCAAAGCTGATCGCGGTCGATCGCACCGAGGCGGTGAAGGAGACCGTCGACGAGATCAAGAAGGCTGGCGGCGTCGCCGAAGCGATGATCGCCGATGCCGGCTCCGAGAAGGACGTCATCGCCGTCATCGACAAGGCCGTGAAGACGCACGGCAGGCTCGACGTGATCTGGGCCAATGCCGGCGTGTCCGGCGGCCTCGTTCCGATCGCCGAGCAGACCGTGGAACACTGGCAGGAGATTTTGCGCGTCAATCTGATCGGACCGTTCCTCGCGGTGAAGCACTCCATGCCGCACATGGTGAAGCAGCAGTCCGGCGCGATCGTGCTCACCGCGTCCGTCGCAGGTCTCAAGGCCGGCGCCAGCGGTCATCCCTATGCGGCGAGCAAGGCTGGCGTGATCTCGCTGGTGCAAACCACGGCCTATTCGCTCACCGGCACCGGCGTACGCATCAACGCGGTCTGCCCGGGCTTGATCGAAACAGGCATGACCAAGCCGATCTTCGACCGCGCCAAGGAGCGCGGCACCTCGGACAAGATCGGCCAGCTCAACCCGCTCAAGCGCCCCGGCCAGCCGCACGAGCTCGCAGCGATGGGACTGTTCCTGGCGAGCGACGAGGCATCGTATGTCAACGGCCAAGCGTTTCCGGTGGACGGCGGCCTCACGGCCTCGATGCCGTATGCGGGCAAGCCGGTTTAACAAGGATGGTCTCGTGTCCCGGACGCGCTGCAAGGCTCTTGGCGTTGCTGCGCAGAGCCGGGGCACGAGACCGGCGTGGTGGCGCGCAACTGTTTCCACGCCGTCATTGCGAGCGCAGCGAAGCAATCCAGAGAGCTTCCGCGGAGACAGCCTGGATTGCTTCGTCGCAAGGGCTCCTCGCAATGAC
>JAEYRD010000062.1 GCA_023435725.1 Pseudomonadota bacterium | reverse complement strand
GTCAGCGACGTCTTGCCATGGTCGACGTGACCGATGGTGCCGATGTTGCAGTGCGGCTTGTTACGTTCAAACTTTGCTTTGGCCATTTGACTCTCCGTTCAATCGTCAGCTTGAGACCGACGACAATCAGGCAAACTTCTTCTGGACTTCTGCCGACACGTTCGCCGGCGCTTCTGCGTAGTGGTCGAACTGCATGGTGAAGGTTGCGCGACCCTGGCTCATCGAGCGCAGGTTATTCACGTAACCGAACATGTTCATGAGCGGCACCATCGCGTTGATGACGTTGGCGTTGCCGCGCATGTCTTGACCCTGGATCTGACCGCGCCGGGAATTCAGGTCGCCGATGACCGAGCCGGTATAGTCTTCCGGGGTCACCACTTCGACCTTCATGATCGGCTCGAGCAGGACGGACTTGCCCTTCTGCAAAGCTTCGCGGAATGCCGCGCGCGATGCGATTTCGAAGGCGAGCGCCGACGAGTCGACGTCGTGATACTTGCCGTCGACGAGCTGAACCTTGACGTCGACCACGGGGAAGCCCGCGACGACACCAGAGCTCATCACGCTGTTGAGGCCCTTTTCGACGCCGGGGATGTATTCCTTCGGAACCGCACCGCCGACAATCTTGGACTCGAACTCATAGCCCTTGCCGGGCTCGTTAGGCTCGACCACGATCGACACTTCCGCGAACTGGCCGGTACCGCCGGTCTGCTTCTTGTGAGTGTACTTGACTTCGGCCTTCTTGGTGACGCGCTCACGGAACGCAACTTGCGGCGCGCCGATGTTGGCATCGACCTTGTAGGTACGCTTGAGGATGTCGACCTTGATGTCGAGATGGAGTTCGCCCATGCCCTTGAGGATGGTCTGACCGGACTCCTGGTCGGTCGACACGCGGAAGGACGGATCCTCCGCCGCGAGCTTGGCCAGCGCCACGCCCAGCTTCTCCTGGTCGGCCTTGGACTTCGGCTCGATCGCGATCTCGATGACCGGCTCGGGGAATTCCATCTTCTCCAGGATCACCTGCTTGTCGGGATCGCACAGCGTGTCACCGGTGCGCGCTTCCTTCAGGCCGGCCAGCGCGACGATGTCGCCGGCATAGGCTTCCTTGATGTCTTCGCGGTTGTTCGCATGCATCAGCAGCATGCGCCCAATGCGCTCCTTCTTCTCGCGCGTCGAGTTCACGACGCCGGTGCCGCTCTGCAGGATGCCCGAGTAGATGCGGCAGAAGGTGATGGTACCGACGAACGGGTCGTCCATGATCTTGAACGCGAGCAGCGCCAGCGGCTCCTTGTCGTCCGCCTTGCGCACGACCTCGTTGCCCTTGTCGTCGGTGCCCTTGATCGCGGGCACGTCGACCGGCGACGGCAGATAGTCGACGACGGCGTCGAGCAGCGGCTGCACGCCCTTGTTCTTGAAGGCCGAGCCACACAGCACGGGATAGAACGCGCCGGTCAGCACCGCCTTGCGGATCAGCTTCTTCAGCGTCGCTTCGTCCGGCTCCTTGCCGTCGAGATAGGCGGCCATGGCGTCGTCATCGAGCTCGACGGCGGCTTCCACCATCTTCTCGCGGTATTCCTTGGCCTGGTCGACGAGATCTTCTGGAATGTCGACGTAGTCGAACTTCGCGCCGAGCGATTCGTCGTTCCAGACGACGCCCTTCATCTTCACGAGGTCGACGAGACCCTTGAAGTTGTTCTCGGCACCGATCGGAAGCTGGATCGCGACGGGCTTGGCGCCCAGACGATCAACGATGTCGGACAGGCACTTGAAGAAGTCCGCACCGGTCTTGTCCATCTTGTTGGCGAAGACGATGCGCGGAACCTTGTACTTGTCACCCTGGCGCCAGACGGTCTCGGTCTGGGGCTCGACGCCCTGGTTGGAGTCGAGCACGCAAACGGCGCCGTCGAGCACGCGCAGCGAACGCTCGACTTCGATGGTGAAGTCGACGTGGCCGGGGGTGTCGATGATGTTCAGGCGCTTGCCGGCCCAGAAGGCGGTGGTCGCAGCCGAGGTGATCGTGATGCCACGCTCCTGCTCCTGCTCCATCCAGTCCATCGTCGCGGCACCCTCGTGCACTTCGCCGATCTTGTGGCTCTTGCCGGTGTAATAGAGGATGCGCTCGGTCGTCGTGGTCTTGCCGGCGTCGATATGCGCCATGATACCGAAGTTACGGTAGTCCTCGATGGCATGTTGGCGGGGCATAGGGTGTTCCTTGCGAGTCCGTTAGGTGTCGCCGTTACCAGCGATAGTGCGAGAAGGCGCGGTTGGCTTCCGCCATCCGGTGCACGTCTTCACGCTTCTTGACGGCGTTCCCGCGATTGTTCGATGCGTCCAAGAGCTCCGCCGAGAGCCGCTCGGTCATCGTCTTCTCGTTGCGCTCGCGCGCAGCCGAGATCAGCCAACGAATGCCCAGAGCCTGCCGGCGGGTCGAGCGAACTTCGACCGGAACCTGGTAGGTCGCGCCACCGACGCGGCGGGAGCGCACTTCGATCGTCGGCATGACGTTCTCGAGTGCCTGCTCGAACACGCCGAGCGGGTTCTGCTTGGTCTTGCTTTCGATGATACCGAACGCACCGTAGACGATGCCTTCGGCGACCGACTTCTTGCCGGCATACATCACCGAGTTCATGAACTTCGTGACGATGATGTTCCCGAACTTCGGATCGGGAAGAACTTCGCGCTTTTCCGCTGAGTGGCGACGAGACATTGAGCTGGTTCCCGCTTACTTCGGACGCTTCGCGCCGTACTTCGAACGACGCTGCTTACGGTTCTTGACGCCCTGGGTATCCAGAACGCCGCGGAGGATGTGGTAGCGCACGCCAGGCAAGTCCTTGACGCGACCGCCGCGGATCATGACCACCGAGTGCTCCTGGAGGTTATGGCCCTCACCAGGGATGTAGCCGATCACCTCGAAACCATTGGTCAGGCGCACCTTGGCGACCTTACGAAGCGCCGAGTTCGGCTTCTTCGGGGTCGTGGTGTAGACGCGGGTGCAAACACCACGCTTCTGCGGCGACTGCTGCAGCGCCGGCACCTTCTTGCGCGACTTCTGCACTTCACGCGGTTGAGCGATCAGCTGGTTGATCGTCGGCATCCTGGCCTTACCCTTTGTTCTGCCGCGGCCCCTTCCGGGCCCGCTGTCTTGCCGCGGCCCGCTACCGGAACCGCAAATTCGTTTCGAGCCACCTGCCCGACGAGGCCGCCTTCCGCGGAACAATCCGCACAAAGCGAAAGTGCGCCAACCGCTCCATCACTGAGCGGAAAGCGCTTCGACGCCACAGAGGACCGCGGTATTTAGGCCGTCAGCGTGAAGCTGCGGCCCGCGCACCGAGGTCATGCATCCGAAACGATCTCAAGAGAACGAGCTCAAGAGAACTAGAATCGCACTGGCATTGCCTAGCTATGATCGACAGCGTTTGAGCGGCATTCGTCGAGGTTGGTGCCCGCCTTTAGCGACCCCTGGGGATCAACGGGTGGCCCGTTCCGACGCTGGCTATGCTCACCGCCTGTCGTTAAGTGAGGCGCTTTCTATAAGTGAGAATCGATCAAGTCAAGGCGAAACGACAGTCAGAAAACGCTTCTGCCACCTGTCAAAATCGCTGTTTGCCCACACTCACCGCGCTCTCGAACATGGGAACGGAACAACGGCTCCGCTAGGCCAGAAGATATTTATATCCGGGCAAAATATACTTTTATAACTCTCGTTAAGTCTTTTTTCCCGTTGATGCGTCAAACTGGCGCCCACGGCAGAGATTTACGACCATGCGGCATACCGACATTGCTGTTATCGGCGGGGGATTGTCAGGCGCGACCGCCGCCGCGATGCTCGGCCGCGCCGGTATTCCGACAGTGCTGATCGATCCGCATGACACCTATCCGGCGGATCTTCGCGTCGAAAAACTCAGCGGTCACGTTCAGGTCGAGCGATTCTTGCGGGCCGAAATCATAAAATCTGCGCCGCGCCGCGCGATGGATCCGCCGATTCGGGTCCCAGGCCGACGAGGCGCCGAGCCGGCAGTTCAATCCTCCACGATTCCTGCTCAACGCGGCTCGCGACGAAATCCGTGAGGCCGCCGAGCGCATCCATGCCGCCTCGGTCGACGTGAGCCGCGAGCGGCGGAAAGTGGCGTTGTCCAGCGCGGACACGGTCTCTGCCCGCCTGGTCGAACTGGCCAATGGCCTGAGGATGCTGCGGCCGCTTGGACGAGCCCTCCACCTGGAGCCGAACTTCCTCGGTTACTCCTCCTCGTCGTCCTCGTCCTCATCACCCTCGTCGAGATCGTCTTCCTCATCGTCGCTGTCGTCGTCGGCGTGAGCCGCAGCGCCGTGGGGCTGATGGATCTGGTCGTTCCAGAGCCTGCGATAGGTGCCGTTCTTAGCGAGCAGCTCGGCATGCGAGCCGCGCTCGATCGCCCTGCCCCCTGAAATCACGATGATCTCGTCCATCTCGACCACTGAGGTCAGGCGATGGGTCGACCAGATCATGGTGCGTCCCTTGGCAACCTTCAGCAGCGTGCGATTGATCGCCGCTTCCGTGGTCTGGTCGAGCGCGGAGGTGGCCTCGTCCAGCAGGAGCACCGACGGATTGCGGATGATTGCGCGCGCGATCGCGATGCGCTGGCGCTGGCCGCCCGACAGGGTATCACCGCGCTCACCGACCTGCGTGTCGTATCGCTGCGGCAGGCTCATGATGTAGCGGTGGATCTCCGCCTTCTTGGCCGCCTCCTCGACCTCCTCGTCAGTCGCGCCCTCCTTGCCGAGCCGGATGTTCTCGCGGATCGACATGTTGAACAGCATGTTCTCCTGGAACACCACTGCCATGCTCCGGCGCAGCGAATCCAGCGTCACCTTGCGGACGTCGACGCCGTCGATGGTGACGCGGCCTTCGTCGGGCACGTAGAGCCTCAGGATCAGATTGAGCAGCGTACTCTTGCCGGAGCCACTGGGGCCGACGATGGCGATGCGTTTGCCGACCTTGAGCCTCAGGCTGAGATTGTCCAGCACCGGGGTCTGGCTGCCTTCATACTGGAAGGTGACATGGTCGAAGGTGATGTCGTTGGTGATCCGCGGCAGATCGGGCGCGCCGGGACGATCGGCGCCGCGTGTCGGCTCGTCGAGGAGTTCCTGCATGTGGCGGATCGCGGCAGCCGAGGAGATCGACACCGGGATGAAATGCATCACATGAGCGATGTTGTAGGAGACTTCCCAGAACGCGCTCTCGAAGGTGACGAAGGTGCCGATGGTGATCTGGCCCTTGGTCGCCAGATAGGCGCCGATCGCGAGCACGACGAGGTGCAGCATTAGAACCGAGATGGTGACCGTCCGCTCCACCATCGTCGACAGGAACCCGGCCGAGGCGATCCTGTTGCGCGTCTCGTCATTGCGGAAGCTGAAGAAGCCGAACATCTTGCGCTGCAGGCTGAACGCCTTGATCACGGCCTGCGCCGCTACGTTCTCCTGCACCATGCCGAGTAGCGCGCTCTCGTTGAGCTTCTGCTCGTAATTGGCCTGCACCGCCTTCGGGGTGAGGATGCGCGGGCCGATCAACGTGATCGGGAACACCAGGAGCGCAACGACGGCGAGCTGCCAGCTCAGGAACAGCATCAGGATGATGCCGGCGATCAATTCCAGGAACGGCAGCGCGGCACTATTGGCGAATGTCTTGACCGAACCCTCGAAGGCCGAGAGGTCCACCGAGAAGCGCGACAGGATCTCGCCCCGCTTGGTGCGGCCGAAATAGGCCGCCGGCAGGTCCTGCACGTGCTCGAACAGGCGCTTGCGGACGTCGGATATGATGCGGGCCGCGAGCCGCGCGTCCCAGCGCTCGTACCAGACCGCGACAATCGAGGTGAATATGCCGGCGACCGCCAGCACGCCGAGGATCTTGTAGAGCGCCTGGAAATCCTCCTCGCCGAGCGCGTCGTCGATCAGGAACTTCAGGCTGAGCGGCATGATGACGTTGAACAGCGTCTCGACGACGATGCCGAACGCCACGAACGACAGTATCCGCTTGTAGTTGGCCAGGAAGGGTTTGACGAATCCGAGGATGGTCGCGAGCGCACCAGCGGCCTCGCGCGCGGTAAAGACGACGAGGTCCTCGTCCTCATCGTCGTCATCGAGCTCCAGCCCGTCATCCTCCTCGTCTTCGTCTTCCTCGTCGTCTTCGAGGTCCGGCTTGGCGGCGGCGAGCTTGTCGTCGAGCTCAGCCGCCTCTTCGACGGCGAGCTTCTGTTTGTCGGGCGAGAGAGGCTTGGACGCCATGAAACCAACCGATGCTGAACGGCCGGCATGACCGCAGAGAAAGCAGGAAATAGCGGCTACCGCTATTGCACCGATTCTATGCGATCACGACGAATTCGGCAAAGCAATTGGCGAATCCGCTCTGTTCCTGTGGCTAGCCGTCGTCCTCGTCCTCGACCTTGTCGAAGAACGAATAGCGCAAGCTGTCGGCGTCGGCGTACCACTGGCCCGGGCCCTTATTGGCGGCCAGCGTCGCCTCCCAGAGCGCATCGGTGCAGTCCTTGCGGTGCATCGACAGGTCGAAGCCGTTGCCGAAGAACAGCTCGGACCACTCCCACCAGGTGCCGAGCTTTTTGACCCCCCGCAGGAGGTCGTAGCGATCGATCATCACCGAGGCCATGTCCGAGGTGATCGAGCCGAACACGACACCGGTCTTGACCACGCGGTTGAGTTCGCGGATCGCACGGACCACCTGCTTCGGGGAAACATGGCAGAGGCAGGTCTCGAACACGAAGTCGAACGCGCCGTCCTTGAACGGCATGTCGGTGACCGAGCCGAGCTTGTTGTACTTCTTCAGCGCCTTCGGCGTCTTGGCGTGGATCGCACGATTGTTCTCAATGCCCCAGGCGTCGATGCCGCGCTCACGCAGCGCACCAACCAGCTCGCCGCTGGCCGAGCCCGCGACCAGGAGCTTGGCGCCCTTTGCCTTGCCCCAGACGATACCGATCAGCTTCGTCAGATAATCGGGATCGGTGAAGTGGCTCCACGCCTCGCTGTAAGGGCCGAGGCCGCGGTAGTTCTCGAAATAGTCGCGGTCAATCTTGTCGGAGATCGGCTCGCCATCCGCCTGCGCACGCTCGCGGCGCAGGCGCATCATCTCGGTCAGGATGATGTCGGTCGCGGCGTCCGAGGAATCGAGCAGGCCGTTCAGCGTGGAGTCGAACAGATAATCGCCGACCACGACAATGCCGGGGTGTTCCTTCGGCTCGGGCCGGTGATTGGTCATGACGTCGCGCACGGGCAGACCGCCCGGAATCGCGTTCACCGACGACAGCCAGCGGTGGATCTTGCCTTCCATCAAGTGCGCACGCGCATCGCCGAGCGAGGCCGGCAGCGACTTCAGCGCAGCGTCGATCAGTTCCTGGTCCGATAGATTGGCGAAGGCCAGCGCGTCCGAGCCGGGAATGAGCCAGTTCAGCACCCCGTGCTTGCCGACGTCGTGGCGTGCACCCTCGTTGTAGACACAGCAGCCGCCGAACGCTTCCGACATGAACCAGGCGCCGGGAATCCTGTCGCCCCAGAACGGGGTGTCGAACAGGATCGAGACGCGCAAATAATGCGCGGGCCGGTCGAAATAAGAGACGTGCTTGACCATCGACTTGCGGAGCTGCTCGCCTTCCCAGCCGACGGTGGCGAGCCAGGAATGCGGCAGGCAGACCAGCACCAGATCGAAGTCGCGCGTCTCCGGCCCCTTCCCGTTCATCATCTTGAGCTGATAGCGGCCGGTCGACGCCTTGCCGACGGTCAGCACGCGATGATTGAGCTGAATGTCGGCATTGACCTCCGACTGCAGGCATTCGATCAGCTGCTCGTTGCCGTTCTGAATGGAATAGAGGCCGATATAGCCGTCAACATCCATCAGATAGTTCTTCAGCGCATTGAGCCCGTTGGTGTTGTGGCTCTCGGTCGCGATGTCGGAGCGCGCCATCACCTTGAAGAAACGCTTTGCCGTTTCGTCCTCGACCTCCTCGTCGAGCACTTGCTCGGCGGTCTTGTAGGCCCAGGGGTTCTCGTTGTCGTGCGCACCGACGCCTTCGTAATACTCGATCGGCGACATCACCTCGGTGCAGCGCTTGCGGAACGCCTCGATCGCATCCGCAGTCTTGGCACCGTATTTGCGGCGCATGCCGGGCACGTCGTTGAGGAGATCGCCGCCGAGCTGCACCTGCTCGGCATCCATCGGGATGGTCTGCAGACCGAAATGCTGGATCAACTCGCGCAGCGGATCGGGGCCGGTCATCGAGTAGTCGTAGATCTCGGCAACGCCGGCCTCGTACATCGCTGGCGCGGAATCGAATTTGCGCGTGACGATCTTGCCGCCGAGCCGGTCGGACGCCTCGTAGATGGTGACGCGGCAGAGATCGCCGAGCTTACGCTTCAGATACCAGGCGCTCATCAGCCCGCCGGGGCCGCCGCCTACGATTGCGAGATCAAGCATGTGAGTTCCGTGGTCTCCGGCCCTGCCCCCGTCACGGGATCCACCGGTCTAAGCTCCCCCAGCAGAAGCGCTTTTACGCCTGAAGGAAAGATGAACAAAGGTTGATCCCGCACCGCAGCAGGCAAACAAAGCAGCAAAAAGGCCGGCTTTCGCCGGCCTTTTCGTTATCCTCGGTATTCCTACGGATGAACCATCATTCCGCAGGCGGCAGTGCCATCGGCTCCGCTTCTGGCGGCGCGGGCGACACGACGGCAGCCTGCTTCTCGCGCTCGTCCAGGATCAGCTTGTCGCGCTTCATCGCGACTTCGCGGATCTTGGCCATGGAGGCGCCGGTGCCCGCCGGGATCAGCCGGCCGACGATGACGTTCTCCTTGAGACCCTCGAGCGGATCGACCTTGCCGTTGACCGCCGCTTCCGTGAGGACGCGGGTGGTCTCCTGGAACGAGGCCGCCGAGAAGAAGGAGCGGGTCTGGAGGCTCGCCTTGGTGATGCCGAGCAGAACCGGCGTGCCCGTCGCGACCTTCTTGCCCTCTTCCTTGGCCTTCTCGTTCAGCGCGTCGAACTCGATCTTGTCGACCTGCTCGCCGGAGATCATGTCCGTGTCGCCCTGATCGGTGACTTCCACCTTCTGGAGCATCTGACGGACAATCACCTCGATGTGCTTGTCGTTGATGAGCACGCCCTGGAGCCGGTAGACCTCCTGGATCTCGTTGACCAGATAGGCCGCGAGTTCCTCGATGCCCTTGACCGCCAGAATGTCGTGCGGCGCCGGGTTGCCTTCCACGATGAAGTCGCCCTTCTCGACGACGTCGCCGTCCTGAAGGTGGATGTGCTTGCCCTTCGGGATCAGGTACTCGCGCGGCTCGTCGGTCTTGTCCATCGGCTCGATCGAGATGCGACGCTTGTTCTTGTAGTCGCGCCCGAACCGGATGGTGCCCGCGATTTCGGCGATGATCGCCGCATCCTTCGGACGCCGTGCCTCGAACAGTTCCGCCACCCGCGGCAGACCGCCGGTGATGTCACGCGTCTTGGCGCTTTCGGTCGAGACACGGGCGAGGATGTCGCCCGGCGCGACCTTCGCACCGATGTCGACCGAGAGAATCGCGTCGACCGACAGCATGTAGCGGGCATCGCCGCCACGGGCGAGCTTGAGCACCTTGCCGTCCTTGCCCTTGACCACGATGGCCGGACGCAGGTCCGAGCCGCCGCGGGTCGAGCGCCAGTCGATGACCACGCGCTTGGCGATACCGGTGGCCTCGTCCAGCGTTTCCGAGATCGACTGCCCTTCGACCAGATCCTCGAAGCCGATGGTGCCTTCCACCTCGGTGAGAAGCGGACGGGTGTAGGGATCCCACTCGACGATACGCTGGCCGCGCTTGACGTTGTCGCCCTCGTCGACGTGCAGGCGCGAGCCGTACTGAATACGGTGCGTCGCACGCTCGGTGCCGTCGGCATCGACGATCGCCACCACCATGTTGCGGACCATCGCGATCAGGTGACCTTCGCTGTTGCGGGCGATGGCCTTGTTCCTGATCACGATCTTGCCGTCGAAGTTGGATTCGACGAACGACTGCTCGTTGAGCTGCGCCGCACCACCGATGTGGAAGGTGCGCATCGTGAGCTGGGTACCGGGCTCACCGATCGACTGCGCCGCGATGACGCCGACGGCTTCGCCGTGGTTGACCGGCGTGCCGCGGGCGAGGTCGCGGCCGTAGCACTTGCCGCAGATGCCGTTGACGAGTTCGCAGGTCAGAGCCGAACGGATCTTCACCTCCTGCACACCACCCTGCTGGATGGCGTCCAGATGGCTTTCCTCCATCAGCGTATCGCGCTTGATGATCACCGTGCCCGAGCTGTCACGCACGTCTTCGCAGGCCGTGCGTCCGAGGATGCGCGAGCCGAGCGAAGCGACCACGGTGCCGGCATCGACGATGGCGCGCATCTTGATGCCGAGCTTGGTGCCGCAGTCGGCCTGCGTGATGATGCAGTCCTGCGCGACGTCGACCAGACGACGGGTCAGGTAGCCGGAGTTCGCGGTCTTCAACGCGGTGTCCGCGAGGCCCTTGCGGGCGCCGTGGGTCGAGTTGAAGTACTCGAGCACCGAGAGGCCTTCCTTGAAGTTCGAGATGATCGGCGTCTCGATGATCTCACCCGACGGCTTGGCCATCAGGCCGCGCATGCCGGCAAGCTGGCGCATCTGGGCCGGCGAACCGCGGGCACCGGAGTGAGCCATCATGTAGATCGAGTTGATGTCGGCATCGGCTCCGCTCGCCGTCTTCTTGGTGGCGGAGATTTCCTTCATCATCGCCTTGGCGATTTCTTCCGTGGCCTTCGACCAGGCGTCAACGACCTTGTTGTACTTCTCGCCATGGGTGATCAGACCGTCGTTGTACTGCTGCTCGAAATCCTTCGCCAGCGTACGGGTGGTGTCGACGATCTTCCACTTGCCGTGCGGCACGACCATGTCGTCCTTGCCGAACGAGATGCCGGCCTTGAACGCGTTGTAGAAGCCGAGCGCCATGATGCGGTCGCAGAAGATCACGGTCTCCTTCTGACCGCAGTGGCGGTAGACCTGGTCGATCACGCCGGAGATCTCGCGCTTGGTCATCAGCTTGTTGATGATCTCGTACGCAACCCGCGGATTCTTCGGCAGGAGGTTGCCGAGCATGACGCGGCCGGCGGTGGTTTCGATCCAGCGCTTGGAGACCTTGCCGGTCTCGTCCATGCCTTCCCACCGGTACTTGATCTTGGTGTGGAGGTGGATGACCTTCGAGTGCAGCGCGTGCTCGAGCTCCGCCATGTCGCCGAACAGCTTGCCCTCGCCGGGCAGGCCTTCGCGCATGATGGAGACGTAGTAGAGACCGAGCACGATGTCCTGCGACGGCACGATGATCGGCTGGCCGTTCGCCGGATGCAGGATGTTGTTGGTCGACATCATCAGGACGCGCGCTTCCAGCTGCGCTTCGAGCGACAGCGGAACGTGCACGGCCATCTGGTCGCCGTCGAAGTCGGCGTTGAAGGCGGCGCAGACCAGCGGGTGGAGCTGGATCGCCTTGCCCTCGATCAGCACGGGCTCGAACGCCTGGATGCCGAGACGATGCAGCGTCGGTGCGCGGTTGAGCAGCACCGGATGCTCGCGGATCACCTCGTCCAGGATGTCCCAGACCTCGGGCCGCTCCTTCTCGACCAGCTTCTTCGCCTGCTTCACGGTGGTGGACAGGCCCTTGGCGTCAAGCCGCGAATAGATGAACGGCTTGAACAGCTCGAGCGCCATCTTCTTCGGCAGGCCGCACTGATGCAGGCGCAACTCGGGACCGACCACGATCACCGAACGGCCCGAATAGTCGACGCGCTTGCCGAGCAGGTTCTGGCGGAAGCGGCCCTGCTTGCCCTTGAGCATGTCGGCAAGCGACTTCAGCGGGCGCTTGTTGGCGCCGGTGATGACGCGGCCACGGCGGCCGTTGTCGAACAGCGCGTCGACGGCCTCCTGCAGCATGCGCTTCTCGTTGCGGATGATGATGTCGGGCGCGCGCAGCTCCATCAGCCGCTTCAAGCGGTTGTTGCGGTTGATGACGCGGCGGTAGAGGTCGTTGAGGTCCGAGGTCGCGAAGCGGCCGCCGTCCAGCGGCACGAGCGGACGCAGGTCCGGCGGGATCACCGGAACCACGGTCATGATCATCCATTCCGGCTTGTTGCCGGAGTGGCGGAACGCTTCCACGATCTTCAGGCGCTTAGCGAGCTTCTTGTGCTTGATGTCGGAGTCGGTCTCCTGCATCTCGACGCGCAAGGAAGCCTCGAGCTTCTCGAGGTCCATGCCCTTGAGCAGCTCGCGGATTGCCTCGGCGCCGATCATGGCGGTGAAGGAATCCTGGCCGTACTCGTCCTGCGCCTTCAGATACTCGTCTTCCGACAGGAGCTGACGGTCCTTCAGCGCGGTGAGGCCCGGCTCCAGCACGACGTAGTATTCGAAGTAGAGGATCCGCTCGAGATCCTTCAGCGTCATGTCGAGCAGGAGGCCGATGCGCGAAGGCAGCGACTTCAGGAACCAGATGTGGGCGACGGGGGCCGCGAGCTCGATGTGGCCCATGCGCTCGCGCCGGACGCGCGACAGCGTGACCTCGACCGAGCACTTCTCGCAGATGATGCCCTTGTACTTCATGCGCTTGTACTTGCCGCACAAGCACTCGTAGTCCTTGATCGGCCCGAAGATGCGCGCGCAGAACAGGCCGTCGCGCTCGGGCTTGAAGGTGCGGTAGTTGATGGTCTCCGGCTTCTTGATCTCGCCGTAGGACCAGGACAGAATCTTCTCTGGGGACGCGATCGAGATCCGGATCTGGTCGAAGACCTGAGCCGGCGTCGTCGGGTTAAAGAGATTCATAATTTCTTGGTTCATCGTCTTCTCCTCGCGTACCGGTCGCCTCCGGCAGCAAATTCGAAAATCACTCGAGCGGGGCGCCCTGCCCTCAAGGCCTCGGGAAAGGCGCCGATGCCCGGCCGCGACGGCCGGGCATGAAAGGTCGTATTACTCGGCCGCTTCCGACGTCGGCGCCGGTCCCATCTTGGAATTGTGCAGGTCGACGTTGAGGCCGAGCGAGCGCATTTCCTTGACCAGCACGTTGAACGATTCCGGAATACCGGCCTCGAACGTGTCGTCGCCGCGCACGATCGCCTCGTACACCTTGGTACGGCCGGCGACGTCGTCCGACTTCACGGTCAGCATCTCCTGGAGAGTGTACGCCGCGCCGTAAGCCTCGAGCGCCCACACCTCCATTTCGCCGAAACGCTGGCCGCCGAACTGCGCCTTGCCGCCCAGCGGCTGCTGGGTGACGAGCGAGTACGGACCGATCGAACGCGCGTGAATCTTGTCGTCGACGAGATGGTGCAGCTTGAGCATGTAGATGTAGCCCACCGTCACCTTGCGATCGAACGCATCGCCGGTGCGGCCGTCATAGACGGTCGACTGCCCCGAAGCGTCGAGACCGGCGAGCTTCAGCATCTCCTCGATGTCGGCTTCCTTGGCGCCGTCGAACACCGGCGTCGCGATCGGCACGCCGTGGCTCAGATTGCGGCCAAGCTCGATCAGTTCACCGTCGTTGAGCGACTTGATCGTCTCGTCCTCGCCGTAGACCTTCCTCAAGGTCTCCTTCAGCGGCTTGATGTCCTGCTTCGACAGGTAGGCATCGACCGTCTGGCCGATACGCCTGCCGAGGCCGGCGCAGGCCCAGCCGAGATGGGTCTCGAGGATCTGTCCGACGTTCATGCGCGAGGGCACGCCGAGCGGGTTGAGCACGATGTCGGCGTGCGTACCGTCCTCGAGGAACGGCATGTCCTCGATCGGCACGATCTTCGACACCACGCCCTTGTTGCCGTGGCGGCCGGCCATCTTGTCGCCGGGCTGGATCTTGCGCTTCACCGCGACGAAGACCTTGACCA
>JAEYRD010000005.1 GCA_023435725.1 Pseudomonadota bacterium | reverse complement strand
TCTTTGCGGCATCGGATGTGAGCGAAGCCGTCCGGCTCGCGCATCGCCAAAGCATGACAACGCATGCGAACGCGGTCGCGGCAAAGGCCTGCGAATTCTTCGCCACCCTCCTGGTCGAGGCCATGCGGGGCCTCGACAAGGATACAGTACTGCGATCGAGGTTCTGGTTCAGCCACGACGAACTCAACGGAATCGCTGCCGGCAATTGGGTCGGCAAGACGCGCGATGAGATTTCCTCCTCCGGATACGTGATCGCGACGCTGGAGGCTGCGCTCTGGTGCGTCCACCGTACATCGTCGTTTGAGGAGGCCGTGATCCTCGCGGTCAATCTGGGGCGGGACTCCGACACGGTGGCCGCCGTCACCGGCCAGCTCGCCGGCGCTCTCTACGGCCGGGCCGGCATCCCGCAGCGCTGGCTCGAAAAGCTCGTCTCGCAACAGCAGATCGAGGATCGCGTGGCCCCCCTGCTGCGCGCCGGAAGGCAGGCTCGCAAGACGGAAGCCCAATCATGACCGAATTATCTTCCGGCTTCCGCGGCCGCATTCATCGCGGAACGCAGCAGATTGGCGGGACCTGCGTCGAACTCGAAGCTTGCGGGGAGCGGATATTGCTCGACCTCGGGCTGCCGCTCGATGCCGACGAAGTTTCGGAGACGCTGCTGCCGGACGTGGCGGGCCTGCGCGATCCCGATCCCACATTGCGGGCGGTCGTGATTTCGCACGGACACGGCGATCACTGGGGACTTCTGCCCTTGTGCAAGCCGAGTATCCCGTTGGCAATGGGCGCGGCGACAGCTCGGATCATGAGCGCGGCAGCCCCCTTCGTGCCGAACTTTTTCGCGCCGGCTCCCGCTTATGAATTGAGCGACCGCAAGCCCATCGATATCGGACCATTCCGCATCACGCCTTATCTGGTCGATCATTCGGCCTATGACGCCTACGCCTTGCTGATCGAAGCCGCCGGCCGCCGCCTGTTCTACAGTGGCGACATTCGCGCCCACGGCCGCAAGGGCGCGCTGTTCGAGCGAATGGTGAACCACCCGCCGCCGGGCGTCGATACCATGCTGATGGAAGGCTCAAGCCTCGGCCGGCTCGACGAGGACGCACAATTCCCCACGGAATCCGAGATCGAGGCGAGGCTGGTCGAGAACTTCACCCCGCCGGGCTTCGTCGCGATCTCCGCCTCGGCCCAGAACATCGACCGCATAGTCGGCATCTATCGCGCCTGCAAGCGCAGTGGCCGGACGCTTCTGCTCGACATCTATGCGATGGAAATCTTGAGAGCCACCGGCAACGCCAATCTGCCGTCGCCGGGTTGGCCAAATCTATCGGTCTACGTGCCGGAGTATCAGCGCCGACAGATCAAGAGAACCGAACGCTTCGACCTGCTCGAGCCCTACAAGAAGGCGCGCATCTACCGCGAACATATCGCTGAAATCAGCGACAAGGCCGTGATGCTGTTCCGCCCCGCGATGATGCGTGATGTCGAGGCCGCAAATCTCTGGTCGAAGGCCCGCGCGATCTGGTCGCAGTGGGACGGCTATCTCAAGGACGGCGCGGGAGCGAAGCTGAAGTCCGATCTCGCCGAACGCGGCGTTCCCCTCGAAGTGATCCACACGTCGGGACATGCGAGCATTGCCGACCTGAAGCGGCTGGCGAGTGCGATCGCACCAAAGGCACTCGTTCCCATCCACACGTTCGAAGCGGAAAGCTTTCAAAACTACTTCAAGAACGTCACCCGTCGCCAGGACGGCGAGTGGTGGGATGCATGAAATCTCGCCTGGCCCGCTATTACAAAAACTTCTCTGCTCCAGCTCATTTGGAAATACAATGACCGAGACTATCTCCGACAAGTTCTTTGCTGCTCTTCAATCAGGCTGCCTCTCTGGATTAGCCGAGCGAATTCGCAATGACGACACGCTCATGCTCGCGTTCCGTCACGCCTCGATCAACGTTTACTACCGTGGCGGCAGCATACTCCAGCTTACCCACCAGAGCGATGGATACAGTGCGAAATTCGACCGAGACTACTCGACCAATGGCCATGAGATTTTTGAACATCTTCCCGGCACCATTAAGGACGAGAACGATTGCAATATCTGGGTCGATGCAATGCCCGCGCTCAAGGAGATAATGAATTTATACTTCACAAAGAAGCGGAAGAGCGAACGGGAATTTCAGCAGCTCGTTGCTTGGGAGAACAACAGATCAGGAATATCCAATATCACTGAGTACTTCATCACTGATATTGAGCATCACGCTTCGCTTGGCGACAAAGCGATGCGGGCCGACATGCTCGGCTTGAAATGGACCGCTGGAAGCCGCTCGGGTCCAGGCGTATGCACGCCAGTCGTTATTGAAATGAAGTATGGCATTGACAGCTTTGTAACTTCAAACTCGGCGAAAAAGGGCTCCGGCATCAAGGACCATTTCGACGACATCTGCGATCTCTTTGGGGTCGGCGAATCCAGTGCCGATGTCAGGAAAGCAGCTCAAGATAGACAAGCGCGTCTCTGCGAAACGATCGGCGATCAATTCCACAAGCTCTGGAAGCTGGGTTTGGTCCGCTTCAACGAAAGCAAGGCTTTTCTGAAATCAGAGAAGCCTCCCACGGTTGCCGGCGTCCCAGAGTTCATCTTCCTGCTTGCCAACAACAATCCGAGGAGCACCGCGCTTGCCAGCGCTCTCGATTCCATCCCCGAAGAAAAAATCATGAAGGCGGCAGAACACTTCAAGCTTCGATTCTTCGCCGCCAGCTTTGCGGGCTATGGAATGCACGACGCGTGCATGATGGAGTTGGCAGAGATCAAGAAACATTTGAAGTTGTATTCACAGGCTGGATGATCGGAGGCAAAGACACCTCCCGCCGTGAGCCCCGAAGGCCGGTCCGGCCGCAACGATTGCGCCGGCAAGCGAACCAACGATTCAACTGCGTTCTCAACACAACGAGGTCCACATGGCGATCTGTCCGAAGTGTCACACCACCGGAGGCAATTGGAGGCACTGCAAGGCCTGCAATACGTACTGGTGTTCGAACTGCAAGCGAAAGGAAGGGTTCAGCATTGCCAACAAGTGTCCCAACTGCGGGACCATGGGCAAAGTTGAGAACAAGGAGCCGCGCTAGCTTTCTCTCGGCTGGCGCCAAAGGAAAAGGGCTGATCGAGGATATCGACCAGCCCTATTGCTCCAACACCTGACGGCGACCTGCGCCGATACATGCGCTTGCAGATCAGTCCGTCGTAACCGCCGTTTCCATGTCGGTCGGATCGATCTGCTGGCTCAGCCGCGCGTTGAGCTTGTCGCGGTCGAGCTCGCCCTCCCACCAGGCGACGATCACGCAGGCGACACCGTTGCCGCAGAGATTGGTCAGCGCGCGGCACTCGCTCATGAACTTGTCGATGCCGAGCACGATCGCCATGCCCGGCACCAGGCGCGGGTCGACCACAGCGAGCGTCGCGGCGAGCGTGATGAAGCCCGCACCGGTGATGCCGGAAGCGCCCTTCGAGGTCAGCATCGCCACGACAAGGATCGTGATCTGCTGGCCGAAGGTGAGATCGAAGCCGAGCGCCTGCGCGATGAACAGCGTCGCCAGCGTCATGTAGATGTTGGTGCCGTCGAGGTTGAACGAATAACCCGTGGGCACCACGAGGCCGACCACCGATTTGGAGCAGCCGAGACGCTCGAGCTTCTCCATCAAGGACGGCAGCGCGCTTTCCGAGGACGAGGGGCCGAGCACGATCAGGAGCTCGTCCTTGATGTAGGCAAGGAAGCGGAAGATCGAGAAGCCCGCAAGCCGCGCGATGATCCCGAGTACCACGAAGACGAACAGCGCCGCGGTCAGGTAGAACGTCGCGATCAGGCCGATCAGGTTGAGGATCGCGCCCGTGCCGAACTTGCCGATGGTATACGCCATCGCGCCGAACGCGCCGATCGGCGCCGCACGCATCACGATCGAGATCACGCCGAACACGGCATGCGCGGCATCGTCGATGAAGCTGCGGATCACATGGCCGCGCTCGCCGAGCCCCATGAGGGCGAAGCCGAACAGCACCGAGAACAGCAGCACCTGCAGGATCTCGCCCTGCGCGAAAGCGCCGACAACGGTGTCGGGAATGATGTGCAGGATGAAGTCGACCGACTTCTGGCCTTCGGCCTGCTTGGCGTAGTTGGCGACGGCCTGGGCGTTGGCCGCAGCGCCTCCGAAGCCCGAGCCCGGCTTGATGACATTGCCGACGATGAGGCCGATCACCAGCGCGAAGGTCGAGACGACCTCGAAATAGACCAGTGCCTTGACGCCGATGCGTCCAACCTTCTTGGCGTCCTGGATATGGGCAATGCCCGAGACCACGGTGCAGAAGATGATCGGCGCGATCACCATCTTGATCAGCTTGATGAAGCCGTCGCCGAGCGCCTTGATCCAGTCGTTGGTGGCCACCGACGGCCAGAGCCAGCCGACGATGGCGCCGAGTACGATCGCGATCAGCACCTGGATGTAGAGAACCTTGTACCACGGCTTGGCAGCGACCGGCGTCCCCGCCGTCATCGTTGTCGTCGTCATCGTCTCACTCCCCCTAAAGCACAGAGCCAGCCAAGATCAACTTGGCCGGCCCTGTCAATCGGAACTGCCGGCTATTGCGCGCTCTACCCGCGGCGATCGACGACCCGGCGTGCCGCCGGCATCAGCGTCGCGCCAAGCCCGTTCTTGACCAGCGAGGCCGCGATGAACGGCACGATGCCGACCTGCCATGCCTTGGATACGCCCAAGCCGAGGCCAAAAGCCAGCCAGCCGAACCCGGCGGCCAGAATGACAACGTGTCCAACGGCCATCGCCGCGAACAGCAGAACCACGCTGCGATCCCAACCGCGCTCGGCGAGCCAGCCGGTGACGAAGGCTGCGCCAATGAAACCGAACAGGTAGCCAGCGGTCGGGCCGACCAGCGGTGCAATGCCACCCACGGGGCCGGCGAACACCGGCAGACCCATTGCGCCCTCGGCGAGGTAGGCAATCATGGTTGCGCTGCCAAGGCGCCAGCCATAGGCGGCGCCGATCATCAGCACGACCAGCGTCTGCAAGGTCATGGGCACGTAGGGCAGCGGCAGGTTCACCTTGGCTGACAGCGCCATCAGCGCGGTACCGAGCGCAACCAGCACGAAGGCGCGGAAGGCGCCGACGGTTTCGCCCGGTCGGGTTGGCCACATCAATGCGGCGAGAGAGGAATGCGGCGTAGCGGTGGACGGGACGGAACGGTCAGACAAGTTGAACTCCGGAAGGCTGTCGAAAACTCGCGGCTATTTAAGCCAGTGAGCGATCCGGTCAACCGCCTCCCGCATCTCCTCTGCAGAACGCGCATAGGACAGCCGTATGAACGAACGGCCATGGATGGGATCGAAATCGAGCCCCGGCGTGGCCGCAACGTGAGCCTGTTCCAGCATCTGCTTGGCGAACTCGAAACTGTCCGCGGTGAAATCGGAGACGTCGGCATAGAGATAAAATGCACCGTCGGCAGGCAGGAACCTGGTGAGGCCGGCCCTGGGCAATCCGTCGATCAGAATGCGCCGGTTTTCCTGATAGCCGTGCTTGATGTCCTCCATCTCAGCCGCGCCGTCGAACGCGGCCTCGGCCGCGATCTGCGACAGCGCCGGCACCGAGATCGACAGGTTCTGCTGCAGCCGCTCGATCGGCCGCACCAGGGTTTCAGGCACGACCATCCAGCCGACGCGCCAGCCCGTCATGCAGAAATACTTCGAGAATGAGTTGATCACGAGTGCGTGCTCGGACAGCGCCGCTGCGGTCACCGCCGGAAACGCGTAGTCGAGCCCGTGATAGATCTCATCGGAGATGAAGCGAATGCCAGCATCTTCCGCGGCCGCGATAAGACCCGACAGCGCCTCGCGCGACATCATCGTCCCCGTGGGATTGGCCGGGCTGCCAACCAGCACGCCTTTCAGCGGCGCCTTGCGGTGGGCTTCGAGCAGTGCCTCGCCGGTCAGCGCATGGCGGGTCTCGTTCGTGGTCTCGATCAGCACCGGCTCGCAACCGAGTGCAGTGAGAATATGACGGTATGGCGGATAACCCGGCACCGTCACGGCGACGCGATCACCGGGCTCGAACATCGAGAGAAAAGCCAGGATGAAGCCGCCGGAGGAGCCCGTCGTCACCACCACCCGCTCGGGGCTGACGTCACAGCCATAGGCGTCGCGATAGTGCCTCGCGATGCGCTCGCGCAAGCTGGGGATGCCGAGCGCAGAGGTATAGTCAATCCGCCCCGCCTCCAGCGCCGCATGCGCGGCCGCGATCGCGGTCCTCGGCGCACCGGTGGCGGGCTGGCCGACCTCCATATGGATGACGTGACCGCCGGCCGCCTCGATTCGGGCCGCCGCGGCCATCACGTCCATCACCATGAACGGGGGAACATCACTGCGGCGGGAGGGCTCGAGCCACTGCCCCAACCGGTTCCTCAATGTCGCATTGTGCATTGATTTCTGCTATTTCGCTGGCGGACCGGTCCGTCCGGTCCGGAAAACGGGGCGCTTGCGCCCCAGACTGGCCGCATTGTACGGCTCATTAGGGCATATCGCGTATCCGGTCCACCGCCAATCGCCAAAACCAATCACGAAACTGCTTTCCAAGACCGTTTGACCCAGACCGCTTGATGTTGCTCCAGATCGCATTGCGCAAGAAGGCCTCCGCCCTCACCGCCCTGGTCACGGCCGCGGCGATCGCGTTGTTGCCGGTCCCGGCGGCCCAGGCGCAGCAGAAGGGCCCGCCGGTCCTGCGCGATACCGAGACCGAGCAGCTCTTGCGCGAATATACGCGCCCGATCCTGCGCGCGGCCGGTCTGGAGAAGCAGAACATCCAGATGGTGATCCTCAACGAGGCCTCATTCAACGCGTTCGTCGCGGATGGCCGCCGCATCTTCGTCAACTACGGAGCGATCCTCCAATCGGAGACGCCTAACCAGATCATCGGCGTGCTCGCGCACGAAACCGGGCATCTGGCCGGCGGCCATCTGTCCAAGTTGCGCGAGCAGCTTGCCAACGCCCAGACCCAGATGATCATCGCGATGCTGCTCGGTGCCGGCGCAATCGCCGCAGGCAGCGTCCGCAGTTCGAGCGCCGGCAACAACGGGCTCGCCAATGCGGGCGCCGCCGCCATCGCCGGCCCGCAGGAGATGATCCGCCGCTCGTTGTTGTCCTACCAGCGCCAGCAGGAGGAGAACGCCGACCGTGCCGGGGTCAAGTTCCTGGCCGCGACCCAGCAATCGCCCAAGGGCATGTACGAGACCTTCAAGCGCTTCACCAGCGAGAGCCTGTTCGCCGCGCGCGGCGCCGATCCCTATCTCCAGTCGCACCCGATGCCCGCCGAGCGCGTCGCCGCACTCCAGGAGTTCGCCAGCACGAGTCCGTATTGGGACAAGAAGGACGATCCCGCGCTCCAGCTCCGCCACGACATGGTGCGCGCCAAGATCTCGGCCTTCATGGAACGGCCGGAGACCGTGTACCGCCGCTATCCGCAGTCGAACGACAGCCTGCCGGCGCGCTATGCCCGGGCCATCAGCACCTATCTGCACGGGGATTTGCGCAGTGCGCTCACCCAGATCGACGCGCTGATCCAGGTCCAGCCGAACAACCCGTACTTCTACGAGGTGCGTGGCCAGGCCTTGCTGGAGAGCGGCAAGCCGGCCGACGCGATCCCTGCCCTTCGCAAGGCGGTGCAGCTTTCGAACAGCGCGCCCCTCATCGAGATGTTACTTGGGCAGGCTCTGGTTGGAACCGATAATAAGGCCTACACCGACGACGCCGTTCGGATTCTCCGCGCCGCGGTGGCACGAGAGCCAGAGGCGCCGCTCGGCTACACCCAGCTCGCGATGGCCTATGGCCGGAAGGGAGACTATGCCGAGGCGGATCTCGCGTCGGCACAGGCCGCGTACCTGCGCGGCGACAACAAGACCGCCCGCGAACTCGCCACGCGCGCGAAAACCCGTTTTGCCGTCGGCACGCCCGGATGGGTCAAGGCCGATGACATCGTGGCGGCGAAGCCGCCGCGTAACTAGATCGACGCCTGACACCACGACGTCACGACACCGAGCTTAAGTCCGCCGGGACGTTTTCCGAAACCCGCTTTCGATAAGAGGATTTGCCTATGCCTTCGCTGCGCCTGCTTGCTCCCGCGCTGTTTGCACTCGCCATGTTCGGCGCAGCCGTGCCCGCGTCGGCCGACAGCTTCTCCGATGCCCAGCGCACCGACATCGAGGCGATCATCAAGAACTATCTTGTCAGCCATCCCGAGGTGCTCGAGGAGGCGATGACCGAGCTCAGCAAGCGCCAGGCTGCTGCCGAAGCGCAGAAGCACGAAGCCAGCATCTCGCAGAACGCTGACGCCATCTTCAACTCACCGCGCCAGGTCGTGCTCGGCAACAAGGACGGCGACGTCACCTTCGTCGAGTTCTTCGATTACAATTGCGGCTACTGCAAACGCGCGATGGGCGACATGCTCGATCTCATGAAGAGCGATCCGAAGCTGAAGGTCGTGCTGAAGGAGTTTCCGGTGCTGAGCCAGGGCTCGGTCGAAGCAGCCCAGGTCGCGGTCGCCGTGCGCATGCAGGATCCCACAGGCAAGAAGTACCTCGACTTCCACCAGAAGCTGCTGGGCGGCCGCGGGCCGGCCGACAAGGCGCGCGCGATTCAAGCGGCCAAGGAGGCGGGCCTCGATGTTGCAAAAATCGAAAAGGACATCGCCAGCCCCGAGGTGCGCGCCACCATCGAGGAGAACTTCAAGCTCGCCGAAGCGATGGGCATGAATGGCACGCCGAGCTACGTGATCGGCAAGCAGATCGTGGTCGGTGCCGTCGGCCTCGAAGGCCTCAAGGAAAAGATCGGCGTTGCCCGCTGCGGCAAGGCGACTTGCTGATCGCGCGCTTCACATCTCACGCATGCAAGAGGTCGGCTGAAAAGCCGGCCTTTTTCGTTGGACCAAGCGTTGCACGAATCCTGGCGCGAATCCGGCGCGTACATTCATCTCG
The DNA here is from genome assembly GCA_023435725.1 of Pseudomonadota bacterium. Classification (GTDB taxonomy): domain Bacteria; phylum Pseudomonadota; class Alphaproteobacteria; order Rhizobiales; family Xanthobacteraceae; genus Bradyrhizobium. The sequence goes on along the minus strand of JAEYRD010000005.1, from coordinate 28,785 downwards.
TGTTTAGGAAACAAATGCCGCGGAACCACTGATGTTCCGGAACAACTCAAATCTCCTTTCGTTGTCGGCGCGGGCAATGACGCAAATGAACACGTGAGGAGAATTCGATGTCTAACCGCTTTATGATTTCGGTTGCCGCACTCGCGCTCGTCGCAGGCACCGGTCTGGCGAACGCACAGGGCACCACGGGCCGCGAGAGCGGCGGCGCTGCTGGTGGCGCGCAGATGCAGCACTCGCAGCCCTCCAGCGGCGCAGCTGAGCGCGGCGGCTCGATGGGCCGTGAATCCACCCACGAGAAGGGTACCGTCGGCCAGGCTGGCGGCTCCAGCAGCATGAAGTCCGGCCCGTCGGCCGAGGAGAAGTCCTCCGGTGCGATGAAGGACGAGCGTTCGGGCCGCGAGATGAACAAGAATGCGACCGAGGAAAGGTCCGGCGCCACCAAGAGCCAGCGCACTGACGAACACGCGCAGGGTCAGCAGGACAGGTCCAAGAGCATGAGCCAGGACAGCAAGTCCGGCGCCAGGGACAACATGAAGGCTGAGGGCAACAAGAGCGGCACCTCGACCAACAACGCCGAGAACCGCCAGGGCACCAGCACCGAGCGGAACGCGCAGGGCCAGACCAACACCAACACGACGGTCGGCCAGGCCGGCGCCGGCGCCAAGCTCTCGACCGAGCAGCGAACGCAGATCACCTCGGTGATCCACGAGGAGCATGTCGCTCCAGTGACCAACGTGAACTTCTCGGTTTCCGTCGGCACCCGCATTCCGCGCGAGGGCATCGAGCTCCACGCCCTGCCGTCGCGGGTCGTGACGATCTATCCGGAGTGGCGGACCTACAGGTACGTCCTGGTCAAGGATGAAATCGTGATCATCAATCCGGACACCTACGAGATCGTGGCGGTCCTGAACGCCTAGAGCCATTTCCGTTCCGATGGAATCGGAACGGGGCTCTAGCTTCTTGTTCTGACGCGTTTTTCTTTACGCGAAGCGGTATCCACTTCGCTCGAAAACGCTCTAAGGCCGGATGACGGCAACCTCAGGGGGCGGGCAGCAATGCCCGCCCTTTGCCGTTCGGCCGATAGCCATCCTTTGGACTGGTTAACAAGCAATTTCCGTAGTTTCCGCACAGGTTTTTGCGCACTGGATGAGGTACCTGAACCCGCCAGGGAGGTCCTTCAAGGCTTCCCCTCACGCGCTTTGTTACCTATAACCCGCCACGCCGAAGCACCTCTTCCGGAATTGGAATGGCCGAACCAGCAACCGACACGATCCTCGTCCTGAACGGGCCGAACCTCAACATGTTGGGGACGCGCGAGCCCGAAAAGTACGGTCATGCGACACTGGCCGACGTCGAGGCGCTGTGCCGGGAGACGGCGGCGACGTTCGGCCTCAAGGCTGACTGCCGGCAGTCCAACCGCGAAGGCGAGCTGATCGATTTCATCCACGAGGCGCACCAGCGCAAGATGAAGGGCATCATCATCAATGCCGGCGGCTATTCCCACACCTCGATCGCCCTGCACGACGCGCTGCTCGCGGTGCAGATCCCCACGGTCGAAGTTCATGTGACCAACATCCACGCCCGCGAGAGTTTCCGTCATCACTCCTACACCGCGCGCGCGGCCTTCGCCTCGCTCTGCGGCTTCGGCATCGAGGGCTATCGCCTCGCCATCCAGGGCCTTGCCGCCAAGCTCGCCATCAAGCCCAAAGCCTGAAGCTTCCCTCATCAAACAGAACATTCGGATCAAAGAAACATGGCGCGCCAGCCAGACGACAAAGCAGCCGCAAAGTTTTCCAGCGACGATTCCGCGCTCATCCGCGAGCTCGCCCTGCTGCTCGATGAAACCAGCCTCACCGAAATCGAGATCGAGCGTGCGGGCCTGCGCCTGCGCGTCGCCCGCAACATCAGCGTTGCCGCGACCATGCCGCTGCCGCTGGCAGCCGCCCATGCGGTGCCTGTTGCAGCAGCTGCCGCCGCAGCACCGGCGGCCGCAGCATCTGACCTGTCGAAGCATCCGGGCGCCGTGAGCTCGCCGATGGTCGGCACCGCCTATTGGGCGCCTGAGCCCGGCGCCAAGCCGTTCATCGAGGTCGGCAGCAAGGTCTCGGTCGGCCAGACGCTGCTGATCATCGAAGCGATGAAGACCATGAACCAGATTCCCTCGCCGCGTGCCGGCACGGTGACGCAGATCCTGGTCGAAGACGGCCAGCCGGTCGAGTACGGCGAGCCGCTCGTCATTATTGAATAAGCGAGTGGCGAATTGCGAACAGCGAATGGTGTCCGTCTTGCCCCATTCGCCACTCGCTACTCCCTATTCGCCCGCTGAGGCACCATGTTCGACAAGATCCTCATAGCCAATCGCGGCGAGATCGCCCTTCGCATCCTGCGCGCCTGCAAGGAGCTCGGAATCGCGACCGTCGCCGTGCACTCCACCGCCGACGCCGATGCGATGCATGTGCGCCTGTCGGACGAGAGCGTCTGCATCGGACCGCCGCCGTCCAAGGACAGCTATCTCAACGTGCCCGCGCTGCTCGCGGCCTGCGAGATCACGGGCGCCGACGCGGTGCATCCCGGCTACGGCTTCCTGTCCGAGAACGCGCGCTTCGCGGAAATCCTCGCCGAGCACAATCTGCACTTCATCGGCCCCAAGGCCGAGCACATCCGCCTGATGGGCGACAAGATCGAGGCCAAGAAGACTGCCAAGCGGCTCGGCATCCCCGTCGTGCCCGGCTCCGACGGCGCGGTCGGCCCCGAGGACGACGCGATGGCGATCGCCCGCGAGATCGGCTTTCCCGTGCTGGTCAAGGCGGCTGCCGGCGGCGGCGGCCGCGGCATGAAGGTCGCGCACAGCGAGGCTGATCTTCAGCTGGCGCTGTCGACGGCGGCGAACGAGGCCAGATCCGCGTTCGGCGACGCCTCCGTTTATCTCGAGAAGTACCTGCAGAAGCCGCGCCACATCGAGATCCAGATCCTCGGCGACGGCCGCGGCGGCGCAATCCATCTCGGCGAGCGCGACTGCTCGCTGCAGCGCCGCCACCAGAAGGTCTGGGAGGAAGGCCCCTCGCCCGTCCTCTCCGCGGCTGCACGCGCCAAGATCGGCGAGACCTGCGCGAAAGCGATGCGCGAGATGAAGTATCTCGGCGTCGGCACCATCGAATTCCTGTTCGAGGACGGTGAGTTCTATTTCATCGAAATGAACACGCGCATCCAGGTCGAGCATCCCGTCACCGAGAGCATCACCGACATCGACCTTGTCCTGGAGCAGATCCGCATCGCCGCCGGCGGCGAATTGCCGGCGAAGCAGGACGAGGTGCAGATCATCGGCCATGCCATCGAATGCCGCATCAACGCGGAGAACCCGCAGACCTTCCGGCCCTCGCCGGGCCGCATCTCGCAATACCACCCGCCCCGCGGGCTTGGCGTGCGCATCGATTCCGCGGTTTATCAGGGCTATACGATCCCGCCCTATTATGACTCCCTGGTCGGCAAGCTGATCGTGCACGGCAAGACGCGCGCCGAATGCCTGATGCGGCTTCGCCGCGCGCTGGACGAGATGGTGGTCGACGGCATCGAGACGACGCTGCCGCTGTTCCGCGACCTGGTGCGGCAGCCCTCCATCATCGACGGCGACTATCACATCCACTGGCTCGAACAATATCTGGCCGGCAACGTGGATCCGGGCGCGAAATAATTCGCCCCCGTGGAACCCCTTGGCCCCAATCGCGTTCTGGACGGTTGGGACAGTTCCAAGGGGCCATTTTGAACTCCACTCAGGATAACAAGGTGAACCCATCGTGACGGCCGGCGCACAGCGGCGGCGCACGGTGATGCAAATCCTGCTGCTTTCGGTGGGGTTTTTCGTGCTGGTCGCGATCAGCGTGTCGTCCGTCCTGCTGGTCAACAAGGCGCGGGGGGACAACGCCTGGGTCGTGCACACGGTCGAGGCCGAGAGCCAGATTGCCAACCTGCTCCTCGAAGTCCGCCGCGCGGAAAGCGCAACGCGGGCCTACCTGCTGTCCTCATCTCCGCAATTCCTCGCCGAGTATCAGGCCGCCGCCGCGGCGATCGCGCCGGCTCTCGACCAATTGGAGAAGCTCACGCGGGATAACCCTGTTCAGGTCCAAAACACCGCCAAGCTGCGCAAATCCGTCGAGCAGCGGCTGTCGGAGTTCGCTCGCGGCATCGACCGCGTCAAGAACGACGACGTCTCGACGAGCGTGACTGCTCTTCTCAACGGCACGTCCACGAGCGCGGTCGAGACCATCGCCAGCGTCGGTCGCGACATGCGGAACGAAGAGGATCGCCTGTTCAGGGAGCGGACCGAGACCGCCGACCGGACCCAGAAGCTTGCCTCCTCCGTGACCATCGCCGGCTCGGGGATGGTTCTGGCGCTCGCCTTCGGATCGGTCCTGCTGGTGCGACAGTCCTCACGCGCCCGCGACCAGGCCGAGGCGCGTCTGCGCGACGCCAATCTCAACCTGGAAGCCACCGTCGACGAACGCACGGCAGACCTGCGCGAGGCCAACAACGAGATCCAGCGCTTTGCCTATATCGTCAGCCACGATTTGCGCTCGCCACTGGTGAACATCATGGGCTTTACCAGCGAACTCGAGGAGCTCGGCGGCGACATCTTCCGCCGCATCGGCGGCCTCACCCAAGCCGCGACCGGCGGGCCGCCGGCGGCGGCCGGCGAGATCGTGCTCGAGGGGGCGGACAAACAGCTTTCAGCCGATTTTGGCGAAGCCCTTGGCTTCATCAAGTCGTCGATCGCAAAGATGGATCGGCTGATCTCGGCGATCCTCAACCTCACCCGCGAGGGCCGGCGCGAATTCGTGCCGGAGAAGATCGACACGCACGAGCTGATCGAAGCGATCGTGTCAACGCTGGCGCATCAGGCCGCAGAAGCGCAGGCTGAAATCCACGTCGAGTCACTGCCGCATATCGTCAGCGATCGCCTCGCACTCGAGCAGATTTTCTCGAACCTGATCGACAACGGGGTCAAGTATCTGAAGACCGGAGTTCCCGGCGAGATCCGAATCCGGGGGCGTACCAAGCTTGGATACGCTATCTTCGAAATCAGTGATAACGGCCGCGGCATCGATCCGAAGGATCATCAGCGGATTTTTGATTTGTTCCGCCGTGCTGGAACCCAGGACAAGCCCGGTCAGGGCATTGGTCTTGCGCATGTGCGTGCACTTGTGCGCCGCCTCGGCGGCACGATGTCGGTATCGTCGGAACTGAACACAGGCAGCACCTTCACGATTACGCTGCCCATCGCCTGGAACGCCAGCAACCGGAACGACAAATGACACTGCCCGTCACCATCATCATGATCGAGGACGACGAAGGACACGCCCGGCTGATCGAGCGCAACATCCGTCGTTCCGGCGTCAACAACGAGATCATCGCGTTTCCCAATGGCACCGACGCGATGAAGCACCTGTTCGGCGCCGACGGCAGTGGGCTTACACAGAAGGGCAATGCGCTCCTGATCCTGCTCGACCTCAACCTACCCGACATGACCGGCATCGACATCCTGAAGCAGATCAAGGAAAACAAATATCTGAAGGCCTCGCCCGTGGTAGTGCTGACCACCACCGACGACTCCCAGGAAATCAAGCGCTGCTACGAGCTCGGCTGCAACGTCTACATCACCAAGCCCGTCAACTACGAGAATTTCGCCAACGCCATCCGGCAGCTGGGCCTATTCTTCTCCGTCATCCAGGTCCCGCCTGCCGCCTCATGAACCAGCGCACGCCGACACTGCTCTACATCGACGACGACGACGCGCTGGCGCGCCTGGTCGATCGCGGCCTGACGCGGCGCGGCTACAAGGTCATCCTTGCCGCGAGCGGCGAGGAAGGCCTGGAGCGCGTCCGCAGCGCGGATGTCGAAGGCCGCATCGACGTCGTGGCGCTCGACCAGTATATGCCCGGCCTCGACGGGTTGGAGACGCTGGAACAGATCATGGCGATCGCGGGCGCGCCGCCCGTGGTGTTCGTGACGGCGTCGCAGGACTCCACCATCGCAGTCACCGCCCTGAAGGCCGGCGCGGCGGATTATCTGGTCAAGGACGTCAAGGGCGACTTCATCCCCCTGCTCCACGTTGCCGCCGACGGCGCGCTGCGCCAGGCCGAATTGCAGAAGGCGCGCGAGGAAGCCGAAGCCGAAATCCACGCCTCGCGCGACCGCTACGCGGCGCTTGCCGCCGAGCGCGAACTGCTGCTGCGCGAGGTCAACCACCGCGTCGGCAACTCGCTCCAGATCATCGCCTCGCTGCTGCACCTTCAGGCGAGCTCCGCCTCGCAGGATGAGGTCAAGGCGGCGCTGACCAACGCGATGGGCCGCGTCGCCGCGGTCGCGCAGGTGCACCGCCGCCTCTACACCTCGCAAGACCTGAAGAGCGTGGTCCTGAACCAGTATCTGGACTCGCTGCTCGAGGATCTGCGCCGCTCGGCCGAGGGCAACCGGATGTCGCGCCTGACGCTGAAGGCCGAGCCGATCGAAATCGATCCGGACCGCGCCGTTGCCGTCGGCATCATCGTCAACGAGCTGGTGATGAACGCGGTGAAGTATGCCTATCCCGACGGCGCCGGTCCCATCCATGTCGAGCTGACCTCGCGGGGCGACGACCTCCTACTGACGATCACCGACGACGGCGTCGGCGACAACGTCAAGGCCGATCCGCGCTCCACCGGCATGGGCCAGCGCATCGTCGCGGCCATGGCCTCCAAGCTCGATGCCTCCGTCGAGCGCGATCCCGCACATTCCGGAACCCGCATTCTGCTGAAATTCCGCCGCATACCCATGGCGCCCGACCAGGTGAGCAGCGCGACGGCAGGCTGACCCGCAATTGCACGGGCTTCCCCCCATCGCACGCGCGTCGCGATCCTGCTATTGTTGCGAGCCATGACTTCGCGCGATTCCGCCTCGTCTGAAATCACGCCAGCGGTGCTGCTGCGCGCCTACGCCTGCGGCATCTTTCCGATGGCCGAGAGCGCGGACGATCCGACGCTGTTCTGGGTCGAGCCGGAGATGCGTGGCGTCATCCCGCTCGAGGGTTTCCGCGTCGCCTCCCGCCTCGCGCGTACAGTCCGTTCTGACGCCTTTCGCGTGACGGTCAACACGGCGTTCAAGGCCACGATCGCCGGCTGCGCCGCGCCGCAGACCGGGCGCGAGGATACCTGGATCAACAAGCGGATCCGCGATCTCTATGGCGGCCTGTATGAACTCGGCCATTGCCACAGCGTCGAAGCCTGGCAGGGCGACGACCTCGTCGGCGGGCTTTACGGCGTCAGCCTGGGACGGGCCTTCTTCGGCGAGAGCATGTTTCACACCGCGCGCGATGCCTCGAAGGTCGCGCTGGTGCATCTGGTCGCGCGGCTCATTCATGGCGGCTTCGAGCTGCTCGACACGCAATATGTCACCGAACACCTGAAGAGCTTCGGCGCAGTCGAGATTTCGCGGCGGCGCTACACCGCGCTGCTCGACAAGGCGCTCGCCGGCGAACCCGGCGATTTCCTGAGGCTCTCCGCCGGCGAGGCGATCCCGGGCGCACGCGCGCTCGAGATCATCGCATCTCGGCAATAAGCAGAGATATTACCGGCCAAACCCGGGGATACCGAAGAGACCCGGCTGCTGCTGTGGCGGCGGAGGTGGCGGAGCCGGTTGCTGCTGCGGTGGCGGCGGCAACGGCTGCGGCGGACGCTGCTGCACGGCCTGCTTGGGTGCGGCCTTCTTTTGCGCCGCAGGCGGCGGAGGCGCGGGCTTGGTCGCGGGATCCGGTGCCGCGGTCGCGATGGTCTGCTGCGGCTCTTTGCAGTCGGTGAGCCAGATGTCGTAGATCGGATGCTCGACGCCGTGCAGGCCGGGGCTCGCGGCGTACATCCAGCCCGAGAAAATCCGCTTCACCTCACCCTGCAGGGTGATCTCGTCGACCTCGACGAAGGCATCCGTATTGGCGGCCTCCGTCGCCGGCCGTGTGTAGCAAGCGTCGGTTTTGACGCGCAGCGCGCCGAACTGGACAGTCTCGCCGATGTCCTCGTCGAAATTGATGATGCGCCCGGTGATCTTGTCGAGGCCGGAGAAGGTCGCCTTCTTGTTCACGATCTTCTGGGCCGGCGGCTCGGTGACCACCTCGTCGCCTGGCTGGAGGCTCGCCGGCGTCTGCGGCACAGGGCCACCCTTCTGCTGGGGCTGTCGCTGACCCGGCGCACCCGGCGGCGGGACGCCTTGCGGACCAGGCGGCGCAACTGCGACGGACGGCGGCTGGTTCGCCGGAGCCACGGTCGAGCCCGGCGGCGGCGCCAGCGGCTGGGTCTCGACCGGCCCCGGCATGACATTGCCCTGCCGGCCCGGCGGAGGCGCCATCGGGCGCGACGGCAGCACGCGCCCCTGCGGCGGCAGCTCGGGGACCTCTTCGTCGTCGTCAGGCATCTGGGGCTGCGGCTGGCCGCGCGGAATGCTGCCCGGCGGCCGCGGCGGCGGATCGGAGAAGATCGTGCCGATCTGCGCTCGCGCGGGCGTCGCAACCGTCAAAGCGGTGGCGGCCAAAAGCGCCGCAAGGCCTGTCAGAGTAAGGGTTCGAAACATCTCGCGCGGCTTCAACAGCGAATCGGGCTTGTTGGACATTCTACAGGGGATACCGCCGCTCGCAGGCCATCGGGTTAACACGCCGAATACGGCGGGTTTGCGACCGAAGGAATTTCCACAGCAAAATCAATGCATCTGGTCGCACATGTTCGCGTCCTGTTCATCCTTCAACGCTCGTTTCTGGTACAAACTGCTTTCATGAACGACATCCCGCGCAATCGTCGAAGTTGACCGCGCTCATATGGCACGGACCGTTGTGACGATCTAACGAGATCACTGTTCCTTGTTGTATAGCCAAAGGAACAAAATGATGGATCCATCCCTTTGTAGCGCTTTCGCATGTACGTCAGACACGGTGATCGTTCTCTTGCTGCGCGCCTTGAACGTTGCCGGCGATTCAATCACTGGATCACCGTCAATTAGTGATGCCTTAAAAAGCGCCTTGAAGTCCTTCTTCGTATCATTGTCGAGGATGATCTCAATCTTAGAGATTTTTGCATCTGCATATTCAATACCGACCACTTGCTTGGTCCGAGCCATCAGATCTGCAAATGTTGACGGGTGCATCATGAGACTGACTTGGGCAGCGTTGTCCTCTTGAACCTGCACGCCAATGGCGCTGATTCCATTGTAGGTGAATGAGTAATTTTCGCCCCCATTAATTGGTTCACCACGAACCACAGGGGCGCTTCCTGTGATGGCAATAAAGTCGCTTAACCCTCTTCGTAAGCAAGAAGAACCCGTGAACTCCGGCATCTGAGTTTTAATGATGTCAACGATCTTGGGGCCATACAGCATGCACTTATCTTGAGTTGGAACCTCCAGCAAATATCGAACAGTTACCTTCTCTGGCTGACCAGTCTTCGCAACGTTCAGGACGTCCGACAGATATAGGTCTACCTTGGTTTCAAAATCGCACCCGGCCAGCGTTAAGGAACAAGCAATAGCGAGCAAAGCAGATCGATTAAACATAGCGCCCCCTTTGTGACACAGCCCTTATCAGCAAAGGCTCCGTAGGTCGATCCGGGGTTGATCCTCCCGCAACAGGTAGACCTTGATCTCGCGGCTCAGGCCAACGGTGAGAATCTCCTTGCTGACTTTCACCGCAAGGAAGTGCTTGCCCAGACCGCGATGGACGGGCAGCAGGCTTAGCGGCAGGAGTTCAGGGGAATCGATCGAGAGGAACAGTCGCTACAATTCTTAGGTCGATCTGAGACAAGGTGAGGCAGCCTTAATTGTCCGCCTTTTTTCATTTCGGCTTGCCCCGCGCCAAGGGCGGCATTCCTGCCCTGCCCGCCGCCGGCTGGCCAGGCTGGCAGCCGGATGGGATAGTGGGAGCGCCCTTCCCGGGGCCGCGGCGGGCATTGCCCCCGAGAACGACGCCCAACCATAACCAGAAAACCTGAGGTCGCTCCCCCAATGCCCGTTGTGCTCGATCCCGATGCCGCCGCCGTCTACAGGGCCGTTCAGGAGGCCGGTCGCCCCGCCTACGAGACCCTGACCGCACCGGAAGCGCGCGCCTATTACGCGCAGGCCCGCTTTGCGACCAATCCTGAAGCACCCGAGCTTGCGCGCGTCGCGCCACTGTCGATCCCGGCACCGCACGGCGTTACCCCGGCGCGCATCTACGTGCCGAAGGAACTGCGGCAGCACGACGGCTTGTCACCGGCACTGGTGTTCTTCCATGGCGGCGGCTGGGTGATCGGCGATCTCGACTCCCACGACGTCGTCTGCCGCAAGCTTGCGGTCGAGGGCGCGCTGATCGTGATCTCGGTCGACTACCGGCTCGCTCCGGAGCACAAATTTCCCGCCGCAGCCGATGACGCCATCGCTGCCACGAAATGGATCGCCGCGAATGCGCGAGAGCTCGGCATCGACGGCTCACGCCTCTCAATCGGCGGCGACAGCGCCGGCGGCAATCTCGCAGCCGTCGTTGCGCTTGCCGCGCGTGACGGCAATGGACCTGCGATCGCGGGCCAGGTCTTGATCTACCCCGCCGTCGATTTCGCCATGACGCACGGCTCCCACAGCGAGCCCGAGACCAGCGTGCTGCTGACGCATTCGGTGATCCGCTGGTTCCGCGACCACTATCTCGACGGGACCGCGGACATCCACGACTGGCGTGCCTCGCCGGCGCGCGCGGCGAGCCTTGCCGCCCTGCCGCCGGCCTATGTGCTGACCGCAGGCGCCGATCCGCTGCGCGACGAAGGCGATGAATATGCCGAGCGTCTCAAGCAGGCCGGCGTTCCCGTCACCTACAGGCACTATCCCGGCCAGTTCCACGGCTTCTTCACGATGGGGAAACTGCTGCCGCAGGCTAATTCAGCCGCGAGCGAGATCGGGGCGTGGCTGAAAGGCTTGGGCTAGCGACGCCGTCCCTCATGCCTCCCGCTCTTCAAGACCTCTTCGCCATTCCTCTGCGCGGGCTGACATGGCTCGGCGGCCAGGGCACCCGTGCAGTCGCCGCCGTCGTGTTCATCGCGGCGGCAGTGCCGTCGTTGGGCGCGCTACTTCGGCCCTACGTCACCGAGGCGATCTTCGTTCTGCTCTGCATCTCCTTCATGCGGGTCGATCTGGCGGCGCTCTACAGCCATCTGCGCCGGCCGGCGCTGATCGCAACTGCGACGGCCTGGACCACGATCGGCGTGCCGCTGATCGTCGGACTGATCGCCCATGCAACCGGGCTGACGGCTCGCTCGCCCGGCCTTTCGCTGGCCCTGATGCTCCAGAGCATGGCCTCACCGATGATGGCCTCGCCGGCGCTCGCCGCGCTGATGGGTCTCGACGCCACGCTCGTGCTGGTGACGCTGGTGACCTCGACCGCGCTTGTGCCCTTCACGGCATCGCTGTTCGCCGGGCTCTTCCTCGACGGCATGCTCAGCGTCACGCCGGCCACGCTCGGCCTGAAGCTGCTCGGCATTCTCGCTGCATCGCTGCTTGCCGCGACCGTCATCCGCTGGGTGTTCGGGGCTGCCGCGATCCAGCGCCACAGGAAGCCGATCGACGGCTTTAACATCATCATCCTGCTGATCTTCGCAGCCGCGATCATGGGCGATGTCGTGAGCGACCTCGTGGCCCAGCCGCTATTCACCATCAGCCTCGCGCTGCTGTCCTTCGCGATCTATTTCACGTTGCTCGCCGTCACCACGCTGCTGTTCCGCCGCATCGGCTATGAGCGCGCGCTGGCGCTCGGACTGATGGTGTCACAACGCAATCTGGGCCTGATGCTGGCCGCGACCGCCGGCGCGCTGCCGGCGACCACCTGGCTCTATTTCGCGATGACGCAGTTTCCGATCCACCTTGCGCCGTACATGCTGACGCCGATCGCACGGCGCCTGACGGTGCGTGCGGACAAGTCGAGCGCGGTGGCAGCAGGTCGCACCAGCTAGGGCGACACCGTCCCGATCGGGCGAATCAAAAAGTCAGTGTGCGCCGATTAATTACTAGCGACCGCGGGCTTGTTCTCTTTCTTCTGCTGTTGGTGCGCGATCTCGAATGCAGAGTTTGCCGCCGCCGTGCATGCCCTTGATGGCGGATACATGCCAGCCAGGCCTCGTGTAGTGTCGTTGTGCCATCGGATCGGGAATCCAACCGGGCAAATATGATCCACGGTACACACCGTGGTTACAGAAGCAGTAGACACCAACTGGTGTGTACCGAGTACACGGTCCCGTTCCGGCCATAGGAGTGGCTGCAAATGCGCCTGAGCTAACCAACATGAAAAGCAGAGTGAAAATAATCCTCATAGTATCCCCGCTTGGGTAAGGATGGCTCAACCAGCCTAAAGCCTGCACAGCTCCGGATTCGGCATCAAGAGGAGAGTCTGCGCGACGACGCGGTCCTGCCCTCGCCAAGAGCAAGAAAAGCTAAGCCGTTCAGATGACGATCAGTCGCCTATTGGCCAAGGCGGACAATTGCTTATGCATCGTCGATGTCCCCTTTTTCGGCCACGCGGGCCTCGCCGCCCCGCACGCGCGCACCGTATCTATGAGCACGCGCCCTAGCCAGCCCGTGCCGCGCGCCGCAACGCCTGCGGCGGCTGGCCGAAGGCGCGGATGAAGGCGCGGCGCATGCGCTCGGGATCACCGAAGCCGGTCGCCTCTGCGACGAGCTCGATCGCCTCGCGCGAGGACTGCACGCGCTCGCGTGCGACCTCGATCCGCAACCGCTCGATCGCCTTGGACGGCGTCGTGCCAGTCTCGGCGGCAAAGGCGCGGGCAAAATGTCGCGCGCTCATGCCGGCGCGTTCGGCGAGATCTTCGACCGTCAACCGGGCATCGAGGTTCTCGCGCGCCCAGGACAGCAGCGCACCGAACCGGCCATTCGGCGTCTTCAGTTCCAGCAGCGAAGAGAATTGCGACTGGCCGCCGCTGCGGCGATGATACAGCACGAGCTGGCGCGCGGTCGCCTGCGCAATCTCCTCGCCGTGATCCTCGGTGACCATCGCGAGCGCGAGGTCGATGCCTGCGGTGATGCCCGCCGACGTCCACACGTTGTCGTCACGGGTGAAAATCTGATCCGGCTCGAACTTCACCTTGGGATAGCGCGCGACGAAATCCCGCGTGCGCCCCCAATGCGTGGTGGCGCGACGCCCGTCGAGCAGCCCCGCTTCGGCGAGCACATAGGCGCCCGAGCAGACGCTCGCGACGCGAACGCCCCGCCTCGCAAGTCGCTGCACGAAGGCACGCGTGACCTCGCAGCTTGCCGCGCTTGCAACACCGGCGCCGCCCGCCACGATCAGCGTCGAGATCGCATTCGCCGACTTGAAATCCCGCGCCACCACTTCGACGCCGGACGAACTGCGCACCGGTCCCGCGTTCAGCGCCAGCACCCGGATCCCGGTCGTCGTCTTGCCGGTGCAGCGCGCCGCGATCTCGAACACGGAGATCGGGCCGGCTGCATCGAGCAACTGGAAATCCGGGAAGATCAGGATGCCGATCATGGTGACCATGTCCGAAATAGAGGGAAATACGCCATTTTGGACGGAAGGGCATCATGCCAACGTGCCCCCGTCAAGCTCATAGTTGGAGGCTCTCATGTCGGCTCCGCTCCAGATCGGACTTTTGGTGTTTCCGCGCGTCACCCAGCTCGACTTCACGGGCCCGCTTCAGGTGTTCTCTTCCGTCCCCGGCGCGACAGTACACTTGATCTGGAAGACGCTGGATCCAGTGCCCAGCGATTCCGTGCTGATGCTGACGCCGACCGTAACGTTCGCGGACAGCCCGCAGCTGGATGTGATCTGCGTGCCGGGCGGCTTCGGCACCGACGCTCTCCTCAATGATGAGGAAACTCTCGACTTCGTACGCAAGCAGGCTTCGGGCGCCAAATTCGTCACTTCGGTGTGCACGGGATCGCTGGTGCTGGGCGCTGCCGGGCTATTGCAGGGCTACAATGCCGCCACGCATTGGAGTGCGATGGAGATGCTGCCGCTGTTCGGTGCGACGCCGACGAAGATGCGTGTCTGCATCGATCGAAACCGTGTTACCGGCGGCGGTGTCACCGCGGGAATCGATTTCGCGCTGACGCTGGTGTCGCTGCTGGTCGATCGCACCACAGCGGAAGCAGTACAGCTCCGCCTCGAATACAATCCCGCGCCGCCATTCAATGCCGGCTCGCCGGATACCGCTCCAGCCGAGGTGCTCGCGCTCATGAAGGAGAGGGTTGCGCCATCACAGGCTCGCCGCCTGGATGCCGCCAAGCGAGCAGCCGAGCGTTTGGCGTAGAAAGTCGCAACAGAGAAAGGCCGCCCGGTTTCCCAAGCGGCCTTTCCTGTCTTACGGCGGCGCACATTCACATCGGGCGATTCCGGAACTTCCAGACCGGGGGCCTATCTCCCGGATCGAGTCCTGGTCGGCGGCCGCTGCATCTCGGGACAGTCGCGAACTGTTGCCCGAACCGAACGCGATGGTTTCCCATCTCCGCAAGATGGGATCATTGAGCCGCATCGCTCGCGTGCCGGCAACGGGCAAGCAGGCGCCATCCCCGCTGTTCCCGTTGTCCACAGCGGCGTCAGGCGGATGCGGGTGCATCCAACCGAGCGGTCAAGATTCGCGCTTGGAGCCGGATGCCTAGCCAGGCGTCCAGGGCTGGTAGTCGCCGGTCGCCTTGGGCCGCCGGCCGCGGGCGAGCGTCGAGCCCGAAGGACGGTAAGCCTTTGCCGTGCCCGTGAGATTCGGCTGGTGCGGCTTTTCCCACTCGCGCGGCTGGTAGTTGCTCTCAGTCGGCGGCGTGTCGACGACGTGATGGATCCAGCCGTGCCAGGCTGGCGGGATGCGGCTCGCTTCGGCGTAGCCGTTGTAGATCACCCAGCGTCGCTCGAAGCCGAGCGTCGGGTCGATCGCCCCGCCGCGGGTGCGATAATAGAGGTTACCCTGCTCGTCCTGGCCGACCAGCTCCCCATACCGCTTGGTCCACAGTTGGGTGCCAAACGTCTGGCCATTCCACCAGGTGAAGAACTTCAGAAGGAACTGTTTCATGCGGCAAGGGCCCTGCTTCGTGGGGTCCTGATGCCATCCGGACGGCGAAATGTCCAGTTCGACGGGTGCGGCCGTGCCCTTCGCAATTGCGGTGCCCCCGGGCACGGACCGCCGCCGCAAATCGGGCGCGATCCGTTCATGCCGGGTACAGCATCGCGGTGAGACGCTCCCTTCGCACGCAAACCGTCGTGATCCCGGAACCATGGCCCTGTCCTAGGGTTGGCTTTCCGGGAAAGGAGTTTGATCATGAAAAGTCTAAAGGTTTTGAGCGCCGCGGCAGCAGTGGCGTTGGTCCTTCCGTTGGCGACGCCCAGCTTCGCGCAGGGCTTTAGCGGCGGCCGAGCTGCTGCTGTTGGTGGTGGTGGGGGCGGTGCCCGCATGGGCGGCGGCGGTCCGGCCGGCGGCGCGCGGATCGGCGGCGGTGGCGGCAATTTCGCGGCCGGTGCGGCAGTCCGTCCAAGCGCTGGCCCCTCCTTCGCGGCTGGGCGCGGCGCTGCGGTCGCGGGTAGCACCTGGCGTGGTGGCGGCGGCGGCAACTGGCAGGGCCGCGGCTGGCACCATCGCGGCGGCTTCTGGCCCGGCGTCGCGGCGGGCGCTGCGATCGGCGGCCTCGGCTCGTACGCCTATTACGGCGGCGGATATTACGATGATCCCTACTACTATGGTGACAGCTACTATGACGAGCCGTCAGTCGCGGTCGTGCCCGACAGCGGCGGCGACTCCGCAGCTTACTGCGCGCAGCGCTTCAAGTCGTATGATCCGGCCTCCGGTACCTATCTCGGCTATGACGGCCAGCGTCACCCCTGCCCGTAATCGATGAGACAACACTTGACGGAAAAGGCGTCGCAGCGATGCGGCGCCATTTTCGTTTGTCGCGCATTCATCGCTCGTTTCGCGCATGACACGCGCATCACCTGCGACGTTCTGTGCACGCGCGCGAGCGGACCTTTATTCACCGCACCGTGCATATCTGCATGATCCAATCCTAAATTGACCCACTCCACGATTCGCCTATATCAGCAATGGGTATGGGGACTTCGATCTACTGGGAAATGTCATGCCGCGTGTCCTCGTGGTAGATGACGATCCGATGGTCGGCGCGACCATCGAGGTCCTCCTCCAACGTCAGGGCTTCGACGTCACGTTGGCCGACGGCGGAGAAACGGGGCTTGCTGCGCTCGAAACGCAGACGTTTGATGTGATGCTCGTCGACATCTTCATGCCGCACATGCGCGGCTTCGAATCCATCCGCATCTTTCACGAGCGCGCGCCGACGATTCCGCTGATTGCGATGTCCGGCTATGCCTTCGCCTCATCCGCCTCGCCCTCTCCCGATTTCCTCCGCATGGCGCTGGAGCTCGGTGCGACGCGCTGCCTGCGCAAGCCGTTTACGCCGGACGTGCTGCTGACCACGGTCCGCGAATGCCTCGGCGACTCCGGCGAGAGCGCACAGCCGAAGGACAAGAAAGAAGCGCCTTGATCCCAACGCAGCGTGTCATTCTCGGTGCTGGACTTGCCATCCTCCTGATCATCACCGCAGCCTCGATCGGACTCGACGTCAAGTCGCGGTCGGATTCCGCCTGGGTCAACCACACCGTCGAGGTGATGAAGAAGATTTCGGACGTGCGCCTCTGGGTCCGCCGCGCCGAGAGCGCAGCGCGTGGCTATGAAATCTACCAGACGCCCGGATTTCTCGACGAGTTCGAGGCGGCGAAAAGCCGGATCGCGCCGGCGCTCGGGGAGCTCAAGCTCGCGGTCCGCGACAGTGTCGATCAGGCGCAACTGCTGGAGGCCACCGAACCGCTGATCCTGCGGCGACTGGATGTTGCCGCCGAAGCGCTGCGCCTGCGCGCCGGCGGCGATGACGCCGGCGTCCAGGCGCTGATCGGCCGCGCCGAAGGCCGTGGTCTGATGGAGGCGCTCACGGCCAATCTCGATCGGCTGGCCGCTGGCGAAGAGAAGCTGCTTGCCGACCGCGAGGCGGACTCGCGCCGGACCGGCATCGTGCTGCTCGGCATCGACATCGTCGGCGCGCTGGTCATCCTGCTGCTGGTCCTGATGCTGATGCGCGAGAGCCAGCGCACCCAGGTCGCACTCAAGAGCACGCTGCTGGAGACCACGGCCGCCAAGGAGGCGCTCGAGGCGGCGGTTGCCGAGCGCACCGAGCATCTCGTCAACGCCCATGACGAGCTTCGCCTGTCGGTCAACGTGCTCCAGAGCACGTTCCACAGCATGGCGGAGGCCGTGCTGGTCATCGACGACAACGCCGACGTGCTGCTCTCCAATCCGGCGGCGGAGCGCATACTGCTGCACCGGAGCGGCATGAATCTGCGCAATCTGCGCGCGATATCCGACGTGTTTCACGGCGACGGCGTGACGCCGCTCAAGGCCGACGAACTGCCGTCGGTGCGCGTCCTGCGCGGCGAGCACTTCGAAGAGCTGGAGATGATCGTCCGTCCGCACAGCGGCGATCTACCGCGCCATCTGATGATCAGCGGCCGGCCAATGCGTGACGGGCAAGGCCACATCTCCGGCGCCGTGCTGGTCTATCACGACGCAACGCATTCGCGTGAGACCGAGCGGCAATTGCACCAGTCGCAGAAGCTGGACGCGATCGGCAAGCTGACCGGCGGCGTCGCGCACGACTTCAACAACATGCTCACGGTGATCTCCGGTAACACCGAGACGCTGGTGGCGAGCCTGAAGCAGCAGCCGGATCTGCAGCGCGTCGCGCGCCTGATCGACGATGCCGCCGAGCGATGCGCCGAGTTGATCCAACATCTGCTCGCGTTTGCGCGCCGGCAGCCACTGCAGCCGCGCAATGTCGAGATCAACGCCGCGATTTCCGACATCGCCAGGCTGCTGCGCCCCACCCTCGGCGAGCAGATCCAGATCGAGACCGTGCTGGAACAGGGCCCGATGACCTCGCACATCGACCCGTCGCGGCTCACCAACGCGGTGCTCAACATGGCGATCAACGCCCGCGACGCCATGCCGAACGGCGGCAAGCTGCTGCTGGAGACCCAGCGCCTCGTGCTCGACGAGGCCTATGCGCAGGCCAATCCGGACGTGGCGCCCGGTCCTTACGTGATGCTCGCGGTCAGCGACACCGGCACCGGCATGTCGCCCGACATCCGGCAGAAGGCATTCGAGCCGTTCTTCACCACCAAGGAGGTCGGCAAGGGATCCGGTCTCGGCCTCTCCATGGTCTACGGCTTCGTCAAGCAGTCCGGCGGCCACATCAAGATCTACAGCGAGGAAGGCCACGGCACCACGATCAAGCTCTATCTCCCGCCGGGCGAAGGCATGACCGAAGTGGCCGCCCCCCCGACGCTGCAGGCCGAAGGCGGCGCCGAGACCATTTTCGTGGTCGAGGACGACACGCTGGTGCGCAACTTCGTCACCGCGCAGCTCGAGAGCCTCGGCTACAAGACGGTCGCTGCCGCCGACAGCCGCGCCGCACTGCAATTGATCGAGGCCGGCCAGGACTTCGACCTTCTCTTCACCGACGTGGTCATCCCCGGCGGCATGAGCGGACGCGAGCTCGCTGAAGAGGTCGCGAAGCGGCGGCCGGGCCTGAAGGTGCTCTTCACCTCCGGCTACACCGACAACGCCATCGTCCACCACGGCAAGCTCGACGACGGCGTGTTGCTGCTGACCAAACCCTATCGCCGCAACCAGCTCGCCGAGACGATCCGCAAGGCGCTGAACGGCGGCGGTCTCAGCGCGACCTAGACTAGCTAGCGCGTCGCCAGCACCACGGCTGCGAGCGTGAAGATCAGCGCCGCGATCTGCCCTGCCCCCAGCGGCTCGTGCAGTGCCATCGCCGAAGCCACGACGCCGATCACCGGCACCGCCATGGTGCCGATCGCGGCGACGGAGGCAGGCAGGCGCGCCAGCGCCGCGAACCAGCTGACATAGGCGATGCAGAACTGCACCACGGTCGAATAGACCAGCAGCAGCCAGCCGACCGGCGTCACCAGCTCCAGATGCGTGGTCTCGATGATGAGGCCGATGATCGAGATCGGCAGGCAGCCGATCCCGATCTGCCAGGCCGCGGCCGTGATCGGCGGCAGATGGATCGGGTACTTCTTCGAGAACACCGTGCCGACCGCGAAGCCGAGAGCGCCGCACAGCGCCATGATGATTCCAGGCGCTTTCTCCGCGCTCGCAGCAATGCCGTTGCCGCCCATGATCGCGGCAAGCCCGGCAAAGGCCATCACCAGCCCCAGCGTGCGCACTACGGTCGGCCGCTCGCCCAGCACCGGCCAGGCAATGATCGAGGCCCAGACCGGCATCGTATAGGCGATCAGCGCCGCCTCGCTCGCCGGCAGCCAGAGCAGCGCCAGGCCCATCAGCACCATCCAGCCGGTGACGTTGAGGATTGCGGCGGTCACGAGGCGCGGCCAGATCCCGGGGGCGACCTTCAGACTGTCACCGCGGACCAGGGCAAGCGCCGCCAGCAGCACCGCCCCGAGCACTCCGGTCACCCCCCGCAGCGTCAGCGGCGGCAGCTCGCCGAGCAGGAATTTGGTCACCGGCCAGTTGAAGCCCCAGCCGATCGAGGTGACGGCGAGAAACATCAGGCCGGCCGGGGCGATGCGCGGACGCAGCACCGGCCTGGTCGAATCAAGCATGTGGAGTACCCGGCAGAAAAGAAGACCAACTTGGCGCGGATTCGCCCCCCGTACCACCACCTCGGCGGGCATGCCTGCCCTCACCTTCCGTAACGCTAGGTGAGTCCCACCGACGCAATCCCGTTGCCCAAAAATATACCTGCCCTGTGAACAGCGGGATGAAGGGTCCGCATCCACACAAGATCGAAATTTTTTCGGTTGGGAATCCCTGAGGACTCACTGATACTTGGCTCAACAACAGGCGCGGGCTTGCCCCCTGTTATCCCCCACAATCCACCATATTTAGTATTTGATTCAGGAACTCGCACTAGTTCTTGACGGGCGCGACGGAGAGTCCTAGCTTTCGGTCCGTTCGGCGCGAGTGAGTTTGCGTCCCGCCGGCACTCCCCCAAAGGGTCCCGCAAATCGCCACTCCGCCAGCCAGCCAAAGCCAGCGGGATGAGGGCTTGTCTGCCCGTGGATAGCGGACTTCCGGGGCGCCAGAACGGGCCGGCAACAGGCTCGGATGGCATCGATTGAAGTTGTGACGTTGTGGAGCGTTGAACGCATATCGCGCACATCCCTTGGGGCGGATGGGTGTGGACGTGCCGGCGGATGAAAGGTGCACGCACCGACCCATCGCGCCGGGAGAAACTGGGCCGGATCCACCGGCTTAACTGCGAAGCCTTGAGGCCACCAGCGGCCCTTCGAGGAATCGCGAAACGAAATATCGACCGGGCGCCTGAACGGAGGCGGTCCGGTCAAAGATAAGGACGGGGCAAGACGATGCGGATTGAGCGGCGCCACACCACACAAGGACAGTCACCTTACGCCGGGATCGACTTCCGGCTGACCACGTCGGAGATCAGGAATCCCGACGGCTCGGTCGTGTTCAAGCTTGATAACGTCGAGGTGCCGACCGAGTGGTCGCAGGTCGCCTCCGATGTCCTCGCCCAGAAATATTTCCGCAAGGCCGGCGTTGCCGCGCGCCTGAAGAAGGTCGAGGAGGAGTCCGTCCCCTCCTTCCTGTGGCGCTCCGTGCCCGACACCGAGGCCCTTAGCCAGCTGCCCGAGAAAGAGCGCTTCGTCAGCGAGCTCAGCGCCAAGCAGGTGTTCGACCGCCTCGCCGGCTGCTGGACCTATTGGGGCTGGAAGGGCAAGTACTTCTCCACCGACGAAGACGCCCAGGCCTTCTATGACGAGCTCCGCTACATGCTCGCCATGCAGATGGTCGCGCCGAACTCGCCGCAATGGTTCAACACCGGCCTGCACTGGGCCTATGGCATCGACGGCCCTGGCCAGGGCCACTATTACGTCGACCCCTTCACCGGCAAGCTGACCAAGTCCAAGTCGGCCTACGAGCACCCGCAGCCGCACGCCTGCTTCATCCAGGGCGTCGGTGACGACCTCGTCAACGAGGGCGGCATCATGGACCTCTGGGTCCGCGAGGCGCGCCTGTTCAAGTACGGCTCCGGCACCGGCTCCAACTTCTCGCGCCTGCGCGGTGAAGGCGAGAAGCTGTCCGGCGGCGGCCGCTCCTCCGGCCTGATGAGCTTCCTCAAGATCGGCGACCGCGCGGCCGGCGCGATCAAGTCGGGCGGCACCACGCGCCGCGCGGCCAAGATGGTCGTCGTCGACGTCGATCACCCCGACATCGAGACCTATATCGACTGGAAGGTGAAGGAGGAGCAGAAGGTCGCCGCTCTCGTCACGGGATCCAAGATCAACCAGAAGCATCTCAAGGCGGTGCTGAAGGCCTGCGTGAACTGCGAAGGCTCGGGCGACGACTGCTTCGATCCCGAGAAGAACCCTGCGCTGCGCCGGGAAATCAAGCTGGCTCGTCGCTCGCTGGTGCCCGACAATTACATCAAGCGCGTCATCCAGTTCGCGAAGCAAGGCTACAAGGACATCCAGTTCGACACCTACGACACCGACTGGGATAGCGAAGCCTACCTCACGGTCTCCGGGCAGAACTCCAACAACTCGGTCTCGCTGAAGGACGACTTCCTGCGCGCTGTCGAGACCGACGGCGACTGGAACCTGAACGCCCGCACCTCGAAGAAGGTGACGAAGACGCTGAAGGCGCGCGACCTCTGGGAGAAGATCGGCTACGCCGCCTGGGCGTCGGCCGACCCGGGCCTGCACTTCAACACCACGATGAACGACTGGCACACCTGCAAGGCGTCCGGCGACATCCGTGCGTCCAATCCGTGCTCGGAATACATGTTCCTGGACGACACGGCGTGCAACCTCGCCTCCGCCAATTTGCTGACGTTCTACAACACCACGACGAAGCTCTTCGACGTCGCCGGCTACGAGCACCTCTGCCAGCTCTGGACCATCGTGCTCGAAATCTCGGTGATGATGGCGCAGTTCCCGTCGAAGGCGATCGCCGAACTCTCCTACGAGTTCCGCACGCTCGGCCTCGGCTACGCCAACATCGGCGGCCTGCTGATGACCATGGGCCTGTCCTATGACTCGAAGGAAGGCCGTGCGCTCTGCGGCGCGCTGACCGCGGTGATGACCGGCATCACCTACAAGACCTCGGCCGAGATCGCAGCCGAGCTCGGCACCTTCCCCGGCTACAAGAAGAACGCCGCGCACATGCTGCGCGTGATCCGCAACCACCGCCGCGCCGCGCATGGCGAGGTCTCCGGCTACGAGGCGCTCAGCGTCAACCCGGTGCCGCTCGACTACGCCTCCTGCCCGCAACAAGACCTGATCGCGCATGCACGATCGGCCTGGGACGCTGCGCTCGAGCTCGGCGAGAAGCACGGCTATCGCAACGCCCAGACCACGGTGATCGCGCCGACCGGCACGATCGGCCTCGTCATGGATTGCGACACCACCGGCATCGAGCCGGACTTCGCCCTCGTAAAATTCAAGAAGCTCGCCGGCGGCGGCTACTTCAAGATCATCAACCGTGCGGTACCGTCCGCGCTGCGCGCGCTCGGCTATCGCGAGAGCGAGATCGCGGAGATCGAGGCCTACGCCGTCGGCCACGGCTCGCTCTCCAACGCCCCCGGCATCAACGCCTCGACGCTGAAGGCCAAGGGCTTCACTGATGAAGCCATCGCCAAGGTCGAAAAGGCCCTGCCGACCGCCTTCGACATCAAGTTCGCCTTCAACAAGTGGACCTTTGGCGAGGACTTCATCCGCGACCAGCTCGGTATCGGCACTGATGCGATCGCGGCCCCCGGCTTCGACCTGCTCCAGGCCGTCGGCTTCACCAAGCGCGAGATCGAGGCGGCCAACGTCCACATCTGCGGCGCGATGACGGTCGAAGGCGCTCCGCACCTGAAGGCCGAGCACTATGCGGTGTTCGACTGCGCCAACCCCTGCGGCAAGATCGGCAAGCGCTATCTGTCGGTCGAGAGCCACATCCGCATGATGGCGGCGGCGCAGCCCTTCATCTCGGGCGCGATCTCCAAGACCATCAACATGCCGAACGACGCCACGGTGGAGGACTGCAAGTCCGCCTACATGCTGTCGTGGAAACTCGCCTTGAAAGCCAACGCGCTCTACCGCGACGGCTCCAAGCTCTCGCAACCGCTCAACTCGCAGCTCATCAGCGACGATGAGGACGAGGACGATGCGGTCGACCATCTCTACGAGAAGCCGATGGCGGCGCGTGCCGCCCAGGTCTCGGAAAAGATCGTCGAGAAGCTGGTCGAGCGCATCATCGTGATGCGCGAGCGCGAGAAGATGCCGGATCGCCGCAAGGGCTACACCCAGAAGGCGGTCGTCGGCGGCCACAAGGTCTATCTCCGTACCGGCGAGTATGACGATGGCCGTCTCGGCGAGATCTTCATCGACATGCACAAGGAAGGCGCGGCGCTCCGCTCCTTCATCAACAACTTCGCCATCGCGGTGTCGCTGGGCCTGCAATACGGCGTGCCGCTCGACGAATATGTCGACGCCTTCACCTTCACCCGCTTCGAGCCGGCGGGCCCCGTGCAGGGCAACGACAGCATCAAGTATGCGACCTCGATCCTCGACTACGTCTTCCGCGAGCTGGCGGTGAGCTACCTCAGCCGCTTCGACCTCGCCCACGTCGATCCCAACGAGACGGGCTTCGACGCGCTCGGCAAGGGCATTGAGGAAGGCAAGGAGCCAGACGACGAGATCAGCGGCCACCAGGCGACCAAGCTGGTCTCGCGCGGCCTCACCCGCTCCCGCACCGACAACCTCGTCGTGATGCGCGGCGGCTCCGCCGCGATCGCGCAAGGCAACGACAGCGCTCCATCAGGCGGCAGCAAGGTCACGGCGCTGGCCTCCCACGGCGCGAGCGCACGTGTCGGCGACGCCCTCGAAGGCGCCGTCGCCCTGAAGCAGGAAGCGGCCCACGATCTCTCTCCGACGGAGAAGCTGGAGCAGATGCAATGGAGCAAGGCCGGCACCGCGCAAACGCTGGTGCCCACCAAGGCCGAGCGCCGCGCAGAAGCCAAGGCCAAGGGTTATGAGGGCGAGATGTGCAGCGAGTGCGGCAACTTCACGCTGGTCCGGAATGGGACCTGTATGAAGTGCGATACTTGCGGCAGCACGACGGGGTGTTCATAAGAAATAAAAATGCCCGGGCTCGCCGCCCGGGCATTTTTCTATGTGCTCAAAGGAGCGTCGATGAAGGACAAGCGCATCTACGTCGAACGGCGTGACCAAGGCGACTACGCGGTTCGTCGAGCAAACTCGGATCGTGCAAGCGACGTGTTAACTACTCAGCGAGAGGCCATTGAGCGTGCAAAGGAACTCTGCCCAGAAAGCCGTCCTCACGTTGAACGTGTCCGGCAAACTTCGGGTGGCTCGCCCGACAAGTGGCGCAAAGCCTAACGGCGCTCAATTCTCATCGCTTGTTGGGGACGGGAAGTCCTTGCGAATGGGTCTGTGACGGAGATCAAG
Source organism: Pseudomonadota bacterium (assembly GCA_023435725.1). Taxonomy (GTDB): domain Bacteria; phylum Pseudomonadota; class Alphaproteobacteria; order Rhizobiales; family Xanthobacteraceae; genus Bradyrhizobium. The sequence continues at coordinate 4,205 of JAEYRD010000005.1, read as the reverse complement.
CTGGCCAACTGCCCCTCTAAGCGCCGTCACCATTCACGTACGGCCCGACATTGAGAGTTTCAACGAAATGACATCCGCTGATAACGGATCCTCGCAGTGGTGGTCGGATGATCGACTTGACCGAGTCGACGATGCTCGGTTCTTGAAATCTTTCCTCTTAAATCGTATCCGGGAACGAAAGGACTCCGAGCGAGCCGCCTCCTATGTGCTCAACATCGACGCACAATGGGGCCAAGGTAAGACCTTTTTTCTTTCTCGGTTTGCGGAAATGTTGCGGAGCGAGAATTTTCTCGTTGCCGAAGTAAACGCTTGGCAAGACGATCACGCCGACGACCCTCTTCTTCCGGTCATGGACGCAATCGACCAAGCTGTTGCCCCACTAGTTAGGCGCGAAAACTATGCCCGAGATCGATGGAACGAAGTTAAGCGCACCGGCACTGCCATCGCTATCGCGGCTGCGAAGGGAGCCACTGTTCAAATAGGAAAGAAACTCATCGGCAGCGGTCTGGATGAGATCGGGAAAATCCTGTCAGTCGGCACCTCACTTGACTCCGCCAAGATTGGTGACGATTTAGCAAAGTCCCTGGGAGACATCATCGATGAGCAGGGTAAAGCGCTGTTAGCAACCTTTCGCGAGGGAAAGAGAACAATCGCGCGGTTCCGACAGACTCTAACGGAATTTCTTGAAGAAGCATCATTGAAGGGGCAACAGTTGCCCCTTTTCGTCTTCGTCGATGAACTCGATCGATGCCGCCCTCCATTCGCCCTAGCAATGCTGGAGCGGATAAAGCATTTGTTCGAAATCGACCAGGTTGTTTTCGTAATTGCCACTGACACCGCACAACTTAGTCACTCTGTGGCTGCGGTCTACGGCGGGGGATTCAATAGCCAAGGTTATCTTTCTAGGTTCTTTGATCGGACTTACTACTTCGATCGTGTTCCGCGAAAGGAGTTTATCGAGGGGCTGCTTTCGCGAATGCCTTTGGATGAAGCCAAGATTTCACTACCTCCCAACACCGACTTGGCGACTTACTTGAGCAATGGGTTCGATTTTTTTGGATTACCTCTGCGCGACATTGAACAAATCTACGACATCTTGCGCAGCGTGGTGACCGCCTGGAACAATCGTCTGAAAATTGAAGTGTGCGTTCTCTTTCCTGTAGTCGTGACCCATCAGCAGAAGCATTCCGCGCCGCTTGACCACAACTTCCCGGCGGCTCTCAATCAATTGCACCAAAAGCTGGGAGGCATTGATCATTGGCCAATTAGATTTGGTCCGTCCAGATATGGGGAGCCAGACGAAATGATCTCTGGCGTCAGTTTAGCAAATGACTTTGTCGCCCATTCTAGTCGTGGGTTGCCCGATCTTAATCGTGAGGTGACAGCCCAGCATTCTCGATGGGTTGTGCAGAGACTTTCCGATGAATTTGCAATTGCCCATGGGAATCGATTTCAGTTCGGCTCCGAACCTATGTCGGTCATCCGCAAATATCCAGAGATGGTCCGAAGCGCAGGTAGGCTCCTGAATCGATAGCGCATCTGGCATAAAGCGCTAAGGCTTTTCAAAGAGCGCAAAGTGCGACAATAACACAACCATAGCGATTTCCGACCGTGACCGAAACAATCAACAACGCTAACGCAGCCGCCTCCACCCTGTTTTTAGGCCATAATGGCGAATGGTGGGACTTTTGGTTGATTATATCGGTCATTGCAGCCGCGGTAATGGCCACAGCAGTTGGCGTCACTACAGCCGGTTCACTCATTTCCCATAAACGGGAAGCAGCGCTCGCAGAGGAAACGCTTGGCCAGTACAAATTAGAAACTGCCAAGCGGCTTGCCGAAGCAAACGCGCGCCAAAGAGAAGCGGAACTTAAACTTGCCCAATTGCGTAAGCTTGCAGGCCCAAGAGAGATCAACCTCGATAAATTGAAGGAGGTGCTCGAAGGCCAGCCAAAAGCGCCGGTTGTAATTTGGTATGTGCCAGAGGTCTCGGACGGTTATTGGTTTGCCTCTCGCTTATTCTCTGCATTGCATATGGCGGGATGGGAAGCATCGTGGCCGCAAGCTGTTCCACAGTTGACGAGGGAAGATGTAGACAAGGTAATGCCGGACGCCTCAGGGCCGCTATATTCAGTGTTGCACGGACAGCCACCTGCAATGAACGCAGGAGGGCAGCCGAGCGGGGTTACTGTCGTTGGCGATGGAGATCATACCGCTCTTGGACCAGATGCACCGGCATCAGCGTTTACGACACTTTTCAAAGCCCTATCAAAAAGCACTGATTTTGTAATGTACGGAAGCGGCGGCAGCCAATTCATGCCCGTTCCAAAGGGTACCCTCAGGGTGGTCATCGCGGCAAAGACCGACCCGATGTTTGTCGATAGCCCTCCCGTTGCCGCACAAGCGACTAGTCCGTAGAACGGGCTCGTGAAATGGACGGAGCGATACCCGTCAACTCCGTCAGGTGATGGGTCTTGCAGAGACTCGCCCCCTACCCGCTCCCACAAGAACCATGCCAAGAAGAAGCAAGAGCCTCCTCCCTCGCCTCCACAGCTTCCGGCGGGGCGCTTGGTGGTTGCGAAAGAAGTTCGCACGAGCACCGCGGATGGTTCGGATCGCGGGCGGCGTGGCGGTCCCGCTTGCGGTCGCAGCGTTTCTGAACATTGCCTATCACGTGATCCGCAAGCCGACCGAGCTGTTTGTCCTTGTCGGCAATTCCCTCGACAAGGAACCATCAGAGAATTGGCGGCAATACGGGCCGCTCTTCCGCGTCTATTCCACCGATACGATCACGCCCGAATTGCTGGCCGCGCTGGCGCAGGTCGAGAGTTCGGCCAATCCGGTGGCGCGCACCTATTGGCGCTGGCGATGGAGCTTCAATCCCCTCGCAATCTACCGGCCCGCCTCCAGCGCCGTCGGCCTCTACCAGATGACCGATCCGGCCTACGCCGAGGCCGCGCGGTTCTGTGTCCGTGGGAGCGCGGTGACGGATACAGGCTGCGGGTTCACTGGCCTTTATATCCGCGCGATCCCGAGCCATGCCATCGAGCTGGCGTCGGTGTATCTGGACCGCAATGTCGCGCTGGTTCTCTCGCTCGCGGGCGATGTGAAGGCCAGCGCGCAGCAGAAGCAGGATCTTGCCGCCTTCATCCATCTCTGCGGCGCAGGCCCCGCCACAGCCTACGCGCGCCGCCACTTTCAGATGATCGCCGGCGAGCGCTGCGGCGATCACCTCGTCGCAAGCTATATCTCCAGGGTCAATGCGATGAAGCGGCAGTTTCTGCGGCTAGCGGCGGATGACGGTGGTTAGCTCGCCGGATGGTTGAGCCTCCCGCAGGATGGCCTTGTCGATATCAGGCAAAATCTCACCACACGGCCGCCACGCAAGCGACAACCCGCAATCGCGATTTCAGCGCAAACGCGACGGAGGCTCGCGGCTTCAGCGATATTCGGGAGCCATTTGCAATGTTGAGTGCGGTGGAAAATAAGGCAGCGGGAAAATCCGGCCGGCGCGGGGCGAAGAACGGGAAGAAAAAGGCCGGGCAACGGACCAGGGCCGGCGAGCAACACGCAGCTGCAGCCCGTCAATTGCCGGACGCTTCGGCGGAGATCAGCCAAGAAAATAGGCAAGAGACCAGCCAAGAAAACAGGCAAGAGACCGAGCAGGAGATCGGGCAAGAGACGAGCCGGGAGATCAGTGTGCAGGTACCGTCGGCTGCAGTCTTGCCGGACGCGGCTTCCGGGATGGAGATCGCTGCAAGCGCGCCCGTCGCACCGGTGGCTCCCTCCCTGGCCAGCCCGCAGGCGATTGCCGATGCCTATGGCGACTACACGAGGACGTCGCTCGAGCACGCCTGGGCCTTCCTGGGAAAGCTCGCGACGGCGCGCTCACCCGTCGAGGCCTTTGAGCTTCAGATGGAGTACGCGAAACAGGCGTGCGAATCGTTTGTCGCCGAATCCCGGAAGATCGCCGAGTTGCATGGACAGTTGACCAGGCAAAGGGTCATGCATCTTGAGGGGGTCGTGGCCAGGCTCACCCAGACGACGCTCGAAATCCGCGCGACACGTCACTAGAGGCGGATGCCGGCAAGTCGTGCCGTAGGATGGGTAGAGCGAAGCGAAACCCATCACTAGCGAGCGTAGCCCCGATGGAGCGAAGCGCAATCCGGGATCAGTTTGCGTCGTGGCAACCTCCCGGATTGCGC
>JAEYRD010000001.1 GCA_023435725.1 Pseudomonadota bacterium | reverse complement strand
CTCCGCGCTCTTGCAGCTGAAGACGCGCTCCGCGCTTTTGCCCGGGCATGAGGGTGTGGATGGTGCTGCGCGCCTCACTGGCAAATTTCTCTACGACATCGCCTCTTTGACGAGTTCGTCGGCGGCTTCGGCCAAGAGCTCGTCTGCAGCTTCGCCATAGACTGACTCGCGGCCGATTTCCAGCATCACGGGGACGGCGAGCGGGGAGACATGGTCGAGTTCCCTATGCGTGATGTGGCCCTGGATGCGGGCGAGCATGTCGCCAAGGCGGCGCAGATCGAGCAGGCCGGTGGCAGCATCGGCGCGCGCGGCACGCAGAAGCACGTGGTCGGCCTGATGCTTGCGCAGGACGTCGTAGACGAGATCGGTCGAGAACAGCACCTGACGTCGGCTCTTGTCCTCGTCGGTGAAGCGGCGCTCGATCAGGCCCGAGATCAGCGCGCAGTTGCGGAAGGTGCGCTTCATCAGCGCGGATTCGGCGAGCCAGGCTTCGAGATCGTCCCCTAGCATGTCGGGATTGAACAGCGCATCGAGATCGAGCTGGCCATTGCGGATCATGAAGGAGGCATCGCCCAGCCCCCAGATGGCCACGGCATATTCATTGGCGACGAAGCCGAGTGGCCGCGCGCGGGCACGCTCCAGTCGCCGCGTCAGCAGCATGCCGAGGGTCTGGTGCGCAAGCCTGCCTTCGAAGGGATAACAGATGAGATAATGCTTGTTGCCGCGCGGAAAGGTCTCGACCAGCAGCTCGCGCACGCCCGGCACACGCGAGACGTCCTTCTGCAGCGACAGCCAGTCGCGCACCTGCTCGGGCAGACCATTCCATGCCCGCCTGTCGTCGAGCAGGCGGCGGACACGCTCGGCGAGATAGGTGGAGAGCGGAAACTTGCCGCCCATGTAGGACGGCACTTTCGGATCCTTGTCGGCGGCGCGGGACACATAGGCCTGATCTTCGGCCAGCGCCTCATAGCGCACCACCTCGCCGCCGAACACGAAGGTGTCGCCGGGAGTCAGGCCCTCGATGAAATATTCCTCGATCTCGCCGAGCACGCGACCGCCGCGCGCGATTGCGCCGGTCGAACCACTGCCGGTGGAGCGCGAGCGCACCAGCCTCACCTTCAGCATCGGCTCCTCGACGATGGTGCCGACATTGAGGCGGTAGCTCTGCCGCACTTTTGGATTGGCGACGCGCCAGCGGCCCTCCTTGTCCTGCTTGATGCGGGCGAAACGCTCGTAGGTCTTCAGCGCGTAGCCGCCGGTGGCGACGAAATCGACGACGTCGTCGAAGTCTCTCCGGGCAAGCTTCGAGTAAGGCGCCGCGTTGCGCACCTCGTCATAGAGATCGTCGCTGAAGAACGGCTCGCCGCAGGCGCGGCCGAGCACATGCTGGGCCAGCACGTCGAGTCCGCCGGTGCGAAGCGGCGGCGTATCCTGTGCATTCTCGGCAATCGCATCGATGGCGGCGCGGCACTCCAGCACTTCGAAGCGGTTGGCCGGCACCAGCACCGCGCGCGAGGCTTCGTCGAGACGGTGGTTGGCGCGGCCGATGCGCTGCATCAGGCGCGAGGATCCCTTGGGCGCGCCGATATTGACGACGAGATCGACGTCGCCCCAGTCAATGCCGAGGTCGAGCGAGGAGGTGCAGACCACGCCGCGCAGCTTACCTGCCGACATCGCATCCTCGACCTTGCGGCGCTGCGCGACGTCGAGCGAGCCGTGATGCAGCGCGATGGCGAGCCCATCGTCGTTCATGCGCCAGAGCTCCTGAAACAGCATCTCGGCCTGACTGCGGGTGTTGACGAAGACGAGCGTGGTCTTGTTCTGCTTGATCAGTTCGTAGACTTCGGCCAGCGCATGGCGCGCGCTGTGGCCGGCCCAGGGCAGCCGCTCGCTTGTGTCGAGCATCTCGACCTGCGGCGGCGCCGCGCCGCCGGCGACAACGATGTCGGCGGCAGCTTCCTTACCCTCGGGTTGCGGCACCAGGAAACGCGCGAGCTGATCCGGCTCGGCCACGGTCGCCGACAGCCCGATCGCGCGCAGCTGCGGCGCCAGCCGCCACAGCCGCGCGAGGCCGAGCGAGAGCAGATCGCCGCGCTTGGAGGTCACCAGCGCGTGCAGCTCATCGAGCACGATGCGTCTCAGCGAAGAGAACAGGAACGGCGCGTCATCGGACGAGAGCAACAACGCGACCTGCTCCGGCGTCGTCAGCAGGATATCCGGCGGATAGCGCCGCTGCCGCTGGCGCCGCGACACTGGCGTGTCGCCGGTGCGCGTCTCGACCTTGATCGGCAGGCCCATCTCTGCGATCGGCCGCTCCAGATTGCGGGCGATATCGACGGCAAGCGCCTTGAGCGGAGAGATGTAGAGGGTGTGGAGACCGCCAGTGCGCAGCACACTGCGGCCGGTGGAGACCACGCTCTTCGTGCCGGCGGCCCGCTCAGCCGCCTGAGAAGAAAGCTCCACCAGCGTCGGCAGAAATCCCGCCAGCGTCTTGCCGGCGCCGGTCGGCGCGATCAGCAGCGCCGAACGGTCCTCGCGCGCCTTCTCCAGCAAATCCAATTGATGCGCGCGCGGCGACCAGCCGCGGGCCGCGAACCAAGCCTGGAAGCGGTCGGGCAGCAGCGCGGCAGGCTTGGCCGGAGATTTGAGGATGCGGGGCGGCACGGCATGACAGGTAAGCCGTGAGGGCGGGTTCGTCGAGGGGGGGCTCCTTCGCCTCGCCCCGCCTGCGGGGAGAGGCCGGAATTTGCGCGCCAGCGCGAATTCCGGGTGAGGGGGAATCTCCCCGAGTCCAACTACCGCCGTGTCCGCGGAAAGAGCCCCACACCCCAACCCACACCCCCTAAAAAC
>JAEYRD010000217.1 GCA_023435725.1 Pseudomonadota bacterium | reverse complement strand
GAGCTGGGTCATCGTGCGCGAGGACGGCAACTGGAAGATCGTCAATCACCATGCCTCGGCGAAGGCGCCGCTGATCTAGCGCCGGAGGCGTACTTCATCGCTCCGATTCATCCGGTCGTTACAGCTTGTAGCCGATCTTTCTCAGGAGGTCCTTCCGCCACGCGATGTCGGCGTCGGTCTCGATACCCAGCGGTGAGGCGCCATCCACTACGCCGAGCACGCCGCGGCCGAGCTCCGTTTGCGCGATGATCACCTGCGTGGGGTTGGCCGTCGCGCAGTAGATGCGGCAGACCTCCGGCACCGAGCGCACGGCAGCCAGGATGTTGACCGGAAAGAACCCGTCGCCGAGGAAGATCAGAAAAGTGTGGCCGGCGCCGATGGCCAATGCGTTGTTGCGGGCGAGGGTGAGGGCCGCTTCGTCATTGCCGGACCAGCGCACCAGCCGCTTGCCGGAGGCCTCGCAGAAGGCCAGCCCGAAGCGGATGCCCGGAACCGCGCCAACAAGCGCCTCGTGGAGGTCTTCCACGGTCTTGATGAAATGCGACTGACCGAAGACGAAGTTGATCGCGTCCGGCTTGACGATGGGCACCACGGTGAGTTCCATGGCCGCGCTCCTGTCGGCAGAGCTGCATGTTAGGCCGCCGGAAAGTGATTGCAAGCAGCATGGGTGGCCGGTTTCGTCCCTTACCGCGATGGCGCCACCCGATATTTGCTCACAAACATGATGTCAGCTGCTCCACGCTATGACGGCGCCGCCGCCCGAGCGGCTTCGTGGAACCGGCGGACTCGATCCAGGTCCTTGGCATGCGATCCGTCCTGATCCGTTCTCGTCTTGGAATCAACACCGGCTGGACGGACGGTTCGGATCGCTTCTGCGACGTTGTCCAGTCCGAGGCCGCCGGCAAGGACAACAGGAACCGGGACGAGGTCCACGATCCGGCGGCTGATACCCCAGTCGTGCGTCACGCCGAGTGCACCGATCTGCTTGTCCGTGGCTCGATAGCTGTCGAGAAGCAGAAAGTCTGCAATGCCAGCATAGCTCTGGGCAATCGCGACGCTCTCCTCGCCGAACACCGGTACGCTTCTCATCACGACGATCCCGGGCAACATGTGTTTGAGCGAAGCAACGTCTTGCGGGGACAAGAGCTCGGCGCTCGCTCCCAGGTGGACAATTGCGGGGTTGAGTTGGCGCGCCCACGAGGCAATCAAGGAGAGATCGCTGCTCAGGAACAGTGCTGAGAACTTCGATGGCGGTACAATCGCCGCGCCGATTTCCGAAGCTCCCGAGATCGGCAACTCGCGCGGAAATTGGCCGTCTCCGACGAGCACGCCGATATGATCGACACCAATGGCTGAAACAGCGGACGCCTCTTCGATAGTGGAGATTTCATAAACCTGGGTCAACATCGCGTCGCCTCCGCGGCGCGAGATGCGCCGAAGGCGGCCATCACCTCGGCCAGCATCCGCTCCTGTTCTCCCGCGTAGCGTGGAGAGAAGTGAAAGGGCTCGACACGGCGGACATTGGCTTCCCGCGCAATTTCGCCGGCAGCCGTGGTGGTCAGATGAGCCCGCTCCCGTGCCAATGCAGCGTCGGCCCCAGCAAATGCAGCCTCGATGAACAGGATGTCCGCATTCTGAATCAACGCCACGATGGCGGCACGATTGGCCGGCGTGTCGGCGACATCGGTCACATAGGCGATTTTCTGGCCGGCGGTAATCGTCAGGAGATCGCGCAGGCTGGCGAGTGGGACGAGGTGGTCCGCCGTTGCTGCTTCATCGATACGAATCAAGTGATCGTCGGCGCGACGCTCGACGACGGCCTTCTTCAGCGAGAGCAACCAGGGACCTACGGGCAGTCCGCGCTCCAACAGCCGGTTCTTCCATACGTTGACATGTGCTGCCTCCTGCAGCGCATAGGCGAGGCAGGGCGTGCCATGTTCAAGGATCGCGGCAGACACGCGATGGGTCGGTTCATCGCAGAGCACGCCGCCAAAGGTCTTGCGAGAGACTGATGGCTCTGCTGCGAACGCCTTCCTCAGGTGGAATCGCGTGGTCGAGATGGAATCGGCCGTTCCGAATTCGCTTACTTCGAAAACGAGATCGCAGGGATAGGTTTCGACCAGGTTCCAGCAATAGGCCTGAAGCTTGTGAAAGACATGCTCGGCAAAGCCGTTCGGACCGAACAGTTGCACCGATTTCTCGCGCCCGACGAGCAAGCGAAGCAGATGGTCGAAGCCTACGAAATGATCGATATGTGCATGCGAGACGAAGACCTGGTCGACGCGCCGTATCCTCCGCGGCGCCAGTGAAGCAATCTCCCCGACATCGAACAGCAGACTTCGCCTTTCGAACAGCGTTTCGACATAGACCGTCGGGTCGCCGTAGCGACCGTTGACCAGGCTGGGATGGAAAAGTGGCCGCATGGCGAACTATTCTGCTGCAACAGTCCCAATGCATCTAACGGCATCGGCTGCCCAGGCTGCGACTAGATGTCGTAGTAGAGGTGGAACTCGTAGGGATGCGGCCGCAGCCGGATCGCATCGACTTCCTTCTTTCGCTTGTAGTCGAGCCAGGTTTCGATCACGTCGGCAGTGAAGACGCCGCCGCGCAGCAGGAATGCGTGATCGCGCTCGAGTGCGTCGAGCGCTTGGTCCAGCGAGCCCGGCGTCGATTTCACCTCCTTTGCTTCGGCGGGTGGGAGGTCGTAGAGATTCTTGTCGATGGGGCTGCCGGGGTCGATCCGGTTGTCGATACCGTCGAGACCCGCCATCAGCATTGCGGCAAACGCCAGGTAGGGATTGCAGGAGGGATCGGGCGAACGAAACTCCACGCGCTTGGCGCGTGGATTCGGTGAGTACATTGGAATCCGGCAGCAGGCCGAGCGATTGCGCTGGGAGTAAACCAGGTTGATGGGAGCCTCATAGCCCGGCACCAGGCGCCGATAGGAGTTCGTGGTGGGGGCGCAAAGCCCGCACAATGCCCAGGCGTGGGTCAGGAGCCCGCCGATGTAGTGGCGGCCGAGCTGGCTCAATTCGGCGTAGTCACCCTTGTCGTAGAACAGGTTGGTCTCGCCCTTCCACAGCGACTGGTGAACGTGCATGCCCGAAGCGTTGTCCTCGAACAGCGGTTTCGGCATGAAGGTCGCGGTCTTGCCATGTTGATGCGCGGTATTCTTCACCACGTATTTGTAGATCATCAAATTGTCGGCCATGCGGGTGAGGGGTGCGAAGCGCATGTCGATTTCGTTTTGGCCGCCGGTTGCGACCTCGTGGTGATGAGCTTCGATCTGGATACCCAGCTGTTCCATGGTCAGCACCATTTCGGTGCGTAACGCCTGCATGCTGTCGGTCGGAGGAACGGGAAAATATCCCTCCTTCGGGCGCGGCTTGTGCCCCAGATTCGGCGCTTCCTCCGCGGCGGTGTTCCAGCTGCCTTCGCTGGAATCGATCTCGTGCATGGCATAGTTGATGCCCTGACCGTAGCGCACCTCGTCGAAGACGAAGAACTCCGCCTCGGGGCCGAAGTAACTCGTGTCGGCGCGCCCGGCGTCCCTGAGATAGGTTTCAGCCTTCTGAGCGATGTAGCGGGCATCCCGGCTATAGGATTGGCCGGTCACGGGGTCGCGGATGTTGCAGATGAGGACCAGCGTCTTTGCCGGACTATAGGGGTCGGCGAAGGCCGTCGTCGGATCGGGGACGACCAGCATGTCGCTCTCCTGAATCTCCTGGAAGCCGCGGATCGATGAGCCGTCGAATCCGATGCCCTCCTCGAACGCATCGACGCTCACTGCGCTCGGCGGGATGGAAAAATGCTGCCATACCCCCGGCAGGTCAGTGAACCGCAGATCGATCATCTGGACGCTCTCGTCCTTGATCGCTGTCACGAGATCTTCGGCTGTGGCACATTTTGGAAACATGGCTCGCTCCCAGCATCATCGAGATGCGCGTCTTGCAGGTCGCGTTGCCGTTCAGCCGCAGCCGAACGGCTTGCGACGGATTGTGGTCCATGCGCTGTGTTGCCGCCCTTCCAGCCTCAATCCGGTTTGGCGGCATTTGCAGTCAGGCGGCTACGCACGCGCCCGCGGCTTCAGCTTTGGTGAGGCCCGCGCATCAGCTTCATGGCGTCTTCGATATGCCGCCAGGTCCTGGCGAGCTCGAGCTCGCCCTTTGACTCGAGATCAATGGCGTTCTGGGCTGCTTCGGCAATGGCCTTGGGGCCATGTGCTTCCAGCAACTGCCGCGCATAGTCGTGGATTTCGATTTCTCGCATGGCGTCACCTCCCTCTTGCCCCGGGCGCCACGCGAACCAGGTGGTGGGGCCGGGAACGATAGACGTCGACACCTGTCAAGCCCAGCCAGTCTGCATCCTGGTGCGGCGCACTCGCAAGGGCCCTTTCCGGGTATCGGCCGCGAGGACGAGATACGGCTTCAGTAGCGGCGGCACGGCGCTGGTCGGAGGGATGCATTTTCACGACTGCGCCCCCATCTAACTGGGAGAGAGGAGGTGAGCATCATGCGCATTCAACATTGGCAAGACGCTGCCAGCCTCCTGGTGGGCCTGTGGCTGGTTCTTTCGTCCTTTATCCTGGGCTTATCCGGCGCGGCTGTCTGGGTCACGATCGCACTCGGGCTCGGCGTCATGCTGTTTGCCATCGAGGCATTTGTCATCCCGTCCTACCTGGAGGAGTGGGGAGAAATGCTGCTGGGCCTGGCTCTGCTGCTGGCACCTTGGACTATCGGTTATGAGCCGGTATCGGCCACGGTGAGCAGCGTGCTGTCCGGCATAGTGGTGATCCTGCTCGCGGTCTGGGAGTTGATGACCGATCGCGACTTCAGCGACTGGTGGCACGATCGCTGGCATCGCCTGGCCGGCTGAGAAGAGACGGTGGCCGGGCGCTTTTGCGCCTCGATATGAACTCCGGTGCAGGGCCTCGCGGTCCTGCACCAGGAGCAACCCATCACGTTGCGGCTCTCGGCTCGATCGGTTGCCAGATGCTGATCTTGCGTGTCTCCGGCATCAGGAAGACGGCAAGCACGAAGCACACCGCGGGGACCACGATCGGGTAGATCAGCGCGTAGCCGATGCTGCCGGTCGCGGCGAATGCCGCCGACGTGATGAACGGCACCAATCCGCCACCCCAGCCATTGCCGATGTGGTACGGCACGGAAACCGACGTGTACCTGATCCTGGCGGGGAAGAATTCCGCCAGAAACGCGCCGACCGGTCCGTACACCATTCCGACATAGCAAACGAGAATGAAGATGATGAAGGTCGCGGCGGCATAGTTGATGTGTCCGGGCTGCGTGACCGTCCCCAGCCAGAGATACAGCGGATAATACGTGATCGCGGCGAGCAGCATGCCGCCGAGGATCACCGGCTTGCGGCCGATCAGATCCGACAGCCAGCCAAAGAAGATCAGGCTCGGCGTTGCGATGAGCAGTGCAGCGCCCACGATGTAGGCGGAGGTCAGCGGGTCCACCTTGGAGACCTGCTGCAGGAAGTACAGCGCCCAGAACTGACCGCTGTACCAGACCACGCCCTGGCCAATCAGGACCACGATCGCGATCCCGATATATTTGATGTTCGAGCTGAGGAAGGCCTCCTTCCAGGGGTTTCTCGTCATCTGGCCGCGGGACCTGATCTCCTGGAAGATCGGGGTTTCCTGGAGCTGGAGCCGGATGTAGATCGCAATCGCCACCAGCAGGAAGGACAGCAGGAACGGAACGCGCCATGCCCATTCATCGAAGGCCTGGTTGCCCGCATATGTCCGCGTGAGGACGATGACGCCCAGCGACACCACGATTCCAAGAGTAGGCGAGGTCTGCAGCCAGCCGGTGTAGTAGCCGCGGCGATCGTCCGGCACATGCTCGGCGACGTACGTGATGGCGCCGCCATATTCGCCGCCCAGGCACAGGCCCTGGATCATGCGCAGGCCGAAGAGAATGAACGCGGCCGTCAGACCGATCGACTGGTAGGTCGGAATCAACCCGATCGCCCCGGTGCCCAATCCCATTCCGCTGAGCGTGATGAGAAAGGTGTATTTGCGGCCGACGCGATCCCCCATCCATCCGAACAGGAAAGCCCCCAGCGGACGGATGAGAAATCCTGCCGTGAAGAGCGCGATCGTGCTGAGGAGGGCTGCAACCGGGTGGGATTGCTCAAAGAACTTGACCGATAGAACTGCGGCCAGGCTGCCAAAGATATAGAAATCATACCATTCGATGATGTTTCCGACCGATGCAGCGACGATCACGCGGCGAAAATCGCTCTGTACCTGCATGTGCGACTCCTATGTTTTCAAAACGTCTCCACGCTTGTTTCAGCGGTCGATCTTCGCGCGGAGAGCGTGATGCGCGGCGTCGCAGGCGCCAATTCGAAGAGTTGCGTCGGCAACGTCTGACCTCAGGGGTGTCTTGCGCCACCTGAGAAGAGCTCCGGCGGTCTTAGAACCGCGAGCCACCACTGCCTTGCCCATCTGTCGGGGAGGCTGGGAACCGTAGTGTAGTCCCACCACGGGCTGGCAACTTATGAGACTTTCGGCTCAATCGATCTGAGGCAGGGCGTTTTGCGACGGAGGCCGCAAGCTCAAATTCTCCGCCACTTCTGGTGAGCTGCGAACGGAAAGGCGCCTCACGCGTTGTGAAGGGGCCAGAAAAGGATCCCGCCATGCATAACATCGCAGAGCATATGGAAGTCATCGGCGCCGACGGCGTCCATATCGGCACGGTCGACAAGGTCGAAGGTAACCGCATCAAGCTGACCAAGAAGGACAGCGGCGAGGGCAGCCACAAGGGCCACCATCACTTCATCGACAAGGGCCTCGTCGCCGGCGTCGAAGGCAACAAGGTTCGCCTGTCTGCCAAGGCGGACGTCGCCGTAACGATGGAAGAGGAAAAGTAAGAGCCCGCCGGCTCGTTCCTGATCCGTACCGCTATTCGACAGCCTGCACGTTCCGGTAGCTTCTACGCCTGTCGCGTATCGCAAGGTGCAGGGGAATGGCGGAGCCGGGCCGGCTGCAGCGTGTCTTGCAAGGGATCGCCGGGACTCCGATCGCCGGGACTTGGCCGACGGGCCGGACCGCGTCGGCCGGCGGCCTTGCGCCGGTGGGCTTTGGTGTCTGGCCTGCGATCGTGGAGACGCTGCGCGAGTGGGCCAGCGCGGAGGCAGGCTCCGGGCGGCTGCTGCCGTGGGTGCCCGTCGCCTTTGGCGCCGGCATCGCGCTCTACTTTGCCGCCGATCATGAGCCGGTACTGTGGGTCGTTGCCGCGACGGCGGTCGTGCTCATGCTCGGCGCGATCCTGCTGCGGCGGAGTAGGCTGTTTGCGCCGGCGATCATGATCGCGGCGGTCGCGGCCGGTTTTGCCGTAGCGACCTGGAAGACGGCGCGCATCGCCCACACCGTGCTGGCCAAGCCGCTCTATTCCGTTTCGTTGGCGGGCTTCGTCGAGACACGCGACATCCGCGAGCGTACTGATCGTTTCGTGCTGCGCGTCACCGCGATGGAGGCGCAGCGCAGCGACATCAAGCTCGAGCGCGTGCGGCTCTCGGTGCGCAAGGGAACCGCGCCCGAAGTCGGCGGCTTCGTGCAGTTGAAGGCGCGGCTGATGCCGCCGCTCTCGCCGGTCCGGCCCGGCAGCTACGACTTTTCGCGCGACATGTTCTTTCAGGGGATCGGCGCCTCCGGCTTCGTGATGGGCGCAATCGCGGTCTCGGCTCCGCCCGACGGCGGCGGCCTGCGGCTGCGCTATGCCGCGACCATGCAGGGCCTGCGCGATGCGATCGATGCGCGTATCCGTGCGACTCTCGAGGGCGACAATCGTGCGATCGCGACCGCGCTGCTGACCGGCCGGCGCGATGCGATCACGACGCCGGTCAACGACGCGATGTTCATCTCGGGGCTCGGCCATGTGCTCTCGATCTCCGGCTATCACATGGCGGTCGTCGCCGGCGTCGTCTTCTTTGCGGTGCGTGCGCTGCTCGCCCTGATCCCGGGACTGGCGGCAGGCTTCCCAATCAAGAAATGGTCGGCAGCCGCTGCGCTGGTCGCGGCTGCGTTCTACCTGCTGCTGTCGGGCGCGGAGGTCGCAACGCAAAGATCGTTCTTCATGACGGCGGTGGTGCTGATCGCGGTGATGGTCGATCGCCGCGCCATCACGTTCCGCACGCTGGCCGTGGCCGCGCTGATCGTGCTCGCGGTCGCGCCCGAAGCGTTGGTGCACCCCAGCTTCCAAATGTCGTTCGCTGCAACCCTTGGGCTGGTGGCGCTGGTGCAGATCGGCATGCCGAACCTGTTCGCCTCGCCCGATCATTCTGCGACCGCGCGGATTGCGCTGTGGGGCGGGCGCGAGATCGCGATGCTGTTTCTGGCCTCGCTGATCGCGGGGCTTGCGACCACGCCGTATGCCGCCTTCCATTTCCACCGCGTGACGCCATTCGGCGTGCTCGCCAACCTCGGCGCGATGCCGGTGGTCTCGGCGCTGGTGATGCCGGCCGGGCTGTTCGGATTGCTCCTGGCCCCGTTCGGGCTCGATGGCGCGTGCTGGTGGGCGATGGGGATCGGCATCGACTGGATGGTTGCGGTCTCGCGCTGGGTGGCGGCGCTGCCGGGGGCGATCGGCCGCATTCCGGCCTTCGGCATCGGGCCGCTGATCGCTGCGAGCCTCGGGATCATCCTGATGGGCCTCTTGCGCACGCCCTTGCGCTGGTCCGGCGCTCTGTTGCTGCTGGCTGCGGTGCTCTGGGGACTATCGGTACGGCAGCCCGACATCCTGATCGCCGGTGACGGCCAGAGCGTCGCGGTGCGAGGCAGGGATGGGCACCTGCACATGATCCGGGCGAGCAAGGACGGCTTTCTGCTCAAGGAGTGGCTGGCCGCCGATGCGGATTCGCGCGATGCCGGCAGCGCCGCGCTGGCCGACGGCGTATCGTGCGACGAATCCGGCTGCGTGACGCCGCTCGCCGATGGGCGCCTGGTCGCGCTGACCCTGCGCGTCGATGCGCTGGCGGATGATTGCAGCCGCGCCGCGCTGGTGGTGACGGCAAGGCCGGCGTCGCCGGACTGCGCGGCGATGATTGTCGATCGTCAGCGCCTTGCAGGCCAAGGCACGCTGGCTCTGACACCGCGCGGCGACGGATTTGCGATACAGGCAGTGAAGGCGAAGGGCACCAACCGACCCTGGTCGCCGGCGGCTGCCGGCGATGGTGATTCTGAACTGACCCTCATGCCGCGGTCGGCGGCTCCGCGCTCCAGGGACGCAACGCCGTCGGAGGCCGACCTTCAGGCAGAGGACTGAAGCCGAGCGGTCAACCGATCGGCAGGCGCGGTACGGTCGGCTGCCTATCGGCGATGATCTGCGGCTTCTGCTCGCGCTCACCGATCGGCTGGGTCACCGGCAATTGCAGCACGGTTGCGCGCTGGCCTTCGACGAGTTGCGTCACCAGCACGTATTTGCCGTCGGGGAATTCGATCGCGTCATGATGGCGGTCGGGAATGTGCGGATCGACCTTGCCGAACTTGCCGACGCGTGAGTTGACGGTGCGTGTCCATATCCAGCGATTATCGTAGCGGACGTTGTCGGCGAAAGCGAGTTCCGTTCCCGGCAGCAGGCAAACAGCGACGGAGAGATCGGCCTCGGAGGCAAAGCCGCGCGTCGAGGTGCCGCGGAAGGTTGTCGTGACAATCGTCTCGCCGACTTCTGCGGGGCGCGTCGCGACGGCATGCAGGCTGTAGTCACACATCGGGGTGCTCCTCATGCGAAGATAGCAACCCGCGTCTCTTGTCGAGGCGCAGGCCTCTATCAGAGTGGAAGCCTCGAAGCATATGCCGGTTGTGGGCAAATCTGCGGCTCGCTTTTGCGGGCTGCGATCAAATTATCTTTCCCGGCTTCAATGGGAACAAAGCCGGCTCCAGTGCATTATGCGGGCACGCGTCTCAGCGGCCTGCAGGCGCCGACCAGCCGGAATATGGCCAACTCGGCTGGGAGGGCTGCTGGATGTCGTTGCGGAATTGCTCGCTGGCGGCCGTTTCCTTTCGGATGTGATGTCGCGATTGCGCGGCGAGCGCCTGCGACGCCGATGCGGCGATCAACACGGTTGCGAGCATACTCAGAACGGTCTTGCGCATGATGGGCTCCTCGATCTCAAGGCCGCGGGGCTGCTTCGTGCGGCGTGGCGAGGATGTAGCGCTGGAGGGGTGGCCGGATAATCTGTGCGAAACCAGAAAGACTATCCCGCCGGAGCGGACAATCATCCGCTCCAATCGTTGATGGCGATCGCCGATTGCGCGTGCGGCGCTCAGTACTTCCGGTACAGGCCGATCAGCTTGCCCTGAATCTTCACCCGGTTCGGCGGCAGGATGCGCACTTCATAGGCCGCATTGGCCGGCTCGAGCGCGATCGAGGCGCCGCGGCGTCGGAATCGCTTGAGGGTGGCTTCCTCGTCGTCGATCAGCGCCACCACGATGTCGCCGGTATCGGCGCTCTCGTTGCGCTGGATCAGCGCCATGTCGCCGTCGAGGATGCCGGCCTCGACCATCGAGTCGCCGCGCACTTCGAGCGCGTAGTGCTCGCCCGAGCCGAGCATGTCCGGCGGTACGCTGATAGTGTGGCTGCGGGTCTGCAACGCCTCGATCGGCGTACCGGCGGCGATACGGCCCATCACCGGTACCGCGACGGGGCGTTCACCCTCGTCCGCGGGCGGGCTGGAGGTTGTCCGCACCTTGCCGAGATTGCCTTCAATGACGCTCGGCGTGAAGCCACGCCGGCCGCCGGCGGCCGCCTGCAGCTCGGGCAGCTTGATGACTTCGATCGCGCGGGCGCGGTTGGGCAGGCGGCGAATGAAGCCACGCTCCTCGAGCGCGGTGATCAGGCGATGGATGCCGGACTTCGAGCGCAGGTCGAGCGCGTCCTTCATCTCGTCGAAGGAGGGCGGCACGCCGCTTTCCTTCAGGCGTTCGCTGATGAACCGCAGAAGCTCGTATTGTTTGCGCGTTAACATCTCGACCAAAATCCCCCGGTTGATGTCGTTCGATTCCGAGACGCTGAGTTCAGCGGTGAGCCGCTACATGCTCGAAACAAATCATGAACGGACACTATATGTTCGATATGTGTTCCGCAACTGCTTAATTTATGGTGAACGCGCCAAACTTCGCGGAACGCGTGTGCTTGATACGTTCAGACGGGCAGTCGCAGCACCTCACAAGGCGCGCCGGCTTCGGCCTTCGGCGCGAATGGTGCGCGCACGAGAAGTGCCTGTGCCGCAGCGAGATTCGCAAGCAGCGAGGAATCCTGATGGTTGACGGGAAGGGCGATGAGCGTGCCGTCGTCGCGCTCCTCCAGGCGCGCGCGGAGATAATCCTCGCGCACATCGTTCGCGCCGATGTCGCGGCCGAGCACGGCGCGCTCGCGGCGATGGTGAATCACCTGTCGGCCCGACAATGCGCGAATCAGCGGCACCATGAACAGGAAACCGCACACATAGGATGACACGGGATTGCCTGGCAGGCCGATCACGCGCATCGCGCCGAGCCGTCCGTTCATCATCGGCTTGCCTGGCCGCATCGCGATCTTCCAGAACGCCATCGAGATGCCTTCAGCCTTGAGCGCCTGCTGGACCAGATCGTGGTCGCCGACCGACGCGCCGCCGGTCGTGATCAGGATGTCGGCGCCGCTCTCGCGCGCCTGGCGGATGCCGGCGCTGGTGGCTTCCAGCGTGTCGGCGGCAATTCCGAGGTCGACGGTATCGGCCCCCTCGCTGCGGGCGAGCGCGTGCAGGGCGTAGCCGTTGGAATAGACGATCTGGCCGTGACCGGGCGTGGTGCCCGGCATCACCAGTTCATCCCCGGTGGCGAGGATCGCGACCTTCGGGCGGCGGCGAACGGGGAGGCGCGGGTGGTTCATCCCGGCGGCAAGTGCCACGTCGCGCTCGGTAAGCCGGGCTCCCTTGCGCAGCAGCACGTCGCCCTCGGAGAAGTCGACGCCGGCGGGACGGATATGCCGCCCCGTCACGGCGGCTTCCTTGATCGTGATGCGCTTGCCGTCAGAGACCGTGTCTTCCTGGATCACGACCGCGTCTGCGCCGTCGGGAACGACGCCGCCGGTGAAGATCCGCACCGCCTCGCCGGCGCCGACCGATCCCGCAAACGGCCGGCCGGCTGCAACCTCACCGATCACGGTGAGCACGGCGCCGATCTTCGCCGCATCGGCCGCGCGCACGGCATAGCCATCCATCGCCGACATCGCCTGTGGCGGCTGCGTGCGCCGCGCCGCGACGTCGCGCGCAAGCACGCGATGGAAGGCTTCGTCGAGCGCGACCATGTCTTCAGGCAGCGGCTCCACGCCGGCCAGCACCGCGGCGAGCGCGTCAGAAACCGGCATCAGGGCCACGGGCGAAAACTCCTGCTGGGCACGTTCGGGCAAATCGGCGGCGTGAGTTCTAGCCGAGTGCGGGCGCGGAGGCAAAAGAGCATCACGGCAGGATGATTCATCCTGCATCATTCGCTGGGCGACAAGAGAGGCTCAGGTCCGCCGCGGCATGATCCGAAAGGCAAGACAGACCGGCACGAGGATGGCCATGGCAAGGATGAGAAAGACGAAAGCCACGGCCAGCATCGCTCAGGTCTCCGGCTGCTTGTCCGGACTGACGTCCGGCGCCAGGGGGCCCTGGTCCTTGTCGGGCAATGGGTCGGCCTGCGATTTCAGATCGGCGGCCTTGCTGATCAGCTTCGCGGAGAGGTTAGAGTCCGAGGTGGTTCTGGCGAATTTCAGCAGAAGCGAGGCCTGCTTGGTGAGGTAGGTTTTGCCCAACACGACGATAAGCCCGATGTAGAATCCCCAACGGACTCACGAGTCCGGAAGCGGACATTCGTTCCCGGAACTTGGTACAAAATTGCACAAAGCAATTTAGTTCCCGCACAAATGAGTTCCATCAGACGGGACTGCGTTGGCGAACAATCTGGCGCCGGTTCTTAAATTCCGAGCGCCCTCAATGCGTTCCCGACGTCGGACGCTGATGTCACGTGCACCGCGATCAATCCGCGTGCGCGCGCGCCTTCGATATTCTCGGCGAGGTCATCGAAGAACACGATTCGGTTTGCCGGCACGCCCATCGCCGCCACGACATGGTCGAAGGCCTCCGCATCCGGTTTGCGCAGCCCGATGCTGGAGGACAGGTAAAGCTCGCGGAAATGGCCGAGCAGGCCGGCATACTCCTTCGAGAAATAGTCAACATGCGGCCGGTTGGTGTTCGAGAAGGCGTAGAGCGGCATGTGTTTGCCTGCGCGCGGCAACAGGTCCGCGATATCAGGCATCTCGCCCGCGAAGATCGCGTTCCAGCCATCCAGGAATTGCGCGTCCGAGATGCCGATTCCGAGCGAGGCGCGGAGTGAGGCGAAGTAGTCCTCGTCGCTGATCTTGCCGACTTCGTGCAGCCGGTAGGCCTCGCTGTCGCGCACGTAGCGCGCGACGATGGATTCGGGCTCGCACCCGGCATGTCCCGCCCAGCAGGCGATCGCCTTGGAGAAATCGATGTCGAGCACGACGCGCCCGAGATCGAACAGAAGCGCATCCGCGCTGCCGGGGGAGAGCGATGTCATGGCGTCCTTTTCACGTCAGTACCGGTAAGGTTCGTGGTCGAACAGCGGGAATGCGCTGAACACGCTCGGTGCGTTGGTGGCAGTCGCCGGATGCAGGCAGGACTTGTTGACCTCGGCGAACGAGGCGGCGCCCAGCAGGCCGAGGCAGCGCAGCACTTCGTCCTCCAGAAGCTCCAGCATGCGCGTGACGCCGGCTTCGCCGGCCGCCGCCAGCGCCCAGCATTGCAGTCGGCCGATGCCGACGAGGTCGGCGCCCGCCGCGATGGCCTTGACGATGTCGGTGCCGCGGCCGAAGCCGCCATCGACCATGATCTTTGCGCGGCCCTTCACGGCCTCGACGATCTCAGGAAGCACATGCATGGCACCGCGGCCGTGATCAAGCTGGCGTCCGCCATGGTTGGAGACGTAGATCCATTCGACGCCGTGATCGATCGCGATCAGCGCGTCCTCGGCGGTGGCGATGCCCTTGAGGATCAGCGGGATCTTGAACTTGTCCTTGATCATCTTGACGGTCCGCCATTCCAGGCCCTTCTGGTAATCGCCGCCGGTGGCGCGCAGGCGGCTCTCGCGAACGTAGCGCTTGGCGATGTCACGTTCGCGACGGCTGTAATGGGCGGTGTCGACCGTCAGGCAGAACGCGGCATAGGCGTTCTTCTCGGTCCGGCTGACGACATCGGCGACGAAGGCGTCGTCGCCGCGGACATAGAGCTGGTAGAGCCGCAGCGCATCGGGCGCGGCCTCGGCGGTCTTTTCCAGGCCAGGCTCAGACACCGAGCTCAGCATGTGCGCCGCACCGAAGGTGCCGGCCGCGCGAGCAACGCTCGCTGCGCCGTCCCGATCGAAGATCTCGAGCGCACCGACGGGAGCCAGCACCACCGGCAGGCGCATCTTGCGGCCGAACCGCTCGACGGAGCCATCGACCTTGCGGACGTCGCGCAACACCCGCGGGCGAAAGGCGATCTCGTCCAGCGCCATGCGATTGCGCCGCATCGTGGTCTCGGTCTCGGCGGCGCCGACGATATAGTCCCAGGCGTTCTGGTTGAGGTTGGCGCGCGCCTTCCGGATGAATTCGTGCAGGTTCTGGAACGGCTCGTCACTGGCGCCGAGTTCGACGTTCCTTTCCGACCGGGTGCGGGGCGCGTCGTTCATTGTTGTCCTCCCGAGAATTTGAAGCCTTATTGCCATCGCCTATCGCGTCCGGCCCTCCAAAACCATCCTAAAATCGCATAGCTGCGAGGCGTCCGCCGGCGCCCGATTCCCGCTGGCCGTGCGAACCGGTTTCTGAAGGTTGCCAAAAGTTTAGGTCCGGACGAAGAGATTTTTACGGTGTCCCCGCCGTCGCGGCATTCCGGCCTTGAAGAAACCAGAATGGTATTGTGAGAAACGAGCTGGATCGCCATTTGCATGGCGCCAGAGCCCCAAGCAAAAAGGCCAGCCTATCCATGCGGAAATCCCTGCTGTTCCCTCTCGGCGCGCTCACCGGTGCGTGTCTGACCCTTCTGGTCGCCAGCCCGCACGGCGGAGTATGGGCGGCACGGGCGGCGGCGAGCGCGGATGATGCCTATTCCCAGCTCAACCTGTTCGGCGAAGTGTTCGAGCGGGTGAAGGCGAGCTATGTCGAGAAGCCCGACAATGCCAAGCTGATCGAAGGCGCGATCACGGGCATGGTGACCTCGCTCGATCCACATTCGCGCTACATGAACGCCAAGGCCTGGACCGAGATGCAGGAGACCACCTCCGGCGAGTTCGGCGGGCTCGGCATCGAGGTCACGATGGAGGAGGGCCTGGTCAAGGTCGTCTCGCCGATCGACGACACGCCAGCCTCCAAGGCGGGCATCATGTCCGGCGACCTCATCAGCAAGATCGACGGCGAGAACGTGCAGGGCATGACGCTCGAGCAGGCCGTCAACAAGATGAAGGGGCCGGTCGACACTCAGACCAAGCTCACCATCGTGCGCAAGGGCGCGGACGCTCCGCTCGACGTCGCGATCAAGCGGGAAATCATTCATGTCCGCCCGGTGCGCTTCCATGTCGAGAACGGCGACATCGGCTATATCCGCGTCACCTCATTCAACGAGCAGACCACCGATGGCCTGAAGAAGGCGATCGCGTCGATCTCCAAGGATGTCCCGCAGGAGAAGCTGGTCGGCTACGTGATGGACCTGCGCAACAATCCGGGCGGACTGCTCGACCAGGCCGTGTCGGTGTCGAGTGCATTCCTGCAGCGCGGCGAGGTCGTCTCGACCCGCGGCCGCAATCCGGAAGAGACCCAGCGCTTCACCGCGCATGGCGGCGATCTCACCAAGGGCAAGCCGCTCGTGATCCTGGTCAACGGCGGCTCTGCTTCGGCTTCCGAGATCGTGGCCGGCGCGCTGCATGACCACAAGCGCGCGACCATCATCGGCACGCGCTCGTTCGGCAAGGGCTCGGTGCAGACCATCATTCCGCTCGGCGCCGGCAACGGCGCGCTGGCGCTGACCACGGCGCGCTACTACACGCCGTCGGGCCGTTCGATCCAGGCCCAGGGCATCGCGCCCGACATCGAGATCCTGCAGGACGTGCCGGCCGAGCTGAAGGGCCGGATGGACACGATGGCGGAGTCGCAGATGCGCGGGCATCTGTCGGCCGCTGACGGCACCGAGCAGACCGGATCGCAGTCCTACGTCCCGCCGGAAGAGAAGGACGACAAGGCCCTGCACGCGGCCTTCGACTTCCTGCACGGGGTCACGGCGAATGCCGTAGCGGCCAAGCCCGCGCCGAAGGCTGCGGTGCCGAACTAAACGCGTTTGCGACCTCCAGACATCGCCCGGGAGTGGATGACCGCTCCCGGGCGAGTTTGTTTTGGGATGCCGTCTCAGCTCGGGGGCATCGCCGCAAGGGTCGCCTCGTCGCGGCCGCTCGGTCGAAGACCTAGCTTGCCTCACGGCGGCGGCTCCCGCTGCCTTCGCGTCGGGCGAGGCGGCTGCGATGCAGCGCGAACAGCTCCAGCACCTTGTCGGCTGGTCTTGCGGCGCTGAACAGATAGCCCTGCATCTCGGAGCAGCCGAGTGCGCGCAACAGGCGCTGCTGCTCCTCGGTCTCGACGCCTTCGGCCGTGGTGGTCATGCGACGGGCAGCCGCGAGGTTGACGACGGCCTGGACGATGCTGGCGGAGCCGTCCGGGCCGGCGATGTCGTCGACAAAGCAGCGGTCGATCTTGATCTTGTCGAACGGGAAGCGGTGCAGGTAGCTCAGCGAGGAGTAGCCGGTGCCGAAATCGTCGAGCGCGATGCGCACGCCGATGGCGCGCAGTTGATGCAGGATCGCAAGCGCAGTATCGTCGTCGCGGATCAGCACCGCTTCGGTGATCTCGAGCTCGAGCCGGCTCGCCGGCAGGTTCGAGGCCGCGAGCGCTGTCATGATCTTCAGCGCCAGCGTGCCGCTCTTGAACTGCACCGGTGAGACGTTGACGGCGAGACGGATGTCGTCGGGCCAGTTCGCGGCGTCCCGGCAGGCGGTGGCCAGCACCCATTCGCCGATCTCGTTGATCAGCCCGGTGTCTTCGGCGATCGGGATGAACTCGGCCGGCGAGACTATGCCGCGCTCGGGATGGCGCCAGCGTACCAGCGCCTCGCAGCCGGTGATGCGGTCGTCCTTCAGGGCGAGGCAGGGCTGGTAATAGACCTCGAGGCCGCCATGGGCGATGGCGTGGCGCAGGTCGATCTCGAGTTGCCGCCGCTCGCGAACTTTGGCGTCCATCTCCGGCTCGAAGAAGCGATAGGTGTGACGTCCTGCGGCTTTGGCGGCGTACATCGCCATGTCGGCGTTCTTCAGGATCTGGTCCAGCGCCGTGCCGTGTCCGGGCGCCAGCGCGATGCCGATGCTGGCGTCGGTGGTGAGGTGATGGCCCATGCAGTCGACGGGGGTGCGGATGGCTTCGAAAACCCGCGCGACGAGATCGTTGACCCGGTCCAGCGACGTCACCGTGCTCTGTACGATGGCAAATTCGTCGCCGCCGAGCCGCGCCACGAAGTCCGCCGGGCCCGCGCAGCGGCTGAGGCTCATGGCGATCGATTTCAACAATTCGTCGCCGACGAGATGGCCGAGGGCGTCGTTGACGCCCTTGAACTCGTCGATGTCGATGTAGTGCACCGCGATCTCTTCGCCGGCGGCGATCGCTGCCAGCTCCGTGCGCAGGTGCTCGTGGAACATGGCGCGGTTGGGCAGGTCGGTCAGCGCATCGTAATGGGCGAGGTGCGTGATGCGCTCCTCGATGCGCCGCCGCTCGGTGATGTCCTCGTGCGTCGCCACCCAGCCGCCGTCTACGAGAGGTTCGTTGAGGATGTGGATCGAGCGTCCGTCGGAGGTGTCGACCACCATGGAGTTGCGCAGATGGATGTCGCGCAGGACGCGATCGACATAGTCGTCGACATCGCCCGTGAAGGAGCCGGTCGCCTTGCGGTGCGCGATGATGTCGTGGAAGCTGGAACCGGGCTTCACCACGTCGGCCGACAGGCCGTACATCTCGATGTAGCGCTGGTTGCACACCACGAGCCGCTGCTCGGCATTGAACAGCAGCAGGCCCTGGGTCATGTTGTTGACGGCGCGGTCGAGGCGCAGCTTCTCCAGCGTCAGCCGCTCGCGGGAAGCGCGGTGCTGCTCCAGCAGCTTGCGCACGATTGCGATCAGCACGCCGGCGATGGCGAGAGCGGACGCGCCGGCAACCGAGATCAGGATGCCGATCTGCTCGCGCCAGTCCGTCAGCGCCGCAGCGCGCGTCATGGTAGCCATCATCAGAATCGGGAAGTGGGGCAGAGCGCGCGCGGAGATCAGCCGGTCCTCGCCATCGACGGGGCTTGTGAATCGGGCGGCGAAGTGATCGAGCCCGAAAACCCGCTGCTGCTCGAACGAGCCGTTCCTGAAATTGCGCCCCATCAACTCGCTGGAATGGGGATAGCGAGCGAGCAGCGTACCGTCGCGATGCAGCATCGAAATGCTGGCGCCTTCGCCAAGCACGACGGACTCGAAGAATTTCTCGAAATTGGCCGGCTCGATGCCGCGCCCGACGACGCCCATGAACTCGCCGCTCGGTCCTACGATCTTGCGGACGATCAGGATGGTCCAGGCGCCGGAGATGCGGCTGTGCACCGGCTCGATCAGGACGTCGGGCGCGTTGGGGTCGTATCGGAAGGTCCGGAAATAGGCACGGTCGGCGACGTTGACCTTCGGAGCCGGCCATGCCGTCGACGAGTTGATCACATTGCCTTCGGCATCGATGACGTTGACGCCGCCCATGTAGGGAAGCGCCTCGATCTTCGAGCGCAGCATCCGGTGGATGTCCTGGCCGGAGAGGCGCTTGCGATAGTCCTCCGCGGTGACGATGCCGGTCGCGCGAACGTGGTCGACGAAGTCCTTCTGGATGACCGCGAAATCCTGCAATTGCTGGTCGAAATGATGCGCGAGTAGCAGCACGGTGTTTTCCAGCTCGCGTGAGCTGTTGCGCAGCGCGCGCTCGCGGAAGTTCTGCGCCATCAGGACCGAGCCGACGGCGATTGCCGCGATCAGGAGCGTGCCGCCCACCACCAGCCAGCGGATCGGTCCGCTGCGCACGAACGCCTGGTCAAAAAGGCGGCTGCCGTATTTCGTTATCATTCGATCGTTGCCGTACACACGTCAGGATCGATTTCCGATCCCCAAGACATCCGTCGGTTTACGGGAACCGTGTGGAGGCAGGGTTAGGAAGCGCGGTTAATGCGACATGAATGGCCGCGCGCAAATGCGATCGATGCGCAGGGCGAGAGGCATGCAGGATTTTCCGGAAGCTCACGCGATGTCGGTAAATTCCTGCCGAATCGCGCAGGGATCAACCAAGGCTTTAGGGCAGCAAGCTCAGCGCAAAATACGGATCGATCAGCGCGTCGCTGAAATAACGACCGCTCAGGCGCGGTAGTGGCCGGACTTGCCGCCGAGCTTCTCGACGAGGTGGATACCCTCGATGCGCACGCCGCGCTCCACCGCCTTGATCATGTCGTAGATGGTGAGGCAGGCGACCGAGACCGCGGTGAGCGCCTCCATCTCGACGCCGGTCGGGCCCGTGACCTTCACGCTGGCACGGACCAGGCAGCCGGGCAGCTTCGCGTCGGGCTCGATGTCGACCGTCACTTTCGAGAGCGCCAGCGGATGACAGAGCGGGATCAGCTCGGAGGTGCGCTTGGCCGCCATGATCCCGGCGATGCGTGCGGTACCGAGCACGTCGCCCTTCTTGGCGTTGCCGGATACGATGAGATCAAGCGTCGCCCTGGTCATGACGACGCGTCCTTCCGCGACCGCGATCCGTTCGGTCGCGGGCTTGTCCGAGACGTCGACCATCCGCGCCTCGCCGGAGGCGCCGATATGGGTGAGGGCAGGGCCGGCCTTGGTTTTGGCAGGCTTCGTTTTGGACGGCTTGCGCGCCATGTCAGCGCGTACCCGTCGCGCGCGCTGCATTCCCGCGCGCAAGCAGCGTGCGCGTTGCGGCGGTCACGTCGTCCTGCCGCATCAGACTCTCGCCGACCAGGAAGGTCGACATGCCGACGCGCTCGAGGCGGGCGAGATCCGCCGGCGTGAAGATGCCGCTTTCGCCGACCATCAACCGGTTGCCCGGGATCAGCGGCGCCAGCGCCTCGCTGGTCGCGAGCGTGGTCTCGAAAGTGCGCAAGTTGCGGTTGTTGACGCCGATCATCGGCGAGCGGAGCTTCAGCGCGCGGTCGAGTTCGGCGCGGTCGTGGATCTCGATCAGCACGTCCATGCCGTAGGCAAGCGCAGCGTCCTCGAGATCCCTGGCGGTCGCATCGTCGAGGGCCGCCATGATGATCAGAATGCAGTCGGCGCCATGCGCGCGGGCCTCGGCCACCTGATAGGTGTCGAACATGAAATCCTTGCGCAGCACCGGCAGCGAGGTTGCCGCGCGCGCCGCCACCATGAAGTCGAGGTGCCCCTGGAACGAGGGCGTGTCCGTCAGCACCGAGAGGCAAGCCGCGCCGCCGGCCTCATAGGCCCTGGCGAGCTGCGGCGGATCGAAATCGGCGCGGATCAGCCCCTTGGACGGGGAGGCCTTCTTCACCTCGGCGATCAGCGCGTAATCGCCATTGTCGTGCTTGGCCCTTATCGCCCGTACGAAGCCGCGCGGCGCGGGTTGTGCCTTGGCCTTAGCCTCTACCGCCGACAGCGGCTGCGCGCGCTTGGCCGCGGCAATCTCCTCGCGCTTGTACGCTTCGATCTTGGTCAGGATGTCGGACATGACAGGCTCAGCTGTTCGAGACCGCGATCAGGTGCTTCAGCCGGGCGCTCGCCGCGCCGCTGTCGATAGACTTCGCGCCGATCGCAACGCCCTCCTTGAGGTCTCTGGCGCGGCCGGCAACGACCAGCGCCGCGGCGGCATTTATCAGTGCCACGTCGCGGTAGGGGCTTGGCTTGCCGTCGAGCACGTTCTGCAAAGCGATCGCGTTGGCCTCAGCGTCGCCGCCCCTGAGCGCGCCGGGCTCGCAACGCGGCAGGCCGGCGTCCTCCGGCGTCACCTCGAAATTCCGGATCTCGCCATTATGGAGCGCGGAGACGAAGGTCGGGCCGGTGAGGGTGATTTCGTCGAGGCCATCGGAGCCGTGCACCACCCAGGCGGATTCGGAGCCGAGGTTCTTCAGCACCTGCGCCAGTGGCTGCACCCATTGCCGCGAGAACACGCCGACCATCTGCCGCTTCACGCCGGCCGGGTTGGACAATGGGCCGAGCAGGTTGAAGATCGTGCGCGTCGCGAGTTCGACCCGGGTCGGGCCGACGTTCTTCATGGCGGGATGGTGGGCGGGGGCGAACATGAAGCCGATGCCGCATTCACGCACGCAGCGCCCGACCTGATCCGGCCTGAGATCGATCTTCACCCCGAGCGAGGCCAGCACGTCGGCGGCGCCCGAGCGCGACGACAATGCGCGGTTGCCGTGCTTGGCCACCGGCAAGCCGGTGCCCGAGACGATGAAGGAGGCGCAGGTCGAGACGTTGACCGAGCCGGAGCCGTCGCCGCCGGTGCCGACGATGTCGACGGCGTCCGCGGGCGCGTCGACAGTGAGCATCTTCGAGCGCATGGCCGAGACCGCGCCGGTGATCTCGTCCACGGTTTCGCCGCGCACCCGCAGCGCCATCAGGAGGCCGCCCATCTGCGAGGGCGTGGCCTCGCCGGACATCATGGCGTCGAAGGCGGAGGCGGCTTCGTCACGCGACAGGCTGGCGCCCGTCGCCACTTTTCCAATGATAGATTTCAGGTCGTCCATCGCGTGCTTTCAACTCACTGGTTCGCGCCGGTCACCTGCGCGAAGGCGGCCTGATTAATGGTGGTCCCGATGTCGGTTTCAAGCTTGTTGACGTAGGACGCGACCTGCTCCTCGGTCAGCGCGCGGGCGAGGCTGTCCTTCAGCTTCTTGGCCGCGTCGGAGGTCGCATCGAGGGCGGGATCGACGATGTCGGTGACGCGGAAGACAATCACTTCGCTGCCGCCGTTGACGGCCGTCTGCCCGACTCCATCCTTGGCGGCGCGGAAGGCGGCCGCAACGACGGCCGTGGGCACGCCGGCGGGCGAGTCGTCGCGCTTGAAGCCGGTCGCTGTCTCGACCTTGACGCCGATCGCGGCAGCCTCGTCGGCGAGCTTGCCGCCCTGTTCGAGCTTCTGCACCATCTCGGTCGCCTTGGTCTTCAGTTTGGCTGCGATCTGGTCCTGGCGCCAGCGTGCTTCGACCTGGTCGCGGACCTCGTCGAGATTGCGATCGCGTGAGGGTGTGATGGCAAGCACGTCGTACCAGACATAGCCGCCCTTGAACGAGATCGAGTCGTTGTCGACGCCGACGTCGGTGTTGAAGGCCTGCGACACCACGTCGAGGCCCTGCGGGATGTTGGCGACTGGCTGGCCGTTCGGGCCGCGGCCGGAGCGGTCGACGGCGTCGATGGTCACGGCGGTGAGGCCGAGCTTCTGCGCCGCGTCGATCACGCTGGCGCCGCCGCCGCGCTCGTCTTCCATCTTGTCGCGGAGATCGGAGACCTTGACGCGCGCCCGCTCGGTCGCGATCTCGCGCTTGATGTCACCGGCGAGGCTGGCGTAGTTCGCCTCGACGCCCGGCTCGATCTTGTCGACCTTGACGATGGACGTGCCGAGGCGGCCCTGAATCGGCTGGCTGATCTCACCTGCGGGAAGCGAGAAGGCGATATCGCCGACCGCGGGATCGAGCGAAGACTTGGTCACGAGGCCAAGATCGACGTCGGATGCGGTCAGCCCACGCTCCTTGCCGAGATCCTCGAACGACATGCCGCCGACGAGGCGCTCGCGGGCGGCCTGCGCCTCTGCGGCGTTGGGGAATACGATCTGATGGATCTGGCGCTTCTCCGGCGTGCCGAGCCGGTCCTTGCGCTGCTCGAACACCTTCTTGGCGTCCTCGTCGGAGACGTCGCTCCACTTGCCGATCTCTTCCGGCGAGATCACGACGAAGGCGATCTTGCGATATTCAGGCGCACGGAACTGGACCTTGTGATCCTCGAAATAGGCGGCGAGCGCTTCGGGCGAAGGGGCGTCGATGGTGCCAGCCTGGGCCGCGTCGAGCCTGACGAATTCGATGGCGCGCTGCTCGTTCTGGAAGCGCGTCAGCACGTCGATCATGGTCTTCGGCGGTTCGAGGCCGGCGCCGATCGTGCCGGTGAGTTGCCGGCGTAGCGACACCTTGCGCTGCTCGGCGACGTAGCGCTGCTCAGTGTAGCCGAAATTGCGGATCATGGCCTGGAAACGGTTCGGATCGAAGTTGCCGCTGACGCCCTTGAAGTTGGGGTCGTTCATGATGAGCTGGCGGATCTGTTCGTCGGACTGGCCGAGGCCAATCCGGCGCGCCTCTTCGTCGAGCGCGGCTTCCGCGATCGTTTGCTGCAGCACCTGGCGGTCGAGGCCGAAGGCGCGCGCCTGGTCGGGCGTCAGCGGACGGCCGAACTGGCGGCTGATCTGTTGCAGGCGGTCGGTATAGATCTGGCGGAACTCGTTCAGCGAAATCTCGGTGCTGCCGATCTTGGCCACCGTGGACTGTCCGAAGCCGCGGAAGATGTCGGCGATGCCCCAAATGCCGAAACTGATGATCAATACGCCCATCACCACGGCCATAATGGTTTTGCCGAGCCAGTTTGATGAGGCCTTGCGCATTCCTCGAAGCATTTGGTCCAACTTGTTTGGCAGGAGGGGAACGGGAGCGCGTCTTAATGCAGATTCCGCAAAAGCGCGTCACCGAATTGATAGATCATCATAAAGTGGCGGCTTTCCCCCCGCAACCTCAGGCCACGCGCCGGTTCGCGGCTGCGGTTAAAAGCCCGTGGTCTCTGGAACTGCCGCGGCTCCTCTGCTAGCGCATGCACAAACCTCATTTCGCTGGGAATTGACATGACCGACGCCATCCGACCGCTGATCGCCGGCAATTGGAAAATGAATGGCCTGAAGGCCGCGACTGCCGAATTCGACGCCATGCTCAAGGGGGCGGCAGACGTGAGCGCCAAGGCGGACCTGCTGGTCTGTCCGCCGGCAACCCTGATCGCGGTCTTCGGCGAGAAAGCGCGGGGCCAGGAGGTCGCGGTGGGAGCGCAGGATTGCCACCCCAAGGCTTCCGGCGCTCATACCGGCGATATCGCTGCCGAAATGTTGGCGGATGCGGGCGCGACCGCCATCATCGTCGGCCATTCCGAACGCCGCGCCGACCACGGCGAGGGCGATGCCCTGATCCGGCAGAAGGCCGAGGCCGCCTGGCGCGCCGGTGTGACGGCGATCGTCTGCATCGGCGAGACGCAGGCTCAGCGCGATGCCGGCCAGACCCTGGATATCCTGCGCGGCCAGCTCAACGGATCGCTGCCGGACGGCTCCACTGCCGCCAATCTGGTCGTGGCCTATGAGCCGGTTTGGGCAATCGGCACCGGGCTGACCCCCACGGCCAAGGATGTCGAGCAGATTCATGGGTTTATCCGGGAACTCCTGACCTCCCGGTTCAAGGCCGACGGGGCTAGGATGCGCATCCTCTATGGCGGCTCGGTCAAGCCCTCGAACGCGGCCGAGCTGATGGCGGTGACGAACGTCAACGGCGCGCTGGTCGGCGGGGCCAGCCTGAAAGCGGCCGATTTCCTTGCGATCGCCAAAGGCTGTCCCTAGCTAAAGGGCTGCCCCTAGCTAAGTGTGAAGGTCCGGGCCGATCGGGGGTGGCAATGCCCCTCCCGATCGTGTAACACCGCGCAACTTCAGGAAAACCCGCGAAGCGCGATCGGCCGCCGTTTCGGCGCTGTCGGCTTGTGACGGAAGGATACTATGCAGACTGTTGTCATCGTCATCCACCTCATGATCGTTGCTGTCATGATCGGCGCCGTCCTGCTCCAGAAGTCGGAAGGCGGCGGCCTCGGCATGGGTGGCGGCGCGGGCTTCATGTCGAGCCGCGGCACCGCGAATCTCTTGACGCGGACCACCGCGATCTTGGCTGCGGGCTTCTTCCTCACCAGTATGTTCCTGTCCTGGCACGCGGGCTACAACCGTGCGCCCTCGTCGATCATTGGCACGCCGGCGTCGCAAGGCCAGCCGGCTGGCGGATCGCCGATCGCACCGCCGACCTCGGGCGGTATCCTGGATTCGCTGAAGAAGGCCGACGAGCAGCAGCAGGCCCCGGCTCCGAGCGGCCCGCAGGTGCCGCGTTCGCAATAAAGCAGGGGGGCCATGCAGGGCGGCTTCTACCGTCCTGCATCAGCAATCCCCATCAAGGCTCTGTCACCACTCTTAGTTCTGGCTCACCCACAGGCCCGCAAAATCTTTGGGGCGGAAGACGAATCGCTTTGGCGAATCGAATTCGAGGGATTAGAGGTTAAGTCCCATGGCGCGGTACATATTCATCACCGGCGGCGTGGTTTCCTCGCTCGGCAAGGGTTTGGCTTCAGCGGCACTCGGTGCCCTGCTGCAGGCCCGGGGCTACAAGGTCCGCCTCCGCAAGCTCGACCCCTATCTCAACCTCGATCCCGGAACGATGTCGCCGTATCAGCACGGCGAAGTGTTCGTGACCGATGACGGCGCGGAAACCGATCTCGATCTCGGTCACTACGAGCGCTTCACTGGACGGCCTGCGACCAAGGCCGACAACATCACGACGGGACGCATCTACCAGGACATCATCTCCAAGGAGCGGCGCGGCGACTATCTCGGCGCGACCATCCAGGTGGTTCCGCACGTCACCAACGCCATCAAGGAATTCGTCCTTTCCGGCAACGACGACTACGACTTCGTGCTGGTCGAGATCGGCGGCACCGTCGGCGACATCGAGGGACTGCCGTTCTTCGAAGCGATCCGCCAGCTCAAGAACGAGCTGCCGCGCGATCACGCCGTCTACATCCATTTGACGCTGCTGCCGTACATTCCGAGCGCCGGCGAATTGAAGACCAAGCCGACACAGCACTCGGTGAAGGAGTTGCGTTCGATCGGCATCCAGCCGGACATCCTGCTCTGCCGCACCGATCGCGAGATCCCGAAGGAAGAGCGGCGCAAGCTCGGCCTGTTCTGTAACGTCCGCGAAAGCGCCGTGATCGAGGCGCGTGACGTCGACAACATCTACGCTGTGCCCGAGGCGTATCACGCCGCCGGCCTCGACGACGAAGTGCTCGCCGCCTTCGGGATCGGCTCGCGGATTCCGCCGGAGCTGCGGAGCTGGCAACAGATCAACGAGCGCGTTCGCAATCCCGAGGGCAACGTCACCATCGCCATCGTCGGCAAATACACCGGCATGAAGGATGCGTATAAGTCGCTGATCGAGGCCCTCTCGCATGGCGGCATCGCCAACAAGGTGAAGGTCAATCTCGACTGGATCGAGAGCGAGATCTTCGAGAAGGAAGATCCTGCCCCGTTCCTCGAGCACGTCAACGGCATCCTCGTGCCCGGCGGCTTCGGCCAGCGCGGCGCGGAAGGCAAGATCAAGGCGGCGCAGTTCGCGCGCGAGCGTGACGTGCCGTATTTCGGCATTTGCTTCGGCATGCAGATGGCGGTGATCGAGGCCGCGCGAAATCTCGTCGGCATCGAGGACGCCAACTCCACCGAATTCGGCCCGACCAAGGAGCCGCTGGTCGGCCTCA
This sequence comes from Pseudomonadota bacterium, assembly GCA_023435725.1. Classification (GTDB taxonomy): domain Bacteria; phylum Pseudomonadota; class Alphaproteobacteria; order Rhizobiales; family Xanthobacteraceae; genus Bradyrhizobium. The sequence continues at coordinate 21,861 of JAEYRD010000217.1, read as the reverse complement.
TGACGGAATGGCTGCGCGGCAACGAGCTCGAGAAGCGCTCGCAGGCCGGCGATCTCGGCGGCACGATGCGCTTGGGTGCCTATCCCGCGACGCTCAACCGCGGCAGCCGCGTCTCGCAAGTCTATGGCGGCGCGACCGAGATTTCCGAGCGTCATCGTCACCGCTACGAGGTCAACACCGCCTACAAGGATCGCCTCGAGCAGCACGGGCTGAAATTCTCCGGCCTCTCGCCTGACGGCGTTCTGCCTGAAATCGTCGAGTACGAGGACCATCCCTGGTTCATCGGCGTCCAGTTCCACCCCGAGCTGAAGTCGCGCCCCTTCGAGCCGCATCCGCTGTTTGCGTCGTTCATTCAGGCGGCGATGGTGCAGAGCCGGCTGGTTTGATCGTCTGGCTCCAGTCGTCGCTCTTAGGGAGCGGCGGTGCAGTCGGGTTCCAGCTGCAAGGGCTGCGGCGTGACTGGCGTTGAAACGTCGGGCGCAAGCGATCCCGTGACGAGCTTCATCTGCGGCCGTCGCGTCAGCTTGTAGACGGCGGCGGGCGGCACGTTCAGCATTGCGCGATCGACGAGTTTTGCGCGCAGCCCCAGCCGGTCGAGTACAGGCCGTGGAATCGGGCAGCTCACACCATAGGTGAATTGGTAGAAGGCGCCGCCCGGGCGGATATGGCTGAACGCGCCGCCGACGATGGAGATGACCTTGCGCGTCGACATGTTGAGCAGCGGCAGGCCGCTGATCACCGCGCCGACGGGCGAACCGTCATAAAGACGCTCCGTCGCCAGGCGCGCAGCATCCATCCACAAAACGCGCGCGCCGGGAAACCGCATTTGCAGGAGCTTCATGAAGTCCGAGCCGTATTCGATGAGCGTGAGGTCTTCCTGGCGCACGCCGCGCTTGAGCAGCTTGTAGGTGAAGGCGCCGGTGCCCGGACCGAGCTCGAGGACCGGGCCGGTCGCTGCAGTGATCTCGCGGGTGATGAGATCGGCAAGCGCCGCGCCCGACGGTGCGATTGCGCCGACCCGGCGCGGGGCAGACATCCAGGACAGGAAGAACGAGAGGAAATCGTTGGGCATGCGCACTCCGGCATCGGCATCAGGTTCGCGCCTCGCAGATGAAAGGTGAGGCGAATCCAGTGTCGCGGGAGTGCATTGCGACAGCATTGCGCTATGACTGGGGAATGCGGATTGAATCAACCCTGCCGGCTTGGCGGCAGGGTCATTCTGAAGCAGGTACCGCCGTCGGGTCCGTCGGTGACCGAGACCTGGCCGCCATGCAGGAGCACAATCTCGCGGACCATGTTGAGACCGAGGCCGGCGCCGCGATCGAGCGGGGTCAGCCGGTAGAACGGCTCGAAGATCATCTCGCGCTGGTCGGCCGGAATGCCGGCGCCCTCGTCGGTGACCTCGATACACGCGGGTTCGCTCACACGAATGCCGATCGTGCCGCGACGCTGGCCGTGCTGGATCGCATTCTGCACGAGATTGGTCAGCGCGCGCTCCAGCGCGGCTGCATCGCCGGTCGTCTCGACCGGAGTCGCGGGCGCATCGAGCGCCAACTCGTAGCCGGCGGCGATCGCCAGCGGCGCGAGGTCGGCGGCCACGGCTTGCGCGATGGAGACGACATTGACGCGTGTGAATGGATGACCGCAGCGGTCGAGCCGCTGGATGTCGAGCAATTGCTCGGCAAGTGTTGCGAGCCGTGCGGCGTCCTCCAGCAGACGGGTCTTGTCCGGACCTGACGGAAGCGATTCTAGCCGCGTGTTCAGAATCGCGATCGGCGTCCGCAACTCGTGCGCGGCGTCGGCGACGAAGCGTTTGTGGCGAGCGTAGCCCTGGTCGAGCCGCGCCAGCGCGTCATTGACCGCGTTAACGAGCGGCACGACTTCCAGCGGGATTTGATCCACAGACAGCCGCGCGCCGCGTTGATGGATGTCGATGCGGCGCGCCTGGTCGGCCGTCGTGTCGAGCCCCCTGAAAGCACGCCGCACGATCATCGGCGTCGCGATGAAGGTCGCCGTTCCCATCAGGAGCAGGCCGGGCAGGGCGATGCCGAGGAGCGCGATCGATGTCATGAACAGCGCCTTTGCGCCGGTCAGGCGCCCTTGCGTCGCTGTAATGACCTGCACGTTGCCGGCGTCGGTGTCGACCCGTTTCAACCGCGCCGCCGGCTTGCGCGGATCATCCTCGAAGAGTTGCCAGCCGAGTCGTGCCTGGCTGATCTGGTCGAGGCCGCTGCCGATTGCGGCAAATTCGGTGGGCACGGCGCCTTCACTCAGCGAAAGCCCTTGCTTGTCGCGGACCAGGAACCAGAGATCGGGCGTCTCGTCACGCAACTGTTTCAGCTCGGAGGTCTGGCGCAGGATCAGGCCACCTTGCGCGTCGCGCGCGAGCGCCCGCTGCACGACGTCGATCACGCGATCCTCGTCCCGCCCGACGAGCACGAAGCCTGACGCGCATAGCGCGGCGAGGACGACGGCAACCAGGGCGACCAGAAGTGCGGCCTGGAGCGAGAGCAGGCGCCAGCTCAAGCGCGAACGCAGGCAATAGGGATCGTCGTGACTGCTCATGGCAGCTTCTTCAGGAGATAGCCGACGCCACGGATGCCGTGGATCTCCACGCCGGCATCGGCCTCGGCAAGCTTGCGCCTGAGCCGCGAGACATGCGTGTCCAGCGCGTTCGACTGAATCTCGTCGTCGAAATTGTAGACGGCCTCTTCCAGCGCCGAGCGCAGCACTGTCCGGCCCATGCGGCGGATCAGGGCTTCGAGCACGAGGAGCTCGCGGCGCGGCAGCTCGAACGGCTGGCCGTCGATGCTGGCCTCGCGATGGCCGACATCGAAGGCGAGGCGGCCGGCGCGGATGACGTCTTGTGTGAGGCCGGTGGGCCGCCGCAGTACAGCGCGCAGGCGCGCCAGCAGCTCCTCGACCGCGAACGGCTTTGCCAGATAGTCATCGGCGCCGCTGTCGAGCCCGGCGATGCGATCGGCGAGCTCGCCGCGTGCGGTCAGGACGATGATCGGCACACCGTCGGCGCGGGCGCGAAGCTTCGGGATCAGGGTGAGACCGTCGCCGTCGGGAAGCTGGCGGTCGAGCAGGACTGCGGTATGGACCTCGGCGGAAATGGCTTCTTCCGCTTCGGCAAGCGTGGGGGCGTGATCCACCACCATATCGTAGCGCTTCAGCGCCGCCGCCAGTGCGCCGGCCATCTCCGCCTCGTCCTCGACAAGCAAAATCCGCATGATCCGGCACCTCGGCCTCAACTGAGGCGTTTTACCGGCTGTAACATTGCGGCAGCATTGCGGGAACCGCCTGCGGCGCAGCGGCCAGGGGCTGCACCTATCGCTCGAGGGAGCCGTCGTCCCGAACCGCAAAGCTCTGCGGTTGCTCGCCGCGGCGCGCGATCTCCCACATCCGCAAGTAGGCTGCCTCGATATGTCGCCGGAAGCGGTCGGTATCGAACAGCGGGTGGGTCAGGCGGTTGGCGGCGAGCCGGTCTCGGTACTCGCCAAGGCGCGCCGGGTTGGTGGCGAGTGCCAAGGCGAGCGCCTCATAGTCCGCGGCGTTCTCCGTCACCAACTCCCGCAGCCCCACGGCATTGAGCAGGCTCGCGGCGACGCGGCCGGCAAAGCCTTCGCCGAGTTGCGTCACCACGGGCAGGCCGACCCAAAGCGCATCGCTGGCCGTGGTGTGGGCGTTATAGGGCAGCGTGTCTAGAAACAGGTCCGCCAGGCGATGCCGCGCCAGATGATCCTCGGGAGGCATGGGGCGGGCAAAGACGAGACGCGCCGGATCGACGCCGCACTTTTCGGCCGTGCGGCGAAGATTTCGCGCCGTCGCTTCGTGGTCGCTGAAAAGCCACAACACGCTGCCCTCGACCGCACTGAGCAGCCGCATCCACACCTCGAAAGTGGCGGGCCCGATCTTCCAGCTCTGATTGAAGCAGCAGAACACGAAGCCCTGCTCGGGCAGCCCGGCATCCTGTCGCGTTGGCGTCTGCGCGCCGATACTGCGGGTGTTGTCGTTAACCTGGTAGGATTGAGGCAGGTGGACGAGCTTTTCCGTATAGAACGATTGATGCTCGAAGGGCGCGACCGTCTCGTCGGCGATGACGTAGTCGATGAAGTCAGCGCCAGTGGTGCCGGGATAGCCGAGATAGCTGACCTGAATTGGGGCAGGGCGATGCGCCAAGATCTCGAGTCGGGCATCCCTGGTGTGCCCCTTGAGGTCGACGGCGATATCGATCTCCATCTCGTGCAGCATGCGCGCGACCGCCTCGTCGCTCATCTCGCGGATGTCGCAGAAGCGATCGAAGGCCGCAGTCAGGCGCTGTCGATAGGCGCTGCCGTCGTCCGGACCGGACGAAACGCCGATGATCTCGATCCGCGAACGGTCGTGCCGTTCGAACAACCCTGCCGTCAGATGCGCCGTGGCGTGGTTGTGGAAGTCGGCCGAGAGATAGGCGATGCGGATGCGATCGTGGCGGCGCACCTCGCCAGTCCAAAGTGCCGCTGCCGCCGGCACGAGGTTTTTCGTGCTCTGGAGTTGCAGGCCCATGTCGCCGGTGTAGCCGAGCAGGGTGAAGGGCATCACACCGGGCTTGCCGTCCCGGATCCGGGCCAGCGCCGCGTGGGCGAGCTCGTTCTTGCGGTCCCAGTCGCAGAGTGCGCCGGCGCACAACATCATGCCGCTTAAGGCATTAGGGTGATCCGGAGCCAGCGCATGCGCGCGCGAAAAACTCTCCTGCGCCTGTTCGAACTGCTTCAGCTCCTGAAGCGCGACGCCGCGGCTGTTGAGCGCGTCGACATAATCAGGTTTGAGTGCGACAGCCTTGTCGAGGCTCACCATGGCCTGGGTGAACTTCTTCTGCTCCATCAGCACGCAGCCAATGTTGTGATGGGCCTCGACGAAGTCGGGCGCAATGGTCACCGCACGGGTCAGGCTCTTCAGAACGTCCTCGTGCCGTTTCAGCTCCAGCAGCACGATGGCGCGGTTGTTGTGGGTGTCGGCATGTTCGGGCCGCAGCGCCAGCGCGGCGTCGAAGCTCGCCACCGCCTCGTCCAGCCGTCGCAAGCCCTGCAGCACCACGCCGCGATAATTGTGGGCCTCGGCAAAGTCGGGCGCGAGCGCGAGTGCGTTGTCATAGTCTGCCAGGGCCTCTCCGAGCCGCCCCAATTCCTGGAGCGTGACGCCGCGGTTGTGGAACGCCTCGGCGTAAGACGGATCGAGCGCCACGGCCCGATCGAGGCTCGCGATGGCGCGATCGAGCAGCCTCATCTGCTGCTGGAGGACACCGCAATTATTCCAGGCCTCGGCGAATTCCGGCTTGAGCGCCAGCGCTCGCTCAAAGCTCTGGAGCGCTTCGTCGAGCCGGCCGAGCGCCTTCAGGACGAGGCCGCGATTGTAGAAGATGTCCGCATGATCGGGCAGCAGCAACAGCGCCTTGTCGTAGCTCGCCAGCGCCTCACCATATCGCTCCAGCTCCTGAAGCGTTGTTGCGTGGTAGAGGAAGTAGAGCGGATCGGTGCGCTTGAGCTTGATCGCCTTGCCGAGCAGGTCGAGCGCGGCGTCGGCGCGTCCGATCTGCCGTGCGATCAGGGCGAGATGGTAAAGCGCGTCCGGATGATCGGGCTGCGCTGCGAGCGTGCGCTGATAGCAGGCTTCCGCCTCGTCAAGCCGGCCTGCCTGATGATGCCAGATCCCGGCCTCGAACTGCTCGGCGGCGCTCGTGCTGAGCGCGCCCGTGAAGCTGGTTGCCTGACCGGGCGAGATCTGCCCGCGTTTGGCCGCAGACCGGCGCTCTCTGCGATTCATCCGGTTTCCCCGTGACAGAATTTTTGCGATTGCCAAGGCTTGGCGACGACGTCTTCCGCATGGTGAAGTCATCGCAGACCCAGCCCCTTGAGAATATTTCCGATGCGTGTCACGACGGTGACTGATTGGCGTTCAGCCGCTCTCGTTCGACTGCCCGGCCGCGCTAGATGGCCGCACAACAAAATCAGGGAGGATCACCGATGATCTACGAAATGCGCGTCTATCGCTGCGTGCCCGGCCGCTTGCCGGCGCTGTTGAAGCGGTTCGAGACGGTCACGCTGAAGCTGTGGGAGAAGCACGGCATCCGTCAGGCCGGATTCTTCACCACGCTGATCGGGGAATCCAACCAGGAGCTGACCTATTTCCTGGCCTGGGATTCGCTCGCCGAGCGCGAGAAGAAGTGGGGCGCGTTCATGATCGATCCGGACTGGCTGGAGGCGCGGGCCAAGTCGGAGGCCGATGGCCAGATCGTCGGCAATATCGTCAGCCAGCTCCTGACGCCGACGGCCTTCTCGTCGGTGAAGTAGCGGCTCCCCGCACGGGCCGCGCGGGGAACCCCGGCGCAACCCTGATATTCGAGCGCCCCGGGGCGAATGGGGTTGATCCGCCCCTCATCGCCGCTATGGTCGCGGCGAAACGAGGGAAATCTGCCTTGAGCTCTTCGACGTCAGCGGCGCCGGTCGTCACCATTGGCACGGTCAAATTCGGCAATAATCTGCCGATCTCGATCATTGCCGGGCCGTGCCAGCTCGAAAGCCGCCAGCACGCGCTGGAGGTGGCCTCCGCGCTGAAGGAGATCGCCGCGCGGCTGAAGGTCGGCCTCGTCTACAAGACCTCGTTCGACAAAGCCAACCGCACCAGCGCGTCGGCGGCGCGCGGCCTCGGGCTCGAGCAGTCGCTGCCGATCTTCGCCGAGATCCGCTCCTCGCTTGGCCTGCCGGTGCTGACCGACGTACACGAGGGCACGCAATGCGCCGAGGTGGCGCAAGCGGTGGACATCCTGCAGATTCCGGCCTTCCTGTGCCGGCAGACCGATCTGTTGCTTGCGGCCGCCGCGACGGGGAAGGTCGTCAACGTCAAGAAGGGGCAGTTTCTCGCGCCCTGGGATATGGCGAATGTCGTGACCAAGATCACGAGCGCGAACAATCCCAACGTGCTTGTCACCGAGCGCGGCGCCTCCTTCGGCTACAACACGCTGGTCTCCGACATGCGCGCGCTGCCCATCCTGGCGCGTACCACCGGGGCGCCCGTGATCTTCGACGCTACCCACTCGGTCCAGCAACCGGGCGGGAAGGGGACCTCCTCGGGCGGCGAGCGCGAGTTCGTGCCGGTGCTGGCGCGCGCGGCCGTGGCGGTGGGCGTCGCCGGCGTCTTCATCGAGACTCATCCTGACCCTGATAGCGCACCATCGGACGGCCCCAACATGGTGCCGCTGCGCGAGTTCGAGGGGCTGATCCGCACGCTGATGGCATTCGACGCGCTCGCAAAGACCCCGCGCTGATGCAGCAGGGCGAGGCGCGGCCGCACGATCACGGCTTGCCAACAGCGCTCTACGTCATCTCCGGTGCGAGCTTTGCCGCTGCGCTGTCGGCGCGTGCGCTCGATCCGGTGTTGCCGCACGTCGCCGAGGATTTTGGTGTGAGCATCGCGACCGCCGCGGGCTTTGCCGCGGTGTTCGCCTTCACCTTCTCGATCATCCAGCCGATTGTTGGCGCCGGTGCCGATCTCTTCGGCAAGACGCGCCTGATGATCGGCTGCCTCGCGCTGCTCGGCCTTGCCAACATCCTCGGCGCGCTCTCGACCTCGTTCTCGGTCCTGTTCGCCACCCGTATCCTTGCCGGTATCGGCTCCGGCGGGGTGTTTCCGGTGGCGCTCAGCCTGACCAGCGATCTCGTCGGGCCGGAGAAGCGGCAGGTGGCGATCAGCCGCACGCTTGCCGGCGCGATGACCGGCAATCTGCTCGGCGCCTCGGCTTCCGGCCTGATCGGTGATTTTCTCGGCTGGCGCGGCGTGCTGGCGGTGCTCGGCGGACTCGTCATCGTGGCCTCGATCGCGGTGGCGGCCGGCTTTCACGGCGCCAAGGTCAAGCATCCACCGAAGACGAGCCTGTCGGCGCTGAAGGCCGGCTATCGCACCATCTTCACCAATCCGAACGCCTATGTCTGTTATTCGGCCGTGTTCGTCGAAGGCTGCTGTGTGCTCGGCCTGTTTCCCTATATCGCCTCGTTCCTGTTCGAGCTCGGGCAGACCTCACTCTCGATCGCCGGCATCGTCATCGCAGGATTCGCGGTCGGCGGCCTGTTCTACACGCTGACGGTGTCGCGGCTGCTGCCCTGGCTCGGCGTCAAGGGCATGATGATCGCAGGCATGACGCTGGTCGCCTCGCAACTCGTCGCCGTCGCCTTCGGCCCGCGCTGGGAGATCCAGGCGCTGAACCTCATCGTGATGGGCTGGGGCTTCTACATGGCCCATGGCTGCCTCCAGGTTTTTGCCAGCGAGCTCTCGGTCGAGGCGCGCGCCACTGCGCTGTCGCTGCATTCGTTCTTCTTCTTCATGGGGCAGACGGTGGGGCCGCTCGCCTATGGCTTTGGTCTGCAGCACGCCGGCAAGATGCCGACCCTGATCGCCAGCGCCGCGATCATGGTCGCGCTGGGCCTCGTCTGCGCGCAGCTGCTCAAACCGCGTGCACCGTCGGACGCGCGGACCTGACGGAAGTATTGAATTACCGATTTCTCCGTATTTTCCCCCGGAGAAACGGTAGACAAATCGATTCAATCTTAAATCAAATCTCACCCTTCGCTCCGTAGATTGCCGGCAAATCGCGAATTGGCGGCAACATCTGTGGATCAGTCGATGCAAAAGCAGCGTTCGGTCGCCCGAATCCTCGGGGCGGTGGTTGGTTCTCTCGGTCTCGTCCTCGTCGTCATCTGCGCCTATGCGCTGAAGCTGGCGGTCATCCGCTACTCCGACAGCAACCGCATCGTCTCACTCGTGGTTGCCAGCCGCGACCTCACCAACACGCTGGTGATCTTTCGCCTGGAACGCGGTGACACGCTAAGCTATCTGGCCTCGGCCGCCCCCGCGCCCGAAAGCGTCATGAACAGCCTCGCCGAGCAGCGAGCCACCGTGCAGAAGAATTACGCGCAGGCCTTGCAGAGCCTCGCCTCCGTTGAAGCGCCCGGTCTTGCCGAAAAGCTCGACAAGCTCCGCGGCATCTGGGCGCAGCTCGAGGAGCTGCGGCCGCGCGCGGTCACTGCGCTGAAGCAGGAGAAGGGCGCGCGTGAAGCCAGCCTGACGCCGAGCTGGGCCAAGATCAGCGACGCCTATATGGACGCAGTCGGCGAAGTCACCGCCCATGTCGACAATGCGATGACGCTGATCGACCCCGTGGTCGATCGTCTCCTGATCGCCAAGCAGGCTTCGTGGCAGGCGCGCGCCAATGCCGGCCAGGCCATCCTGATGCAGTTCAGCTCGATCCTCGCCAACAAGACCTGGACCGCCGCTGATGGTGTTACCTTCGCCGATCTGCGCGGCCGCATCCAGCAGTCCTGGCTGGTGGTGCGCGACCTCAGCCCGAACGTCGCCTCAATCGAACTGTTGCGGGCGGTCCGCGACGCCGAGTCGGAAATTTCCGGCGCGCTCAGCGATGAACGGAATGCGATTGCGACCAAGCTGCTCGCCGGCGAGCCCGCCGGCGTCGCCGGCCTCGACTACCGCAACCGCCAGGTCGCCGGTGCCGACAAGGTCGTCACGGTGACGCAGACTGCGCTGGCCAATATGATCTCGCGCGCCGAGGACGGCGCCTCGCGCGCCGGCTTCAGCCTGATCCTGTTCGGCCTCCTGGTGCCGGCCTCGCTGGTGCTGACCATCGGCGGGCTGATGCTGATGCGCAACCGCGTCACCCGGCCGCTGACCGCGATCACCGGCGTCATGACCCGCTTCGCCGCGCATGACTTTGCCAGCGAGGTGCCGGGCCTCGACCGCAACGACGAGATCGGCCGCATGGCGGCGGCCCTGCAGGTGTTCAAGGAGGCGATGATCAGCGCCGAGCGCCTGTCCGGCGATCAGGCCGCCGAGCGCGCCGAGAAGGAGAAGCGGGCATCCGAACTGTCCGGCCTGGTGCGGCAGTTCGAAAGCCGGATCGGCCAGATGGTGCAGACGCTATCGAGCGCCTCGGGGGAGCTGGAGACGACGGCGCGCTCGATGTCGGGGACGGCGGCCGAAGCCCAGACCCAGGCCGGCTCGGCCTCGACCCTTGCCGACCAGGTGGGCAGCGGCGTGCAGACCGTCGCGGCTGCGGCCGAAGAGCTCAACGCCTCCATCCGCGAGATCAACCGTCAGGTCGAGCAGGCGACGCGCGCCACCGAGCAGGCGGTCGTCACCGTCAAGGAGACCGACACCACCATGCGTGCGCTTGCCGACGGCGCCGATCGTATCGGCGAGGTCATCGGCCTCATCACCTCGATCGCGGGCCAGACCAACCTGCTGGCGCTGAACGCGACCATCGAGGCCGCCCGCGCCGGCGAATCCGGCAAGGGATTTGCGGTCGTGGCGAGCGAGGTGAAGAACCTGGCGTCACAGACGGCGAAGGCCACCGAAGAGATCAGTGCCCAGATCACGGAGATCCAGGGCGCGACGCAGAAGGCGGTCTCCGCCATCGACGGCATCGTCAAGACCATCGAGGAAGTCTCGAGCATCAACCGCGTCATCGCCGCCGCGATCGAAGAGCAGAACAAGGCCACCGCCGAGATCGCCAGCACCGTGCAGCACACGGCCGAGGCGACCTCGACCGTCACCCGCAACATCGCGACCGTGTCGTCGGCGGCAAGCGAGACCGGCCGCGCCGCATCCGGCGTGCTGACTGCCGCCGCCAATCTGTCGAGCCAGTCGACCTCGCTGACCTCGGAGGTCGACGGGTTCATCAGCAAGGTGAGGGCGGTGGCGTAAGGGGGCCTGCCGCGAGGGCACTTTATCGGTCTTTTCCCTGGACGCAGAGCACCATGCTTGCGGCATGGTGCGCTGAGGCTGACTCAATCATTGAGATCGATGCGCCCGGGCGGCGATTGCTTGGGCGCGTTCGAGCAAGGCTTCTGCCCGCTGAACGATCGGGATGTCGATCATCTTGCCGTCGATCGCAAAGGATGCGCGCCCCTCGGCAGCCGCCTGCTTGTTGAGCGCAACCACGCGTTCGGCGTCAGCCACCTCCTGGGGCGACGGGCTGAAGCCTGCGTTGAGGATCGGCACCAGTGAGGGGTGGATGCAGGCCGAGCCGACAAAGCCGAAGTCCGCGGACCGCCTCACGATCCTGGTATAGCCTTCGAGATCAGAGAAATCAGCCACCGAGCCAATGGTGCCGAGCGGCATGATGCCGGCAGCTCGCGCTGCCTGCACAACCTGCTGCTTCGGCATCAGCAAGGTCTCCTCCGTCGGCTTGGCGCCGATCGCGGTGGCGTAGTCCTCCGCTCCCAGCGAAATGCCGGCCAACCGCGGGATCGATCGCGCGATGTCATGAGCCCTGGAGAGCGGTCCCGGCGCTTCGATCAACCCGACGAACCAGATTTTGCCGGGCGGCAATCCGCGATCGATCTCCAATCTTGTCACCATCTCGTCGAGGAGGCGCAGATGCTCGGCGCCTTCGACCTTGGTGATCTTGATGGCGTCCACGCCGGCGATGACGGCTGCTTCCAGATCGGGCACGGCCAGTTCGAGCGGCTGGTTGATCCGCACCATGACGTCCGAATTCCCGGTGTCGCGAAAGCGCTTCACGATCCCCGGAATCAGCGCACGCGCGGCTGCCTTTTCGGCAAGCGGCACGCTATCCTCGAGATCGATGATGAGTGCGTCCGCGCCGCGCTCGACGGCCTTGACGACGAACCGCTCCACGTTCGCGGGTACGAACAGCGCAGATCGCCAGACGGGGAATTTTCGCTGAACTGTCATGTCCTGGTTTCCTTCACAAGGCCCGAGGCGAGGGCGGCATCGATATCGTTGGGGCTGAGGCCGGCTTCGGCCAAGATGGTGCGGCTGTGTTCTCCGAGGCGTGGCGCCGGCGTCCGGATGCTTCCGGGCGTCTCGGACAGGCGCACGGGGACGGCGTGCATCGGGAACGTCCCCATGTCCTCGTCGGGATAGTCGGCCAGCAACTCGCGGGCCTGCACGTGGCGGTCGTTCATCAATCGGACGGTGTCGTTGACCGGACCGATCGTGACCTCGGCTGCTTCGAAGAAGGTCACATTGTCCTCGACCGTCCGCGTCGCAATGAAATCGCCGATGATCTTGTCCAGCTCGACGACATGGACCAGCCTCTGCTCGTTGGTCTTGAACCGCGGGTCCTCGCAAAGCTCGGGGCGGCCGATCGAACGCAGCACCCGCATCGCCATGCCTTGTGTGGACGCCGACAGGCAAACCCAGCCGCCATCGAGCGTACGGTAGACGTTGCGCGGCACCGATCCGCTCGAGCGGCTGCCGCTGCGCGGTTTGACCACGCCGGTCAGACGGTAATTTGCCGCCTGAGGTCCAAGCGAGTTGACGATCGGGTCGAGCAACGGCAGGTCGATCACCTGTCCTTTTCCGCCGTTGATCTCGACTTCCCGTAGCGCGGCCATCGCCGCGAACGCTCCGGTGAGACCGGACAACGCGTCGGCCAGATACATCGGCGGCAACACCGGCTCGCGATCCGGGAATCCGTTCATCTCGGCAAAGCCGGAGAAGCCTTCGACCAGCGTCCCGAAGCCGGGCCGGCGATGATAGGGGCCGGTCTGCCCCCAACCCGATATTCGAACGATCACGAGCTTGGGCTCGAGCCGCAGCAGTTCTTCGGGAGGAAGCCCCATCTGCTCGAGCGTGCCTGGGCGGAAGCTCTCGATCAGCATCGCCGCACCTGGAATGAGCTTGCGGATCAGCGGCACCGCTTCGTCGTGACGAAATTCCAGGCAGATGCTGCGCTTGTTGCGCGAGTGTATTTTCCAGTTCGTCTCAACGCCCTTGGTACGCCAGCCGCGAAGGGTGTCGCCTTCGCGCGGCTCGACCTTGATGACGTCGGCGCCGAAGTCGGCGAGATGCTGCGTAAGCAAATTGCCTGCGACCAGCCTCGAGAGGTCGATGACGCGGAGCCCTGTCAGCGGGCCGCGGACACCGGGCGTATAGTCAGCCTGATGCAGTCCGCTCTCGGGTGAAGTAGCGTCAGTGGGATTTGCCATGGTTCCGTTCTGTAAACAGGATGCCGCCGGATACAGGCAGCCACAGGCGCAACTGGCGGTCAGTCGTTGCATCCTGGGTTTCGATGCGGATCTGGTTTCCGCCGACGCTCAATCCGATCTGCCAACGGCCGCCGACATAGGAATGGCTGACCACGTCGGCCTCAATGACCGAACCTCCGGTCGCCTGATCATTGGCCGCCGCAAGGCGCATCTGCTCAGGACGGTAGGCAAACGTGACCTTGTCGCCCAGCGATGGACGTTTGTCGGACTTGATCAGAACGCGCTGACCGTCGGCGAGACTGACCAGCGTCTGTCCGTCGCCATCGGGCGCTCCGACCACGTCACCGCTCAGAAAGTTCGTCGTTCCGATGAAGTCGGCCACGAAACTATCTGCCGGCCGCGTGTAGATTTCCTGGGGCGAGCCGATCTGGCTGATGCGGCCGCCATTCATGACCACGATGCGGTCGGACAGGGCCAGGGCCTCAACCTGGTCGTGCGTCACGTAGATCGTGGTCAGGCCGAGACGCGTGCGCAGTTCAGCGAGCCAGGTACGGGCACGGTCGCGCAGCTTTGCGTCGAGATTCGACAGGGGTTCGTCGAGCAGGAGGATTTCGGGCTGGTAGACCAGCGTTCGCGCGAGCGCGACACGTTGCTGCTGGCCGCCCGAGAGTTGATGCGGATAGCGATCCTGAAAGCGCTCCATCTCGACGAGGGCGAGACTCTCCTCGACGCGGCGCTTGCAATCGGCGGTCGACACTTTGCGCAGCTTGAGCGGGAACACGACGTTGTCGTAGACCGTCATGTGCGGCCACAGCGCGTAGCTTTGGAACACTAAACCGCAATGGCGGGATTCCGGCGGCAGGAAGATTCCCTTTTCGCCATCGAAATAGGTCTTGTTGCCGACGCGAATGCGTCCGCTCGTCGGTTGATCCAGTCCGGCAATGGCGCCGAGCGTCGTTGACTTGCCGCACCCCGACGGCCCCAGCAGCGTGACGAACTCGCCGTCCGCAACGTGGATGTTGACGTCGTCGATCGCTTTGACCGGTCCGAACCGCTTGTGCAGGTTCTCGATCAACAACTCAGCCATAAAGCTTCACTCCGAGAAAAGCGCGCGCCGCCGTGACACAGACGCCGATCACCACGATCTGTACCGTCGCCAGTGCGGACACCAGGCCGACCTCGCCCTGCGTCCAGGCCTGGAGCAGGGTGGTCCCGATGACTTCGCTGCCGGGCGCGAATAGGAAGATCGCAGTCGTGTACTCCTTGAAGAACGTGATGAAGAGGATGATGAAGCAGGCGACGAGCGCCGGCCGCAGCAAAGGCAAAACGATGCGCCGGCTCGTCGTCCACCAGTCCGCGCCCTGCGTGCGGGCGGCGCGATCGAAATCCGGGCTCATCTGCAGCAGCATCGGCGCGACCGCACCAAGACCCACGGGAATGAAGTGCATCGTGAAGGCGGCAATCAGAATCCAGATCGTGTTGCGAAGGCCTCCCAGGCCCGGAACAAGCGCAAACGCATAGAAGAATCCGATGCCGGCGACGACGCCGGGCACTGCGCGGGGAAACAATGCGATGTAGTGCAGCGGGCCGCGCCAACGGAAGTCGGATCGCAGCACGATGATGGCGATCAGAGCGACCATTGCGGTGGCGATGACGCCACCGAGCGTGCTGACGACGAACGAGTTCCAGATCGAGCGAGGGTAGACCGGATATTCGAGCATGTTGGTGAAGTTGCCGAGCGTCAGCACCTCAGCGATCGGCACCATCGGCGACAGCAGGCTGGTGAAGGCGCGCAGCAGCAGCGCGCCGATCGGCATCACGACCGTTGCCGTGATGTAGATCGCCGAGACGATGCAAAGCGGCCAGCGCAGACTGTTCAAACGGAAAGGGCGCGGCCGCGTGGCTTTGCCGCCAAGCGTAACGAAACGCCTTGTGTTGCCGAGCAAGCGTCCTTGCAGCCAGACCAGGACGCAGACGACGGCAAGCATCAGCACGGCAGCCGTTGCGACCAGCCCGTGATCGGGACGGGCCGACGCCACGCCGTTGTTGTAGAGGAACGTGGTCAGCACGGTGATGCCGGCGGGATCTCCGAACACCAGCGGAATCGCGAGCAGTTCCAATCCCACCGTGAAGTTCAGTACGGCACTGTAGGCGATCGCCGGCATCAACAGGGGCAGGGTGATCCGCCACAAGGTCCTCAAGGTGCCGGCGCCGGCGACGCGCGCGGCTTCCTCCAGCGTCGGATCGGTAATCGAGGCCGATGACATGCAGTAGATGTAGGCGACCGGCGCTTGCGAAACCCCGGCGATCATCGCCATGCCCGGCAGCGAGTAGAGATTCCACGGCGCGCCGTCGAAGATCGACTGAATCAGAAGCGTGAAGTAGCCAGCCGGCCCGTAGATTGTGTACCAGCCGAACGAGAGCACCAGCGCGGAGAGATAGATCGGCCACAGGAAGAGTTCACCAAACAGCCGCGCAAACGGCATGTCGGTGCGGCCGAACAGCACCGCCGCCAGCGTGCCGAGCGCCTGCGAGATCACGGTGGTCAGGGTAGCGAAGACAAACGTGTTCCAGATCACGAGGCCGAAGCCGTCGGTGTGAAGCAGACGGCCGAAGTTGTGCAGCGTCAGTTGCTGGCCGGAATCGTAGAGGGCGCGATCCAGTACGGACTGATAGAGAACGGGAAGGAGCGGCGCTGCGATCAGGACGATTGTCAGCAGCGCCATTCCGTACTGGATGACGGTATCCCGGCCAGGCAGTGGCTTCGGCGGCGCGTCCGTGGCCGTCGACCCAAGCGCGCTGCTTGCGTCAAGCGACATTGAAGGTCTTTTTCCAGCGCGCCAGGAAGCTGTCGTAGTCCCGCACGGCGTCCCGATCGTAGCCGATGTAGCAGATGTTCTGCTCGCCGACGGCTTGCACGATCGACGAGTATGTATGCCGGATGCCGTCGCCCGGCTGCACACCTGGACGCGCCGGCGTCAGGCCGCCCCGTCCGAATGCGCGCTGACCATCCTCCGAGATGATGTAGTCGAGCATCAACTTGGCGGCGTTGACGTTCTTCGATCCTTTCGGAATGGCGATGCCACGCAGCACGACCGGCTGACCATCGCCGATGAAGCTCCAACCGAGGATGCGTGCCCGCGCCGGATCATTCAGGCGAGGCCAGAAGGTGATGGCAGACACGAACCAGGCCGTGGCGTATTCGCCGGACGTGACCTTTTCGGTCATCGGCCCGCCGGAGCGCTCGAACCGAGGCGAAAGCTTCGCAAGCTGAGCGAACCAGTCCCAGGCCTTCTCGCCATGCTTCTTCACGAACGCGTAGCTGATGCCATAGCCGAAGGTCGTTTGATGCACGCCGTAGCTGGTGATGCGGTTTCGCCAGGCCTTCTCGTTCGCCACTGCAAGCTCGACGAACTCCGCAAGCGTCTTGGGACGCTTGCCGTCCGGCACCAGTGTGTTGTTCCAGATCAGCGCCATCGGATCCGACGAAACGGTGTAGACGCCGGGAAACGGCTTCGACCAGTCCGGCCACGCCTGAGCCTCGGGTGACGCATAGTTGAGGATTTCACCGCGCTCCTGGAAGTCGATCCATCCGCCCGGATCGGCCGTGGCGATGAGGTCGCAGGTGCGGCTGTTGGTGCTCCGCTCAGCCAGATAACGTTCGAAGCTCTCGCGTGACGCGGGCAGATCCAGCGTTTCGACCTTGATCTTCGGGTAGAGCTTGTTGAAGCCCTCGATCACGGGCCGCCAGTTTTCCGGCGACATGATCGAATAGATCAGGAGACTGCCCTCATTGTGGGCGTCCTCGATAATCTTCTGATAATTCTCAGGATATCCGTTCGGCGCAGCCTGGGCCGTGGCCCGGAGTCCGACCGTGGCGCCGAGCACCGACATCACCATTAAGCTTCTACGATCGATGCCGGACATCTACTGTTCCTCCCGTCGTCGCGATTTGTTATGCACATTTATTGGCGCCAATTTGTGCGCAATAGTTTTGGCAAGTCAAGCGCTCCAAAAAGGGATGCAGCCATGAAAGTGAGGAAGGAGCAGAAGAGGCTGTTGGCGGCCGAAATCGGTGCCGCCATCCTGCAAGGCGACTATCGGCCCGGCGAATGGTTGCGCCAGATCGACCTGGAAGAGGCGTTCGCTGCCAAACGGTTTGACGTCCGAAGCGCGCTGACCCAGCTGGCCGCGAGCGGGATGGTCACCCATGTCGAAAATCGCGGATACCGGGTCGCACAGCCCGACTTGAATGTCGTTCGCGAGATATTGGCGATCCGCATGCTGCTCGAGGTTGAGGCCGCGACGCAGGCGCTGCCGAACATAGGGCCCACCGAGCTGGAGAGCATCAAGCGGGCTCAGAAAACCTTTGAAGATGCTGTGGCGCGCGGCAGCAAAGCGGACCAGGCAAATACCAACGCGGCCTTTCACGACGAAATCTATCGTCACGCAGCGAACCAATCGCTCGCCCGTCTTATCGTGGAGATCCGAAATCGCGCCAGACCAGGGCCGATCGCCTTGTGGCCGTCGAATGCCGAGTTGCAGAGGAGTGCTGCACACCACGTCGAGATTGTGGATGCGATCGAGGCTCGCAATCTCGCTGCACTCGTTGCAGCAGTGCGGCGCCACATCGTCGAATCGGGCGCCAACTATCCGACGCGCGATTTCGGTCCGATCAAGAAGACCCCGGTGGCTTCGGATCAATAGAGAGCTTGGGGGGCTTCTGCTGCGCTGACGCAAGAAGCGCGTAAGGTTCCTTCCCGCCTGCGGATTTGATACGCGGTCGTGCGGGGCTTCTCCGGTATGCGGCCATTCGATCGCGTTACCGTGCCACAGCCGCACCCGGTATACATGGCATGAGGATTGCTTCGATCTTGGGCAAATTGAGGTGTGAGACCGTGGACGCCCAACCCAACCGTTCGCCCAGCGCAGCCAGCGTGAACCGATCGACGGGATATCCCACCAAGCCGCCACTACGGCGCTTCCTGACCGATTGCTACGAAGAATTCCGGGCCGACGCTTCCGGCGAGCTTGCCGACTACATTCCCGAGTTGAAACGCGCCAATCCTGAGCATTTCGGCATCGCGCTCGTCACCATCGACGGCCATGTCTACGAGGTCGGCGATAGTGCGGTGCCGTTCACGATCCAGTCGGTCTCCAAAGCCTTCGTCTTCGCGCTGGCGCTGGAGATGGTCGGTGAAGAGCGGGTGGCGGCTACCATCGGTGTCGAGCCCAGCGGCGAGGCCTTCAATTCGATCCGACTCACCAACGATAATCGCCCGTTCAACCCGATGGTCAATGCCGGCGCGATCGCTTGCTCGGGTCTGATCTACGAGGTGGACGGGAAGGGGGCCTTCGAGCGCGTCCGCGCCAAGCTCAGCCTTTTCGCCGGCCGCGAGCTGGGCTTCGACGAGGCCGTGCATGCCTCGGAGGCCGCGACCGGCAATCGCAACCGCGCCATCGCTTGGCTGCTCAGGAATTACGCTGTGCTGCCGGATGACGTCGACGCCGTGCTCGACGTCTATTTCCGCCAATGCGCGATCCTGGTGACGGCGCGCGATCTTGCTGTCATGGCAGCAACGCTTGCCAACCGCGGCATCAATCCGGTGACGGGTGTGCAGGTGATCGCGCCGCACATCGTCGCGCGCACGCTGTCGGTGATGACGAGCTCGGGCATGTACGACTATGCCGGCGAGTGGACCTATCGGGTCGGCATTCCCGCCAAGAGCGGTGTCGGCGGCGGTATCGTCGCGGCGCTGCCTTCGCAGCTCGGGCTCGGCACCTTCTCGCCGTTGCTCGACAATCACTTCAACAGTGCGCGGGGCCTGAAGGTCTGCGAGGCCCTGTCGGCGCGGTTCGATCTGCACATGCTCAATCGGAACGCCGATGTCCGCACGAGCATCATGGCGGATTACGACATCTACGGCATCTCCTCGCGCCGCAGCCGGCAGCCGCACGAGCAACAGATACTCGACGAACGCCACAGCGACATCCGCGTGCTCGAGCTGGTTGGTGCGATGAACTTCGGCACCATCGATTACGTCACACGAAAGCTCTCGAGCGAGCCGCCTAATGCGCCGCTGCTCATCATCGATTTCCGCCGCGTCCCCGACATCACCGCGGCCGGCGCGGAGCTGCTCGGCGGGACGCTGACCGCGCTCGGCAATGTCGGCGTCACCACCATCCTGTCGGGCTTTGAGGATACCTCTGCGGTATGGCGCGCGATCTCAGCGCGCACGGCGGAGCCGCGCTGGCTGCGCCGCTTCGCGCTGCTGGACGATGCCATCGAATGGGCCGAGGATCAGGTCATCTACCGCTTCGGCGGCTTCACCGATGTGAGGGAGAGCGTGCATCTCGGCGAACAGGCGCTGCTGGCGGAACTCGACGCCGACGAGATCGCCGCGATCGTCAAGTTGTCCACCACGCGCCATTACGCAGCCAGCCAGCGCATCGTCGTCGCCGGCGAACCTGCCAATTCCCTGTTTTTCCTCCAGAGCGGCATGGTCAGTGTGAAGTTGCGGAGCGGCGTGCGGCTGGCCTCGCTCGGCCCCGGCATGGAATTCGGGGAGATGGCGATCCTGGAGCAAAGCCGCAGCGCCGACGTCTTCGCCGATACGCCCGTCACCTGCCTCGAACTGCCACTCGACAGCTTTGCCGACTACCGTCGGCTGCACCCGGAGACGTCGCTGAAGATCATGCGCAACCTCGCCGCCATCCTGGCGCGGCGACTGGTGCTCGCGAACGCGAAGGTCGATCTGTTGAGTGCGTACTAGCCCCGCCCGCGATAGGGCGCGACGCCTTGCTCCGGTACCCAGAGGCCCTTCGGCACGCGGCCGGTCTGCCAGAACACGTCGATCGGGATGCCGCCGCGCGGATACCAGTAGCCGCCGATGCGGAGCCATTTCGGCTTGATCTCGCTCGCGATGCGCTTGCCGATCATCACGGTGCAATCCTCGTGAAAGGCGCCGTGATTGCGGAAGCTCGCGATGTAGAGTTTTAGCGACTTCGACTCCAGCAACCATTGGCCGGGCGCGTAGTCAATCATCAGATGCGCGAAATCGGGCTGGCCGGTGACGGGGCAGAGCGAGGTGAATTCCGGCACGGTGAAGCGCACCAGATAATCGGTGCCCTTTTGCGGATTGGGGACGCGGTCGAGCTGCGCCTCTTCCGGTGTGTGCGGCCATTCGACCGCACGGCCGAGCTGCAGGGATTTCTTCGCCATCGTGTTTCGCGTCCTGTTGGGGACGCTTCTTTAGGCGATCGTCTGGATCATGACCACCCGGTCGTTGCCGGATTCGCAGCCCCAGAGCTCGCCCGGGCGGCCGTCGAGCTGGCGCACATTGGCATTGGCCTTGTCGCTCGCGAACACGTTGAACCGCTCGGTGGGGGGATCGAAACGCACAATGGCGTTGGCGGAGAAGTCGGTGAGCCAGACCTTGTCCTTGTCGTCCACATAGACAGCGTAGGCTCGCGGACGTTCGCCCGGCAGCTTCCAGCTCTTCCAGGAGCCGTCGGCGGGATCGTGCACCGAGACATGGCCGCTGTTCCACTCGCTGACCCAGATTCGGCTCTTCGAGTCCGACCAGACGCGCCGCGATCCCTGGTTCGGCGTCGGCGGCTCGACTACACCGGCGTTGCCGGTCGCAAGATCGATCCTGGCGATGTAGCTGCCGGCGAGCGAGGCGTACCAAATGTCGCCCTTGGGCGTCACCGTGATGCCATAGGGGCCGACGCCCTTGGGCGCCCTGAACACGTCCATCTTGCCCGACTTCGGTGCGAGCCGGCCATAATAGCCGGACTGGCCGGTGAACCAGTAGGTGCCTTCCTTGTCGAACACGCCGGTGTTGAGATTGGCGTAGGCGAATTTCTCCGGCAGGCGGAACAGCGTGACCTTGAGGTCGGAAGGATCGACCCGTGCGATCGCGTTCTGGCCGCCTTCGGTGATCCAGGGCGCGCCGTCGGGGCCGATCGTCACGCCATGCGGGGCGGCGCCCTGGCCCAAGCTGACCGTCTTGAAGGTGCCATCCTTCGGATCAAGCCTGCCGAGCAGGCCCTCGCCCTGGGCCGTGAACCAGACCGTGCCGTCGGGAGCGGGGGCAAGGTCGTGCAGGCCGATTCCGGCGCTGATCGGGAAATATTTCGTCCGGAACGGGCCTTCCTGCGCAAGGCTTGGGCGGGCGGCGAGGAGGGCAGCGCTCGAGGCAAGAAACTGGCGGCGATTCATGGCGTTACCCCGACTGTTTCAGATTGAGGTTGGACGCGCAGATCAGATGCCGTCAAGCTTAGTCTCGGGCACTTCATGCGCCAGTCGAAGCAGGCCGTCCAAGCGTTCACATTTGCTTGCGCTCCGTGTAAGACCCGCGGCACCGATCAGCCCTAACGAACGGAAGTGCACATCATGACCGCCATCATCGACATCATTGGCCGCGAAATTCTCGATAGCCGTGGCAATCCCACCGTCGAGGTCGACGTCGTGCTGGAAGATGGCGCGCTGGGCCGCGCCGCCGTGCCCTCCGGCGCCTCCACCGGTGCCCATGAGGCGGTGGAACTGCGCGATGGCGACAAGGGCCGCTACCTCGGCAAGGGCGTCACCAAGGCCGTTGGCGCCGTCAACGGCGAGATCTTCGAGGCCCTGAGCGGCCTCGATGTCGAACAGCAGGCCCAGATCGACCAGATCATGATCGAACTCGACGGCACGCCGAACAAGGGCCGGCTTGGTGCAAACGCCATCCTCGGCGTCTCGCTCGCCTGCGCCAAGGCGGCCGCGAACTCGCTCGACATGCCGCTCTACCGTTACGTCGGCGGCACCTCGGCGCGGCTGCTGCCGGTGCCGATGATGAACATCATCAACGGC
>JAEYRD010000178.1 GCA_023435725.1 Pseudomonadota bacterium | reverse complement strand
CTCCTCCTCCCGTGCCGCAGGCTCCCCCCGCTCCTCCGCCGGCTCCCGCAGCTGCTGCGCCATCGAGCGCCGAGCAGAATCTCGCCGAGATGGCCCAGCGGCTCGAAGCCGCGCTGCGCCGGCCCGCTGGCGAGCCAGCTTCGCCTCCGGTTGCTCCAGAGCCGCCGGCTCCGCCCGCGCCGGCCAAGCCCGCCGGCGAGAAGACCAGCTTTGAAAATCTCGAAGACGAGATGGCCTCGCTGCTCGGCCGTCCGAAGCCGTCTTCGTGAGGCTGTCGGCCCTCCCGCGTAGAGTTCTTTTTCTTTCTGTCCTGATCGGCGCGGCTTCGCTCGCGAGCCTTGCGCATGCGCAGGACATCAGCATCAATCTCGGCGGCCAAGCCGGCGGCGGCGGCGTCACCGAGCGCGCGATCCAGCTCATCGCGCTGCTCACGGTGCTGTCGATCGCACCGTCGATCCTGATCATGATGACGTCGTTCACGCGCATCGTGGTCGTGCTGTCGCTGCTGCGCACCGCGATGGGCACGGCGACCGCGCCGCCGAACTCGGTGATCATTGCGCTGGCGATGTTCCTCACCTTCTTCGTGATGGGACCGGTCCTGCAAAAATCCTACGACGAGGGCATCCGTCCGCTCGTCGCAAACCAGCTTGGCGTCGAGGATGCGCTCCAGCGCGCCTCCGTTCCGTTGCGGGCCTTCATGCAGAAGAACGTGCGCGAGAAGGACCTCAAGCTGTTCCTGGATCTGTCCGGCGAGCCGCCGCCGGCCACACCTGACGAGCTTGCACTGCGCATCCTCGTTCCCGCCTTCATGATCTCGGAGCTGAAGCGGGCCTTCGAGATCGGTTTCCTCCTGTTCCTGCCCTTCCTGATCATCGACCTCGTCGTCGCTTCCGTGCTGATGTCGATGGGCATGATGATGCTGCCGCCGGCGACGATCTCGCTGCCGTTCAAGCTGATCTTCTTCGTGCTGGTGGATGGCTGGTCGCTGGTGGCGGGGAGTTTGGTGCAGAGTTACGGTGGGTAGCGGTCTCCCCGCTCGTCATTGCCAAGGAGGGCGCGGCGGGCACCTACCCCTCCACGTCATATTGCTTGCTGAGGTGATCACCGATCTGCACCAGCATGGCGACGCTCTCGGGGAACCCCGGCCGCTCTCGCGTGGCTTCGTCAGCATCCGCACGGAACTCCCACCTTTCGCCGTCGCGGATGATCGAGATGACGAGGCCGTCAGGGCCATCGGCATGGGCCTTCAATTCGGCTCGTGCCATCGCAATGAGTTCGGCTTCGGTCCTGGCAGGCTTGCCCATATCAACGCTCTCCCGGCATGAAGGCATACAGGTTGCCGCCTCGTGCGGCGCCTGTCGAGAGGCCCAGAGGTAGCAGGGTTCCTACCGCGTCACCTTGATCTGCCGCACGACCGGGATCGTGGGCAGCGAGCCGGTATGCTCGGTCTCGTCCCTGGCCTGCGACGAGGCCGGCGCACGGGCGGTTGCGTCGGGAAAGCGCTGCTTCATCTCGCGCAGGAAGCCGTCGAGCGTGTCGACGCTGGCAGCGAGCTTGGCGATCTCGGCGAATTCGGCGCTGGAGGCCGCAGTTGGCTTGCTCGCGATATCGAAGGCGAGACGGTCGGCGCTCTCGCTCATCAGCGGCGCGTATTTCTCGCGGAAGCGCGACTGGCCGATCGAGTCGTCAGCGAGCGCGTAACCGACGGCGGCGCGGATGATATCGCTCTTCTCGACCGCGTTGAGCGGCTTGAAGTCGCGGAAACGCTCGCCGTAGTACAGCTCGATCTGCTCGGCGGACTCGCGCCAGCGCCGCGCCGCCCAGAAGATATCGGAGCGAAGGCGGAGCACCTCGCGCCCCGAGACGTTGGAGACGATGTCGAGTGCGAGATCATGACGGCCGACATCGCTCTGCGCACGCGCTTCAAGGAGCAGGCGCTGCTGACGCAGTTCGCCGGAGAGATCGCTGATCCGGCTTGCGCGCAATGCGGTGATCGCCAGGTCAGGTCTGCGGTTGGCGAGATAGATCATCGAGAGGCGTGCGGCGACCTGCGCGCGCGCTGCACCTTCGAGGCGATGGTCGACCTGGTATTGCAGGAGCTCGGCGGCCTGGTCGAGGAGATCGACCGAAGCGAGCCGATCGGCAAGACGGCGGATCAGCTCGTCGCCGCGCCGCCCGATCGGCGTCAACTCGCGGAACTCGTAGAACATCCCAAGCGCCTCGACTGGCGGCAGTTCGTCGCCCTTCGGTCCAAGGAATATCTGCGTGAACAGGTCGGAGGCGAGGTCCTGCGCCTGGCGCGAGGCTTCGGCGTTGGGCAGAAGCCTTGTCGCCGTGCGCGCCGCCATGAGTGCGTCCCGGTAGCGCCCGTTCTCGGCATACATCTGCGACAGCATCTGGAGTGTCTTGACCTCGATCGCGTCGCCGCGCCAGGTCACCGCCAGCGTCTCGAGCTCGCGCAGCGCGTCTTCCTTGGCGATCTCGTCGCGCTTCTGCCGCAGCGCCACCTCGAGCTGCTTGGCCTCGGCCGCAGCCTGACGATCGTTCGAGGCGACCGCGAATTTGTAGTCGTCGAGCGCATCCTTGT
Source organism: Pseudomonadota bacterium (assembly GCA_023435725.1). Taxonomy (GTDB): domain Bacteria; phylum Pseudomonadota; class Alphaproteobacteria; order Rhizobiales; family Xanthobacteraceae; genus Bradyrhizobium. The sequence goes on along the minus strand of JAEYRD010000178.1, from coordinate 33,971 downwards.
CGTGGCCAAGTGCCTCGGCAAGCCGTCCGCGCAGCACGGCAAAGCCCGGCGCGGTTTCGGGCGAGACGCCGACCACCTCGATCTCGCCGCGTCGCTTGGAGGCACCGGCATAGTCCTTCACCTCGAGCGAGGCGCGCATCGCCTCCATCGTCACGATGCGCTGGATGTCGAGCGGCAGTGAGGCGATGGCGAATTCGACGTTCTTGAACTTCTCGCGCGCGTCCGCCCATTTGCCCTGGCGTGCGTAAGCGAGCGCCTTCCAGAGCTGGGAATCATGACTGTTGCCGATCGCGGGATTGGCGAGGTCCTTCAGACCTTGCGCCGGCCGGCCGATCAGGATGCTCGCGATCGCATGCATGATCAGTGCCGCGCTCTCCTCCTTGTTGAGGGGATCGGCCAGCATCACGTCGGTCACGGATTTGGCTTCGTAATACATGGCCCGCGACATGTAGAACTGCGCAAGGTCGAGCCGCGGCAGCGAACGCTGCGCCGGATCGACGGCGGAGATCGCCGTGATCAACTCGCTCTGGCGCGCCATGAAGTTTTCGGACTGCCCCTTGCGCCAGGCTTCGGGACTGAAGATCGGCCGCACCGCGGTCGGCGCACGCTCGGCCGAGATGTCGACCGGCGACAGCGTCAGTCCGCCCTTCTTGCCGAGAATGACCTTGTCGGCCCCCACCTCGACGCCGACCTCGTCGGAGTTCGGCCGGATCGCGATGCCGTGTGCGGATTCCAGCAGCGAGAGATCGACGAGATCCTGCCGCTTGATGAAGCCGCGCACCGGCCGCTGCGCGGTGACGACATAGAGCGTATCGCCTGCGTCGGGATCGATCAGCTTGTGCAAGAGGCCCGGATTGGCGAAGGGGATAGCGATGTTAGCGAGCGCGGGGTCGGTGATGTTGCGCGCCATCATCAGCGGCAGCGGCGTCGCCTGGATCTTGTCGGCGAGCGTCAGCAGCCAGTTGGTCTCCTTGCCGACTTCCTCGCTGGTCAGCGAGTAGACCAGCGGCCGGGTGAGACGGATGCGAACCGCCTGCCCCTTGTCGAGCGGCACGCGGCTGACCTCGCCGATCATCGCGCCCCCCTTGGTGCGGATCGCCTCGACGTCGATCGGCTTCGGCGAGTCGAATACCAGCCACACCGTGTCGCCACGGCGGAACGCCGCCGCGGGCGTCGCTACCTGCAGCGGGAACATCACGCGCAGGCCGTCGCTGTCGCGGCGCGCATCAACGCTGGCGGCCGCGGGCTGCAGCGTGGCCGGAGCCGCCGTCTCCGCGGGCGGAGCCTCGGCAGCCGCGATGGACACGTCCTTGACCGGCTCCTTCGCGGCTTCTTTCACGACGTCCTTCGGCACTTCAGCTGCCGCAGGTGCCGCCGGCCTGACGGGAGCGACCGATGCCGCTGCTTCTGCTGCAGGCGCCGCAGGCTTCGAGGCTTCCTTAGGCGCTTCTGCAGCTTGCGCAGCTTCCGGCTTGACCTCGGGCTTCACCTCGATCCTGGCTTCGCGCGCGATCGTCTCCGACGTCGGCGGTGCGATCTCGCGATGGGCGTCCTTCGGCTTCTCGACCGTCGGCTTTTCCGGAGCCGGCGCCGGTGCGTGGCCGGCAGGCTTGGCCTGCGCGATCACCGCCTCGGGCGTCGCGGCCATTTTGCCTTTTTCCGGCTGGAAGGCGACGTCGACGACGTAGTTCTTCTCGTCGCGGAAGGAGTGCACGTCGGAGTCGCCGATCAGCGCGATCTCGACCGTGGTCTGGTCGATGTCGGCCTTCTGCTTGATCGAGGCGACGTTCGGCGGCGCGGCGACCACCGCATCCGCCAGGTCGAAGCTGAGATTGGCGTTGAAGGCGAGCGTGAGCTTCTGCTCGTTGAGCACGGAGGAGACGCCGACGCCGTCGGGCATCTCGAACACGAAGCGCACGAAGGTCGGCTGCACCGAGGCGCGCACGCGGATCTGCGGACGCTTCCTGGTCTCGGCCGCGGCGCGCTGGGCGCGCAACGCCCGTTCGGCCACACGCGCGCGCTCGGCCAGTTCCTTGACCACGTCAATCGGCAGGCTCGGCGGCGGCCCGTTCCAGCCCTCGGGCAAGAGGTCGATGAAGGTACGCTCGCCGGCATTCATGGTGTTGACGGTGACGCGCCGCGCCAGCGACAGGCGGATCGCGCTGCCGTCGGGATCGCGGCGGGCGGAGTTGACGTAGTCAGGCGCACCCTCGGGCACGCGGTCGACGGGAATTTCGACGGGTCGATCGAAGCGGACGATGAGAATGGAGCCGGCCGTCGTCACCTCGGACGGAACATCCTCGCCGAGCTTGATCACGAGACGGGCGAATCCGCCGCCGGCCGAAAAAATCGCCTCGCCCCGGACCGCATCGGCCGCACGGGCAGGCGCACCGAGGCCGATCAGGAGGCACGCCGCCAGCGCAGGCGCCTTGCGGACATGACGCGACAGCCCACGCACCAAGGCACGGGCTCGCGACACAAATCCAGCGGCAGCCTCTCGCGCCATTGGCGGCATTTCTTCCAGTTCGACGGCTCATGCCGGCACTGGCGCCGGCCCCGTGCCGTCGACTGTAGGTTTGGCCAATTAAGGACTTCTTAACGCTATCTACTTGGATTTGTTGATCCCGTGAGCGCCCGGGAAGGCCCAAATGCGCCGTGCGTTCCTCTCGCTCTGAACAGGATCAGTTGGCGTGGCAGGGCCCCCTGCACCCTCCGCGATTTGGGGTGCGGCCGGCCGGTGCTGTCCTAGTTAGGGCACTCGCGAAGGCAGGTCAGGACACTCCAACAAAAACGCCGCCCGCTTAAATGTCGCGCTGGCGGCGGCTTTCCAGCCCCGGGGTGGGTGTGATGCAAAACTCCGGTGATGATTAGTCTGACCGGACTAGGCAGAGGTTCATTCACAAGGACAGAAGGACACTGATCAAGCCGCTGCTGCATGAAGTTCCTAAAGCGCCTTCCGAGCACATTTTGCGCCCTCACTCGGTAAGCTCAGTTGACGTTTCAGAGCGATAGGACCACCCCCGTCATCGCCAGAGCGTTGAAGATCGTCGAAGCGTTCGGAGAGGCCTTTCAATGCACACTAGCCGCATGATTGTTCTTGTTCGTTGGACGACCGAACTCGCCTCCGGAAACCGACTCAAGCTGGATGCCAAGACGCTTGACTTAATGACAAGATCTGGCCCCCGAATGACTCCATCATTTAATTTGACACTTATTGCGATTTAAAAATATTATTTTTATTATTTAATTGTGATCTCGACGAAGTCGCTCGCCCCGATTGCTGCGGGGTAGCCCGGTCAAAGTGTGATCCGAATACGAGCGGAGTCTTTTGCACCGCTCACTGATCATCGAAGGTGGGCGAATGCATTTGGAAAAATGGCTCACTGTCTGTGTAATAATTGTAGTTCTGCTCGCAGCAGCACTCTTCGGTGTGTTCGACCAATTCAGCGGACACGAGGTTTCAGAAGGGACCGACGCCAGACACCCCGTCGAACTCAATTTGGAGTCGGAGATCGCCGTCGCATCGCAAAGGCCCGTTAGGCGCGAGACGAATGAGGTCCCCGCGCAGAACGCCGGGATCTCGGGACCGGCGTTGTCAGCCGGGACCATGCAGCACCGCCAAGTGCTTGAAGAGGACGCCTCGCCTAATGATGCACAGACGGGGGAATTGACGACGCCGTCCGCTAAATTGCTGCAATCTCTACATCAAGAACGCGAAAGATCCGCCGCACTAACGGTCGAACTCATTAAGCTCCGCAGCCACTTGGAAACGACGTTGGCACTCTCGAGCAAGTCCCAAGACCAGGAGGAACGGCAAAGGAAGGCAGCAGAAGGTACGGCGGAAGCGCTGGAGCAATCCCTTAAACAGGAACAGGCCCGCACCACAGCGCTCGCCAGCGAACTTGCCGCAACGCGCAAGGCGGACGAGACGAGCGCCCAGGAGAAACTCGCGGCGGGACGCGTGATCGCGGAGCTGCGCCAATCTCTGCAGCAGGAGCAGGAAAGGTCAGCCGCCCTCGATAAGGCGACGAGCGAGGCGACAGCTGTCATGGCGAGCGCTGAGCAACAGCGTCGCGCGCTCGAAGAGGCACAAGCCCGCGCCGCGGCGCTGGCCGCCGAACTTGCCGCAACGCGCAAGGCAGACGAGACGGGCGCGCAGGAAAAACTCGCGACGGCGCGCGAGATCGCGGAACTGCGCCAGTCTCTGCGGCAGGAGCAGGAAAGGTCAGCCGTCCTCGATAAGGCGACGGCCGAGACAAGAACTGTCATGGCGGGCGCTGAGCAACAGCGTCACGCGCTCGAAGAGGCACAGGCCCGCGCCGCGGCGCTGGCCGCCGAACTTGCCGCAACGCGCAGGGCAGACGAGACGGGCGCGCAGGAGAGACTCGCGACGGCGCGCGAGATCGCGGAACTGCGCCAATCTCTGCAAAAGGAGCAGGAAAGGTCTGCCGCCCTCGACAAGGCGACGACCGAGGCAAAGGCTGTACTGGCGAGCGCCGAGCAACAACGTCGCGCCCTTGAAGAGGCACAGGCCCGCGCCGCGGCGCTGGCTACCGAACTTGCCGCAACGCGCCAGGCGAACGAGACGGCCAAGCAGCAGAAACCGGCGGCGGAGGGCGCAATAGCGCTGCAGCAGGAGCGGAGTAAGACAGAAGGCATATCGCGCGCCCCTGCATCCGCGCAACGTCCCATTGACGAGCGCGTAACGGCGACGCGTGCAATTGAGGATCCGATCCGGCCGGTGACACCGACCGCGGATCAGGCAGCCTCGGAAATGCCGGTAACTGCAAATCAGGACAAGGCAGAGGAGGCCAGACTGATTGCGCGCGCCAGCGCCTTGCTTGACCAGGGCAACATCGGCGCGGCAAGGATCGTGCTTGAGCGTGCCGCCGAGAACGACAGTGCGCGGGCACGCTTCATGCTCGCGGAAACATATGATCCCGTGGTTTTGTCAGCTTGGCGCACCTACGGAACTCGCGGTGAAACGGCCAAGGCACGAGAGCTCTATGCGAAAGCACAGAGCGGCGGTATTCGCGAAGCCAAGGACCGGCTCGAAGCCTTGGGTCGCTGAAAAGCGATAGAGTCGTTGCGTTCACCTGATGCGCGGACTGAAGAAGGCCTATCGGCAATTCAAGGGGGTGACATGAATACGCTGCCAAGACCACGCTTGTTGCCGCTGCTCGCCACGCTAGCCATCCTCGCCATGATGCTTCCTCCATCCGGTCTGGAAGCAGAGACCAAGCAACCCGCCAAGGGTAACGCAAAAGTTGCTCGAGCCCCCTTCCCCCAGCAGACGGAAAAAGATCGGATGAACGCCTGGACCGTTGGGCTCGCCGGCGGCTTGCTGGAGGGAGCGCCGATCCGTCTGGCCGCGGAAATGGCCCGCGTCGTCGACGACGGGGCCAACATGCATCTGATACCGATCGTCACCCGGGGAGCCACCGAGAATCTGAATTCGCTGCTCTATCTGCGCGGCGTCGATACGGCGATCATCAATTCCGATGCGCTGGAAGAATACAAAATCCAGGTGCCGCAAATTCGCAGCCACATCACTTACCTTCTCAATCTCTTCCCATCCGAGCTGCATATTTTCGTCCGACCGGAAATTGCCAGCTTGCAGGATCTCGCCGGCAAGAAAGTGAACTTCAACACGCAGGGCACCGCAGCGGCCTATTCGGGCCCCCTGATATTCAGCCGTCTTGGCGTCCAGGTCGAGCAGACATTCATCCCCCATCAGGTCGCGCTGGAACAGCTGCGCAAAGGCGAAACGGCGGCCGTGGTGTTCATCACGTCAAAGCCCGTTGACGCCTTCGTGCGCGGCCGCTGGGACCCCGGATTCAAATTTCTCCCGGTCAATTACGACAGCAAGTTCGAGGACTACTACCTGCCTGCGACGCTGGAGACAAATGAGTATCCGAATCTGATCAAGCAGGGCGAACGTGTATCGACCATCGCGGTACCAACCGCGCTTGTCGCATTCAATTGGCCGCCGCGGTCGAACCGCTATCAACGCGTTGCGCGCTTCGTCGACTACCTCTTTTCCAGGATCGATCGTCTGCAGGCGCCAGGCTTTGACTCGAAATGGAAGTCGATCAATCTGGCCGCGACCGTTCCCGGATTGACCCGTTTTCAGGCCGCGCAGGAATGGTTGGATCGCAAGGCGCGCAGCGCACAGGCGTCTCCATGAAGACCGCCGCATTTCCTCTCGCCGCAACGCTCAAACTCGCCTGCGGCATCGCCTATGCGCAAGGCACGAACGATCCGATGACAAATCTTCGGACTTGCTCGGCGTTGGAGGAACCTGCCCGGCAGGAATGCTTGGAAGTTCAATCACGTAAGATCCCCCCGCTTGGTCGCTCAGGACCTTCTGACAATTGGCTCCTCAGCGAGACCACTTCCCCCGTCGACTATTCGCCGATCGTCACGGCCACCACACGCTCTCGCGGCACGGACGACGCCGCAATGCAACTCACGATCCACTGCCGCCAAGGCCGCACCGAACTCACGCTCGCAGGGGCGGCACTGTCGCGCGGCGCCGAGGTATACGCCATCTCCTACCGCGTCAACGCGGATCCGCCGGTGCAGCTAGCAGCCACCGCATCCTCACTGGGGTCCGGTGCTGCCCTCCGGCGTGACGTCGTCGGCTTACTGCAATCGTTGCCCGAGGAGGGCAGCATCGCTGTCCGTGTTCTCACCCGGACCGGCACATCTCAAGAGGCGCATTTTCTGCTCGGCGGATTGAAGATCGTGCGCGAAAAACTGGCGGCGGCGTGCAAATGGCCACAGGCCGTCGCCAAGCCCGCGAACTGATGGCATGGAACAGGGAAAACAAGAGATGATAGGACTTGGAAAGATAAGACTTGGAAAGAAAAGACTTGGAAATCTGGCGACAGCAACCATCGCCTGCCTGGCTATGCTGCTCTTGATCGCACCGACCGCGCAAGCGAAGGTGGACAATCAGGGGAAATCACAGACGAGTGAGCCGAACCACGTCAGCAAGGAGCAATCGAGGCGGCAGAAGCAGGCGCGCGAGCACAAGGCTGAGCGGGCGACAAAGCCGGCGGCGATCGCGAGAAAGCCGCACCAGCTGATCCTGCAGGTCAATTCCAACGAACCCGCGACAATGAATCTCGTACTCAACAATGCGACAAACGTCGCCCAATACTATCGCGATCTCGGTGAAACAGTGGAGATCGAAGTCGTCGCTTTTGGCCCCGGGCTTCACATGTTGCGCGATGACACCTCTCCTGTGAAGACGCGCATCGAGGTACTCGCTCTGAGCAATCCGGAAATCTCCTTCAAGGCATGCGGCAATACTCAAGACAATATGCGTAAGGCAGAGAACAAAGATATCAACCTGATTCCCCAGGCAACGATTGTGAAATCCGGCGTCATTCGCGTCATGGAGCTGCAGGAGCGAGGCTGGAGCTACGTCAAACCCTAGACGCGGCGATGCGGTTTTCAGGGATCAATTCGAGCAGAAGTTCACCGTGAAGGATTGATTTACTCGGCCCAAATGATCGCCGGCCTCACAGGAGCCGGCCATGCCGGCGTACCGATGCCTTCGAACTGAGGACTTCCAGAGTATGCGTCCTCAATTCGGCTTTAGCGTCGGCTTGCCGTCGATCTTGGGCAGGTCGGCGGCCGAGGCCGATTGATCTCCGCCGCCATTGGCCCGGCGGGCCATCTCGACCGTCAGCCGCTCGGCAGCCTCGGGCGACATGAGACCGAGGATGTCCGACATCTTTCGCGGCGCGATTTGCGAGGCGATCTCGATCAACACGCCCATTTCGAGCCGGTCGAACACTCGCGCGGCGTCCTTGGGCTTCATGCTCTCATACATGATCACGAGGCCCTTCATGCGCTGGGCTTCGGCGGCCTTCTGCTCGGCCTGGGTCGTGGAAATGCGGGATTCGACCGCCTTGATCTCCTCGACCTTGTTCTCGATGCGCTTCTCGGCCGACTTCAGCAGGCTTTCGCGGATGTCGATCTCGCGCTGGCGGGCCTCGATCTCCTGGCGGCGCGCCTGCAAGCGTTCCAGGATCGCGCGCTCCGAGGCCGAGACCTGCGGCTGGGCCTCATCCAACTTGACCACGCTGCCCTCGGGCTTGGTCTCGGGAGCAGCCGGCTTCGGCGCCTCCTTCGGCGCGCCATCGGTCGAGCCGGTAATGTCGGGGTCGGCGCGGCCGGTCGGGAAGTTCAAGTTCTCCTGGGCCCAGGATTTCTTGGTCTGGCTCGGCTGATAGTCGAACACATAGCCGCCATTGATCACGAGGCCCGCGACCTTGAGCATGGCGAGGCCTGCGACGGCAACCAGGACGACCGGAATGACGCGGATGTTACGAAAGGACTTCATGCCCTGACTTCATGCGGCAAGACCGTTGGATCGTCGGCGCTCGGAGAACGCTTCGGCCGCAGCCGCCACCGCCTTCGCGGACGACGCCTTGGCCACTGGCGCCGCAACCGTTTCCGGACTGGTCACGGGGCGCGCGGCAATCGCGATCTTGGACAGGCGCCGCACCACGTTGTCGGCTTCGCCAAGCTGCTTGTAGAGCTGGTCGGACATTTGCGTCGCCGCTGCAAGCTGGCTGCCGAGGTTCTCGTTGACGTCGCGCACCGCCAGCTTCAGCCCGCCGATCGCGCGTTCGGCGATCTCAGTGGCGGTGATCAGCTCGGCGATGACCGCCTTCAGCGAATGCTCGTCCGCCTTGAGCCGGGTCAAGCGCTTGTTGAGCAACATGCAGTAGCCGATGGTGAGCATCAGCAGGATCGCCACCAGCGTTTCGATCGCCATTCCAAGGGAGTGGTTCATGGGGCCTCCATCAACTTGTTCTGCTCGTCCACCTTCTCAAACATCGCAAGTGTCGTACTTGGCTTGCGCAAGGGTTTCGTCACCCGAATCGCGACGCGGTCGCCGACCCGGCCCATCCGTCCCTCGGTCAAGGTGACGTCGCCGCAGCGCACGGTGACGTTGGCATCCGGGCGCATGTCCAGCGGCAGCGTGTCTCCGACCTTCAGGCGCATCAGCTGCTTGAGCGGGATATCGGCCTCGTAGAGCACGGCATCGACGGCGATCTCGGCCTGCACGATCTCGGTGGCGAAATGGCCCTCCCAGATCGTGTCGCGGCCGAACTTTTCGCCCATGAACATCTGGAGCAGGACGCCCCGGATCGGCTCGATGGTCGCATACGGCAGCAGCAACTCGATGTTGCCGCCGCGATCTTCCATGTCGATGCGCAGGCGCACCAGGATCGCGGCGTTGGCCGGACGACTGATCGCGGCGAAACGCGGATTGGTCTCCAGCCGGTCGATCGTGAAGGTCACCGGCGACAGCGGCCGGAACGCCTGCTCGGCGTCGGCCAGCACCACCTCGACCAGCCGCTTGACCAGCTCGGTCTCGATCGTGGTGTAGGGCCGGCCCTCGATGCGGAGCTGGCTCGTGCCGCGGCGGCCGCCGAGCAGCACGTCGATCATCGAGTAGATCAGGCTGGAATCGACCGTCGCCATGCCGAAGTTTTCCCACTCCTCGGCCTTGAACACCGAGAGCACGGCCGGCAGCGGGATCGAGTTCATGTAGTCGCCGAAACGCACCGAGGTGATGCGGTCGAGCGAGACTTCGACGTTGTCGGAGGTGAAATTGCGCAAGGAGGTCGTCAGCAACCGCACCAGGCGGTCGAAGACGATCTCGAGCATGGGCAGACGCTCGTAGGAGACCATCGCCGAATCGATGATCGCGCGAATGCCGCTGTGGTCGTCGATCGTGACGTCGCCGACCGTGAAGCCAAGGAGGTTGTCGATCTCCTCCTGCGACAGCACCCGCTCGCCCGAGTTCTTGCCGGTGCCAAGATCACGGCTGCCGTCCTCGACCATGGCCGCCCATTGCAGGGCCATGGTTTCGGATAGTTCGTTTTGGGCAGCAGCCTTCGCGGCCTCGGCGGGATCCTCGGAATCGAGCGAGGCCTCCCACTGGGCGGCAATTGCATCCTGGTCGACTTGGTCGGTGCCCGCCATGATCCCTAGCCCGTCATGCTCACTGGATCACGACTTCCTTGAACAGCACCGCGCTGACCTGGATCGGCGCAACCGCTGCGTTGACGCGCTTGGTCAGCTCTTCCTTGAGGCGGAACACGCCGGCGGAGCCGTTGAGGTCGGAGGGGCGCAGTTCCCGCACATAGGTCTGGAAGATGTCGGTGACGCGCGGCATCGTCGGCTTGATCGCCTCGATCTGCTTCTCTTCCTTCAGTTCCAGCACGATCTTCAGCCGCAGATATTGCACGCGCTCGCCCGGAGCGCCGGCGAGATTGACCATGATGTCGGGGACGTCGACGAAGGACGGCGGCTTCGGCGGGGGCGCCACCTCGGCATGATGCTCCTCGTCGCCGTGACGGAACAACAGGAACCAGGTCGCAGCGCCGCCTCCGAGCAGGACGAGCGCTCCGACGATGATCACGATCAGCTTGAACTTGCTCTTCGGGGCAGCGGCTTCCGCGCCTTCGGCGGCTGCGCCGCCTTCCGCTTCATTCTCTGCCATGGTCGATAGCGCTCGCTCATCTCATAAGGGGCGAAAGAGCGAAGCCTCCTGGCAGACAGTGACGCGATACAAATGCCCCAGCGCAACGCGCTCCTCTTGCACACAAACGCTACGGTAATAATGGTTAACGGAACCTTTCGATTGGGCCTCAGCTAGGAAAAATCTGCCGGGCAAACATGGCTAACAGAACCTTTCTGCCGCCTTCCCGCGCCCGCCAAAAACCTCCAATACATTGAAAATACATAATTTTTTACGTTGGCACGACTTTCGCTGAGAGAGTGCCGAGACCCCGCGGTTTGGGAGAACCCGACGGTCTCGATCACGGGGTCCGCCAAGGCGCTTGGGAGAGCGACGCGGCAGGCCTTACTCAGGGGAGATTTCCGATGCAGAACGCGCTTCTGATCGGCTTGTCACGGCAGATGACGTTGGAACGGCAGATGGATGTCATCGCCAACAACGTCGCCAATGCCAATACCAACGGCTTCAAGGCCGACCATTCGCTGTTCGAGGAGTACCTCAACTCGAACGCGCGCGAGGACAATTTCGTCAGCTCCGACCGTCGCGTCTCCTATGTGCAGGACCGCGGCACCTTCCGCGACGTCGGCCAGGGACCGATGGAGCCGACCAACAATCCGCTCGACATGGCGATCGACGGCAACGCCTTTTTCGCGGTACAGGCCAATGGCGCCGAGCTCTACACCCGCGACGGCAAATTCTCGCTCAACAGCACCGGCCAGCTCGTCACCTCCGACGGCAACCTCGTGCTCGGCACCGCCGGCCCGATCACCTTCCAACCGACTGACCACGACATCAACGTCGCGCCCGACGGCACCGTCACGGTGCTCGAGGGCACGGCAAAGACCGACTCGATCCGAGGCAAGATCCGCATGGCCTCGTTCGACGATCCGGCCAAGCTGATCAAGCTCGGTGCCAACCTCTACAGCGCCGGCTCCGCGACCCTGCAGACCGACACCAAGTCCAGCGTGCGCCAGGGCTACATCGAGAAGTCGAACGTCAACGCGGTCGGCGAGATGAGCCGCATGGTCGAGGTCATGCGCAGCTACACCGCCGTCGCCAACCTGCTCCAGCAGCAGAGCGACCTCCACAAATCGGCGATCGAGAAGCTCGCCGACGTTCCGGCCTGATCGAGGGAGAACTGACATGCAGGCGCTTCACACCGCAGCGACCGGAATGGCGGCACAGGAACTCAACGTTCAGGTGATCTCCAACAACATCGCCAACCTGCGCACCACCGGCTTCAAGAAGCAGACCGCGGCGTTCCAGGACCTGATCTACGAGCACGTCCGCCGCGTCGGCGCCCAGTCGTCCGACCAGGGCACGATCCTGCCCGTCGGCGTCGACATCGGCGGCGGCGTCAAGACCGTCGGCACACCGCGCAGCATGACGCAGGGCACGCTGTCGCAGACCGGCAACGACCTCGACCTCGCGATCTCGGGCGAAGGCTTCTTCAAGATCCTGATGCCTGACGGCACCTACCAGTACACCCGCGACGGCACCTTCCAGATGGACAATCAGGGCCGTATCGTCACCGCGCAGGGCAACCCCGTGCAGCCGACGATCACGATCCCGAACAACGCCTCGGGCCTCACCGTCAACGTGCAGGGCCAGGTCTCGGTGACGCTGCCGGGCTCGTCGAGTTCGACCATCCTCGGCCAGATCGGCCTGACCCGCTTCATCAACAAGGCAGGCCTCCAGCCCGTCGGCAGCAATCAGTTCACCGAGACGCCCTCCTCCGGTCCGCCCCAGGACGGCACGGCGACCGCCGAAGGATACGGCAACATCACCCAGGGCAGCCTCGAGCAGGCCAATGTCGACGTCGTCTCGGAGATGAGCGACCTGATCGCGGCCCAGCGCGCCTACGAGATGAACGCCAAGGTGATCAGCGCCGCCGACCAGATGATGCAATCGACCACGGCGCTGTTCCGCTGAGGTGATGACAATGATCCGCACCACCCTCGCAACGATCTCCGCTCTTTTCGCACTGGCGCTGCCGGTAGAGGCCGCCGACGACGTCATCGCCGTGCCGACGCTGCACGCGAGCGTCACCGTCACCGCCGACGTGGTGCGGGTCGGCGACCTCGTCGACAATGCCGGTTCGGCCGCGCTGATCCCGGTCTACCGCTCGCCCGATCTCGGCACCACCGGCGCGCTGCCGGTTGCGCAGGTCCTGAGCGTATTGCGCGCCAAGCAGGTGATCGGCGTGATGACCGGCGACATCAAGGAGGTGTCGGTCACCCGCCTCGCCCGCACGCTCGCCAACAAGGACCTCGAAAACGCGGTCGCCTCCGCGCTCGAGCGCCGCTTCGGCCTTGGCGATGCCGCCAACATCAGCGTCACGTTCGACCGCGGCGTCGCTGACATGCGGCTTGATGCCTCCAATACCGGCGCGCTGCAGCCGGTCGCGACCCGCTATGACGCGCGCAGCGGCCGTTTCGACATCGCCTTCGAGATCGGCAACGACAGCAACGCGACGCCGACCAAGCTGCGCTTCACCGGCACCGCGATCGAGACGGTGGAAGTGGCCGTGCTGGCTCGCGACATCGACCGCGCCGAGCTCCTGAAATCCTCAGACATCACGGTCGAGCGAAAGCCGAAGGCGGAAGTCACCGGCGAGCCCGCCTCGCGCGACCGGACCATCGGCATGCAGCTGCGCCGGCCGATGCGGGCAGGCAACCCGGTCCGCGTCGCCGACATCGTCAAGCCCGACTTCGTGCAGCGCGACCAGAACGTCACCATCATCTATCAGGTGCCCGGCCTCTACCTCACCACGCGCGGCAAGGCGATCGAGAACGGCGCCGAGGGCGACACCGTCAGCGTGCTCAACCTGCAGTCCAAGCGCACGCTCACAGGCGTCGTCACCGGTCGCGGCCAGGTGACGGTCGAGGGCGCCAGCCAGTCCGCGCCGATGGCGCCCGCGGTCGAGCAGACATCGTCGATCAAGCGGGACGAAACGCCGGCCGCTGCCCTCGCCCGGAGCCTGATCGAGGCGCCAGTGTCCCCGGCCCAGATCGCGCAGGCCCAGATCCCGCAAGTTCGCGTCTCGCAAGCCCCAGCCAAGTCAGAGTAAATCATGTCCACGTTCAGTTCGGCTTCCCGTCTCCGTCGCATGGCGATCTCGGCCCTGCTGCTGGCAACCTCTGCACTGGCGAGCGGCTGCTCCTCGATCGATCGTCTGTCGCAGATCGGCGAGCAACCGAAGCTGTCCGCGATCGACAATCCGACGACGCAGCCCGGCTACAAGCCGGTGCAGATGCCGATGCCGAAACCGGAAGTCGCCTCCTACAATCCGAACTCGCTGTGGCGCAACGGCAGCCGCGCCTTCTTCAAGGACCAGCGCGCCCACCAGATCGGCGACCTTCTGACCGTGACCGTGAACATCACCGACAAGGCCAACCTCTCCAACGAGACCCAGCGCAGCCGTACCGCCTCGGAAGATTCGGGGATTAAGGATTTTATCGGCAGCCAGACGGTTACGCAGCCGCTCAAGGTCCTGCCCGGTCGCCTTCTCACCACCGACTCGACATCCTCCAGCGACGGCAAGGGCTCGGTCAATCGCCAGGAAGCCTTGCAGACCAACGTCGCCGCGGTCGTCACCCAGGTGCTGCCGAACGGCAACCTCGTGGTCGAAGGCAAGCAGGAGATCCGCGTCAACTACGAGATCCGCGAGCTTGTGGTCGCCGGCATCGTCCGCCCCGAAGACATCCAGAGCGACAACACCATCGATTCAACCAAGATCGCGCAGGCCCGCATCGCCTATGGCGGCCGCGGCCAGATCATGGACGTGCAGCAGCCGCGCTACGGCCAGCAAGTCATGGACGTGCTGCTGCCGTTCTAAGTCTCTCCCGAGCTCCCACATCGTGTTCGCGAACCTAGGCGCGAACGACGATGTACTACGCGGCCTCCGGTAGCTCCCCTGCCGGAGGCCGCATGTATTTGGTGAAGGTGCAGCTTCGCACTCCGTCATTGCGAGCGCAGCGAAGCAATCCAGACTGTCACCGCGGAAAGACCTCTTGATTGCTTCGTCGCAAGAGCTCCTCGCAATGACGAGGAGAGGTCACGTGAACTCCGCCTCGACAGTCCCCAACCCGTCCAGCTCCATCCGCACCTTGTCGCCGGCCTTCAGCCACAACGTCTTGACCAGACTCCCCGTGAGCACGACCTGCCCCGCGTGCAAGCCCTTGCCCTCGGCGGCGAGATGGTTGGCGAGCCAGGCGAGCGCGTTGTGGGGATGGCCGAGCACGTCGGCGCCGGTGCCGTGGCTCACCTCCTCGCCGTTGACGATGGCGCGGCCTTTGACCGCCTTCAAATCCGGGACTGACGAGCGCGGCACCGCCTCACCCAGCACACAGCCGGCGGCGAAGAAGTCGTCGGCGATCAGCGTCGGCGCGCCCATCGTTTCCCATTTCACGTAGCGGTCGTCGACGATCTCGATCGCGGGAGCGTAGGCGTCGACCGCCTCGCCGACCCATTCGGCTGTGAACGGCGCCTCGCCGGCGGCGAGATTGCGCTGCAGCCGCACCGCGATCTCGCATTCGACACCGACCCGGACGTAGTCGGAGGCGGCGAGCTTCACGCCGCTGTCGTGCACGCCCTTCTGGAACACGCCGCCGCCGCAGGGATGCGGGATGCCGATATATTCCTGCATCACCGGGCTGGTGCAGCCGATCTTGTAGCCGACGAGCGGGCCGACATTCTTCAGCAGAAGGTCGTGCACCGCGCGCTGGACCTGATAGCCCTCAGCCTCGTCGGCAGGAGGACGCTGCAGTGCCGCGAGTGGCGCATGGTTGCGGCGCGCCAGCGCAATCGCCTTTGCGGCTTCGAGAATGTTGTCCATCGGCCCCGCCTCCCACGCTACGCTGCTGAGGACGTCACTTCAGCATCCCCGCCGGGGCGTGACAAGCGCGAGCGGCGAACCTCATGCCTTGACGAGGCCGAGCCGGATCAGGCTTTCGGCCGTGCTGAGGATCGCCTCGTCCTTGGAACGGGCCTGCCAGCCGAGCAGCGACCTCGCCTTGGCGCTGGTGGAATGCCTGACCTTGCCGAGCATCGGCACGACGGCGCGCAGCAGGGGAATCCGGTTCGCGGCCAGCCGCACCAGCCAGTCGGGGGCCTGTAGCCGCGGAACCCGGCGCGCCCTTGCTCCGAGTTCCCGCCGCAGCAACTTGGCAATGTCGAGAATCGACATCGTCTCGCCGGAGACCGCGATGAAACGCTCGCCCTTGGCTTCCGGCGCGGTCATCGCCCGCAGATGCAGGTCGGCCACATCACGGACGTCGACCACGCCGAAATAAACTCGCGGCACTGCCGGCATGGCGCCGTCGAGCAGCGATTTGACGATCTCGATTGAGCCGGAGAAATCCGGCCCCAGCACGGGACCGAAAATGCCGGCGGGATTGACGACCGACAGTTCGAGCCCGCCACCCTCGCGCGCGACGAAATCCCAGGCCGCCCGTTCGGCCAGTGTCTTGGATTTGACGTAGGACTGGACGTCGGCGCCATTGAGGTTGGTCCAGTCGGTCTCGTCGAACGGCCTGTCGCGCGACGAATGGCCGTAGCCGATCGCGCCCAGCGACGAGGTGATCACGACACGCCTGACGCCGGCCTCGCGCGCGGCGCACAGCACCCGCAGCGTTCCATCGCGCGCCGGGATGATCATCTCGTTCTCATCCCTGGGCACATTGGTCGACAAGGGCGAAGCGACGTGGAGCACGTAGTCACAACCGGCGACCGCCTCGCGCCAGCCGTCGTCCCGGGTGAGGTCGGCGGTGAAGAAGGACAGGCTCTCCGGCGAAACGGCTCCGCCCTCGCGCAGCATTGCCTGCACGCCGGCTTGCCGGTCCGGCCGGCGTATCGTGGTCCGCACCGCGTGGCCGGCGGCCAGAAGTTGCAGGACAACATGGATGCCGACGAAGCCCGACCCGCCGGTGACCAGGACAGTGCTCATCGCCAAGACTCCGCTCGTTGCGTGGGCCGCAAAACTGGTTCCGCCACGGCCCTGCTCAGGGGGGCATCTGGTCACTATCTCCGATGGAACAAGTAGAATGGATCTTGAAGACCAATATGACGCCGAGCTCGAACAGGCGGACTGGTGTCGTGCACCGTCTTCGCGGAAGAAGCCGCTACGGGTCGAGTACGAACTGACGGACGCGGCCTACGGCGCCTGTTGCCGGCGTTTAAGGAAATGTTGAGCCGGTCCAGGCTTTATAAGGATGCGCACAATGCGGTCTCGCAATTGGCGCGAGGCGTGATGAGCGCGATACTTGATGCGGCCAGGCCGACGTCTCAGCATTCGAGTCGATCTCATTGATGCGACTCGCAAAATCTCCCGCACCTGAAGTGAAGGCTGTTTCTCATCCAAACTCACGTGAGCTCGAAGGAAGAGTCCTTAGCCCATTGATCGCGATTCACTTTTCGCGATTGCGCTCGCGCGTTGAGGCGCGCAGTTGCCGGCAGCAGGCAAAACGCCGAACACGGCGCGAAACGGCGCCCTAGTTCCAAAAACAAAGAGCCGCAACTCTGCGGCTCGGACTCTATTCGTCGCGGTAGACCTTCTCGCGTTTCTCGTGGCGCTCCTGCGCTTCCACCGAGAGCGTCGCGATGGGCCGGGCCTCGAGCCGCTTCAACGAAATCGGCTCGCCGGTATCCTCGCAATACCCGTAGGTGTTGTCCTCGATCCGCTGCAGCGCGGCGTCGATCTTGGCGATCAACTTGCGCTGGCGGTCGCGGGCGCGGAGTTCGATTGCGCGGTCGGTTTCGGACGATGCCCGATCGGCGAGATCGGGGTGGTTCACGTTCTCCTCCTGCAGAGCCTGCAGGGTGAGCTTGGACTCTTTGAGGATTTCATCCTTCCAGGCGAGGAGCTTCAAACGGAAGTACTCCTTCTGCCGGTCGTTCATGAAAGGCTCTTTTTCGGTCGGTCGGTAGTTTTTCAACTTTTCCAAGGGCGGCCTATCTGTCTAAGCAACGACTCGCTCAACGGAACGGGGTCCCGTTGAGCGGGGCCTTATATAGCGACCTCCTATGACAGACAATATTTCCCTGTCGCCACGATCGGCGCCCCCAAGCCCTTGCACAGAAAGGTTTATCCGCAAGGCCCCGGAGGCGGCTTTCGGCTCAGTAGCCGACTGTGAAGCGCTGCCTCAAATGGGCCGGCCGTTCGATCTCATCGGCGAGCGCAACGGCGTAGTCGGCGAAGGTGATCCAGCTTTTCCCGTTCGCATCTGCGAGAAGCTGGTCGGTGCCGAGCCGGAACTTGGCTGTTCGTTCTCCCTCGATGAAAAGCGCCGACGGCGAGATGAAGGTCCAGTTCAGTTCCTTTTCCTGCCGCAGCAGCTCAAGAAAGGCCGAACCCGCCTCCGCCTCAGCCTTATATTGGGCGGGAAAACCGGGAGTTGTGACCAGCTTGACGCCTGGGGCGACCTCGAGACTGCCAGCTCCGCCGACGACCAGATAACGGCCCACCTTGGAGTCCTTCGCCGCGCCGATCAGCTTGACCGGGTCGCTGGCCAGGAAGTGCACGGAACTCACGGCAACGTCGTGGCCGGACCAGAGCTTGGTGAGACCAGCCTGGTCCAGCACGTCCCCTTTGGTGGGCGTGACATTCGGCAGAGCCGCAATCTTCTCTGGGTTCCGGGCGATAGCCGTGACCGCGTGGCCACGGCGGGACAGTTCCTTGGTGATCTCCGATCCAGCCCGGCCCGAGGCGCCGGCGACTGCGATTTTCATGGAAGGCTCCTTTGCTTCTATAGTAACTAGCAGTTACTAGATATCTCAAAGGATGCTGGTGTTAAGAGAGCACTTTGTGCTTACCTGATTACGCCGGAGTAACCGGCAAGCGCCCGAACGAACGGATCGCGAGGAGCCGACGATGAAACCCGATGTCTATGCAGCGAACTGCCCCACGCGCCAGATCCTCGATCGCGTCGGCGACAAATGGGCGGTGCTGATCCTGCTGCTGCTGCGCGAGGAGCCGATGCGTTTCAATCAGTTGCGTCGCACGATTGAAGGCATTTCGCAGAAGATGCTGAGCCAGGTTCTCAAATCGCTCGAACGCGACGGCCTGATCAGACGGCGCGCCATCGCGACAGTGCCGGTGACGGTGGAGTATTCGATCACGCAGCTTGGCGTGACGCTCGCCGGCGCAGTCGATCCCCTGCGCGATTGGGCCGAGCAGAATCTGAAAGACGTTCTCGCTGCCCAGCAACGCTACGATTTGCAGCAGAAGAAGGAAGCGGCGTAAGCGTGTGTGAAGCGACGCGCGGTTTCACGCCAACCTCCGCTGTCATGCCCCGGCTCCGGGGCATCCAGTACGCCGCCCCTCGATTCAACAACGACTGTCTCTGGAATACGGGCTCGCCCGGTCAAGCCGAGCGACGACGAGGGAGCCTTTGAAGTCGATAAAGGGAAACGTGAGCCTCAGGCCCGTCCGGCCTTCGCCAGTTCGACCTCGACGCGCAGCTCGATCTCGGAGAGCACGCTATCGAGGCCGGGATCGCCCGAGGACGATTTCAGGTTCGTCGCCGCATCGCGCAGCCGCATCACGGTCGAAGCGTCGAGATTGCCGGACAAGAGCCCCATCTTGAGATCGTCGAGCACGTCGAGCGCGGTCCTGCCGCGGGCGACCGAGCGCTTGCGGCGCTCGACCGGATCCTCCTCGATGCCCTGCAGCGCAAGCAATGCGTCAATGTTGGCGGTGGCCTTCGGCGCCGCAGCGGCCCGCGTCTCCTGCGCCGACGAGGTGTCGGGCAGCACGAAGGTGCCGGAGCCCGTCCGCCTGGCCTGGCTGGCCGGCGTTCCAAGCGTGGTGCCGTTCGGTCCGTAGATGCGCATCGCAGCAATCCGGGTGATCGATGCCTCACCTTCGCTGTATTATGGTTAACAGCGCGTAAACAGCCCGGAAAAATCTGCCGACGGGCGGCAGTTTCGCTCCTCAGGGACAACACCTGCTGGCACCGGCCGCAACAGATTTATTCAACTCATTCAATCACCTACCCCCGCCGCCCCACGTTGGCACAGCGCTCGCAAGGAAAGCGTCGGACCAGCTCGTCATGGGAGTGTCGCAGACGGTCCGAGATTTGAGGAGCCTCGGGGAGCAGAGGATGCCAGGCGTTCGTTGGGTGAGAATCGTTGGGGTGGCCTGCGTCGCGCTGTCAGCGCTGGCGCTCTCGGTCGCGCCTGCAGCCGCGACCTCGCGCATCAAGGATCTCGCCAACATCGAAGGCGTGCGGCAGAACCAGCTCATCGGCTACGGCCTCGTGGTCGGCCTCAACGGCACCGGCGACACGCTCAACAACATCCCTTTCACCAAACAGTCGCTGCAAGCGATGCTCGAACGCATGGGCGTCAACATCCGCGGCGCCACCATCCGTACCGGCAACGTCGCTGCCGTGATGGTGACCGGGAACCTGCCGGCCTTCGCCACGCAAGGCACGCGGATGGACGTCACCGTCTCCGCGCTCGGGGACGCCAAGGATCTGCGCGGCGGAACCCTGCTGGTCACGCCCCTGCTCGGCGCCGACGGCAACGTCTACGCGGTCGGACAGGGCTCGCTCGCGATCTCCGGTTTTCAGGCCGAGGGCGAAGCGGCCAAGATCGTCCGCGGCGTTCCGACCGTGGGCCGCATCGCCAACGGCGCCATCATCGAGCGCGAGATCGAATTCGCGCTCAATCGGCTGCCGAACGTGCGGCTCGCGCTGCGCAACGCCGACTTCACCACGGCCAAGCGGATCGCGGCCGCGATCAACGACTATCTCGGCGTCAAGACCGCCGAGCCGATCGATCCTTCGACGGTACAGCTGTCGGTCCCGCCGGAATTCAAGGGCAACGTCGTCGCCTTCCTCACCGAGATCGAGCAGCTTCAGGTCGATCCCGACCTCGCCGCCAAGATCGTCATCGACGAACGCTCGGGCATCATCGTGATGGGCCGCGACGTCCGCGTCGCCACCGTCGCTGTGGCGCAAGGCAACCTTACCGTCACCATCTCCGAGAGCCCGCAGGTCAGCCAGCCCAACCCGCTGTCGCGGGGACGCACCGTAGTGACGCCACGCACCAGCGTCGGCGTCAGCGAGGACGGCAAGAAGTTCGCCGTCGTCAAGAATGGCGTCTCGCTTCAGCAACTCGTCGACGGCCTCAACGGCCTCGGCATCGGCCCCCGCGACCTCATCGGCATCCTCCAGGCCATCAAGGCCGCCGGCGCGATCGAAGCCGACATCGAGGTGATGTGATGCAGACCGGCATGATCAACACCGCGCACGTCGTCAACTCCGCCTTCTCCAACCCCGCCTTCTCGGTGGAGAGCCGCAACGGCCGGCCGGATTTCGAGCTCGCGGCCGCGCTGCAGAAGGTCTCGCCGCAGCAGCAAACCAAGGCGCAGAAGACTGCCACCGATTTCGAGGCGATGTTCCTCAACAGCATGTTCTCGCAGATGACCTCGGGCCTGAAGGGCGAAGGCCCGTTCGGCAACACGCCCGGCACCGGCGTGTGGCGCTCGATGCTGACCGAGCAATATTCCAAGAACTTCGCCAAGGCCGGCGGCGTCGGCGTCGCAACCGAAGTCTACCGCACCCTCATCCTGCAGCAGGCGAAGACGATCCGCACGGCATAAGGTCAAACGAGATGAACCACTTCAACGCGTCACGCCCGCCGATGCAAGCGCCGCGCCCGAACAATACGCCCGAGAGCGCCGCGGCACGCAAGATCGCCGAGCACCTGATGGATGCGATGAGCTCCCTGCTCGGGCTAATCGAGCGCGAGACCGAGCTCGTTCGAGCCGGCAAGGTCCGCGAGGCGATGACCCTCGAAAGCGAAAAGCAGGAGCTGACGCGGAACTATGTCGGCGCCGTCAACCAGTTGAAGGCGAACCAGGCCGACCTTGCGACATCCGCTCCCGAGCTGCTCTCGACGCTGCATCGGCACCACGACGCGTTCCGCGCGATGCTCCAGGTCAACCTCACCGTGCTCGCGACCGCACACGCGGTCTCTGAAAGTGTCGTGCGCGGCGTCAATGCAGAGATCCAGAAGCGCAACGTACCGAACACCTATACGGCCGCGGGGCGTCGTGCCGCTCCCGGTCCGCGCCACATCACTCCGCTCGCGGTCAGCCGCTCGCTCTGAGCGCACGCAAGAACCAACGACAATTTTACGAAAAAGCGCGCTGCGACGTCGCCGCGCGGTTAGGCACGTTTCCTAACCAGGTCTTCAATCCTGGTGTTCCATGGTTGCGCATTGAGAGGGGTTGGGATTTGACTCAGACCAGGCAACCAGGAGGCTGCCATGAGCACAGATTTCAGCATCAGGCCGGTGGGGATACCGGCTCCCGCGCAGATCGTAACGACGTCGAATTCGGCGGCGAACGAGGCCGTGCAAACTGATTTGCCGGTGAGCCAGACGGTCACCGCGAGCGATGCCAGCGCGGCGATGCGCAATGATCTCCAGAACAACGAGAACATCTCGCGCCAGGTCGTATTCGACCAGGCGGCCGCATCTTTCGTCTTTCAGGTGGTCAACGACAGGACCGACGCGGTGGTCAACCAGTTCCCGGACGAAGCGATGTTGCGCCGGCGGGCCTATTTCCATGCACAGGATCTGAAGTCCGAGCCCTCGCGCCCGCTCAACACGGACCTCAGCGCCTGACGATCAGGTCGCGCGCTTGGCAATGGCGGTGTCGAGATAGGTCGCGCCGGTCGCGGAATTGGTGACGACGTTCTTGATCTCCGCCTTGCCGACGGCGGTCAGCGTGAACCTGGTATTCGCGAAGCGGAACGACGAGTCCTTGATCAGGACCTGCTGGTATTGCGACGTGCCGGCGCTCTCATAGTGGATCTGCGCGCGAAACCCGTCGACCCGCGAGATGTTCAGCGAGAACTTCTTGCCGTCGGAATAGATGCCGCTCCAGCTGCCCTCATACAGCGTGGAATCGACCGGAACGTATTTCGACGAACCCTTTGCGGTCGAAAGCACGTTCGACTTATACGCGGTCGACAGGATGCTCATGAGGTCGGCCATGACGAGCCTCCATCAGGGACGGCCGGACAGGCCAGCGGCAATATTCCGGTTGATCTCGATCAGCGGACGGAAATGATCGAACTGCGGGCTCATCTGCAACGCGGCGGTCTGGCTCAGCACGAAGACGCTGATATTGGCGATCTTCTGCCGGACGTCGAGCGGCTGCGGATTGTTGTCGCGCATCGCCTCGCTCAGGAAGATGGTCCAGAGCTTGCGGTTGAACATCAGCGCGTGCTTCGTCTCCTCGCTGAGCGGGTCGGCATTGTTGACCGCGTCTTGAAGCTTGTTGGCCGCCTTGAGCAGGGTCTGCGCCTCGATGTCGCGAGGAGATGCGGTGGTCGTTGCAACACGGGCGTAGGCCGAGGCAGCGGAATTCGACATCAATCACACCTTGGAGGTTACCTAGCCCGTTGAACGTGCTCAGGATTTCTTTCCCAACCCTAGGCAGCACCGCTTAAGATTTGCTTACGTGAGCGCTTTGAGGCACCCCGCACTATTACGGGTCACGGAGTCCTTCATCACGAAGCTAGATGCGCGCATGCATGCTGTAAACACGCTTCGCGTGATGCGCATCAATCTCAGCTAATCCCGTCTTAGCGGTCTCCTTCAAAAGAACGGCGAGGCATTAGCCCCGCCGCGATATCTCGTGTTGCGATCTTGCGCTGCGATGTTAGCGGAGCAGCTGCAGCACGCTCTGCTGCGACTGGTTGGCCAACGACAGCGCGGAGACCGCGATCGACTGGCGGGTCGACAGCGCCTGGCTGTTGGCCGCTTCCTCGTTGGTGTCGGCCAGCGTCAGGTTTGCCGAGCCGGTCTGCAGCACGTTGATCAGGTTCTTGTTGAAATCCTGCCGCACCTGCACGATCGACAGGTTCGAACCCAGCGCCGAGGCCTGCGAGCGCAGCGTGCTGCTCGCGTTGCTCAGGGACGTCAACACGCGATTGGTCGCGGCGTTGTCGATGAAGTCGGTGCCCTGGAGCAAAGTCGAAAGGCCGAGACCGCCGGCATTGAAAGTTACGCCGGTAATCGTCAGCGTCGACTTGCCGGTTTCGTTGAACACCAGCTTCAGCGTGTCGCCATTGAGCAGGTTGACACCGTTGAACGAGGCGTCCTGGGCCGTGGTGTTGATCTGCGCCAGAATGTTGTTGTACTGGATGACAAGGTTCTGACGGACCGCCTGCGAGGTCGGATCCTTGATCGGCGTCGTAACCGTCACCGCGCCCTTCGAGAACTGGAACGCACCGTTGCCATCGGTCGCATCCTGTGCCGTGCCGCTGACTGCCGGGAATGTGTACGACGCAAAATCGTTGCTCGTCGATATCGTGAGGTGGCCGGTCGAGTCGATCGAAGCGGAGAGATTGTCGCCGGCGAGCAGCGTGTTGAGGTCGTTCAGCGTCTTGACCGTACCGCCGGTGCCGTCGCCGAAGGTGATCGTGGTGGGGAGACCGCCGCCGAGCGCGGCGAAGCTCAACGTGTCACCGGTCCGGTTGTACGTGTTTGCGGTCAGACCGAGCTTGGTGGCCGCGGTGCCGGAGAGCGTCAGGTCGGAATTGACGCCGGTGTTGAGCTGCAATGCAGAGGTTGCCGAACCGGAGGTCGCAACCGTCGAGGCGACCGAGCCGGTGCCGGTATTGCCGGCCGCAGTGTCGATGGCGCTGAGCAGGTTGGCAACCGTCGGAGCCGTACCACTGGTCCCAAGGTAGAAGGTCACGTTTCCGAAGGCATCGGTGGCGCTGGTCTGAGACGTCACCGTCGCGGTGTCGAAGGTGATGTTCTTGCCGTTCACCGTCAGGACATCGCCGTTCGACAGCGCGCTGGTGCCGCTGAGCGAGGCGAGCGTCGTGCTACCAGCGACG
This sequence comes from Pseudomonadota bacterium, assembly GCA_023435725.1. Taxonomy (GTDB): domain Bacteria; phylum Pseudomonadota; class Alphaproteobacteria; order Rhizobiales; family Xanthobacteraceae; genus Bradyrhizobium. The sequence continues at coordinate 9,560 of JAEYRD010000178.1, read as the reverse complement.
GTGCCGGGGCCCGCGCCGGCGTTGACGACACCGCCGGTATAGATCCGATTGCTCATGGTGCCGAGGCCGCGGAGATCGGTGCCGTCAATCTGGACACCGTTCCGGGTGATGGCGCCTGAGGTGATGTTGGCGCGGGTCGAATAGCCGACCGTGGTCTGCAGCGCCTGGCTGGCGACCGACTTGGCGCTGTCCACCAGCTTCTGCAGCGAGGTGATGCCTGTGTTGGCCGCCTGAAGCACCTGCACGCCGTTGCCGATGCTGTCGAGCAGGTTGCTGATGTCGCCGGCCCGGGCGTCGAGGCCCGCCGCGGTGAAGAAATTCGTCGGATTGTCGAGAGCCGTGTTGACCTTCTTGCCGCTGGCAAGCCGGTTCTGGGTTGAGGCGAGCATGTCCGCGGTCGACTGCAGCGATAACAGGTTCTGACGAACTGCCGCTGTAAGCACAATATTTGACATAGGTTGTTCCCTAGGTACCCGTCACATCGACTGATCGCGCACGACGCGGAACAGCATCACTGAGGGTGATTCTAGGGAGCAGCGCTTAAATTATGGTTAATCGCGGCTTAATTTGCAGGGTTAACAAAGCGTTGAAGCGGAAGGTCCGGAACAAGGGACACGCAAAAAAAGAACGGCGGGGCTCCTGCCCCGCCGTCCCGTATTCGTACCTCGCCTGAGATATCAGCGAAGCAGCTGCAGCACGCTCTGCTGCGACTGGTTGGCCAGCGACAGCGCGGACACCGCGATCGACTGGCGGGTGGACAGCGCCTGGCTGTTGGCCGCTTCCTCGTTGGTGTCGGCCAGCGTCAGGTTCGCCGAGCCGGTCTGCAGCACGTTGATCAGGTTCTTGTTGAAGTCCTGACGGATCTGCACGACCGACAGGTTCGAACCCAGGGTCGAGGCTTCCGACCGCAGCGTGGCGCTGGCGTTGTTCAGGGTGGTCAGCACGCGGTTGGTGGCGGCGTTGTCGATGAAGTCGGTGCCCTGGGTGAGGTTCGACAGGCCGAGACCGCCGGAGTTGAAGGTCACGCCGGTGATCGTCAGGGTCGACTTGCCGGTTTCGTTGAACACCAGCTTCAGCGAGTCACCATTGAGCAGGTTGACGCCGTTGAACGACGCGTCCTGGGCCGTGGTGTTGATCTGCTGCATGATGCCATTGTACTGCGCCACCAGGGCCTGGCGGGTCGCCTGCGAGCCCGGATCCTTGATCGGATTCGCGACCGTCACCGCGCCCTTCGAGGCCTGGAACGCACCGTTGGCATCGCCACCGGCCTGCGCCGTGCCACCGACCGTCGGCAACGCGTACGAGGCGTAGTCGTTGTTGGTCGAGATGGACAGCTTGCCGGTCGAGTCGATCGAGGCCGACATGTTGTTGGCGGCCAGCGCCGTGTTGAGGTCGTTCAGCGTCTTGACCGTGCCGCCGGTGCCATCGCCGAAGGTGATGGTCGCGGCCTGGCCACCGCCGAGCGAGGCGAAAGTCAGCGTGTCGCCGGTGCGATTCGTAGTGCCCGCAGTCAGGCCAAGCTTGGTGGCCGCCGTGCCGCCGATCGTCAGATCGGCGTTGACACCGGTGTTGAGCGTGATGACACCGGCGGCCGCGGCCGAGGCGACGGAACCGGTGCCGGTGTTACCCTGCGCGGTGTCGATGGCGCTGAGCAGGTCGCTAACCTTCGGAGCGGTACCAGTTGCGTTGCCGACATAGAACGTCACGTTGCCGCTGGCATCGGTCGAACTGGTCTGGGTCGTGGTCGTGTTCGAGAGGTTGAACGTGATGGTCTTGCCGTTGATGGTGAGAGTATCACCATCGGCGAGGCCGATCGCAGCCGAGCTAAGTAGCGATGCGCCAGTGATCGCACCGACTGCAGTGCCGGCCACAGAGTTGTTGCTCACGGTGCCGAGGCCGCGAAGGTCCGAACCATCAACCGCGACGCCGTTGCGGTTGATCGCAGCGGACGTGATGTTGGCGCGGGTCGAATAGCCGACCGTGGTCTGCAGTGCCTGGTTGGCAACCGACTTGGCGCTGTCGACCAGCTTCTGCAGCGAGGTGATGCCGGTGTTGGCGGCCTGGAGCACCTGCACGCCGTTGCCGATGCTGTCGAGCAGGTTGTTGATGTCGCCGGCGCGGTTGTCGAGAGACTGCGCGGTGAAGAAGTTGGTCGGATTGTCGAGCGCCGAGTTGACCTTCTTGCCCGTGGCGAGGCGGCCCTGCGTGGTCGAGAGGAGGTCGGCGGTGGACTGGAGGGAGAGCAGGTTCTGACGAACCGAGGAGGAGAGAACGATACCGGACATACTGTTACCTTTCTGGTAGCTACGCGTCCTGTTTGACCGAGATTGATCAAACGACGGGCGGACCGTGCGTCCAAGCCGCTAACAATCCGTGAAATGAAACCGCCGGTTTGTCCGCGTCGCGGCCAAATTCGCCTCCGGGCGCTTTCGGGCAGCAGCCTTGCTCAGCTATAACCCTCTGAATCTTTTCCATCTTTTGTCGCAACGACCGGCGTTTACGACCCGTTAACCCTATTCGGCAAGGATCACCCCCAAATCAGAGCCGACTGCCGTCATCGAGTGGGCGCGCGATGCTCGTTACAAGAGAATTGATGGAGAACAGGCATGGCCCTCAAGGTCGAACTCAGGCCGCACGAGCGCATCATCGTCGGCAATTGCGTGATTACCAACACTGAGCAGCGCTCCCGCCTTCTCATCGATGGCGACAACGTGCCGATCCTGCGCGAGCGCGATATCTTCACGCCGGAGACCGCCGACACGCCGGCCAAGCTGGTCTATCTGGCAGTGCAGCTCATGTACATCTCGCCCGATCCGCAGAGCCAGCACGGCACCTACTTCAACCTCGTCCGCGACATCGTCACAGCCGTGCCGAGCGCCTGGCCGATCATCGAAAGCATCAACAACAACATCATGAGCGGCGATCTCTACCGGGCGCTGAAGGAGGCCCGCAAGCTGATCGCCTATGAAGACAAGCTGCGCGAGCAGTTCGAGGCGACCCATCCCAAGATCGACGCCAAGATCGACGCCAAGATCAATACCAAGGACGACGTCAGCTCGGCCGCCTGAATGCTTCGCACATCCGAAGCAAGAACGCCCCGGACCAAGTCCGGGGCGTTTTCGTTTCAGAGCCCTCTCAGGTCATTGCGCCGCGAGCGGCGGCGCCGCGACCTCGATCAATCCGCCGCCACTTCGCCGCGCGCCGAACTCCAGCACGGCAGCCACAAGCGCATCGATGTCGGTCTCGTCGGTGCGATGATTGACGATGGCCGCGCGGATCGCGAACTTGCCGTCCAGCGTCGTGCTCGACGGCGCCGCGATGCCGGACTCCTGGACATCGGCAACGATCTCGCGGTTGGCCTCATCGTCGGCACGATAGCGGAAGCAGACGATGTTGAGATTGACGGGCGCCAGCAGTTCCAGCCGCGGCTCGGCGAGAACGCGCACTTCCAGATATTTTGCCAGCGCACAGCTTCGCGCGATCACCGTACCCAGACGGTCGGTGCCGAACGTCTTCAGCGTGAACCAGGTCTTCAGCGCGCGGAAGCCGCGCGACAGGTCGGGGCCGAGATCGCAGGGCCAGACCGCGCCCGCCGCAAGCCCCCTCGCCTCGCGACGCAGATAGGCCGCCGGCTGCGCAAAGGCCTGCCGATGCTGCTCGCCGTCCCGCACCAGCAGAAAGCCGGCATCGTACGGCACCTGACCCCACTTGTGGAAGTCGAGCGCGATCGAATCCGCAAGCTCGATGCCGCCGAGCAGCGGCGCGAGTTCGGCTGAGAGAATCGCAAGCGCACCGAAGGCGCCATCGACGTGAAACCAGATTCCCTCCTCGCGGCACAGCGCTGCGATGGCCTTGAGATCGTCGATCGCGCCGATGTCGACCGTGCCGGCGGAGGCGACGACGAGGAACGGCTTGAAGCCGACCTCGCGATCGATCGCTATCCGCGCACGGAGCGCGGCGACGTCGATACGATGATCGGCATCGACGTCGATCTTGCGCAGCGCATCGGTGCCGAGCCCGGCAATGTCCATGGCCCTCGACACGCAGCCATGCGCGGCGCACGACGTGTAGGCCGTGAGCAGCGCGCCGTCACTGCCGATACCGTGCTGTCGTGCCACCGTGCCGAGCGCGCTCGTCCGCGCCACCAGCACCGCCATCAGATTGGCCATCGACGTGCCTGTGACGAAGATGCCGCTCGCGCTCTCCGGAAAGGCGAAGAGACGGCGCATCCACTCGACGATCTGGCGCTCGACCTCGATCGGCATGTGGTCACGCCCGCCGAGATTGGCGTTCAGGCCCGCCGCGAGCATCTCCGCGAGCATGCCGACCGCAGTGCCGCCGCCATGCACCCAGCCCATGAAACCGGGATGGACGTTGCCGGTCGCATAGGGCGCAACGTACTCGGCGAACTCGCGATAGACCTCGGCGAGATCGCTCGCCTCGCGCGGCACATCGGCCTTCAATGCCGTGCGGATATCGCCCGGGATCGGCTGCCACACCGGCCGCGCGCGAACATTGGCGATGCTATCGATCGTCTCGTCCAGCATGCGATGGGCGAGCGCGCGAAACGCGCTCCAGTCCTGCGGATCGAGCGAGGTGTGCGTGACGGAGCTTTGCGCCTTGCGGATCATCTCGTTCATGCTGCACTCTTCTTGCCCGCTTCTGCATGGCGCGACAACATGGCCGTGAACGCGGCAAAGATCTTGCGCATCTGCGGCGGCTTGTACGGGAACACGACCGGCGAATCCATGTTGTGCACGACGGCGGTGTTGTCGGCTTCGAAGACCAGAAGTTCGCCGTCCTGGTTCTCGGCACAATCGACGATGAAATAATCGAGACCGACGCGCCGGCTCATCTCATCGAGCGCGGCTTTATGGCGCGCAGCGAAGGCATGGTCGAAGTCGACCATGAAGACGGCTTCCTCGGCCCGCTTCTCTTCGCTGAACGCCATGTAGGCGTTGAGATACCAGATGTCCCAGCGATCGGCGATCGCCATATGGCAGGCGTAAGGCTTACCATCGACCATCGTGACGCGATATTTGCGGTAGAGTCCGTCCGGGCTCGAGTAATCGACGAAGCGCGCGAGAAAGAAGTCATGCTCTTGCCGCTCGGCAAGATAGGCCGCGAGCGCCGAAGCATCGTCGAGCTTTGCGAGCCCGACGCCGGCGTGCGAACCGCGCGGCCGCGCGATCATCGGAAAATGCAGTTCGCTGGCTATGTCCCCGCAAGCAATCTGCCCTTTCGAGAGCTCCGACAATTGCGCGCGCGTCGCATGGATGGTGGCGGGAATGTCGAGACCTGCGATGCCCGTCAGCAGCCGATACAGCTTGTCGCGATCGAGGTTGCCGATGAGATCGGGGCGGTTGAGGAGTGGCCGCGGCCAGTATGGCGCGGCCTTTTCGATGACGGCGAGCGCCTCGCGGCATTCTTCGGAATCGGACGCAACGACGATTGCAACGTCGTGATCCGGCAATTGCCCGGGCAGCCCGATGCCGTCAACCACATAGAGCGTCAACAGCTCGATATCCGATTCCTCCAGCAGAAACTCGATCGGCGTGTTGCCGCCCATGTCGATCGCCGCGGCGAGCGCGAGCACGCGCAGGCGAGGTCGTCCGACCGCGCAGGGCGAGCGAAACAGCCGATGAGAGGTCAGCACCTCGGCCTGGATATCAAGGCCCATCTGCTTGTCACCGAGAAGCTGGACGACGAGCGAGAGATCGAGCCCCTCGCCCGCGTGCCCCGCTCCTGCAGAGATCTTCTTGACGAGATGGTCGCGCAGCGGCCGCAAATCCACACCCTCGAAGGCCTGACGCGTCAGCTGCGCAAAGCCCATGCGGTCGGCACATTGCGCCGCAGTCATGCTGGTTGGCGACAAACTCGGATGTTGCATCTTAAACCTCGATGGCTGGCGTACCCGGCGACACCGCGCCGGCGGCGCGGTCAAGCAACAGCTCGATCTTGACCAGGACGTGAGCGATCCGATCAAGCACGTGTTGCAGATTCGTTTGCGATCGTGTGACATCGACTGACCACGCCTCCGTCACGAGCCGCGCACCGACACAAAGGCGCAATGCGGCCTGCGGTGCACTGTCGGGCCGCTCCAAGCGAACCGGCTGGCCGATCAGGCAACGCTGCTCGGCGACCTGCCGGTCGGCCGCGCTACCGCTGATCTCCTCGTGCATATCACGCACCAATGCCCGGTGAATGGCGCTTGTCTCGGCAATCGAGACCGGTCTGCCGTTATGCTGCTGCAGCGTGAATGGAAAGATCGTGGCTTGCGCGAATTCCTCATCGTCCGTGCCACCGCTTTCAACCGTCCTCTGGACGATCCGAAGCGACGGCGACAGCGCGATCATGCTGTCAATGCCGGCAGCAAGTTCGGCGAGCGCCTTGGCGCGAAAAGCTCCGGGAACGGCATAGTAGCTGCCGATCTCCGCGAGCGCCGCCTCCCAGCGCAGCCATTGCCCGAAATTCGGCCGTCGCTCGAAGCGGGAGCGCAACGCTGTCCAGGCCATCGGCCAGTCGCAGCGGCCGGCATAGTCGAAAAAGCCCGGCGCGATCTCGCCCAGTCGATCAACCGCGCGAGAAAATCCCTTGGGAACCAGCAGCGCGCCGCTGAAGGCAGGTCCGCCGAAAAACTTCGAGCCGGTCATCAGCACCATGTAGCCGCGATCGAGGTAGGCGCGCAGACGCCGGCGTCCGAGCCGCATCTGACAGGCATCGACGACGATCTGCACTTGGCCGCGCCAGCGCTTGGCGATCTCGTCGAGGCAGGCCTCGCTTGGGGCACGCCAGCCGAGTTTTGACGAATCCATGATGTGCAACAGAACGCGCCGGCCTTGCGCGAGGCTGTTCTCGATTGCACGCAGCACCGCGGCATCCGCATCCGCGCGCATCGCGATGTCCGACCCGGCGTCCAGCAGCGGCACCGCGATGCTGTCGCCGGCAAGCCCCGCAACCGCGCCATCCTTGCGGACTGCAAAGCCGCTCGCCGTCATGGAGCTGAAATGGTGCCCGCGCGCGGTGTGGACCGTACCGCTGCCGGTCTGATCGGCCCCGACCACGATCGTCACTGGCTGGGCGCCGAGCACTGCGCGCGCCAGGAACAAGGCGTGGAGCTGCGAGTCCGTGCCGGACGGCGAGAACACGACGTCGACGCGCGGCGAGAGCTGGAGATGGCCGCGCAACTCGTCTCGCATGTCCTCGCAGCGCGCATCGAAAGCGACTTCGACCTCGTCGAACAGGCACTTGTGCATCAGCTCTTCGCGCGCCAGCGCGGCGCGGTCATAAGCCGATTGCGAGATCGAGGACGCCGTCGAGGACGCGAAATTCCAGAGCTCCGGCTCCGGCAAGGCCGCACAGCCATAGGCGTTGACGCGGCCGTTCGGATCGAGCGTCAGCCGCTGATCTCCGCCGGAGACGAGCAGTGTATCGAGCGAAGTGAAGAGATCGCGCAAACGGTAACGCGAGCCACCGTCGGACACTCGCTCGGTGATTGGCAGATGGGATGCGCCGGCGCTCATCCCGGAAGGCTCACGCCGCATCGGCCGCCGCCGTGGGCGCCGGCGCGAATTGCGAGGCGATGTCGCCGTGGAACACCGACGGCCCGACGTGATCGAGCGAACTCTGGATGTCGGCCCAGATTTCGCCACCGATATCAGTCCAGCGCTTGCAGAAGGCGAAGTCCTCGGAGAGATACGTACCGGTCGCCGGATCGATCATGCATTCGAACAATGCGAACCGGTTCTGGCTTGCGGCCAGCGTGTCGTGCGAATGCTCGCGGAAGAATTGCAGCCCGGCGTAGTTCGGATGGCGGCACATCGCTTCCAGCGCTTGACGACGAATCATCAGGAAGCCAGTGCCGGCATAGCGCACGCGCGTGAAGCCGTTGACCACGACGATGCGATCGGGATCCTCGATCTCGAGCACGTAATCGAGCGAGGCGGCCGGCACGTCGGCCCTGCCGGACTGAATCGCGCGCTTCGCCTTGTCCCAGTTGACGCGCTTGATCGGATAGCAGCCGGCGACGACATCCGCGCCGCATTCGATCAGGCGGAACACCTGCTCGGGCTTGAAGCCGATATCGGCGTCGATGAACAGGAAGTGCGTCGCCTTGGGATCATCCAGGAACATCGCAACCAGATTGGCCCGCGCGCGCGTGATCAGCGCGTCGCCGTCACGCAGTAGCACCTTGAGCTCGAGATTGGACATGCCGTGCACGGCGCGCTGGAGCGCGAAGATCGAGCTCGCGTAAATGCTCGACACCTGCCCGCCGAAGCATGGTGTGGCCACCACCAGCTGCATCTTGTCCGACATAGACGCCTGCGCCCCCGCTCAATCCTCACCAAGAGGTAAAGAAGCATGGTTAACGGCGCCTTAACGTTTCCTTACAGGAACTTGACAAGCGAGAGCTGCGCAAGGTTCGCGGTAGTCTGGTAGGACGCCTGCAGCGCGTTCTGGAGCGCGAGGATCTCGCTCGCGACCTGGTCCGGCGAGGCCGACTCCGCCTGGTCGATAATGTTCTGGAGCTGCGCCTTGGCCTGGGTCTGGCGCGTGCTCGCGTCCTTCATGGTGTTCTGGGCCATCGCGATGTCGGTCTGGATATCCTCGATGCGCTGCTGCCCGGGCTGCTGGGTCAGCGCCTGGGCCGTACGCTGGCTCAGCGCCGCAATCTGCCCACCTGCGTACTGCCCGGTCGGCGAGGTCGAGAACGTGCCGAACACTGCGATCGACTGCAGCTGCCGGCGGATGGCGTCCTCGTCGGCCTGCGCGCCGTACTGCACCGTGATGGAATCGTCGACCCGCGCCACCGCGGTGGAGCGCGCCGAGCCCGGTCCATCATTGCCGGTGTACCATTTCACGGTATTGGCCGAGCCGTTCACGAGCGTCGTCGCCGAGTTCGCCGGCGAAGAACCGACACGCAATGGCGGTTGCGTAGCGGTAATCGGCGACGAAGCGAAGCCGAGCGCGCCCAGCGCCGCGGTCGCGCCCGGAGTCGCGCCCGAAATGCTTAGGCTCGCCGCATCGTCGGTGTTGATCGTGATCGAACCGCCATGGATCGTCGACGGCTTCGAGGTGCCCGTGATGGAGTCGATCTTGCTCATCAGGGTCTGGATACTGTCGGTGACATTGAGCTGGTTGCCGGTCGCGCCCGAGGCGACGAAGCTGAGCGTGGTACCGTTGACGGTGATGGTGTCGCTGACGGAGAAGCCTGGCGAGATCGAGTCCGAGGGAGCCGTGCCGGACAGTGCGGTGGCCCCGCTGATCGGTGTTGCCGCCTGGCTGGTCTTGGCACTGCCAATCGCCGAGCTCGCGGTGTTGAAGAAATTGTCGCCAGCCGTGATCGCAGATGCCGCCACCAGCGAGGTATTGGCGAGCTTCGTGATCGCGGTGTTGAGGGCCGTATTGAGATTCGCGGCGGTGTTGGCCGGACTGGTCGAGTCGATCGCGAAACTGCCGGCGGGTGTCGGCGTGGCCGTCGACGCGGTCAGGTCGATCTGCTCGGTCGATCCATCGGGCAGCGTGAACTTGACGCTCAGCTTGTCGCCATTGCTCGGGTT
>JAEYRD010000175.1 GCA_023435725.1 Pseudomonadota bacterium | reverse complement strand
CTTCCGCGGCCTGCATGAGAAGATCGGCGTCGAACGCTGCGTGATCGTGAACGCCACCGTGCACGGCACCGACAATCGCGTCGTCATTGATGCCATCGCCCAGAGTGAGGGCACCTATAAAGGCATCGGAAACGTCAGCGACGAGATGACCGAGAAGGAGCTGGCGGCGCTCGACAAGGGCGGTATCTGCGGCTGCCGCTTCGCCTTCCTCAAGCGCCTCGGCGGCGTCGGCGACATGACCAAGTTCCAGCGCATCGTGCACCGTGTCGCCGAGCTCGGTTGGCATATCGACGTTTATTTCGAACCTGATACGATTGCCGAATTCGCGCCCATCCTGACCGCGCTGCCGACGCCCTACGTGATCGACCACATGGGGACGGTACAGGCGGCGAAGGGGCTCGACGATCCCGGCTTCACTGCCTTGCTCGACCTGCAGAAGAAGGACGAGAAGTGCTGGGTCAAGATCACCGGCCTCGAACGGGCCTCGAGCGGCGGCAAGCCGTTCCACGATGCCGTGCCGTTTGCGAAAGCCCTGATCGACAATGCGCCCGACCGTGTCATCTGGGGCACCGACTGGCCGCATCCCAACGTCAAGATCATGCCGAACGATGGCGAGATCGTCGATCTGATCCCCCTCTACGCGGCAGATAGCGCGATCCGGCAGAAGCTGCTGGTCGATAATCCGGCGCGGCTGTTCAGGTTCACCTGATGACGATGATGTACACGCCGACCATTCCGCCGCCCGATCCGAACACGCGCACGCCGAAATTCAAGCTGCCGAAGCTTTCCTGCGACGCGCATTGCCACATCTTCGGGCCCGGCGCGAAATACCCTTACGCGCCTGACCGCTCCTACACGCCGCCGGATGCGCCGCTGGAGAATTTCCGCGCGCTGCACGCCAAGCTCGGGGTCGAGCGAGCCGTCATCGTCAATGCCAGCGTGCACGGCATCGACAACACGGTGGCGCTCGATGCGATCGCGCAGAGTAACGGCGCCTACCGAGCGGTTGCCAATATCGACGACACCATCACTGAACGTGGGCTTCGCGTGCTGCATGAGGGCGGCTTCCGCGGCTGCCGCTTCAATTTCGTCCGTCATCTCGGCGGCGTCCCTGACAAGAGCGTGTTCAATCGCGTCATTGCGATGGTCGCTCCGCTCGGCTGGCACATCGACCTGCATTTCGATGCGATCGACCTGCCGGAATATGCCGACATGCTGGCAAGATTGCCGCTGAGCTACACCATCGACCATATGGGACGGGTGAAGGCTTCCGACGGGCTCGACCAGCTTCCGTTCAAAATCCTGATCGAGTTGATGCAGCGCGACGAGAAATGCTGGGTCAAGATCTGCGGCTCGGAGCGGGTCTCCTCCGGCGGCCCGCCCTTCACCGACGCGGTGCCATTCGCGCGAAAGATCGTCGAGACTGCGGTCGACCGCGTCATCTGGGGCACCGACTGGCCGCATCCCAACGTCAAGGTGATGCCGAACGACGGCGACCTCGTCGACCTGATCCCGCTGTTCGCGCCGGAGGTGGAGTTCCAGCAGAAGATTCTCGTCGACAATCCTGCACGCCTGTTCGGGTTCGACGCATGACGGCGCTTGCGATCGACAAGCCGCGCGGGCGGGCCTGGTGGAAGGAGCTGTGGATCCAGGTGCTCATCGCCATGGTGGCGGGCATCGCGCTCGGGATCGCCAGTCCCGAGGCCGGCGCCAAGATGCAGCCGCTCGGGGATGCCTTCATCAAGGCGATCCGGATGTTGATCGCGCCGATCATCTTCTGCACCGTGGTCCATGGCATCGCCCATATGGCCGACATGGCGCGCGTCGGACGCGTCGCGGTGAAGGCGATCGTCTATTTCGAGATCATGACCACGATCGCGCTGATCATCGGTCTCATCGCGGTGAACGTGCTCAAGCCCGGCGTCGGCATGAACATCGATCCCGCCAGCATCAATGCCAGCGCGGTCGAGCCTTACGTCAAGCAGACCGGCGCCATCGGCTTCGTGCCGTTCCTGATGAACATCGTGCCCGCGACGTTCGTCGGCGCCTTTGCCGAGGGCAACATCCTGCAGGTGCTGTTCATTTCGGTGCTCTCAGGCTTTGCACTGGTGCAGCTCGGTGAGCGCGCCGCGCCGCTGGTCAATCTGATCGATATCGCCGCCAAGATGGTCTTCGCCGTGGTCGGATTCGTGATGTGGGCGGCGCCAATCGGCGCATTCGGCGCCATCGCGTTTACGGTCGGCAAGTTAGGCGTGGGCTCGCTGGCCTCGCTCGGCAAGCTGCTGGGCGGCTTTTATCTCACCTGCGTGATCTTCATCATCGTGGCCCTCGGTCCCGTCGCGCGCCTCTGCGGCTTCTCGCTGGTCAAGCTGATCCGCTACATCTGGGAGGAGTTGTTGATCTGCATTGCCACGACATCGTCCGAGACGGTGTTGCCGCGCATGCTGACCAAGCTGGAGAAGGCCGGCTGCGATCGTAGCGTGGTCGGGCTGGTGATCCCGACCGGCTATTCCTTCAATCTCGACGGCACTTGCCTCTACCTTGCCGCCGCCTCGGTGTTCCTGGCGCAGGCGACCAACACGCCGTTCGGGCTCGCCGAGCAGATCGAGCTGCTGCTCATCCTGCTCGTGACCTCAAAGGGTGCGGCGGGAATCGCGGGCGCGGCCTTTGTCGTGCTGGCAGCGACGCTGTCCGCCACCGGCTCCATTCCGGTGACGAGCGTTGCACTGGTGCTCGGCATCCACCGCCTGATGTCGCAGGGGCTGACGCCGACCAATCTGATCGGGAACGCGGTGGCAACCATCGCGATTGCCAAATGGGAAGATGCGCTCGATGGCGAGCGCCTGAGGCGCGTGCTCGACGGCGAGGAACCCGCGGTCGCCGCGGCCTGAATGAACTGGCTTCCTGCATGAGGCAGGCAGCCGATGAGTCTTACGAACGAAAGAGGGGAGTTCGTCCCATGAAAACAGGTCTCGTGATCACCGCCCATCCGGGCGATTTCGTCTGGCGCGCCGGCGGCGCCATCGCTCTGCATGCGAAGAAGGGCTATCGCATGAAGATCGTCTGCATGTCCTTCGGCGAGCGCGGCGAGAGCCAGTTCGCCTGGAAGGAAAAGGGCGCGACGCTTGAATCGGTGAAGGCCGGCCGCAAGGACGAGGCAGAGCGGGCCGCCAAGCTGCTGGGGGCCGAGATCGAGTTCTTCGACTGCGGCGACTATCCGCTGAAGCTAACCGAGGCGCATTTCGACCGCATGGTCGACATCTACCGCGAGCTCAATCCGAGCTTCGTGCTGACGCACGCGCTGGAAGACCCCTATAATTTCGACCATCCCAACGCGGCGCATTTCGCGCAGGAGACCCGCGTCGTTGCGCAGGCCATGGGCCACAAGCCCGGCGCGCAGTACAAGTACTCAGCGCCGCCGGTGTTCCTGTTCGAGCCGCACCAGCCGGAGCAGTGCAACTACAAGCCCAACCTGATCCTCAAGATCGACGAGGTCTGGAAGGAAAAGTACGAGGCATTCCAGATCCTCGCCGCGCAGAAGCATCTCTGGGGCTATTACGAGCGCGTGGCACTCAATCGCGGCATCCAGGGCAGCCGCAACACCGGCGTGCCCATGACCTATGGCGAGGCCTATCAGCGCCTGTTCCCGACGGTTGAGGAGGTGCTCGCATGAAGCCGGTCGTCGTTCGCAACATCAAGCGTGCCGATCCCGCCGGGATGGCGGAGTACGGCGTCTCGACCGTGCACGAGGCCTATGGCCGCGTTGGTCTGATGAAGCCTTACTTGCGGCCGGTCTGGGCAGGTGCATCGATTGCCGGTCCTGCCGTCACCGCGCTGGCGCAGCCCGGCGACAACTGGATGATCCATGTCGCCGTCGAGCAATGCAAGAAGGGTGATATCCTCGTCGTCGGCTGCACCACCGACAACACCGACGGCATGTTCGGCGAACTGCTCGCGACCTCGCTCCAGGCGCGCGGCGTGCAGGGGCTGATCATCGACGCCGGCTGCCGCGACGTCAAAGCGCTGCACGAGATGAACTTCCCGGTGTGGTCGCGCGCGGTCTCGGCCAAGGGTACGGTCAAGGCGACGCTCGGCTCGGTCAACGTCCCCGTGGTTTGCGCCGGCGTCAACGTCGATCCTGGCGACATCGTCGTGGCCGATGACGACGGCGTCGTGGTTGTGCCCAAGCGTTATGTCGCCGAGGTCGCCGAGAAGGCGAAGAAGCGCAACGCCGATGAAGACGGCAAGCGCAGGCGGCTGGCCTCGGGCGAGCTTGGCCTCGACATGTACAGCATGCGCGAGGCGCTGGCGAAGGCCGGGCTCATCTACGTCGACAATCCCGAGGACGTCTAAGGCGAAATAGTGTTTGAGCATGATCTCTTTCGGAAAACCGCTGCGCAGTTTTCCTGATCATGCTCTTGAGAAACGGAGCGGGCGGATGGATCGTCTCAAGCTTAAGGCCGTGCTCGGCAGTCACCCCCACGTCCAGGCGGTGAAGAGCGGCGAGCTCCGCTCCGACCGCTTCGACCTCGACTTCATCGAGTACACGCCGACCAACACGGCGTTCAAGCCGATGGTGCGCGAGCAGGCCTTCGACGTCTGCGAGATGGCGATCGTCACCTATCTGATGGCGAAGGCGCACGGCAAGCCGCTGGTGCTGCTCCCGGCGACCATGCTCGGCCGCTTCCAGCATTCCTATGCGCTCTACACCCCCCAGAGGGGACCGCTCGGACCGTCCGATCTGGAAGGCAAGCCCGACGGCATCCGTTCCATCACGACGACCACGGGCGCCTGGATCAGGGGCATTCTCGCTAACGATTATGGCGTCAATCTCGACAAGATCCGTTGGGTCACTTTCGAGGACCCGCACGTCGCCGAATATGTCGACACCACCGAGCGCGCACCGAAGGACAAGAAGATCCTGCAGATGCTGCTCGACGGCGAGCTCGACGCCGTCCTCGGCGAGACCTCGAATGATGCGCGGCTAAAGCCGCTCTTCCCTGATCCGGCCGCAGAAGCCGCGAAATGGTACGCCCGGCGTGGTGTCGTGCCGGTCAATCATCTCGTGGTCGTGACCGAGAAGCTCGCGAAGTCGCATCCCGACGTGGTTGCGGGCATCTACGATCTCCTCAAGCGAAACAAGGCCCAGGCAGGGCCCACTGGCTCGCCCGACCTCGTGCCGTTCGGGATCGAGGCGAACAGGAAACCGTTGGAGCTGATCATCGACTACGCGTTCCAGCAGGCGCTGATCCCGCGCCGCTATGCGGTCGAGGAGCTGTTCGATGAGACGACGCGAGGACTGAACTGATGTCGGATCCGAAACGATGGCAGATCGGGCTGGTTGGCTATGGCGAGGTCGGCAGGATCCTGGCCGAGGACCTGCGCCAACAGGAGATCAAGGTCGCAGCGTTCGACATCAAGCTGGGAAGCGAGCAGGGCGTGTCCCTGAAAGAGCATGCGGCGAAATTCGGCGTCGGCCTTGCGGCCTCCCACGCAGAGCTGACCGCGAAATCCGATTTCATCGTCTCCGCGGTCACGGCGAGCCAGGCAGTACCAGTCGCGAAAGCCTGCGCCGCGGCGGTGAACCAGGGCACCTGGTTCCTGGATTTCAACTCGGCATCTCCCGGCGCCAAGCAGCGCGCCGCCGCGCTGATCGACGGGGCCGGCGGGCGTTATGTCGAGGGCGCGGTGATGACCTCGGTGCCGCCTTATCGCATCAAGGTGCCGCTGCTGCTCGGCGGTTCCGGCGCGAAGGAGCTGGAGCCGCTTCTGAACGCAATCGGATTTGCGGCGAAGGTTGCGAGCGACAAGCTCGGTGTGTCCTCCGCTGTGAAGATGTGCCGCAGCATCATGATCAAGGGCCTTGAAGCCATGGTCATCGAGAGCTTCACCACGGCGCGCGCCTATGGCGTCGAGGATGCCGTGCTGGCCTCGCTTGCGGAGACGTTCCCGGGCATCAACTGGGAGAAGCAGGGCGCCTATTTCTTCCAGCGCGTGATCGAGCACGGCCGCCGCCGTGCCGAAGAGGTGCGCGAGGTCGCCGAGACCGTGCGCGAGGCGGGGCTGACGCCGTGGTCGGCGCAAGGCACGGCCGAGCGCCAGGCCTGGGTGGCCGATCTCGCCGATGAGGGCCTGTTCGGACCCAAGGGAACGAAGGAGTTCGCGCGCAGCGCCGATTGGCGCACCGAGGCGGATCGCATCCTCGCGAAGATCAAGCGTTGAGGTCGCACGCTCAGCTCAAGGCCGTGCTGACGTCGCGATAGCCCGAGATTTCGTCGCGGGCGAGTGCGATCAAGTCGATCAGGCTCTTGGCCTCGCGGACGACCTCGTCCTTGGTGCGCTCGGTGCGGAACTCGGTGAGGATCGTGCGAACGCATTTGTCCGCGGTATCGAGCGTCCAGAGCGCGCGGGTCATATCGTTCTGCGTCTGGATGGCCGACATATCGAGGCCCGACAATACTTCGCCGATGCCGCTCAGTCGCTTGACCGCCGTCTCGGCGGGCGTCTTGGCACGAATAGAGTGGTAATCAATGCTGCTGAATGCGCTGAACATATCCATACCCCACTGAACGCAGATGGTCAGAGCGCGTCCCAGTATGACCCGGGCGGACAGTCGTGCAATGCGGACCGCTACGGTCCGGGTTTCTACTGGACTCAGATGCTTGGGGGAGCAGTAGCGGTAAAACCGGATGGGAGCGGCCCGATGGGTCAGCCACGCTTCCCGATAATCTTGCCGTTGGAAGCGACCTGCTTTCCGTTCTTGTAGACCGAACGTCCCTGCGGGACCGCCGACGATGGCCTCGGGGACATGTTGCAGGCCACGGCTGTCGCGCAATACGCGGGAAGGTGAGGGCTGTTCAGCGACCGGGACTGAACAGCGTGGGCCGCTGCCGCGCAAACGTCTGCCGTCCGCTCTTGAAGCCCATCACGATGTCCGGCAGTTCTGCGATGGCGAAGCGGCTGTCCTGGGTGTCGAGTACGACCAGATCGGCGGGATTGCCGACCTTGATGCCGTAATCCCCAAGGTTCATCAGCCGCGCCGGCAGTTCCGTTACGAGATCAAGGCAGGTGTCGAAGTCGCTGACCGAGGCGTGCGCGACGTTGGCATAGAAGTTCGCCATCCGCAGCAGCGAGGCGTCGCCGAACGGCGTGAAGGGATTGAGCACGTTATTGGTCGCGACCGAGCACAGGACGCCGTTATTTGCGAGCTTGTGCGCGAGCGTCAGGCCACGCGGTGCGTTGTGGGTAGCTTCGCGCCCCATCAGGTAAAGATCGGTTGCGGGCAGCACGGTGACGGCGACGCCGGCTTTCGCCAGCTGTGCGGTGGCGGCCTTCATCCGCTCCGGCGGCAGCGCGGAGAGTTTTGTGGCATGGCCGATCGCGACGCGTCCCCCGTAGTTGCGCCGCTCCGTCTGCCGGCAGACCTCGTCGAGGTGCCACCAGGAGGGATCGAGGTCGAAGTCGAGATGAAGATCGACGTCGAGGTTGAACGCCTCGGCGAGATCGAAGATTCGTTCGAGATGGGCGTTCGGATCAGTGTCCATGTAGGGACAGCCGCCGATGGCTTCGCCGCCGTCGCGCAGCGCCCGGATCAGCAGCTCCTCGCAGCCGGGATCGTTGGTCAGGCCTTCCTGCGGGAAGACGCAGAGCGACAGGTCAATCGCCCAGGCATAGTCGCGCTTGAGCGCCTTGACGGCCTCAAAGCCGCGCAAGCCGATGCGCGGGTCGATCTCGACATGGGTGCGCATGCGCGTCGTGCCATGCACGATCGCACGTTCGAGCACCTTGGCACCGCGCGCGTAGACGTCCTCGACCGTGAAATCCTTTTTCATCCCGGCAACAGCTCGGATCGCTTCCGAGACGCTGGCGTGATTGTGCCCGCAGCGGCCGAGCAAGCAGGCCTTGTCGAGATGGATGTGGGTGTCGACGAAGCCGGGCAGGGCCAGGTGCCCGCCGACATCGATGTCGATGGCTTCGCAGGCGAGCCTTTCGCTGGTCAGTATTGGCTCGATCGCAGCGATGCGGTCGCCCTTCACGCCGATATCGACGGGTGCGGCGGATGATCGCAACAGCGCGTTACGGAAGATCAGGTCGAAGGCGGTCTGGGTGGTCATGGCGTCGGATTCAGCTGCGGTAGCCTAGCGGAAGGTTTGGGAGCGGGCAGCTCCAGATTGTGTGCAGTCTCGCTGGCAAAATGTTCAAAAAATGTGCATGCACTTTGATGTGCGAATTGTAGAATGAGAGCACCCGGAGATCCCGCCATGTCCGCCCCCGCAAAAGCTGAACGCCCGATGACCGACGCCGAGATCGTGGAGGCCTATCTCACGGCCTCGATGATACCCGATCCCGAAGCCGCCGCGGCCTATATGAAGCCGGGCACGGTGATCACGTTTACCGGCGGGCGCGAGTTCGATCATCCGCGCGGCCCGACCGGCTTCAATGCGAAGCGCTATCGCTGGGTCAAAAAGAAAATGGACCGGTTCGACGTCTGCCCGGGTGCGGACGAGACCGTCGTCTACAGTGTCGGCTCTCTCTATGGCGAGTGGATGGATGGCACGCCATTCGAGGGCAATCGCTATGTCGACCGCTTCGTCGTCAGGGGCGGCCAAATCGTGAAGATGGACGTCTGGAACGACAGCGCCGAGCGCATTCTGGTTCAGCGCGGGATCGAGGCCTAACGCATGATCCGGAAAAGTGTGCAGCGGTTTTCCGACAGGATCATGCGCAAATAAGAAGCTAAAGCGCAACTCATTGCGCTTTAGCGTCGCGCGACTTTCGGCAGCTTGACGACACGGTCGCCCGTCACCTCGTCGGCGTAGGGCGCCAGAATATCGAGGAGATCGCGGCCGCGCTGCGGGGCAGGGGCCACCAGCGCGCGATTGGCCACGGAATCCAGGTGATGGCGCATCAATTCCATCACCTTGGCCTCGTCGCCCTTGGCCAGCGCTGAAATGATCGCGCGGTGCTCGTTGATGGCGCATTCGGTCGAATGTGGTCGGCTGTAGAGCGACAGCGTCAGGCAACAGCGATAGGCGACCTCGCTGACATAGCGCACCAGGATCGGGCTGTTCGTCATGTGCGCGAGCAGGATATGAAATTCGGTAGCGAGGCGGATCGAGACCGCATCCGTCCCACCGCGCGCGCGGTCCTCGGCGTCGACATGAGCGTTCAGCTCGGCGATCTGGCTCTTGGTCAGCTTGCCCGCGAGTTGACGGACCACGAGCCGCTCGAGCTCGATACGGATATCAAAGGCATCGCGCGCCTCCTGCCAGCTCGGGGTCGCCACCACCGCGATCCGGTTGCGGCGCAGTTCGACCAGGCCTTCCCCGGCCAACTGCCCCAGCGCGTGGCGGGCAATGGTGCGGCTGACGCCGAAACGTTCACCCAGCGCATCCTCGGGCAGCTTTGCGCCGGGCTCGAGTGCCTGCTCGATGATCGCGCGCCGCAGCGCGCGGCAGATCACGCTGACCTTGTCTGACGATTCAGAAGTCTTGCTGGTGGGGCGCGCCGCCATCGGCGAATCCTCAAGGTGGATGGAAGAGACTCTTTAGCATGGTCTTGCGCCAGCCGGGCGCTCCAATTGCATGCAGTTTGGCGCCTGGATTGCCGAAATCGAATCCGGCCAGTTCGCGCGTCGTTCGGCCAGAGCATCGATTTGACGAAGGAGCGGAGGCTGGCATCCAGCTTGCATGCACTTTTCCTGTGATGCGCATGCAGCCCAATACTCAATTTGACGGCCAGCCCGTTCCGGAAGAGCGCGCCGCGACCGCGATCGAACTCTCGGATGCGTCCGTGACCTTCGGACGCGGCGACCGCGCCGTTCCGGCCCTGTCGAAGACCACGCTGAGGATCGCCGACGGCGAGTTTGTTGCACTGGTCGGTCCATCCGGATGCGGCAAGTCGACCATTTTGCGTCTCGTCAGCGGGCTGGTGCAGCCGACCAGCGGAGTCGTCATCGTCGGCGGCCGCGAGGTGGCGGCGCGGGCGATGCGGGTTGGCATGGCCTTCCAGAACCCGACCATGCTGCCGTGGATGACGATCGAGCGGAACATCATGCTGCCGCTGAAGATCGTCGAGCCGTTCCGCTCGAATTTCCGCAAGCTGCGCAAGACTGAATTCCGTGACAAGGCCAACGCGCTCCTGGAACAGGTCGGTCTCAAGGGCTTCGGCAACCGTTATCCCTGGCAGCTCTCCGGCGGCATGCTCCAGCGCGCCAATCTCTGCCGCGCGCTGATCCACGAGCCGCGCATGCTGCTGCTCGATGAGCCCTTCGGCGCGCTCGACCAGTTCACCCGCGAGGAGCTGTGGGCGATCCTCCAGACGCTCTGGATGGCGCACAAGCCGACGGTGTTGCTGGTCACGCACGACTTGCGCGAGGCGGGCTTTCTCGCCAGCCGCATCTGCGTGATGAGCGCGCGTCCCGGCCGCATCCTCGACGACAGCCGCGTCGAGTTCGCCCGCCCGCGTACCGTAGCGATGACGTTCGAGCCGGATTTCGTCGCGCTGAACCAGAAGCTGCGCGCCTTCATCGAGGATGCGCGCAGCGCGGCTGAGCAGGGGACAGGCTGATGTTCGGGGTCGATATCAGGCAGAAGGCGTGGTCGGCGGGACTGATCGTGCTGTTCTTCGTTGCCTGGGAGCTGTTCTGCCTGATGACGGGCATGTCCGACCTGGTCCTGCCGCGGCCGTCGCAAGTGTTCGTGACGCTGGTCCAGCGCTTCCCGGTGCTGTGGCCGCACATCGTGCAGACGCTGGCCACCACCATGTTCGGCTTCGTGCTTGGCGTCGCGCTGGGCGTTGCCCTCGGCGCCATCATCGGCGTGTCGAAGACGGCCTATGACACCTGCTATCCGCTGCTGATCGGCTTCTCCTCGATCCCCAAGGTCGCGGTGGTGCCGATCTTCGTGCTGTGGTTCGGCTCGGGCACGGTGCCGGCGGTGCTGACCGCGCTCTCGATCTGCTTCTTCCCGATCGTCGTCAACATCGCCACGGGCCTGGCGACGACCGAGCCCGAACTCGAAGACGTGCTGAAGGCGCTCGGCGCCAGCAAGTTCGACATTCTCTGGAATGTCGGCCTGCCCAGGACGATGCCGTTCTTCTTCGCCTCGCTGAAGGTCGCGATCTCCTACGCCTTCGTCGGCGCGGTCTTGTCGGAGACGGTCGCCTCCAACCGCGGCATCGGCAATGTCATGATGACCGCATCCTCCAACTTCAACGTGCCGCTGGTGTTCGCCGGACTGTTCGTGCTCGCCGGCCTCGGTGTCGCGCTCTACGCCGTGTTCTCGCTGATCGAAGGTCGCGTCACCGGCTGGGCCACGCGCAAGAATGACGTGATCGCCACCTGATTTCTCAAACCGTCACGGAACGAAGCTGAGGAGGTCTCGATGTTGAGAAAAGTAACTGTCGCGCTGCTGGGATTGGCCCTGTCCGCAGGCGCCGCCATGGCCGCGGACACCACGATCAAGTTCACGCTGGGCTGGAAGACGCAAGGCAGCGACGCCGCGTTCTTCTATGCCAAGGACAACGGCTACTTCAAAGAGGAAGGCCTCAACGTCGTCATCGACCAGGGCGAGGGTTCTGGTGCCACCGTCACCCGCATCATGTCCGGCGCCTATGATGCCGGCTTCGGCGACGTCAACGCCATCATTCAGAACGCCTCGACCAAGCCGCAGGATGCGCCCGTCATGGTCTACATGATGTGGAACCAGCCGCCATTCGCGATCGTCGCCAAGAAGACCAGTGGCATCAACACCATCAAGGATTTCGAGGGCCACACGCTCGGCGGCGCGCAGGGCACGCCGACGACGCGCCTCTTGCCGGTGTTCACGCGCAAGAACGGCCTCGACAATGATAAGATCAAGATCTCCAACATGGCACCGAACCTCCAGGAGCCGATGCTGATCAAGGGCGACATCGACGCGGCCCTCGTCTTCAACATCACCAGCTATTTCAACCTGGTGCTGAACCGCCAGGACCCGGACAAGGATTTCAAATGGTTCTCATTCGGCGAGTACGGCCTCGATCTCTATTCCAACGGGGTGATGGTCTCCAAGAAGCTGATCGCGTCGAACCCGAAGGCGGTGGCCGGCCTCGTGCGCGCCATCAACAAGGGTGCGATCGCGGTGGCCAAGGACCAGAACGCGGGGATGAAGGCAGCGTTGAATTACGACAATCTGATCGACGTCGCCGTCGAGAAGCGCCGACTGCAATATTCCTTCGATAAGCTGATCGTCTCGCCGGAGATGAAGGAGATCGGCATCGGCGACATCAAGGACGATCGCATGGCGCGCGCCATCGGTATCGTGGTTGAGGGCTATCAGCTCGCCCGCGCGCCGGCGCCGGCGGAAGTGTTCTCGCGCGAATTCCTGCCGCCGCGCTCAGAGCGGGAGTTGGTGTATACTGCCAACTGAGCTTGGAGAGACGTCATGACCGCGGAAATTTCGGCAAGCAGCCTGTTCCGTGGTCTTGATCGCGGTGTCAGCGACAACGTCGTGCTGCGGCACGACGGCGGTGTCATCACCGACGTCTTCGAAGGGACGGGGCCTGCCGACGGCCCTCGCTCCCTCGTCATTCCGGCGTTCGTCAACGCCCATGACCATGCCCGCGCGACTGCATCGTCCTTTGGTGCAGTCGGCATGCCCCTGGAAAGCTGGATCCTGCGGACTGCGCTCGGCACGCCGGTCGATCCATACCTGACTGCGGCCTCCGCATTGGCCCGTTCGGCCAGGGCCGGTTGCGCCGCCATGATGGTGCATTACACCCGCCCGAGCGGGACGATGCCTTTGGTGGATGAAGCCAAGGCGATCGCGAAAGCCGCATCCGACGTCGGCATCCGCATCGCCTTTGCGATCGCGGTGCGTGACCAAAATCCGGTCGTCTATGGCGATGCCGAGCCGGTGCTAACTGGTCTCTCGCTAAACGACCGCAAGACGATCGAAGACCTCTTCGTCCGCGCGCCGATGTCGCCAAAGGCGTATATCGAGCTGACCGACGCGATAACCGCCTCGATCTCCGGCCCGATGGTGGACGTGCAGCTCGGGCCTGCCGGCGTGCAGTGGTGCTCGAAGCCGCTGCTGGAGGCGGTGGCCGAGAATTCGGTGCTGACTGGCCGCCGCATTCACATGCATCTCCTGGAGACCGTGTACCAGCGGGCCTGGGCTGACCTGCACTTTCCGGACATGGTGCGCTGGCTGCGCGACATCGGCTTCCTCTCGGAACGGCTGACGCTCGCACATTGCATCCACGCCCGGCCGGATGAGCTGGAGATGATCGCGGCCTCCGGTGCGCGCATCGTCACCAATTTCAGCTCGAACATGCATCTGCGCTCGGGGCTCGCGCCGATCGCCGCCGCGCACAAATGCGGCTGCGCCATTGCGGTTGGCGTCGACGGCCTGGCGCTCGACGAGGACGACGACATCCTGCGCGAGATGCGGCTGGTGCAGATGGTCCATGGCGGCCTCGGCTTCAAGCAGACATGGACGCCGGCCGAGCTGTTCGCGCTTGCCATCCGCAACGGCCGTCGCGCCACCGGCGCGCCAGGAAGCGGGGAGCTGATCGCCGGCAACCCGGCCGACTACGTCATGATCGATCTCGACCGCCTCGACCGCGACCGGATCATGCCCGTCGATTCCATGGCGCTGCTGTTCGCGCGGGGCAATGCGTCGCTGGTGAAGAACGTCGTTGTCGCCGGCAAGACCATCGTGAGGGACGGGGTCTGCTCGGGCGTCGACCTTCCGGTCGTCGAAGACGAGTTGCGCGCGATGTACCGCGCCAATGCCGGCAAGCTCGGACGTTTTCAGCGGATGTGGCCGGCCTTGTCGGAGCGGCTAAGCGGCTGGTTCGAGCAGCAGCTGACCTGTCAGTGAAGCGTCCGGCGCTACCCTCCACCGGGTTGTATATAAAAGCGCAATAGCTGCTAGACGCAGCCTCGTCTGGCGGCTGAGGCGTGTTTGAGCTATCACCTCCGCGATCGCGGCTCGATGCGAGCCGATGACCCCCTTGAGGAGCCCCCGATGCGTCTTCCCACCGTTATCCTTGCCCTGACATGTCTTGCGGGCGCGGCGTCCGCCGAAGACCTCTCGGGTACGCTCCAGAAGGTCAAGGAGACGAAAAAGATCACGCTGGGTTATCAGGAGGCGTCCGTTCCCTTCAGCTATCTGGATGGCAACCAGAAGCCGGTCGGCTTTGCCATGGATATCTGCCTCAAGATCGTGGAGGCCGTGAAGAAGCAGCTCGGCATGCCCGACATCGCCGTGGACTATCTCGCCGTGACGTCGTCGAACCGGATTCCGCTGATGGTCAACGGGACGCTCGATCTGCATTGCTCGGCGACCACGAACAACGCCGATCGCCAGAAGCAGGTCGCCTTCACCAACACGCACTTCCTCAGCGCGACGCGATTTGCCGCCAAGAAGGCCGCAAAGATCAACACTATCGACGATCTCAAGGGCAAGGCGGTCACGGCGGTGGCGGGGTCGGTCAACCTGACACAGCTGGCCAAGGTCAACACCGAGCGCAATCTCGGCATCAATGTGATGCCGGCCAAGGACCAGGCTGAGGCCTTTCTGTTGCTGGAAACCGATCGCGCCCAGGCCTACGCGCTCGACGACGTCCAACTCGCGGTCGCGATCGCGCGCTCGAAGGAGCCGCAGCTTTTCATGATCAGCGAGGAAACGTTCTCGAAGCCGGAGCCTTACGGGATCATGCTGCGCCGGGAGGACGCGCCGTTCAAGGCGCTGGCCGATCGCGCGACGGCGGAGCTCTACGCGAGCCCGGAGATCGAGGTCCTCTACAGGAAGTGGCTGGAATCGCCGACGCCGCCGAACGGCCTCAACTACAACGTCCCGATGTCGGCGGCCTTGCGCAACGCCTTCAAGAAGCCGAGCTCGAGCGCCGATCCCGATGTCTACGTGGTGAACTGAGGCGAGGGCGGCGCTATCGCATTCGCGGCGTGTCGAGCAGCTGGCCGGCCAGTGCAGCGCCGATTGCCGCGATCGCCGCCATCCCCAGCGCCCACGGGACGAACAGCCGATGACCGATCAGCGCGCCGCTCACCAGCGGGGCGCTGATATTCGCGCCTGACATCAGCGACTGGTTGAGCCCCATGATCATGCCCTGGCGGTTGATCGCGGTGCTGCGAGACAGCTCCGCCGTCAGCGTGCTGCGCGCGAACATGGTGCCGGCGATGATCAGCGTCAGATTGACCGCGAGCAGGCCGATGTTGTTGCCAGACGCAAGGCCGGCGAACCCGAGACCCATGGAGGCGAAGGCCGCCACGACGACGCTTCGGTCGGACGCAATGAGACTCGCACGCGTGATCAGCAGCCCCTGGACCAGCATGTTGATGAAGCCGGCATAGGCGAACATCCAGCCGAGCTCGCGCGCGCCGAAGGGATGGCCGTCCCACGAGAACCGCGCCGACAGGAACAGGCCGATCTGCGACAGGAACATCGAGTTGACGAAGAAGAACACGATGAGCAGGCCGAGCAGGCGCCAGGCGTAGCGCATGCCGAGCAGGCTGCGGCCCTGCGTCGGCTCGGGCACACGATGCTGGTAGAGCGGCTCGGAGGCCGGATGGTCCGGTGGGAGCAGGGCGATCGTCGCCAAGATGCTGATCAGCGAGAGCGCGGTTGCGGCCCAGACCGGTGCGGTCTGGCCATAGTGCACGAGGAAGCTCGAGAGCGCCGGGCCGAGCAGCAGCCCGGTTCCGATCGCGCCGCTGGTCATGCCAAGCGCCTGCTTGCGTGTCGCAGGCGCGCTGTGCTCGGCGGCGTAGGCGTGAGCGACCGAGATGTTGCCGGACGTCAGGCCGTCGATGATGCGTGCCAGAAACACCAGCGTCAGGTTGCCGGCCAGTGCAAGCAGGACAAATCCGATGAGCGTCCCGATCTGGCTGACCACCAACACCTTGCGCCGGCCGTAGCGGTCCGAGAGCATGCCGACCACGGGGCCGGCGATGAGCTGGCAGACGGCATAGGCCGAGATCAGCGCGCCGAGCAGGAACGGCGTGGCGCCCAGCCGCTGCGAGTAGAACGGCAGCAGCGGCAGGATGATTCCCATGCCGGTCGCATCCACGGCGACGACGACAAAGGTCGGGATCAGCGTCAGCGCGCGATCGCTCGCTGCCACCGCCCGTACTTCTGCCGCGGAACCCGATCCCATCCTGTATTGTCCTCGTTCGCTTTTCCGTGATTGGCCCTGGATACACCGGTTATATAGTTGCAAACTAATAGTTCGTGTCCTATCTAATTTGCATGGCTCCTTCGCAGGCTCATATCCATGCCGAAATCGGCCGCCTCATCGCGCGCCTCGGCCGGATGTGGCGGCGCGAGTCCGACGAGGCGCTGTCCGAACATGGCCTGTCCTATGCGACCGCGATTCCGCTCCTGGTGCTGTCGCGCCAGGGCGAGAGCGTCCGGCAGGGTGTGCTCGCCGACGAGCTCGGCATCGAGGGGCCCTCGCTGGTCCGGTTGATCGACCTGCTCCAGGCCGAGGGGCTCGTAGAGCGTCGCGAAGATCCGACTGACCGCCGTGCCAAAACGCTACATCTGACCAAAGCGGGCGAGGCCAAGGTCGAGGAGACCAACCGGGTGCTGCGCCGGCTGCGGGCAAGCCTGCTCAAGGATATCGGCGTCGGCGAACTTGCGATAACCTTCGAGACGCTCCAGCGCATCGAGCAGCGGGCCAGTCGCCTGCATGAAGCCAAGTCACTTTCAAGGCCCTTTCCAGAGGCGAAGTAGCCATGCGCGCGGAAGAGCCGTTCCTGGTCCGCCACGCGGACCTCATTTTTGCTTTGAAGACGTTCGCTGCGTCGATCCTGGCGCTCGTCATCGCGCTGGCCATGGACCTGCCGCGGCCCTATTGGGCCATGGCGACGGTCTATATCACCTCGCAGCCGCTCGCAGGCGCGACGAGCTCCAAGGCCTTTTTCCGGGTGATGGGCACCCTGGTCGGCGCGACCATGACGGTGGTGCTGGTACCGAACCTGATCAATGCGCCGGAATTGCTCTGCCTCGCGATCGCGCTCTGGGTCGGGCTCTGCCTCTACCTTTCGCTGCTTGACGGCACGCCACGCAGTTATGTCTTCATGCTGGCCGGATACACCGTCGCCTTGATCGGCTTCCCCTCGGTGTCGGAACCTGGCGCCATTTTCGATACCGCCATTGCGCGGGTGGAGGAAATCTGCCTCGGCATCATCTGCGCGAGCCTCGTCTCCACCATCGTCTTCCCCCGCAGCGTCGCACCGGCCGTTGGCCATCGCGTCGACAGCTGGATGTCTGATGCGCGTCGCCTCAGCCAGGTGGTGCTGCTGCGTGAAGGAACCAGCGAAACGCGCCGCGGCAGGCGCCTCAAGCTCGCCACCGACATCGCCGAGATCGACACGCTCTCCACTCATCTTGCCTACGACCGGCTGACTGACGCCAACGCTGTCCGCGGTCTCGGCGAAATCCGGCTGCGCATGCTGATGCTGTTGCCGGTGATAGCCTCGCTGGAAGACCGGCTGGCCGCGCTCGGCGAGGAGGCTCTGCGCCGGCAGCCCGAGTTGAAGCGACTGCTGGAGGATCTTGCCCAGTGGATCACGAACGACGTCGGCCCACGGCAGCCGGCCGAGCGGATCCGCGCGATGATCGCGGAGCGGCAGGCGGTGCTCGACGACAGCGCGACCTGGGAGCGGATCATCACCACCAGCCTGCTGTCGCGGCTGCGCGAACTCGTCGACCTCTCGCGTGACTGCCGGGCGCTGAGCGAAGCGATCGCAGAGAGCCGGAATGTTTCGACGCTCGATCTGGCGTTCCATTCCGAGGCCGGTGCTGCGCCCGTGCGCCACAGGGACCGCGGCCTCGCATTGTGGTCGGCGGCCGGCGCCGCCGTGGCCATTCTGATCTGCTGCGCGTTCTGGATCGGGACCGGCTGGCCGGATGGCGCGTCGGCGCCGATGATGGCGGCGGTCGCATGCTCGTTCTTCGCTGCGCAGGATGAACCGGCGCGCTTCATCCGCAGTTTTGGTTTGTGGTCGCTGGTCTCCATCGTCGTCGTCGCGATCTATCTGTTCGCGCTGGTGCCTGCGATTTCTCACCTCGAGGTTCTGGTCTTTGCGCTGGCGCCGACCTTCCTGCTCTACGGCCTCCTGATCGCGCGGCCGGCAACGGCGGGCACCGGCATGGCGCTCGCGGCCAACACCGCCACGTTGCTGGCGCTGCAGACGACCTACAATGCGGACTTCGAGTCTTACGCCAATTCTGCCGTCGCCTTCTTCGTCGGCGTCGTGATAGCCGAGCTCGTGACGCGGATCGCGCGCGGCGTGGGAGCGGAGTGGATCGCCAATCGGCTGGTTCTGTCGAGCTGGAAGACGCTCGCGGTCGCTGCCGAGCGCCGCGGCAAGCGCGATCGCGCGGAGTTCGCGGGCCTCATGCTGCATCGGCTTGGCCTGCTGGTGCAGCGCATCGCCTTTCTTTCCGAGAGCAATCGCCGGGACACCGACAGTCTCGTCCAGCTTCGCATCGGCTTGAACATCATCGATCTGCGCCGGGCCCGTTATGGCCTTGCAGCAAGGACCATTTCCGTCATCGACGACATGCTCGACGAGTTGGCTGTGGCCTGCCGCAGCTACGCAGGCGTCGGAATGCCGGCCGAGCTGTTGCGGCATGTCGACCTGGCGCTGGCCCAGGCCGTCAAGGATCCCAACGAAAACGCGCGCGAAGACGCCTTGATCGGCCTCGTCGGCATCAGGCGCGGCCTGTTTCCGGATGCACCGGCCTATCGGCCGCGCGCGAGCGAGAGTGTTGCGGCATGAGATATCAGATCGACATCTACGGCGTGCTCGTGCCGGCGTTGCTGCTGTGGATCATCGTCGCCTATTTCTTGAGCGCGCTGCTGCGCCGCCTCATGCAGCA
Source organism: Pseudomonadota bacterium (assembly GCA_023435725.1). Taxonomy (GTDB): domain Bacteria; phylum Pseudomonadota; class Alphaproteobacteria; order Rhizobiales; family Xanthobacteraceae; genus Bradyrhizobium. The sequence goes on along the minus strand of JAEYRD010000175.1, from coordinate 43,600 downwards.
TTTCGACCTTTACCGGCTGGTCTGGCACCGCGCGCTGTTCGATTTCGCGATCTTCGTCTGCCTTCTTGGCGGCGTCGTCTATCTCTCGGAGTATCTCTCATGAAGGGGAATTTTGGCTGGCTTGGCCGCCTCGCGCTGACGATGCTTGCCGTCGTCGCGGCGCTCGCCGTCGGCCGCGAGCTTTGGGTCTATTACATGGACTCGCCCTGGACACGCGATGGCCGCGTCCGCGCCGACGTGGTGCAGGTTGCGCCCGACGTGTCCGGCTTCGTGACCGAAGTGCTGGTGAAGGACAACCAGAAGGTCCACCGCGGCGACGTGCTGTTCCGGATCGACCGCGAACGTTTTGCGCTGGCGCTGCGGCAGGCAAATGCGTCGGTGGCCGGCCATCAGGCAACGCTCGACCAGGCCAACGCGGATTTGAAGCGTTATAGCGCGCTGACGACCGACGCCGTATCGCAGCAGAAGCAGGAGCAGGTGTTGGCCACCCAGCTCCAGGCCAAGGCGGCCTTCGATCAGGCTGTCGCCGACCGCGCAGTCGCCCAACTCAACCTTGATCGCAGCGAGGTCCGCGCCTCCGTGAACGGCGTGATCACCAACATGGACCTGCGTCCCGGTACTTACGTCACGGCCGGGAAGGGTGTCATGGCCCTCGTCGATACCGACACGCTGCATGTGGAAGGCTATTTCGAGGAGACCAAGCTCGCGCGCATCCGGGTCGGCGACAAGGTGCGGGTCCGCCTGATGGGCGAGAAGGTCACGTTATCAGGCCATGTCGAGAGCATCGCCGCCGGCATCGAGGACCGCGACCGCGCCGAGGGCGCGAACCTGCTCGCCAACGTCAATCCGACCTTCAGCTGGGTGCGCCTCGCCCAGCGCGTGCCGGTACGCATCGCGCTGGATCCTGTGCCTGATACGATGTCGCTCGTCGCCGGGCGGTCGGCAACGGTTGAGGTGTTGGACTAGCTGAGTGACGACGCTGCGCGTTGTCGTGCCCTCTCCCCTTGCGGGAGGGGCAGCTCCGCTGGTCTTGCTCATGAAGATGCAGATATTGCAGCGCGGGTCGGTCGCGTTGGTGGTGTAGGCTCAGGCGATGCGGTATTCCCTGAACTTTTCGCGCAGGGCCGATTTGAGCACCTTGCCGGTACCGGTCATCGGGAATTCATCCAGGAATTCGACGGCGTCCGGCATCCACCAGCTCGCGATCTTCGGGCGCATGTGGTCGAGCAGGGTCTTGCCGTCGACGGTCGCGCCCTTCTTGCGGACGACGAGCAGCAGAGGGCGCTCCTGCCACTTCTCATGCGAGATCGCGACCACGGCAGCTTGCAGCACGTCGGGATGAGACAAGGCGATGTCCTCGAGCTGGATCGATGAGATCCATTCGCCGCCGGACTTGATCACGTCCTTGGAGCGGTCCGTGAGTGTGACGTGGCCTTGAGGATCGATCACGGCCATGTCGCCGGTGATCAGCCAGCCGTCGCGGTCGAGACCCTCGTCGAGCTTCATGTAGCCGGAGGCGACCCATGGACCACGTGCGCGCAGATGGCCGACGGTCTTGCCGTCGCGCGGCAGCTCCTTGCCGCCGTCGTCGACGATGCGCAAGGCTGTGCCGAAACAGGCGCGGCCGGACACCTGGCGCCGGTCGAATTTCTCCTTGTCGCCGAGATGCTCGGAGCCAGGCCGCAAGCCCGGCATCGAGCAGCCGAGCGCCTCGGTCATGCCCCAGGCCTGGATGTAGTCGATGTTGTAATCGCGCTTGAGCTTCTCGACCATCGCGCGCGGCGGCGCCGAGCCTGACGACAGCGTTGCGCGCAGGGTGGAGAATTTGTTGCCGGTCCGCCCCAGCCAGTCGAGTAGGATCAGCCAGAAGCTCGGGACGCCAGCGGAGAGCGTCACCTTCTCGCCTTCGAGCAATTCGTAGAGCTTGTCGGGTTCGTAGTTGCGGCCGGGCAGCACCAGCTTCGAGCCGGTATAGGGCGCGGTGAACGGCATGTTCCAGCCATTGCCGTGGAACAGCGGCGCCATCGGCATCATCACCTCGCGCACGCCTTCGACATGTCCGGGCAGGAAGTCGAAACTGCAGCAGGTCATGGTCTGCAGGATCGCGGCGCGGTGCGAATAGATGACGCCCTTCGGGTTGCCGGTCGTGCCCGAGGTGTAGCAGATGGTGGATGCGGATTTTTCATCGAACTCCGGCCAGGTGAAGCCGGAATCGTTCTCCCTCTCCAGAAGCTCCTCGTAGCAATGCACGTTCGCGAGTTTCGTCTCCGGCATCCGCTCGCGCGAGGACATCACGACGAAGGCCTCGATCGTCTTCAGCTGCGGGGCGATCGCCTCGACGAGCGGCAGCGTGGCGCGATCGATGAACAGCAGGCGGTCTTCGGCGTGATTGATGATGTAGACCAGCTGCTCGGGAAACAGTCGCGGGTTGATGGTGTGCAACACGTAGCCCATGCCCGGCGCGGCATAGAACATCTCGAAATGACGGTGGGTGTTCCAGGCCAGAGTGCCGACGCGGTCCCCACGTTTCATGCCGAGCCGCTTCAAGGCGAGCGCCATGCGCTTGATGCGCGGATGAGCGTCCGCATAGGTGTAGCGATGGATGTCGCCCTCGATCTCGCGCGCAACGATCTCCGCTTCGCCGTGATAGTCGGCGGCATATTGGATCAGGCCGCTGATCAAGAGCGGCATGTCCATCATCAATCCCTGCATGGTCTCCTCCAGACCGCCATGTCGTTGCATGGCGTACGCTCGTGATTTGCGCGCGAGGTTACCGGAACGCCACGTGACGTTCACGCAAAAAACGGCGGACGTGATTGCATGCGTCAATTTTTCAGGGCTAACTGCTGCGAGCTGCCTCGCGAAGCAGCGTCCGCCGTGGAGGAAATGAATGTCAGCGGAAAGACACAAGACCGGTGCAGCCGGCGAATCTACGGTTGATGTTGCGGCACTCCGTGCGCGTTATCGCGACGAGCGCGATCGCCGTCTGCGCGCCGAGGGCAAGGCGCAATATGTCGAGGTAACCGGGGATTTCGGCCGCTACCTCGACGATCCCTGGGCCGATCCCGGATTTACGCGCGAGCCCATCAGCGAACAGACCGAAGTGCTGATCGTGGGTGGCGGCTTCGGCGGCCTGCTCTGCGGCGCGCGTTTGCGCGAGGCCGGCATCGATGACTTCCGCATCGTGGAAAAGGCTGCCGATTTCGGCGGTACCTGGTACTGGAATCGCTACCCCGGCGCGGCCTGTGACACCGAGAGCTACATCTACCTGCCGCTGCTGGAAGAAACGGGCTACATGCCAGTGCGCAAATATGCGCGGGCTCCGGAGATCTACGAGCACTCCCGCCGCATCGGCCGTCATTTCGGCCTCTACGAGCGCACGCTGTTTCAGACCGTCATCTCGCGCATGGAATGGCAGGAGCAGGAGGGGCGCTGGCTGGTCGAGACCGATCGCGGCGATCGCATCCGCGCGCACTTCGTCATCCTGGCCGGCGGGCCACTCAGCCGTCCGAAGCTGCCGGGCATTCCCGGCATTGAAAGCTTTGAGGGACACAGCTTCCACACCAGCCGTTGGGACTATGGCTACACCGGTGGCAGCGCGGACGGTGGTCTCACCGGTCTTGTTGACAAGCGCGTCGGCATCATCGGCACCGGAGCCACCGCGGTGCAATGCGTGCCGCATCTCGGCCGGTCCGCGAAAGAGCTCTATGTCTTTCAACGCACACCGTCGGCGATCGGCGTGCGCGACGATCGGCCGACGGATCAAGACTGGGCGCAGAGCCTCAAGCCCGGCTGGCAGCGTGAGCGCATGGACAATTTCACGGCGGTCATCTCCGGCGAGCCGTTCGAACGGGATCTGGTGCAGGACGGCTGGACCGGATTGCTCGGCGAGATCCTGCTGGCGCCACGCCGCCAGGCCCAGCCTGTGACCTCGATGGAGGAGGCGCTGAAGGTCATCGAGCAGGCAGACTACCGCAAGATGGAGGAGATCCGCGCGCGCGTCGATGCGATCGTGAAGGACGAGGCGGCCGCGGCTGCGCTGAAGCCATGGTACAAGGCGTTCTGCAAGCGGCCGTGCTTCCACGACGAATATCTCGACACCTTCAATCGTCCCAACGTGCATCTGGTCGATACCAAAGGGCAGGGCGTCGAGCGCATCACCGAGAACGCGGTTGTCGTCGACGGCAACGCCTATGAGCTCGACTGCCTGATCTATGCCAGCGGTTTCGAAGTCGGCACCGACTACGCCCGCCGCATGGGCTTCGAGGTCCACGGTCGCGACGGAATGAGCCTGTCCGAGCGATGGCGAGACGGCGTCAAGACGCTGCACGGCTTCTACAGCCGCGGTTTTCCGAACTGCTTCCTGATCGTCACGGTGCAGGCCGGCCAGAGCGCCAACTTCCCGCACATCATCGACGAGCAATCACGGCACATCGCCCATGTGATCGATCAGGCGCGAAAGCGCGGCGCCCGGACATTGGAGCCGACGATCGCCGCCGAGAACGCGTGGGTCGAGGAGGTCGTGAAAGCCGCGCTCGGCCGCCAGACCTATCTCGCCGAATGCACCCCCGGCTACTACAATAACGAAGGCGTGTTCGATCCGATCGCGGCAAGAAACAGCCAATATTGGCGTGGGCCGGTGGCGTTCCTCCGGCTGCTCGACAAGTGGCGCAAGGAGGGCAATCTGGAAGGCCTCGAAATGTCATATGATCGTGCCATGGAGTCGGCGCCTTCGTCCGGGTAAGCTCGGGCATCGGATCGCCGCGGAGCGGGAGGAAGACATGATCAGGGGCAGGGGTGTTGCACGGGCGGTTCTTGGCGCGGTGGCGCTGCTCGGTTGTCTCGCGCCGACCGCCGAGGCAGCGCAATGCGGCAGCTCGCCGGCGGGTTTTGAGGCCTGGAAACATCAGTTCGGCGCTGAGGCGCAGGGCAAGGGCATCGGCCAGACCGCAATCTCGGCGCTGATGCAGGCCAACTATGCGAGCGCCACGATTGCAGCGGACCGCAGCCAGCGCAGCTTCTCGCTGTCGCTCGATCAGTTCCTCGCCAAGCGCGGCGCCACCACCATCGTCGCCAGGGGGCGGCAACTCAAGCAATCCCAGGGTGCCTTGTTCGCCTCGATCCAGCAGCGTTACGGCGTTCCGCCCGGACCATTGATCGCAATCTGGGGCATGGAGACCGGCTTCGGAAGCCAGCGCGGTAACCAGAACATGCTCTCCTCGATCGCGACCCTTGCCTATGACTGCCGCCGTCCCGAATTCTTCACCGAGCAGCTCTATGCCGCGTTGAAGCTGATCGACCGCGGCTCGCTCTCGGGGGCAACCCGCGGCTCCATGCATGGCGAGGTCGGCCAGACCCAGTTCATGCCCAAGAACATTCTGGCCTATGGCACCGGTAACCTCGATGTTGCCGCCAACGCGCTGAACTCGACGGCCAACTTCCTCAGGGCACATGGCTGGCGCGCAGGAGCCGGTTACCAGCCGGGCGAACCGAATTTCGCCGCGATCGAGGCTTGGAATGCTGCCGGCGTCTATCAGAAAGCAATCGCTCTGATGGGACGACAGATCGACGAGGGAGGAGGGGCGGCCGCGTTGCGTTGAGGCCGCAAGAGGGCCTCTGCCGCACAGGAGAAAGTTTCTACGTTGGGGAACCTACGGCACGAGGTTTGCTTTGATCGGGGGCAGGGCTGGGCATGAGGAGACTCAATATGGCAACCCAGATCGTGATGGATCGGAACGGCGACACGCGCCATGAGTTCGATCCCGACAATGCCGAAGCACTGGCACGAGCCGAACGGCGTTTTCGTGAGCTGACCGGAGCCGGCTTTACCGCCGCGCTGCGAACCGGGCCGGGCGAAGTCACCCAGATCAGATCATTCGATCCGACGGCGCATGAAACGCTGTTCTATCCCCGCCTGGTCGGCGGCTGATCTGAGCTGCTCATGATCGGGGCAGTTTGGCTCCGCGCGCCGGCGCGAGCGCGCCTGCATGCGTTGCGTGAACTCTATCGGCGTTTCTTCGGCGAGAATACGCCGGATGCCCGCGGCCGCCGGCTTCTGGCCGAATGGCTCTCGCCGGCGCAGCGCACGCAATTCGAGCAGCACCGGTATTTCGACGTCATCGGATGCGACACGGGCAAGACGTATCGCATTCACTACGGCACGGCCGCCAATGTTCACGAAGTCGACGACAATGGGCGTGCAACGATGGGATGGTGTTTTGTTCCGTCGGGCTTTCTCGTGCCGGGCGATGTGATGCTGGCGCAGAAGATCGCGCTGGAAACGGACGAAGCGGTGGCGCTGGCACTAGCCAACCGGTTTCCGCCGGCAACGCATACCGAGCACTTCTACCGACGGCCGTGCTAGGCCCGGGAAGATGCTTCGATCAGGAATGCGTGCTGCGATAGGCATCCAGCGCATGCGCCGCGAAGACGCCGATGCTGCAAAGGGCGAGCACGGCCGAGATCAGCTCGATCATAGCTCGTCCTCCTGCGGCGTGAGGGCGACGAGGTGCTGGCAGCAGGAATAGTCGCGGATCAGGTCGATGAGGAATTGCATGGTGGCCGTCCCTGTATAATTTTGACAACCACATAGCCGGCTATCCGTTTCAGGCATATTTCGTCGCACCGGGAAAGCGGTTTCGCCGGGAACCCTGGACGGGCTTGTGCACTGCGGCGCCGCTACATCCCGTTGTTGCTCAATCCCTTTCGCCGCGCGTCTTCGAAAGGCGGCATCACATTGCGAGGCAACATCATGGCGCAGGTCGAGTGGTTCGACGATCTCACCATCGGAATGCGGTTCAAATCCCCCGAGGTTCAGGTCACCGAGGCCGACATCAAGCGCTTCGCCGGCGAGTTCGATCCGCAGCCGATGCACCTCGACCACGAGGCTGCCAAGGAAACCCTGTTCAAGGGGCTCGCCGCGTCAGGATGGCATACAGCCGCGATCGCCATGAACCTCGCGATCCAGACCCGCCCCTTCGGCCCGCATCCGCTGATCGGCGCGGGTGTCGACGGGCTGCGCTGGACTGTCCCGGTGCGGCCCAATGACCGCCTGCATCTGGTCGGCGAGGTCATGAGCCTGACGCCGTCGAAGTCGAAGCCGCAGGGTATCGCGCTGGTGAGATGGACGATGTTCAACCAGAACGGCGAGGAGGTTTACACCTTCACCCCGATTGCGATCGTGCCGCGGCGGGGGTAGGCGGCCGGCCGTTGGCCATTGGCCGTGGTTCGTCTCCGGCATGAGCTACCTAGTCTTCGTCGGCCTCGCGATCAGCTTGGCGGCGCTGTTCGCCGGCTCCGCGCTTAGCGTGATCGCCTTTCACCGCGTCAACGAGACGGTCTTTCGCAAGACCGTGCTCGTTCTGTTGTTGATATCAGGTATTTCCCTGATCTAGTGGCCGGCCTCATGGCCAAGTCCCTGGACCGGCGCCGCGCTGGTGTCGCTGCCGTGATGCGTCAGCGGCTTCATGCCGGTGACGGTCCGGAGCAGCACGTAGAACACCGGCGTCAGGAACAGGCCGAACACGGTGACGCCGATCATGCCGGAGAACACGGCGACGCCCATCGCCCGCCGCATCTCCGAGCCGGCGCCGGTCGAGAGCACGAGCGGCAGGACACCCATGATGAACGCCATCGACGTCATCAGGATCGGGCGAAGCCGCAGCCGGCTCGCCTCGATCGCGGCCCGGATCGGGGTGCGTCCGGCGAATTCGAGCTCGCGCGCGAATTCGACGATGAGGATGGCGTTCTTGGCCGAAAGGCCGACGAGCACGATCAATCCGATCTGGGTGAAGACGTTGTTGTCGCCCTTCGAGATCCAGACGCCGAACATCGCCGCCAATAGGCCCATCGGCACGATCATGATGATCGAGAGCGGCAGGGTCAGGCTCTCATAGAGCGCCGCCAGCACCAGGAATACCAGCAGGATCGCCAGCGGGAACACCCAGAGGCCGGAATTGCCGGCGATGAACTCCTGATAGGTCAGGTCGGTCCATTCGAAGGCAAAGCCGGGCGGCAGGACCTCTGCCGCGATCCGCGTCGCCGCTTCTTGCGCCTGACCGGAGGAGAAGCCGGGCGCCGCGGCCGCGTTGATGTCGGACGACAGGAAGCCGTTGTAGCGGATCGCTCGCTCAGGTCCCGCGCTCTGTCGGATCTTCAGCAGCGCCGACAGCGGCACCATGTCGCCGGACGACGAGCGAACCTTCAACTGCCTGATGTCGTCGGCACGGGCGCGGAACGGCGCGTCGGCCTGGACATAGACGGAGTAGGTGCGACCAAACTTGTTGAAGTCGTTGACGTAGTAGGAGCCCAGGTAAATCTGGAGCGTGTTGAACACTTCCGTCACGGGCACCCCGAGCTGCAGCGCCTTGGTGCGGTCGATGTCGGCGAAGAGCTGGGGTACGTTGACCTGGAAGCTCGAGAACACGCCGGCGATCTCCGGCGCCTTCTGCATCGCCGCCATGAACGCCTTCGTCGCCTCGTTCAGCGCCTCATAGCCGAGACCGGCGCGGTCCTCGATCTGCAGCTTGAAGCCGCCGATGGTGCCGAGGCCGTTGACCGGCGGCGGCGGGAACATGGCGATGAAGGCTTCCTGGATGCCGGCGTACTTCTTGTTCAGCTCGGCCGCGAGAGCAGGGCCGCTCAGCGAGGGATCCTTGCGCTCGTCGAACGGCTTCAGGGTCGAGAACACGATGCCGGCATTGGAGGAGTTGGTGAAGCCGGAGATCGACAGGCCCGGGAACGCCACGGAGCTTTCGACGCCGGGTTGGGTCAAGGCGATGTCGCTCATCTTGCGGATCACCTCTTCGGTGCGGTCGAGCGTCGCGCCATCGGGCAGGCGTGCGAAGCCCACCAGATACTGCTTGTCCTGACCGGGCACGAAGCCGCTCGGAACCTGCTGGAACAGCAGGGCAGTTAGGCCGACCAGCACAACGTAGAGGCCCATCACCGCCGCCTTACCGGAGATCACCTTGGTGACGGTGCCGCCGTAATTCTCCGAGGAGCGCGTGAAGGCCTTGTTGAATGCGCGAAAGAACCAGCCGAGCGTCTTTTCGAGGATCTGAGTCAGCCGGTCCTTCGGCTCGTTATGACCCTTGAGCAGCAGCGCCGACAGGGCGGGCGACAGCGTCAGCGAGTTGACGGCGGAGATGACGGTCGAGATGGCGATCGTCAGCGCGAACTGCTTGTAGAACTGCCCGGTGAGGCCGGAGATGAAGGCGAGCGGCACGAACACGGCGATCAGAACCATGGCAATCGCGATGATCGGGCCGGAGACTTCTCGCATCGCCTGGTAGGTGGCGTCGCGTGGCGACAGACCGCCCTCGATGTTGCGCTCGACGTTCTCGACCACGACGATGGCGTCGTCGACGACGATGCCGATCGCGAGCACGAGGCCGAACAGGCTGAGCGCGTTGATGGAGAAGCCGAACACGTGCATCACCGCGAAGGTGCCGACGATCGAGACCGGCACGGCCAAGAGCGGAATGATCGAGGCGCGCCAGGTCTGGAGGAACAGGATCACGACCAGCACCACCAGCGCGATCGCTTCCAGCAGCGTATGAATCACAGCCTCGATCGAGGAGCGCACGAACTGGGTGGGGTCGTAGACGATCTGGTAGGACACGCCTTCCGGCATGTTCTTCTTGATCTCGGCCATGGTGGCGCGGACGTGGTCGGAAATTTCGAGCGCGTTGGAGCCCGGCGCCTGGAAGATCGGGATCGCTACCGCCTGCTTGTTGTCGAGCAGCGAGCGCAGGCCGTATTCGGACGCGCCGAGCTCGATGCGCGCGACGTCGCGTAAGCGCACCACTTCGCCGCGAGCGCCGGTCTTGACCACGATGTCGCCGAACTGCTCCTCGTTCGCGAGACGGCCTTCGGCGTTGACCGACAGTTGCAGGTCGATCCCCTTGACGTTCGGGGAGGAGCCGACGACGCCGGCCGCGGCTTCGACGTTCTGTGCCTGGATCGCCTTGACGATGTCACTGGCGGTCAGCCCGTGCTCGGCCGCCTTCTGCGGATCGACCCAGACCCGCATCGAATAGTCGCCGGCGCCGTAGAGCTGGACGTCGCCGACGCCGTCGATCCGCGCCAGCCGGTCCTTGACGTTGAGCACGGCGTAGTTGCGCAAGTACGTCATGTCGTAGCGGCCATTGGGCGACAGCAAATGCACGACCATGGTGAGGTCGGGCGAGGACTTCTTGGTGATGATGCCGAGCTGGCGCACCACGGCCGGCAGGCGCGGCTCGGCCTGCTGCACGCGGTTCTGCACGAGCTGCGTCGCCTTGTCGGGATCGGTGCCGAGGCGGAACGTCACCGTCAGCGTCATCGCGCCGTCGGTGGTCGCCTGGCTCGACATGTACAGCATGTTCTCGACGCCGTTGATCTGCTCCTCGATCGGGGTTGCCACCGTCTCGGCGATCACCTTGGGATTGGCGCCGGGATAGGTCGCGCGCACCACGACGGACGGCGGCACGACATCGGGATATTCCGAGATCGGCATCGCGAACAGCGAGATGAGCCCTGCGAGGAAGATCAGGACCGACAGCACGCCGGCGAAAATCGGACGATCGATGAAGAACTTTGAGAGATTCATGGCTTTGCCCCTGCGCGAGAGACAGCTTTCCCGTTATCCCGGGACGCGGGCCAAGCCCACGAACTACGGTGCGCAATTGCGCACCTGGGAATCCGGAAGTGATGTCCTGAGAGTTGTATGACTTCGAGCTTCCGGGGACGCGTCATGCGCGTCCCCGGACGGGTAACTAACGCTGCACCACGTCCTGGTTGCTGTGGTTGGAGGCCGCTTGCTGCCCGCGCGCGCCCATCGCCGCGACCTCCGTCTTGAGGAGGGCGCCGGGACGCACGCGCTGCAGGCCGTTGACGACGATGCTGTCGCCGGGCTTCAGGCCCGCGGTGACGATGCGAAGCCCGTCGACCGCGCCGCCGAGTGTGATCGGACGGTAGACGGCGCGGCTGTCGTCACCGACCGCCATCACGAACTTCTTGTCCTGGTCGGTGCCGATCGCGCGCTCGTCGATCATGACCAGCGTCTGCTGCTTCGGCTGGCCCATGCGCACACGGGCGAACTGGCCGGGGATGAGGCGCCCGTCCTCGTTCTCGAACACCGCGCGGACACGGATGGTGCCGCTCTGGCCGTTGACCTGGTTGTCGATGAGCTGGATGTGGCCCTTGGCCGAAAGGCCGCCGGAGGTCGCCATCTCCACCGGGATCCGGTCGAGATTGCCGCGCTTGCCGGAGGCATCCGCGATCGAGTTCAGCGCACGCAGCACGACCTCCTCATCCGCATCGAAGGACGCGTAGATCGGATTGACCGAGACCAGCGAGGTCAGCACCGGGGAGGCGGTGCCGGCGGCGACGAGATTGCCGACGGTGACCTCGATCTTGCCGACGCGGCCATCAACGGGGGCGCGCACCTCGGTGTAGTCGAGATTGAGCTTGGCTGTCTGGAGCGTCGCTTCGGCGGCTTTCACGTTGGCGATCGCTTCGCGATTGGCGTTGTCGCGCTGGTCGTAGTCCCGGCGGGTGACCACGGCATTGCCAACCAGCTGCGCGCCGCGCTCGAGCTCGCTCTGGGTGAACACCACGCGGGCCTTCGCCGCCTCGAGCTGGGCATTGGCCTTGTCGACCTCGGCCGCGTAAGGCGCCGGATCGATCTTGAACAGGACATCGCCGGCCTTCACCAGCGCGCCTTCGGTGAAGTTGGCCGAAAGGATTGCACCCGCGACGCGTGGGCGAAGCTCGACGCGGTTGATGGCCTCGAGTCGGCCTGAGAAGTCGTCCCAGAGCACGGTCTGCCGCGGCTCGATCTTGGCGACTGTGACCGAGACAGCTTGTTCAGCTGCGGTCGTGGTGGCGGTGGCTTGGGCCGCGTGGAAGTAGCGACCGGTCGCGATCGAACCGGCTACGGCGAGGGCGCCCACGACGGCGACTCCGCCGACAAGACGGCGGACACGGCCAGTGCGGGAGGTAACTTGGGAGGGATGCATTAGCGCGCTCCAGATATGTAGTGTTCGCTACAGATGTGGAGCTGGATGTCGCAGTGCAAGATACTTATGTACCATTCACTAAGAAAATTGTACTCGCATACCGCAACAATTGGAAGACGGCAGAGAAAATTAAGCTAGAACAAATAGATAGGGGCAGGCGTTAAGATGAGACCGACGCCAATTCAGAAGGAGGACAGGCGCATGCGCATGGGACGCCCCCGCGAATTCGACGCCGAGACGGCGTTGGACCGAGCGATGGAAGTGTTTTGGCGCCATGGCTATGAGGGCGCCACGATCGCCCAGCTCACCGAGGCGATGGGCATCAGTCCTCCGAGCCTCTATGCCTGCTTCGGCAACAAGGAGGGCCTGCTGAAGGCCGCACTCGACCGCTACACCAAGCTGCGCGGCGTCTGGATGGACGAGGTGGTTGCTGCACCGACCGCGCGCGACGTTGCCGAGCGGATGCTGATGGGGATCGCGGACAAGCAGACCGATCCGGCCAATCCGCCCGGCTGCCTGCTCGTGCAGGGCGGCATCGCCTGCGGCACTGGCTCCGAGAACGTTCCCTTCGAGCTCGCCAGCCGCCGCGCCCAGAACGAAGACCAGCTCCGCGACCGCTTCATCCGCGCCAAGGCCGAAGGTGATCTCAAGCCGACATCCGATCCCGCCGCTCTCGCGCGCTACGTCTCGGCCGTGTCCGTCGGCATGGGCGTGATGGCGTCCTCAGGCTCCGACCGCGAGGCGCTGCGGCAGGTGGCGAGCGTAGCCGTGCAGGCGGTCGAGGCGCAGTCGGGCTCCTGAAGATGCTGGAGTGGCTGACGAACGAATTGAAGGTTCAAGATTGGATGTTGCAGCCTGATACGGCTGGAACTGTTCCGCCTCGAACTGATTGGATTGTGCCGCGAGCAATACAGCTAGAATGACCGCGGGCGCGTACTCATCATAAATCTATCGCTTCAGCTTCGGAAGCAGCGAGGTCCGCTCTGCGCTCCTGCTGACAGGTCCGCATCGAGCGATCTCACCGGAGGTCGCGAGACCGGCGAGCCTGGCGGACGAACCCTGTTTCGAGTTTGTTCAGTTTGCACCCTGGACTTGGCTCTCGGATTTTCGAACTCAAGAGCAAAATGCCAAGCGAGGCGATTTACTGTGCCTTGTTCTTGGTCTCCTGGGCCTTTTGCTCGAGCAGCTTTTCCTCCGCAGCGGTCAGGGGGATTAGCTTGACCGTTAGTTTGTCGATCTTACCCGTGAAACGGAAGGGCGGCTGGTAGTCGCTGTCGTCCACGCCCGTGCGAGTATCTACACCGACATCGAAGGTCTCGTAGATCGTCTCGACAAACGGAATGGTGTGCGGGATCGTCCTACTGGCGACTTCCTTGCCATCCACCGATAGGACGCCCGTGCCGCCCTTGCCAAAACCGGGGCCGTCATACTTGAAATCAAACACGATGGTGTGCTTGCCCGGCGTGAGCGCCGCTGGGCCCTCCCATCGGAAGCGTTCCACGTCGAAAAAACTGTAGACGAAGACCGGCTTGCCCTTGAGCAAGTAGAGGCCATGGCCGCCGCCGCGGCCTCCGAGCGTATTGATCATGCCTTCTGCTTGTCCTTGCGGAATGTCGACCTCAGCGGTGATGGCGTAAGACTTCCCGGCGATATCGGGCGCGCTGCTGTAGGGAAGGCCCGACGATTCACCCGAGTAGGTGAATACGGTCCGCCCCGCGGTTGCGCTCGGTCGCGGCGTGGCTGCGCGAGCGGTGAAGCTGTTATCAAGCGGGAACACGTTGTATTTCGCCGCCTCGACCATAAAGAGCTCCTTCATGTCGCGCAGCCTGTCCGGCATCTTGTCGGCGAGGTCGTTGTTCTCCGAATAATCGTCGGCAAGCTTGTAGAGCTCCCAGGTGTAGCCGTTGACGACATCAGGAAACTTGCCGAAGCCCAGGTCCCAGGGTGGCGAGGGCGGCGTGGTGGCGGCGAGCCAACCGTCGTGATAGATCGCGCGGTTGCCGACCATCTCGAAGTATTGCGTCTTGCGGGTCGACGGGGCGTTCGCGTTGGCCTTGTCGAAGGTGTAGGCCATGCTGACGCCCTCGATCGGCTTCTGAGCAACGCCGTTGACCATCACTGGCGCCTGGATGCCGGTGGCTTCCAGGATCGTGGGCATGATATCGATCATGTGATGAAACTGCGTGCGAACACCTTTCACGTCGTTGATGTGACCGGGCCATGAGATGGCCATGCCTTGTCGGGTGCCGCCGAAGTGCGACGCGACCTGCTTGGTCCATTTGAATGGTGTGTCAAAGGCCCAGGTCCAGCCCACCGCCATGTGTGGCGTGGTCTGGTCCGACCCCCAAGCATCATAGAACTTCAATTGCTCCGCGACTGGAATGTTGACGCCTTGGATCGCGGCCATTTCGTTCGGCGTGCCGAGGATCGAGCCTTCGGCGCTGTTGCCGTTGTCGCCGCTGATGTAGATGATGATTGTGTTGTCGAGCTTACCCTCGTCTTCGACTTCCTGAATGACCCTGCCGATTTCATGGTCGGTATAGGCGGTGTAGGCTGCAAAAACGTCCGCCTGACGAATGAAAAGCTTCTTCTCGTCGGGGCTGAGCGTTTCCCATTTCTGAAGCTTCGCTCCACCGTATTCGGGCTGGCCGTCCGGCCACGGCGTAAGTTGGGTATTCGCCGGAATTACACCGAGCCGCTTCTGGTTGGCGAAGATCGTCTCGCGCAGCTTTTCCCAGCCTTGATCGAACAAGTGCATGTCGCTGATCTTCTTGATCCACTCTGGCGTGGGCTGGTGCGGTGCGTGCGAGCCGCCGGGCACGTAATAGATGAAGAACGGCTTGTCTGGCGCGGCGTTGCTCAGGCCCCTCATGTAATTGATAGCGTCGTCCGCCATGTCGGTGGTGAGGTTGTAGCCGGGGTGTCCTACCCACGGAAAGACCTGCGTCTGGTCGCGGAAGAGAAACGGCGTCCACTGGTCAGTCTCGCCGCCCGGGAAACCATAGAAGTGATCGAACCCCATCCCGCTCGGCCATTGGTCAAAAGGGCCCGCCAGACTAATTTGATAGCTGGGAGTGTTGTGGTTCTTGCCGATCCACGCCGTCGCATAGCCATTCTCCCTCAGGATCGTGCCGATGGTGGCACTTTCCGGCCCGATGACGGAGTCGTACCCCGGGTATCCGGTGGACATTTCGGTAATCACGCCGAAGCCGACCGAGTGATGATTGCGGCCCGTGATCAGCGCTGCCCGCGTCGGTGAGCAGAGAGCAGTCGAATGGAATTGCGTGTAACGCAGTCCAGCATTTGCGATGCGATCCATTGCGGGAGTTGGGATGACGCCGCCGAAGGTTCCCGATACTCCATAGCCCTGATCGTCGGTCATGATCAGGAGCACATTGGGCGCACCTTTGGGCGGAACAACTCGCGCGGGCCAATACGGCTTCGACTGACTGGCCTGCAAGTCGATCTCGCCGCCGAACTTCGGTGGCGGCGGCGGAAGATATTTTCCGTCAATGGTGGTCGTGGCGCTGGGGGAGCCCGGTGTGCCAGTCATCTGTTGCGCTGTCGCGGGAACGAACAGGAGCATTGCTGAAGCGAGCGCTGAAAGCGCCAGTGCAGTCGTCTTCATGGCTAATCCTCGCGAACGGAGACGGAAAAGCCAGGGACGCTGACGGAACGCGGCACCTGCCGTTTGATCCAAATCAAGATGTCCGTTCAGCCGCTCCCAAGCGGACATG
Source organism: Pseudomonadota bacterium (assembly GCA_023435725.1). Taxonomy (GTDB): domain Bacteria; phylum Pseudomonadota; class Alphaproteobacteria; order Rhizobiales; family Xanthobacteraceae; genus Bradyrhizobium. The sequence goes on along the minus strand of JAEYRD010000175.1, from coordinate 27,861 downwards.
CGAGGCGCGCTTGGTCATGTCCGCTTGGGGCCACTAGCCCTCATCATCGTTCTGCCACGCCAATGAGCGCGGTCGAGGTTATTGGTAGGACCGCGCGACCATCGGCCCTGTCCCGCACCTCGGCAATCACCGCGGCCTTTTCGATGTCGTTCAAGCTGGTCCAGTCGGGCGACATGCCGAAAAGCGTGTCAGGCGCGTCCAGCGCCGCCACGTCGAGTAGATAATCATGAGTCACCACGTCGATCCGGGGATCGCGATAGCCAGCAGCGACGAGGGCGCGGGCGAAATCTTCCGGATCACTCAATGCCTGAACGGCTTCAGGCATTGCCATGCCCGACCGATCAGGGAACAGTTTCTGCCGGACTTCGCCCAACAGGAGGAAGGTCGCCGCGCCCCGATCCTGCCAGGTCGCGACCACGCCATGCCCGCCGGGCCGCGTAACCCGTCGCATCTCTGCCAAACCCTTGCGCCAATCGGGGAACATGATGACACCGAACATCGAAAAGACGGCATCGAAATGCGCGTCGGGCAGGTCGAGCGCCTGTCCGTCCATTACTCGCGCCTCGACATTGGGCAGGCCAGCAGCGGCGACGCATCCCACCATGCCGGGCGAGAAGTCGGTCGCCAGCACTCGTGCGCCGGTGCGCGCGGCCGCCAGCGCGAGCGCGCCCGTGCCAGCAGCCACGTCGAGAACATGGCTCTGAGGCGTCAGGGTTACGCGCGCCAGCGCCGCCTCCGCAAAGAGCGCGGTGAAAGGGTGCGCGGTCTGCTGATAATGACCCGCTGCGTTGTCCCAGTGGTCCTCTAACTGTCGCACTTCCGATACCTCACCAATCAAGTAACTTTAAATGTATCATGACTGCATGCTCTTGCCAACGGTGGTGTGCATGCGAAAGATCAGCCGATGCGAAACGACAGCCGCCTTTCCCGAATGCTGCATGTGCTGCTCCACATGGCGCGGCATGACGGCCCCATGACGTCGGAGGCGATCGGCATGATGCTGGGGACCAATCCGGTGGTCGTTCGCCGCACATTGGCGGGCCTGCGCGATGCGGGCTATGTCCGGTCGGACAAGGGGCATGGCGGCGGCTGGGTCATCGCGTGCGATCTAGAGCGCGTGTCACTTCTCGATGTCTATCGTGCGGTTGGCGGTCCCCGGCTATTTGCGATCGGGAACGAGCGCTCCAACCCAGACTGCGCGGTCGAGCAACTCGTCAACGCAGCGGTGGACGACGTCCTTCGCGATGCCGAGGCATTGCTGGTCGAGCGGCTGGGCGCGGTGAGTCTCGCAGAACTGAGCAGAGGTCTCGACGCGCGCTGCGCAGGCGATCCAAGGTGGCAGCTTTCAGACGTCGACTAGGCGACACTGGACTGTCCGCCACCGGCCATCAGGTCCATTGCGCCATCGGGTTGCCCCCTAAATTGCGGACGTTGCCAACTTCCGCTTCGGGTCCCACAAGCGGAAGTGCGCTGGGTCTCAGACTTGAGAGCGCGACAAGTCCAGCGTGAGGGAGACCACCACCAGCGTAAGAAGGAACAGAGCAAAGATCGATATTTTCACTATTCGTCCCCAGTCGGTGACCGCCCGCGCCAACAACAAAATGGCAACCAGGGACGAGCAACCGGCGGCACCGATGGCTAGGGCGTCCGCCTCGCGAGTAAGAGCCAGCGGGAGCTTCAGTCCAATGTAGACCACGAACCCCGCCATAAAGATCGACCAAGCCACCCATCCGACCGAAAGCGCTTCCTCTAGCGATAGCTTTCGACCAAAGAACCACTGAGGGCGCGACACCATGAATGCAGAGGCGGCGAGCACGGCCGCAGAGACTATCCCGATGTGTTTAGCAGCCGTCATTGCGTTCCCGAGGGAGTTCACTACATCTAGTTGTGCCAACCTAAGGGTTCGTTACTGGCTCGCCCGCTTTTGGCTAACGTCCGCTTCGGGTCCATTCGCGTCGTTTTGGCCGTGCGCCGATCACTTCCGATCTTTCCGGAAAACCGGACATACTCGGAGTCAGTCGGCATGTCTCGAACGGAGCCAACAGCCGACGTCATTCGATCACCTCGTTGGCGCGGATGAGTAGCGAGGGCGGCACAGTGAGGCCAAGTGCCTTGGCGGTCTTCATGTTGATTATTAGCTCGAACTTGGTTGGCCTCTCTACCGGGAGGTCGGAAGGTTTAGAGCCTTTGAGTATCCTGTCCACGTAGTCAGCCGCACGACGGAACAGATCGCCTATGTCGGCCCCGTATACCGACAATCCGCCATTGGCGTAATGTCCAAACAGGTAGTTTGCCGGCAGATGATACTCTGCCGCGAGCGCGATAATTCGCGGAGCTTGGACATAGGTAAGAGAATCGCCAAAATCGATTATCGCATCGGCGTGTTGGGCGGCCGCGGACGCAAAGGCGGTGTCGAGTTCCTCGGCCGTGGTCGCCTCAACTGGCAGCAAAGCCACACCGAGTCTCTGGGCTGTGCGAGGTATCAGTTCTTCCGCTAAGTAAAGCCTTTGCATTGGGTTGTCCGGATTGACCAAGAGCGCGATTTTCGAGGCGCCCGGAACGAGTTCCCGGAGGATTTCGAGACGTTTGTCGAGGAAGTCATCGGGTACCATGGTCGAAAGGCCCGTCATGTTGCCACCCGGTCGCGACAGGCTTTGCACGAGGCCGAGCCGCACGGGATCGGCAACGGACACGAATACGATCGGAATGGTGGCAGTTGCCGATTTCAATGCTTTTGCTGTTTGCGGTCCCGGAGCGATGAGCACATCGGGACTGAGAGCAATCAGGTCGGCGACGGAAGCTGCCAGTCGGTCCGCGGGTTCGGAAAACCGATACTCGATGACCAGATTTTTTCCCTCTATCCAGCCGAGGCTTCGCAGCCCATCAAGGAATGCAAGCTCGGCCTGATTAAGGGCCTTCCCGCTGCCATCGCCTACGGCGAGAAAACCAAGCCGGCGACGTTTTCCCTGCGCGTGCGAATATCGCGGCAAACCGAACAGCGCCGCAGTGCCCGCTATGAACTCCCGCCGCTTCATTCGATCCTCTTCGCAGCTTGAGGAGGATGAGGCGAAGGTATCACGTCTCGATTGTGGCCGCACTCATCAATGCGGCGCACATGCGGGATGTCGCGCAAGACGCTTTGGGTCATCTACAGACGTTCCCGGGCCGGTCAGGCCATGTCTGCTCTACCGCTCCAGAAGCGGAAGTCTGTGGTCGCCAGATGCTTAGACCGCTCTGTGTTTGATAGCGGACATGCCAGGGCTTTCGCTGCACGTCGGCTCAGGGCGACAAGCGGCTGTGAGCAGATGCGAGAGCTGGCGTCGCGGCGTTCGCGAGCCATACATTCGCAACAGCGATGCCTTCCGAACGGTTAATGGCGTCGGCGCGACGGTCAATTCGGAATTTGCGATCATTCAATCCTGCGCCTGTTTTGCCCGACGTGTCAAACGTCGTCGCTCGCAGCGCTTGAGCCATGCCGGACGGAATTCTTCAATGATTCGTACTTTGCATGGGGTTGTTTTCGCAATTTTGTAGGAGCGCCCCTCGAGAGCGGCGATGAAAGCATCAGCCGCTGGAAGCCGCGTCGATACCTGAACTCCTAAGAATTTTTATACACAGTTCTGGCACGGTCCCGCGCGTCAAGACCCGCAACCCAATCGTCGCATCTCATTGCGCGCACGAAAGACGGGGCCAGCGGGCATCGAGGGGGCGTTACCCATGACTGCACTTGCTTCGGACGCCAGTCGCGCGAAGGGTGGGATCGTGCCGATCCTGCTGTGCGTCGTGCCGTTCAGCCAGATTCCGCTCGATGCCTATACGCCGGGCTTGCCGCAGATGGTGGTGGATCTCGCCACCGACTCTGCGTCGATGCAGAACACGGTCACCGCCTACATGCTCGGCATGAGTCTCGCGCTGGTGCCGGTGGGTATCGCCTCCGATACGCTCGGCCGCCGCAACGTTCTGCTTGCGGGCCTTTCGGTGCTGATCGCGATGAGCATTGCCTGTGCGCTGGCTACCAGTGCATCGCTGCTGCTTGCCTTGCGCTTTCTGCAAGGTATCGGCGGCTGCACCTGCCTCGTGGTTGCCTATGCGGTCGCGGCCGACTGCTTTCGCGGCCGCGAGCTCACCGCAATCTCCGGCCTGCTCGGGGCGGCCTGGGGGCTCGCTCCCGTGCTTGCGCCGGCGGCCGGCGGCTTCATCGTCGAGCTGACGTCCTGGCGGGGAGTTTTCGTCATCATTGCCGTCGCCGCGGCAATCGTCGCCGCGATCGTCGTGCTGCTTCTGCCTGAGACACTGCCGGCTGATCGGCGCGCGCCGTTCGATCCGCGCCGCACGGCCGGCATCTTGCGCGATGCGCTCGTCCGTCCGGGTTTCCTGGCCTTCGTGCTGGTCTTCGCCGCGGCAGCGAGCGCGCAGCTGGCTTTCGGTGTCGTCGCGCCGTTCTTCTATCAGACCGGCCTCGGCTATTCGGCGGCCATCTACGGTCTCGTCGCGCTCGGCCTTGGCGGGGTGAATCTCGCTGGCGAACTCGGCTGCGCGCATTTCGCGCGCTTCATGCCGGCCCGTGTGATGGGTTTTGGCGCCTTCGCGCTGTTTCTCGCCGGCGCTGTGGTCCTGACCGCGACCGGCATGACCCTCGGTCTCGATTTCACGTCGATCACGATCGGCGGTGCGCTGGTGCTCGCCGGCTGCGGCGTCCTGTGCCCGATGATGTACGGCATGGCGCTCGGCCTGTTCGAGCGCGACCACGGTCTGATCGGCGGCCTCATCAGCGCGCTTTGCTATCTGGCCGTCAGTGGCGCGATGGCGATCGCGGCGGTGCTGCCTGAAGCGACGCAGGCGCCGATCGGATGGCTTTATCTCGGTCTCTGCGCCGTCGCGGGCTCGCTGCTTGCGATCTCGCTTCCCTCGGCGCGCCACGCCACACAGATTTAAGGAAGGAACCAATCCATGACCACCGTCGGTATTCGCGGCACGTTCTTCGACTTCGTCGACGATCCCTGGAAGCACATCGGCAACGAGCAGGCCGCCGCGCGCTTTCATCAGGACGGCCTCATGGTCGTCACTGATGGCGTCATCAAGGCGTTTGGTCCTTATGACAAGATCGCCGCTGCGCATCCGGGCGTGCAGATCACTGACATCAAGGACCGCATCATCGTCCCGGGCTTCATCGACGGCCATATCCACCTGCCGCAGACCCGCGTGTTAGGTGCCTATGGGGAGCAGTTGCTGCCGTGGCTGCAGAAGTCGATCTACCCCGAGGAGATCAAGTACAAGGATCGCAACTACGCGCGCGAGGGCGTGAAGCGTTTTCTCGATGCACTGCTCGCCGCCGGCACCACCACCTGCCAGGCCTTCACCAGCTCATCGCCGGTCTCGACCGAAGAGCTGTTCGAGGAGGCAGGCAGGCGCAACATGCGCGTGATCGCGGGCCTCACCGGGATCGATCGCAACGCGCCGGCCGAATTCATCGATACGCCCGAGAATTTCTATCGCGACAGCAAGCGGCTGATCGCGCAGTACCACAACAAGGGCCGCAACCTCTACGCCATCACGCCGCGGTTCGCCTTCGGCGCCTCTCCAGAGCTGCTGAAGGCGTGTCAGCGCCTCAAGCACGAGCATCCGGACTGCTGGGTCAACACCCACATCTCCGAGAACCCGGCCGAATGCAGCGGCGTGCTGGTCGAGCATCCGGATTGCCAGGACTATCTCGGCGTCTACGAGAAGTTCGACCTGGTCGGCCCGAAATTCTCCGGCGGCCATGGCGTCTATCTCTCGAACAACGAATTCCGCCGCATGTCCAAGAAGGGCGCGGCGGTGGTGTTCTGCCCGTGTTCGAACCTGTTCCTCGGCAGCGGTTTGTTCCGCCTCGGTCGCGCCACCGATCCGGAGCACCGCGTCAAGATGTCGTTCGGCACCGACGTCGGCGGCGGCAACCGTTTCTCGATGATCTCGGTGCTCGACGACGCCTACAAGGTCGGCATGTGCAACAACACAATGCTCGACGGCAGCATCGATCCGGCGCGCAAGGATCTCGCGGAAGCCGAGCGGAACAAGCTCTCGCCCTATCGCGGATTCTGGTCGATTACGCTCGGCGGTGCAGAAGGCCTCTACATCGACGACAAGCTCGGCAATTTCGAGCCGGGCAAGGAGGCTGATTTCATTGCGCTCGATCCGAATGCCGGCCAGCTGGCGCAGCCCTGGCACCAGTCGCTGATCGCCGACGGTGCGGGTCCCCGCACGGTCGACGAAGCTGCGAACATGCTGTTCGCTGTCATGATGGTCGGCGACGATCGCTGCGTCGACGAGACCTGGGTGATGGGCAAGCGTCTCTACAAGAAGAGCTGAAGCGGACGGCTGCAATGAGCGCATCTCCTGACACGGCCGGCCGGCCGGTCGCCCTCGTCATCCAGCGTCGCATCGCCGACGACGGTTTTGCCGCGTTCGCGCGCTGGAACGGCGAGGTGGGCGAGGTGCTCAAGACGTGGCCCGGCTTCCTGGGGCAGGAGGTGGTGCCGCCGCAGCCGCCGGCGCATGTGGACTGGGTGACGATCCTGCGCTTCGCGAGCCCGGCCGCGGCACGCGCCTGGCTTCAGAGCGATGTGCGGGCGCGGCTGATCGCAGAGGTGCAGCGCTTCTTCGTCGGTTCGGAGGATGTCCATATCCTGCCTGATACCGGCGTCGAGCGCGACAGCGCGGTCTCCGCCGTGATCTCGTTCAAGGTGCCCGATGGGCTCGAGGATGCGTTCCTCAAATGGCAGCAGCGGATCCAGGCCGCAGAGGCCGAGTTCAAGGGCTTCTTGCGCCACAAGATCGAGCGACCGATTCCGGGCCTGCACGACGAATGGATCATCATCCTGTCGTTCGACCGCGATGCCAACCTCAATGCATGGCTCGACTCGCCCTTGCGACAGACCCTGCTCGAGGAGGGCGCGCGTTTCAACGCCGGCATGAGCGTGAAGCGGGCGAGCTACGGCTTCAACTTCTGGTTCCCGGCGGGCAAACTTCTGGCTCCGGAGCAAACCGCTAGCCTGATCTGGAAGAGCAACCTCATTGTCCTCCTGGTGCTCTATCCGGTGGTCTTCCTCTGGGGCTATTTCGTTAGCGCACCGCTGATCGATAGCCACGGCGTGCCGGTTTGGCTGTCACTGTTCGTCGGCAATCTCGTGAGCACGCAGCTGCTCGGCTGGTGGCTTGTGCCCGCCGCCTTCAAGGCGCTCGACTGGTGGATCGCGCCGAAGGCCACGCTTGGCCGCCAGATCGCGGGATACGCAATTCTTGCCGCGCTCTATGCCGGGTCGATGGCCCTGTACGCGCTGCTGCTTGCGTGGCATTGGGGGCGGTGAGGCCGTCGGCCGATTGAAGGCGGCCTCCAGACCTGCTGGACAATTGACGACCATGTTCGCCCTGACATTTCTCGGAACCTCGGCCAGCGTCCCGTCGGCGGAGCGCAACCATCCGGCCCTTCTCGTGGAGGCGGCGGGCAAGCGCATCCTGGTTGACTGCGGCGAAGGCACGCAGCGCCAGTTGCTGCGCGGCGGCGCCGGCTTTCGGCGGCTCGACCGTATCCTGCTGACGCACGGCCATCTCGACCACGTGCTCGGTATCCCCGGTCTCTTTTCGACGTTGGGGTTGCGGCAAAGCTCCGACGCGATGACTGTTCACGCGGGGCCAGGTACGCTCGACATCGTCATCCGAATGCTCGCAGGCCTGTGGGGCGCGGGCAGGGTGCCGATCCCTGTGCAGTTCGCGCCGTTGACCGAAGGGCAGATCATCGACGACGGTGAATTCACCATCGACTGCTTTCCGGTCCGTCACCGCGACACCGATAGTTTTGGATTCTCTTTCCAGAGCCCCGCCCGCCGCCATCTTCAGCCGGAGCGTCTCGCGTCGCTTGGTGTTCCCGACGGTCCGACGCGCGGAGAACTGGCCGCAGGACGACCGGTTGTGATCGCTGGCCGGATGATCGATCCGGAGGATGTCCTGGGGCCGCCGAGCGGCGGCAGGAAGCTGGTCGTGATCGGCGACACCGAAACCACCGATGGGTTGTCCAGATACGTTACGGATGCCGACATGCTGGTGATCGAGGCGACGTTCCTCGATCGCGACGCGTCCATCGCGCGGGACTATGGCCATCTCACTGCGGCAGAGGCGGCTTCCCTTGCTGCCGCGAACAACGTCGGGGAGCTCGTGCTCACTCACCAGTCGGGTCGTTATGATGACCAAGAGGTCCTGGCCGAGGCGGCAAAGATCTTCCCGAACAGTCGGGTCGCCGCCGATTTCGACCGGATCGTGATTTAGGCGGCGCCCCATTTGATTGCGAGGTCGTGAACCTATCGCAAGTCGCGAATATCAAGCCGGAGCAGAAGGCGACGGCGGCGGGACGAAGCCGCCGAACTCGTGTTCGAGCAATGCGGCGAGCGCGATCGTCGTGCGGTCCTCCAGATACGGCCCGATGATCTGCACGCCGATTGGCAGTCCCGACGGCGACCGATCGATTGGAACGGCGGTCGCCGGGAGGCCGCACGTCGACGCCGGATCTGCCCAGATGAAGCAGGCATCGGCGTAGGGATGCGCCTTGCCGTCGATGTCGAGTTGACGCGCATCGAACGGCTCGGACTGGTCGTGCGGGAAGGCCGGCACGGCGGCGGCTGGGTAGATGACCGCGTCGTAGTCGCGGAAAAATTGCTGCCATTGCTGTTGCAGCCGCAGGCGCAGCGCGTCGGTTGCCAGCCATTCACGATGGATCATGGCCCAGCCGCGCGTGCGTTCGGCCTGCAGGCTGCGGTCGTCTGGCGGCAGGGCCGCGGCGAGTCCCTGCGCCTCGGCAAGGGCCTCCGGTGTCAGGCGCGGACTACGTGCTGCGTTCAACAGCTTCATGTAAAGCCGCGCGGATTCCGCAAGATCGGGTAGCGCCGCGCTTGCGCGCGCGACCTGTGCGCCCGACTTATCGAGCCGGCTGGCCAGTCGCCCGATGGCCGAACGCACGGCTTCGCCCGTCGGCATCAACGGATGAGTATCGATGATGAGGATCCTGAAGTCCTTGAGATTGTCATGCCGGGGAGCGGGTAGGGCAAGGCGATAGCCGATCCCGTCACGCGCTTCGTCGGGGCCGGCGATCACGTCGAGCGACAATGCGAGGTCGGAGGCAGAGCGCGCCATCGGCCCGATCACGGCAAGGTCGCCCTGGCCCGGAACGGGTGCTGCCGGCGGCAGGCTGTATCCCCGCAACGGGACCAGGCCGAGGCTCGGCTTGTGTCCGAAGACACCGCAGAAATGCGCGGGCACGCGGATCGAGCCGCCGATGTCCGAGCCGATCGAGAGCGGGCCGAACCCCGCGGCCAGCGCCGCTCCGCATCCGCCCGAGGAGCCTCCGGGCGAACGTCCGAGGTCCCACGGGTTGTTCGTGGTCCCATAAATCTCGTTGTAACTCTGGAAATCCCTGAGACCGATCGGGATATTGGTCTTGCCGATGATGATTGCGCCAGCCGCCTTCAGACGGGAGACGATCAGCGCGTCCTCTGCCGGCTGGAAATCCCTGAAATGCGGAAAGCCCCAGGTGGTCGGCAGGCCCGCGACGTTGAAAGGCTCCTTCAGTGTCACGGGTATGCCGAGGAGGGGCCGTCGCTCGCCGCGACCAAGCGCGGCATCGGCGGCTCGCGCGGCTTCTGTCGCGCGATCGAAATCGCGAACGATGATGGCGTTGATTTCTCGGTCCAGCGTCTCGATGCGCGCAATCGTGTGCTCGAGCAGCTCCGATGCCGACATCTTGCGCGCGAGCAAGGCGCCGAGCAGTGCGCCGATCGAGCCGTAATCCAGGTCAGGGGCGTCTGCGGATAACCCTCGCTGCATCGCGATCTCCATCGTGTCTCATTTCGGTGTCAAGGCTGCCAGGGCCGGAAGCTGGCGTTGGTATCTAGCATCGGTTTCGGCGATCGGGCAGTGATGCAATGCGAGCCAGACCTGCTCGCCGTGGGACCCGCACCCTCGAGCCGGTTGCTGCGTTAATCTTACCCATCAAGGTTGACTTCACGTCATCCCCGCAGGGCGGAGGCTTTGCGGTATTTCCAACATTCCGAAAGCGGATTTTGGATGGGTTGTACGATGTCTCGTTCCGTTGAGTTGATTGTTGAAGGATATGTGAGGCTGAACGATCGCGATGCGCTCCACGACATCCTGGCGCATCGGCGGGATCTCCTGCGGCAGTTGGTATCGGTCACCGGCGTCGACCCGAAACTGGCCATCGCGCAGGTCAGCGAGGAGATCACGATCATCGAAGCCGGCCTCGCCACGCTCGCGCCGGAACAGGCCTGACAGGCGCCTCTCCCTGGCCCCCGCCGCCGGGTTCACAGGCCAGTGCACCGCAGCGCTTGCGAGGTTCTGCAATTGGCTTCGGTTTGACCTGAGCAATTCCGGGCACTTCCGAGGGGGGTGCAAAACTCGGTACTTGTCGCGGTGTCATAATTTAACTCGCTATTCGACTCTCCGAGGCGCACAATTCCGCGCATCACCGGGCAACGATCTGTCCATAGGCACCGGTGGCTGAGAGACCAATCGCGCTCCCGCCTGCAACAGCTAGGCGGCGTATTATGCCGATCAAGCGGCTGCTCAAGAGCAGTGCATTAGCGGCGGATGAAATCGATATTCTGATCCGGGCCTTTGACCAGGCTTTGCGCTCGCTGAACTTGTGCGACCGCAATGCCCCCGACCCCCTCATCGAAACAATCGCGCGGCAGATAATCGAAGTCGGCGCGAGCACCATTCGCGATCCGATGGAGATCGCCAAGGTCGCCATCAAGCAGCTCCGCCTTCCGAACCCGCAATAAGAAAGGGCCGCCTTGCGGGCGGCCCTGTCTGAAGTCTGTTCAACGCCAGTCAAAAAAATTGGTGCGAGAAAATCCAGCCCCGGGATGAAAACAACTAATAATGAAACGTCCTGCCCGGTCGGCCCAGCTAAGCAGCGGCGCAATTTCGAGGCAACAGAAATCGCTGTTCTGGCCTCGGAACCGCATCAGGCCGCGCCGCGCAAGGGAAGGGAGAGCTGTACGGCGAACCTCCTTGATGTATTGGCGGCGATGAACGCTTGCAGTGCAGGCGAGACCTCCGCGTTGGTGTCAACGGCCCGCTGTGCCACGGCATCAGCGACATCGGTGGTCGCGTCCCGACTCCATCCCTCGTTCGGATTGAGGGCGACGATCCGAACGGGATAGGTGTATTCGCCGGACAGGATAAGCCGGATCACGGTCTCTCGGTCGGTGTCGATCTCGTCCGTCTCGCGCCAAGCGCAGCCGGCGTGCGCGCCGAAGTCTTCAAGCACGAGGTAGATGTCGCGGTCGAGCCGATCGAGCGGGACGATCGAGGGGAAGGCGCGCATTACACTTGCTCCGACTGCGGCGATAAGCCGGAGTGTAGAGCAGCGTTCCGTCAGTGTCTCGGATCGATTGCCGCGGCTACTGCACAAGGCGTAGGCGATAGCGGAGGTACTAACGGCGCGGGCAGCGGAGCAGGCGGACTGAGCTAGACGAAATAGGCAAGCTTCTTGGTCGTCCCATGCAACGCAGCACCTGGATATTCATCGCTTGGTACGGCTGGTGCGCGGTGCTGATTGCCGACGTGGTCTATGCCTTCGGGCACCCGTAAAAATCCCAAAAGCTAAATTGGCGCAAACTGCACATCATTCCGGACTTAACCTATGTTAAAGTTTCGGCATGAGCAGAGAAATCGCGTATCGCGTGCTGGTGGTCGCCGCTGGCGCCGTTCCGGTGGTGGCGACGGCCATTTTGCTTTTCATGAAGTAAGGCCGCCTCATTTGACGGCATCTTTCCTTGTCGCTCTGTGTCTGGCAGACGATGCTCGCAAGGTGCCTGCAGCTTCACGCAAGTGGCTGCGCTGATTTTTGCGAGCGGGGCCTCCTAACGCCGAATGGTGCGCTTAGGTCAGTGTCGCTTTCTTTTCGCACAAAGACAATCAGGCTAAGAACATCACTACAGGTTGCATAAGCGGGGGACGCTTATGGATTGGGCGGAGCGGACGTATCAGTTGAGCTTCATCTTGCTTTCGGCCTTCAACGCCGTGGCGGTGACGTGGGTACTGCTTTCGCTGTGAAACGTAGACCGGGCTGACCGAGTGAGGGTTCGGCGTGTATCCTGCAATTAGGTCTCGGTTGGTCTCGTTCGCCTGGATTTCTATTCTAGCGTTAGCTGCCTATGCGATCGCTAACCTTCCCTGGTGACGCGTCAGAAATTCGGCCTGAAGGCGCAACACGGGGCATATTCCAGCAGTTTCACATTTGGCGGTCCTGACACTCTGGTCGGGGGCTGGGTCGAGAGCCAGGATGGCCTTGCCGGCGTGTGGGCTCCGGCGCGCATGAATGCCATGGATCGAGTGAAGTTCCTTGCCCGCCATCAGGTCCACGGTGGCCGTCTTCAACCGCACGTGAGTTCCGCTCTCGTGCAACTCGGGCCAGCCGCGCTCAACCATAGCTCAAGGGCAGCGGACCGGAGTTCGGCGCCGGGATCGGAGTATGCGTCGACGCTGCGGGATCAGTGGACCAACTTGGTCCGCACCCTGACTATGGCGTTCGGAGAGTTCTGCGAGGCAGGGTCGCGTCGCTGTGCCTCGGCCACTCGACTTCTAAGGTACTCCAGCTCGGACAGTTGGGAGGCAAGTTCGGTCATCCGACGAACAAAAACAATCACGCGATCACTGTGCATTGAATGCCTCTTCGAACGCTTCTTAAAAAAATCCCTTTAACTCAATTCCACGCGAACTTTCGTCAATGTATTTGAATAGATCAAGTGATATCGGATGTTCCGAAAACGGAACATTGATAGCTGGCATCAGTGCGCCAGTAATCCGTTCCCCGGCGACGTCAGCCGGACATAAGTCCCACTCTCGAGCAATTCGAGCCAGCCCTTTTCGATCGCATCCTTAATGCCCGCGGCGGGCTCGACGGACCGCAGGCATCAATCTGGGCCTGGTAGTCTTTCATCCCGCCGCACCCCGCCGGTGCCGCTTTTCCCGAAAGGATTGGGTAGCCGTAGCTTGCTGTCAATGACATGCGATCCAGCACCGATGTCCACAGAGGGACTGGACCGCGAATGCCGACGCAGCTATATGAGCGCCAGCGAGCCGTCGATTTGCAAAACGTTTTGCCGGGGCTTGCAAAACTTCCGAAGAAAGCTTAGCGATTTCAAGCGCTTCGGTGGGGAATGGTGTAACGGTAGCACAACAGACTCTGACTCTGTTTGTCTTGGTTCGAATCCAGGTTCCCCAGCCAGTTCCGGGCGCTATTCCAGGGTGGCCCGGGCATTTTCCCCGGGCAGAATGCCGGCATTGCCATCCGGACTGCACGGCGGCGTGGTTTGACGGGCTGCCGCTCGCGGCGGTTTGCCTCATCTGAAAAACGCCAACGCGGGTCGGATCGCCGCGCGCCGGATCGTCCTTGGGGCACTCAACCCAAGGAGTTCCGTGATGCCCTATGTCGATGGTTTCGTGCTGGCCGTACCGAAGGACAAGATCGAGGCCTACAAGGCGCTGGCGCGAATGGCCTGTGCGGTGTGGATGGAGCACGGCGCGCTCGACTATGTCGAATGCATCGGTGATGACGTTCCCTATGGCGAACTGACGTCGTTTCCGCGCGCGGTGATGGCGAAGGAGGATGAGGTCGTGGTGTTCTCCTGGATCGTCTACCGCGACCGGGAGACGCGCGATGCCGTCAACAAGAAGGTGATGGCCGATGCCCGGTTCAAGGGCGCCGACATGCCTTTCGACGGCAAGCGCATGATCTATGGCGGCTTCACAACGCTGCTGAGAGCCAGCGACGTGACCGGCTGACGGCGGCGACTGTCGGCAATCAGCGGCGCGGCTTGTAAGCCCGGATCGAGCGCCAGCGAATCCGGATCCGCGCCGTCCCGCATTTCTGTCGCGCTCCACGCGGGCTGCGAGCCCTGTCTTGTCCGCCTTGTTGCGGAAGCGCCGCCCCGGTTGTCCCTCTTGCACCAAGCGACGCAAGATAGAACGCCGGCTCCCGCCGGCGTGCTTCCTTATGCAGCATCGTGGCAACCCGTTTCACCTTGCCGGTATCCGGCTGGCATGCCATCCTAAATCCGCCAGGCATAATCAAACGGAAGCGGGCGCCCGCCACAGCTTCCAAAAAATCTTGGTTGGGGAAACCCTTTGGGAGGTCTGATTTCATGAATTTGAAGCACGTCACAGGGCTGCTTTGCGCGGCCGCGATGTCGCTTGCGCTGGCTTCTGGCGCGCAGGCGCAGGACAAGGTTGTCAAGATCGGCGTGATCCTGCCGATGTCCGGGGGCACCGCCTCGATCGGCGCGCACGCCAAGGCGGCGCTCGACGTCGCCACTGACATCATCAACAACGCTCATCCCGAGCTCGGCAATTTCCCGCTGGCGAAGAACGCCGGCCTTGCCGGCCTGGGCGGCGCCAAGGTCGAGGTGGTCATCGCCGACAACCAGGGCAATCCCGCAACAGGCCAGAACCAGGCGCTGCGCCTGATCACGGAAGAGAAGGTGGCGGCCGTGTTCGGCGCCTATCAGTCCGGCATCACCCTGACATCGAGCGCGATCGCCGAGAAATACGGCGTTCCTTATTTGAATTCCGAGTCGGTCGCCGCCAATCTCACCGAGCGTGGCTTCAAATGGTTCTTCCGCACCACGCCGATCGCCACCGACTTCGCCAAGATCTATGTCGACTTCCTCGCCGACATCAAGGCGCAGGGGGCCAAGACCGACAGCGTCGCGTTGGTCCATGACAACACCGAATACGGCACCTCGGTCGCGAACACGATCGCCGGCACCTTCAAGGAGAAGGGCCAGCCGATCGCGCTCGACGTCGCCTATCCCGTCAATGCGACCGACGTGCAGGGCCAGGTGCTCCAGCTCAAGGACAAGAAGCCCGACGTCGTCATCATGATCAGCTACACGTCGGACGCGATCCTGTTCGCCAAGACCATGCAGTCGCTCGACTACAAGCCGGCCGTGCTGCTGGCCGACGACGCCGGCTACTCGGACCCGTCTTTCACCAAGGCGGTCGGCAAGATATCGCAGGGCGTCTTCAACCGCTCGTCCTGGGTGGTGGGCCCGTCCGGCTCGCCGTCCGCCATCATCGCCGACATGTACAAGAAGAAGAGCGGCGAGGAGATGGACGACACGGTCGCCCGGCAGATGCAGGGCTTCTTCGTGCTGGCCGAGGCCATCGACCGCGCCGGCGCGACCGACCCGGCCAAGATCCAGGCGGCGCTGAAGGCGACGGACCTGAAGCCCGAGCAGCTGATGATCGGCTACAAGGGTGTGAAGTTCGACGACAAGGGCCAGAACATCCTGGCGTCCGGCGCGATCATCCAGCTTCAGGACGGCGAGAACTATGTCGCGGTGTGGCCGAAGGCCAACGCCGAGAAGGCCCCGGTGCTGCCCTACAAGGGCTGGTGAAATTGTTTGAAGGCGGGGCCACATGCCCCGCCTTTCTTGCAATGATTTGATCAGAGCAACGCAGCTCATGTCCTTTGTTCTCGTGCAGGTGATCGTCGGCGGGCTTCTGCTTGGTGCCGTCTACGCCTTGTTTTCGTCGGGCCTCACGCTGGTGTGGGGCATGATGAATATCGTCAATTTCGCGCATGGCGACTTCGTCATGCTCGGCATGTACGTCGCCTATGTCGTGTACACCCTGATGGGGGGAGGGCCGATCCTCGGCGCCCCGCTGGCGACGCTGGTGCTCGCGACCGTCGGCGTCGTCGTCTATTTCGCCCTGATCCGCGACATCATGAAGGGGCCGATGCTGGCGCAGATCCTCGGCACCTTCGGGCTCGCGCTGCTCTTGCGCTATTCCGTGTTCTGGTGGTTCGGCGCCAACTTCCTGTCGATGCCGCCAAACATCGTCGGCGGAACCTATGCATTTGCTGGCCTGCGCTTCGAAGCCTCGCGGCTGCTTGCCGGCGTCGTCGCGCTGCTGGTGACGTTCGGCCTGCATCTTCTTCTGACGCGTACCTCGCTCGGCTCGAAGATGCTGGCGGTGGCGGAGGATGCGACGGCCGCCCAGCTCATGGGCATCCGCCCCGACGCCATGCAGGCGATCGCCTGGGCGATTGCTGCCGGTGCTACCGGCCTTGCCGGCGCGCTGATCGCGAACTTCTTCTACATCGTGCCGACGGTCGGCGAGACGCTCGGCATCGTCGCCTTCGTCACGGTGTCGCTTGGCGGCTTCGGCAGCGTGCCCGGCGCGCTCGCCGCGGGCCTGCTGATCGGCGTCATCGAGTCGCTCTCCGGCTATCTGATCGGCGCGATCTACAAGGACATCGTCGTCTATCTCCTGTTCCTGTTCTTCCTCTGGTTCCGGCCACAAGGCCTGATGGGTAAGTCCTGATGGGGAAGATGTGATGCGGCGCCTGGTCTGGCTTTCGGTTATCGCAGCGGCCGCGATTGCCTATCCGCTGCTGCTGTCCTCGCCGTTCCAGCAGCGCCTGGGCGCGCTGGTGCTGCTCTATGCGATCGCGGCGTCCGCGTGGAACATCGTCGGCGGCTATGCCGGCCAGATCTCGGTCGGCCATGTCGTGTTCTTCGGCTGCGGCGCCTACGCCGCGATGGGCTGCTACGCAAAATTCGGCCTGTCGCCGCTGTTCGGCATTCCCGGCGGGATCGTGCTCGCGGTCGGGCTTGCCGCGATCGTCGGAGTGCCGACGCTGCGGCTGTCGGGCCATTACTTCAGCATGGCGACGATCGCGGTGGCCGAGACCATGCGGCTGATCGTGACCAACACCGAATGGCTCGGTGCGGCCGTCGGCCTCTCGGGCCCCACCGTGCCGCGCAACATCTTCGATCTCTCGTTCCTGTCGTCGCTGCCGTACTACTATCTTTTCCTGGTCATCCTCGTGATCACGCTGTTCATCACATGGTGGATGACCAACAGCCGGATGGGCTTTTACCTGCGTGCGATCAAGGATTCCGAGCGCGCCGCGCGTTCGCTCGGCGCGCCCGCGAGCCGCACCAAGCTCTACGCCTACATGCTGAGCGCGGGGCTGACGAGCGTTGCCGGCGCGCTCTATGCGATGATGTTCGGCTTCGTCGATCCGGAGTCGGGTCTTGGCATCCTGATCTCGGTGAAAATCCTGATCATGGCGGCGCTGGGCGGAGCAGGGCTGCTGTTCGGGCCGCTGGTGGGAGCAGCGATCCTGGTGCCGCTGGAGGAGATTTCCAACAGCTGGCTCGGCGGCAAGGGCGCCGGGCTCACCTTCGTGGTCTATGGCGCGATCATCGTGCTGATTGCGCGCTTCCAGCCGGGCGGCCTGCTCAGCCTGTTCACGCGGCGCAGCAAGCCCAAAACTGACACGGAAGCGGGCCATGCTCCTTGAGGCGCGCGGGATCACAAAGGCGTTCGGCAGCTTCAAGGCGGTCGACGATGCGTCCGTGACGCTGGAGCAGGGCGACATTCTCGGCCTGATCGGGCCGAACGGCGCGGGCAAATCCACCTTCTTCAACTGCCTTACCGGCGACCTCAAGACCACCTCGGGCCGCGTGCTGTTCGAGGGGAGCGACATCACCGACTTCGCGCCGGAGCAGCGCGCCGCGCTCGGGCTCGCCCGTACCTTCCAGGTGCCGCAGACTTTCGAGGGCATGACGGTGCTCGAGAACGTCATGATCGGCGCTTTTCTGCGCACATCGCATCGCACCGAGGCCGAGGCGAGGGCGCATGCGGTGCTGGAGCGCGTCGGGATGAGCCGGTTTGCCGATGCGCCGGCGCGCTCGCTCGGTACGCCCGGCCGCAAGCGGCTGGAGATTGCGCGGGCACTCGCGACCGAGCCAAAGGTGCTGCTGCTCGACGAGGCAATGGCCGGCCTCAACGCCAACGAGGTGAAGCTCGCCATCGATCTCGTGCGCGACATTCATCGCTCCGGCATCACGCTCGTCATCGTCGAGCACATCATGGAAGTGATCATGTCGCTCGCAAGCCGCGTGATGGTGTTTCACCAGGGCAAGGAGATCGCCCGCGGCTCGCCGCGCGAGGTCACCTCGAACCCCGCCGTGATCGCCGCCTATCTCGGCACCCGTGCCGCCAAGGCGGTGGCCGGCCACACGCCGGTTGAGCTGTTGGGCGGGCCGGACCTATGAGCGGGGCGCTCCTCAGGATCGAGCACCTCGAGGTGCGCTACGGCGACCTCATCGGCGTCTCCGACGTTTCGCTCGAGGTGCCGGAGGGCAGCGTCGTCGCGCTGCTCGGCTCCAATGGCGGCGGCAAGACCACGACGCTGAATGCGATCGCCGGCCTCATTCCCGTGCATTCCGGATCGATCAGCTTCCGCGGCGAGGACATCGTGGGCCAGAAGGCCTTTTCGATCGTGCGCAAGGGACTGGCGCTGTCGCCGGAAGGATGGCGGCTGTTCGTGCAGCAGAGCGTCGAGAACAATCTGATGCTCGGTGCGACGCCGCTGCACGACAAGTCGCGTCAGGCCACGCTGCTCGAACGCGTCTACGAGATCTTTCCGCGGCTGAAGGAGCGCCGCAACCAGCGCGCCGGCACCATGTCCGGCGGCGAGCGGCAGATGCTCGCGGTCGGCCGCGCGCTGATGAGCGATCCGAAACTGTTGATGCTGGACGAACCCTCGCTGGGCCTCGCGCCGGCCGTGGTCGAATCCATGTATGAGACGTTTGGCCGGCTGCATCGCGAGGGTCTGACCATCCTGCTCGCCGAGCAGTCGATCGAGCTCGCGCTGGAAGTGTCGGATTTCGCCACCGTGCTCCAGGTCGGCAAGAGCGTGCTCTCGGGCACGGCGGCGGCGCTCGCCGAGGACCCGCAGGTGCAGAAGGCCTATCTCGGGGTGGGGTGACCGATCTCCGCCTCGAGCAGCAGCAACAGGCAATTGCCGAGCCGCGTCTCCATCTCTTTCGATCGAAGCGACAGCGGGCCGGGATCGTTGAGGATCGCGTTCACCAGCGTGCCGAGCACGACCTGGAAGCCGAACGCGATGGTGCGCCTCTTGGCAGCGGTGCGACCCTTGCCCATGGCCGGCAGCAGGAGAGGGGTGGCGCGCGCGGTGGTGGCCTGGGCGAGGGCCTTGAACGGTGACCATGTGTCCGGACGGGTGTCGTCGTGCTGGAGCGCGGCGCGCAGCACGCCCTCGTGATTGCGCATCCAGGCGATGACGCCGCTCACGATGATCCGACAGAGCTGGTCGAGGTCAGCATTTTTCGGCGCGGTGCTTCCCATCTCCGTAAGCCGCTGCTCGCCGTCACGTGCGGCCAGCGCCATCAGCGCGTTGAAATAGGCCTCCTTGCTCTCGAAGCGACTATAGAAGGCGCCGACGGTGGCTCCGACTTCAGCGCAGAGCGTCTCGATCGAGAGTTCGGCAAGACTTCGCGCGCGCAACAGATCGGCGCCGGCGCGCAGCAGCGCGAGCGTCGTCTCGCGGCTGCGCTTCTGGCGCGACGGGGCAACGCCCGGCAGGTCGAAATCGCGAAGTTCGGGCTGTTCTGAACGTGGCCGCATCGGCGCTTGCATCCGATCGAATTCATAATCATAATTCTGATTATAATTTAGGGCGGGGACAATCTGGGCGTCAACGCCTGTCTTGATCAGGGAGGAGCAGATGAGCGCAGGCAGCACCGCGCCGTTCCGCGGCACCGTCGGCAAGACGGTTGCAGAGTCAAAGCCCTGGTGGCCGGAGGCGTCGAAGCCACCCGAGGGCGCGCCGAACATCCTGGTCGTGCTGTTCGACGATGTCGGCTTCTCGGATTTCGGTTGCTACGGCTCGGCGATCAGGACGCCGACGATCGACCGGCTCGCCGCGGAAGGGCTGCGCTATTCCGGCTTCCACACCACGGCGATGTGCTCGACGACGCGGGCGGCGCTGCTCACGGGGCGCAACCATCATTCGGTTGGCGTGGGGTGCCTCGCCAACTTCGATTCTGGTTATCCCGGCTACCGCGGCAAGATTGCGCGCGAGGCGGGGACGCTTGCCGAGATGCTGCGTACCCACAGCTATCGCAACTACATGGTCGGCAAATGGCACGTCACGCCGCTGACCGAGAGCGGCGCCACCGGTCCCTTCGACGGCTGGCCGCTCGGGCGCGGTTTCGATCGCTTCTACGGCTTTCTCGATGCCGAGACCGACCAATATGCACCCGAGCTCGTGTCCGACAACACGCATATCGATCCGCCGGGCACGTATGCGGACGGCTATCATTTGACCGAGGACCTGATCGACCAGTCGATCCGCTTCATCGGCGATCACCTCGCCGATCGCCCTGACATTCCCTGGCTCACATGGGTCGCGCTCGGCGCCTGCCATGCGCCCCATCAGGCGCCGGCCGATATCATCAGGAGCTACGACGCCGAATTCGCGCATGGCTGGGACGTCGAGCGCGAGCAGCGTCTGGCGCGCCAGAAGGCGATGGGGCTGGTGCCGCAGGACACCAGGATGCCGGCGCGCAACGACGGCGTGAAGGCCTGGGAGGAGCATTCGGCCGACGAGCGCCGTGTCTTCACGCGCCTGCAGGCGGCCTTCGCCGGTATGCTCGACCATTCCGATCGTCATTTGGCGCGCCTCGTCTCATTCCTGGAGACGGCCGGAATCCGTGACAACACGGTGATCATCGTGATGTCCGACAACGGCGCGAGCCAGGAGGGCGGGCCGCTCGGCTTCGTCAACGCGATGGGGCCGTTCAACTTTAAGCCGGAGCCGATCGCCGAGAAGCTCGCCCGCATCGACGATATCGGGGGGCCCGACACCCACAGCAATTTCCCTCATGGCTGGGCGATGGCCTCGAACACGCCGCTGCGCCGCTACAAGCAGAACACCCATGGCGGCGGCATCCGCGACCCTTTCGTCATCAACTGGCCGAAGAAAATCGCGAGGAAGGGCGAGCTGCGGCACCAGTTCGTGCACGCCTGCGATCTCACGCCGACGCTTCTGGAACTGATCGGCATCGAGTCGCCCAAGGCGATCGCGGGCTGTCCGCAGATGCCGCTGGAGGGCGAGAGCTTTGCGCGCTCGATCACGGATGCGTCGGCGCCCTCAAAAAGCTCGCCGCAATATTTCGAGATGTTCGGTCATCGCGGTCTCTGGCATGGCGGGTGGAAGGCAGTCGCCTTCCACCCATCGGGCACGCCGTTCGATAGCGACAAATGGGAGCTGTTCCATCTCGACGAGGATTTCTCCGAAACCCAAGACCTCGCGGCAAAGGAGCCGGAGCGCCTCGGCCAGATGGTGGCGATGTGGTGGGCGGAAGCCGAGAAGCACAATGTGCTGCCGCTCGACGACCGCTTCGGGCCGCGCTTTGCCGAGAATGCTGCGCGCTTCCATGGCGCGCGCCATCATTTCGTCTTTCATGCCGGTATGGGGCACGTGCCGACCGACGTCGCGCCTGATGTGCGCAGCCGCAGCTACACGATCGAGGCGCATGTCGAGATCGGCGAGGCGGGCGCCGACGGTGTGCTGATCTCGCACGGCGATGCGACGTCGGGCTACAGCCTCTACATCCGCGACGGCCATCTGGCGCACGACCTCAACATCGGCGGCAGCCACCAGATCGTGCGCTCCGACCGCAAGGTGTCATCAGGCGTGCGGCGGCTCGGTGTTCACGTCGAGCGTCTCGTGCGCAAGGAGCCCCCGGCCAAGGGCGCGCGCACTGGCGTCACCGAATACACGCTCCTGATCGACGGCGAGCCGGCGGGTTCGCTCCAGACTCAACTTGGTTTCCACACGCTGATCTCGTGGTCTGGCCTCGATATCGGCCGCGACCGCGGCAGCCCCGTATCGCATTACGAGGCGCCGTTCGAGTTTGGGGGACGGCTGCTGCGCGTCACTGTCACGATGCACGACGACCAGAAGCTCGACGGCGATGCCGTCGGCAACGCGCAGATGGCGCGGCAGTGAGGTAGGAGCTTACTTGATCTTGTCGTAGGCCGCCGCGAAATCGTTGAGCGGCATCGGGATCGCGATCGTCTCCTTGGCCATGTTCTGGAAGGAGACCTTCAACTGCTTGCCCGACTTCAGGGCCGCAAGTAGTTCCGGCGCGATCGGCGTCGAGGCGTAGCAGCCGCGATTCTCGCAGGTCTGGATCTGGAGGTCGACCGCCTTGCCCTCGTCGACCTGCAGCTTGGCGCCGACGGGAATGTTGAGGCCGAGCGGCAATTGCAGCAACGCCACCGGCGTGCGGGTATCGGGCGCGATACGGATGTTGATCAGGATGACTGTCTGGCCAGTCTTGGTCAGCACCGCGTTCTGCTCCATCGCGCATTCGAGCGGCGCGTCGCGGCTCACGCTGCTGCAGCGCGCGATCCAGCCGGGTTGCTGCGCTGTAGCACCTTCAGCATGTTGCTGCGTCGGGGCAGGCACGGGCTGTGCGGCCGGAGGAGCGCCATTCTTCTTGGCACCCTGCTGGGCATAGGCTGCGCCGCTCGACAACAGAAGAGTAGCGGCGAGGACGACAAGTCTGGATTGCATGAGCATGACGAAACCGCGTTGGCGTGAACCGAGGGCCCCGCTGTAGCGTCGCGGGAGCCGCGGTGCAAGCTACTCGGCGGCTTCCTTGACGGTGCCGTGCTCGGGCGCCTCGTGGCCTTCGCCGTCACCCGAACGGCCCCAGCCCGAGAACCAGTTGTTGAGCTTGTCGAGATAGAGATAGACCACAGGCGTGGTGAACAGCGTCAGCGCCTGGCTGACGATCAGGCCGCCGACCATGGCGTAGCCGAGCGGCTGGCGGATCTCGGCGCCGGTGCCGTGGCCGAGCATCAGCGGCACGCCGCCGAGCAGCGCGGCCATCGTCGTCATCATGATCGGGCGGAAGCGCAACAGCGCGGCCTGACGGATCGATTCCTCCGGCGTCTTGTGCTCGTCGCGCTCGGCCGCGATGGCGAAGTCGACCATCATGATGCCGTTCTTCTTCACGATGCCGATCAGGAGGATGATGCCGATCAGCGCGATCAGGCTGAAGTCGAAGCCGGCCGCCATCAGGATCAGAAGCGCGCCGACGCCGGCCGAGGGCAGGGTCGACAGGATCGTGATCGGATGGATGTAGCTCTCGTAGAGAATGCCGAGGATCAGATAGACCACGACGAGGGCGGCGAGGATCAGCAGCGGCACGGTGCCGAGCGACTGCTGGAAGGCCTGCGCGGTACCCTGGAAGCTCGAGTTCAGCGTCGGTGGCGCGCCGAGATCGGCCATCGCCTTCTGCACGGCTTCCGTTGCCTGGCCGAGCGCGACGCCTTGCGCGAGGTTGAAGCTGATCGTGATCGCCGGGAATTGGCCCTGGTGGCTGATCGAGAGCGGACGGACCGGATCGGTGGTCCAGGTCGCAAAGGTCGACAGCGGCACCTGGTCGCCGGTGAGCGGCGATTTCAGATAGAGCTTGTTCAGGCTGTCGAGATTGCCCTGCATCTCCGGCAGGATCTCGAGGATCACCTTGTAGGTGTTGAGCTGGGTGAAATACTGCGTGACCTGCCGCTGTCCGAAAGCGTCATACAGCGTGTCGTCGATCAGCTGGGGCTGGATGCCGTAGCGCGATGCGGTGTCGCGGTTGATCTTGAGCTGAACCGTGGTGCCCTGCGTCTGCTGGTCGGTCGCGACGTCGCGCAGCTGCGGCAGCGTTTGCATCTTGGCGAGGATCTTGGGCGCCCAGTCGTTGAGCTCGGCAAGATCGGCATCCTGCAAGGTGAATTCGAACTGCGTGCGCGTCGGCCGGCCGCCGAGCCGGACGTCCTGGGCCGCCTGCATGTAGAGGCGGGCGCCAGAAACCTTCTCGAGCTTGGGACGCAGCCGGGCAATGATCTCCTGCGCCGAGGCATTGCGATCGTTACGCGGCTTCAGGGTGATGAACATGTTGCCGTTGTTGCCGGCGCGGCCGCTGCCGCCGATGTTCATCGCGATCGTGGCGACGTCGGGATCGTCCATCACGATCTTGCCGAGCTCGACCTGGCGCCGCTGCATCTCGGCGAAAGAGATGTCCTGGGAGGCCTCGGAGGTCGCGGTGATCAGGCCGACGTCCTGCTGCGGGAAGAACCCCTTCGGGATCAGGACGAACAGGTAGATCGACAGTCCGAGCGTGGCGAAGAAGATCACAAGCGTGGTGCGCCGCCAGGCCAGGGCGTGATCGAGAACATATTCGTAGCCGCGCAGCATTCCGTCGAAGGCGCTTTCACTCCACTGGTAGAACTTGCCGTGGGTCACCTCGCCATGGGCGCGCAGGAAGCGCGAGGCCATCATCGGCGTCAGCGTCAGCGACACGAACATCGAGACGAAGATCGTCATCGCCAGCACGACGGCGAATTCGCGGAACAGGCGCCCGATGATGCCGCCCATCAGCAGCAGCGGAATCAGCACGGCGACCAGCGAGATACTGATCGACACGATGGTGAAGCCGATTTCCTTGGAACCCTTGAAGGCCGCTGCGAGGGGAGATTCGCCTTCCTCGATGTAGCGCGTGATGTTCTCGAGCATCACGATGGCGTCGTCGACGACGAATCCGACCGCGATGGTGAGCGCCATCAGCGACAGATTGTCGAGCGAATAGCCGAACACCCACATCAGCGCGCACGCGCCCAGCAGCGCCAGCGGAACCGTGACGGTGGGAATGACCGTCGCCCAGAAGCTGCGCAGGAAGATGAAGATGACCATGACCACGAGGGCGATGGTCAGGAGCAGCGTGAACTGGACGTCTTCGACCGCGGCGCGGATGGTCGTGGTGCGGTCGCTGATCACTTCGATCTTGATCGCGGGCGGGATCGCCGCGACCAGCCGGGGCAGGGTCGCCTTGATCCGGTCGACGGTCTCGATGACGTTGGCGCCCGGCTGCTTGAAAACAACAAGGAACACGCCGCGCTTGCCGTTGGCCCAGGCCGCCTGCTTGGCGTCCTCGGGGCCGCTGACCGCCCGGCCGATGTCGCGGATTCGCAAGGGACCCCCGTTGCGATAGGCGATGATGACGTCGTTCCAGTCCTTGGACTGGGTGAGCTGGTCGTTGGCGTAGATCGTGTAAGCGCGCTTCTCGCCGTCGATATTGCCCTTGGGGCTGTCGACCGTGGTGATCGCGATCTGGCTGCGCACGTCCTCCAGCGACAGGCCCTTGGCGACGAGTTTCGCCGGGTCGATCTGCACGCGGATGGAGGGCTTCTGCTGGCCGCCGATGAAGACCTGCGCAACGCCCGAGAGCTGGCTGATCTGTTGGGCGAGCTGGGCGTCGACCGCGTCGCTGACGGTGGTCAAAGGCAGCGTCTCGGAGGTCGCCGACAACAGCAGGATCGGCGCGTCGGCCGGGTTGACCTTGCGGTAGGTCGGCGGCGAGGGCAGGTTTTTAGGCAGCTGGCCGCTTGCGGCGTTGATGGCGCCCTGCACGTCATTGGCAGCGCCGTCGATGCTGCGGTTGAGGTCGAACTGGATGGTGATCGACGCGGTGCCCAGATAGCTCGTCGAGGTCATCTGGGCGATGCCGGGGATCTGGGCGAACTGGCGCTCCAGCGGTTGCGCCACCGACGAGGCCATCGTCTCCGGGCTGCCGCCCGGCAGGTTGGCCGTGATCTGGATGGTCGGGAAGTCCACCTGCGGCAGCGGCGCGACTGGCAGCAGCGGATAGGCCACGAGACCGACGAAGAGAATGCCGGCCATCAGCAGCGAGGTGCCGATGGGATAACGGATGAAAGGTGCCGAAATCCCGCCCCCGGTCATTCCTGTCGTACCTTGTTCTGGCTTGGATCCGAACTCGCCACCGCCGTCGAGACGAGGCTTCCGGGCTGCACCTTGAATTGACCGCCGGTGATCACCTGCTGACCGGGGCTCAGCCCTTCGTCGACGACCGAACGTCCGTCGATGGCGTAGCTGACCTTGATCTTGTGCACTTCTGCCTTGTTGTCCTGATTGACGGTGTAGGCGTAGAGCCCGTTGGTCGAATGCTGGACCGCGTCATCCGGGACCACGGTCGCGTCCTTCAGCGTCCGCACCAGAAGGCGCGTCGAAACCGACTGGCCGGGCCAGAGCGCGTGGTCCTTGTTGTCGAACACCGCCTTGAGTCGAATAGTTCCGCTGGTCGTGTCGACCTGGTTGTTGATGACGGCGAGCTTGCCCTCGGCCAGCGTCTTCTTGCCGTCGGTGGTGAAGGCAATCACCTTCAGCGCGCCGGCCTTCTGACCTTCGCTGATATAGGGGAGCTGGTCTTCGGGGGCGGTGAAGATCACCGAGATCGGCTCGACCTGCGTGATCGTGACGATGCCCGTCTGCGTCACGGCGTTGACGATGTTGCCGATGTCGACCTGGCGCAGGCCGGCGACACCGGTGATCGGCGCCTTGACCTGGGTGTAGTCTAGCTGGGTCTGGGCGTTGGCGATCGCGGCTTCGTCGGCGGCGATCTGGGCGGTGAGCTGGGCGACGGTGGAGCGCTGCGTGTCAGTTTGCTGCCGCGTCGCGAATTCGCCAAGCTTGGTGTAGCGCTGAAGGTCGAGATTGGCGTTGGCGAGATTCGCCTCGTCCTGCTGCTTCTTGGCCTTGGCCTGGTCGAGCACGGCCTGGAACGGTCGGGGGTCGATCTCGACCAGCAGATCACCCTGGTTGACCGTCTGGCCCTCGGTGAAGGCGACCTTGTCGATCTGGCCGTCGACCCGTGTCCGGACTTGTACGGTGTTGAAACCCTGAACCGTGCCGAGGCCTGTCAGATAGACCGGGAAATCGACCTTCTGGACCGGCGAAACGCTCACGGGGATGGCGGGTGGGCGAGGCGAACCCTTCTGCGCGGTCTGGGCCTTCCCGGCATCATGTGAGCCGAATTTCTGCCAACCATAGTAACCTGCGGTGGCCACGGCCGCGATGATCAGAATCCAGAGGATCGGCCGGGACTTTTTCATATCGTCTCGTGTCGGCTCGTATGCCCAAATCTACGAATTGCGGCGGCAATCATAGGGTTCCAGCGCGCTTGTATAATACACGCCAAGTTCCAGTGTAAACAGCACTATGGGTTGAGAATCCTAAACAATTGGAAAGCTTTGCACCGCTTAGGCAGCCCTCTGGCACTGCGGTGTGCAATGCTGCATTTTCCCGACGCGAACCATCAGCGTGCAAAGCTTGTGCAATGCTCGGAGCCGGTGTGGGCGGGCAAGTGAAGCTGGCCGCAACGTCGGCTGAACGCGTCGCGAAAAGCTCCGGAATTAACGCTGGCGAGAACGGTTCTAAATCGCCCGGGCGGCGTTTCGGTTGTCAGGAAAATCGGCATCGTCCATATCGGCGCCGCCACAAAGGGAGCGCAGGATGGACGAACTGAACGGCAAGCTGATCGCGTGTCAGATTCTGATCACGGGATTGATCGCGCGCGTCGCCAACGAGCAGCGCGATCCCTTGCGCTTCCTCACCGACTTTCGCGACGAGATCAAAGCCGTCGTGAGCGGAATCAATATCGCGGGCATGGACAGCACTGATCGCGTGCGAGCGGTCGCGCAGAAAACCGTCGATGAATTGTTCTCGCTGATGAAGCCGCCGAGCAGCGACTGAGGTTGCGCGCGCGACGCTGATTCCGCGGTATTCTTCGCGCGTGTTTTAGAATGACTCCAATCTTGATTTAGAACGATTTCAAACTGCAGTTTAGAATCGTTTTGATCTGGACCTATTCAAGGATTCTCGCGGCTTGCCCGCATTGACCCGCTATTTTGCCGCCGATACCAACAGCCCAACCGTTCATCGAAGTGAATGAGCGAAAAGGAATATGGGGCGTGTGGTGATGGGGCAGGTGGTCGCACCGAAGTCGTTGCGTTCGGTCGCAGTGTTCAACTCGATGGATGAAAAGTCCGGAAGCATTTCCGGCAAGAAGGTCTCGGCGGTCGCGAGCCTGATCGCAGTGGCGTCGGTGTCGAGCGGCGCGGAAGCGCAGCAGT